>CAZGWK010000011.1:36705-75581 GCA_964529285.1 uncultured Actinomycetota bacterium
AGGGCACCACCGCCTGGGGTTTCGAGGAGTACGTGCTGGTCCAGAACCCCAACGCCGCACCCACCTCAGTGCAGGTCACCTTCATGAAGCCGGGGGGTTCCACCCAGCAGTACGATTACTCCATGACCGGCAACTCCAGGATGACCGTCCTGGTGAACTCGCTCGTCACATCGAGCGACGTCTCCACTCACGTGCATGCAGACCTTCCGGTCGTGGCGGAACGTTCCATGTACTGGGGCAGCAGGACGGGCGGCCACGTAGCCGTGGGGGCGAACTCCACCGCCAGGGACTGGTACCTGGCCGAGGGCACCACCGCCTGGGGTTTCGAGGAGTACGTGCTGGTCCAGAACCCCAACGCTGCTGCCGCGTCCGTGCGCGCTACCTTCATGAAGCCGGGTGGATCAAACCAGGAGTACGATTTCACCATGGCCGGCTACTCGCGGCTGACCCTTGCCGTAAACGACCTCGTGCCATCGAGTGACGTCTCAACCCACATTCATGCCGATCTGCCAGTCGTCGCGGAACGGGCCATGTACTGGGGTGGCAGGGATGGAGGTCATGCCACGCTGGGCGTGACCGAGGGGTGTGCGACCTGGCTGCTGGCCGAGGGCACCACGGCTTGGGGTTTCGAGGAGTACGTGCTGGTCCAGAACCCCAACGCTGCAGCCGCCAGCCTTATCTTCACCTTCATGAAACCGGGGGGGAGCCGGGTGCGAGCCGCGTACTCCGTGGGACCTTACTCGCGTTTCACCTTGAACGTGGCGGAAGTGGTGCCCGGAAGCGATGTGTCCACGTACGTGCAGGCCGACCAGGCGGTCATCGCCGAGCGCGCCATGTACTGGCCGCGGGGTTCGCGCGATCGTGCCGGGGGGCATTGCAGCGCCGGATCGGTTACCGCCGCTCAGGCATGGTACCTGGCGGAGGGCACCACCGCATGGGGTTTCGACGAGTACGTTCTTATGGTCAATCCCAGCGAGGACATCGCCCACGCCACCCTGGTGTTCATGCGCACCGACGGCAGCACGCTCGATTACCCGGTGAGCATCTCGGGTGGGGCGCGCATAACCGTCAATGCCAACCTCGTTGACCCCGGGCGTGATGCCTCTATCCAGGTCATCTCCGACAGGCCGCTGGTCGTGGAGAGGGCCATGTACTGGTCAGAAAAGGAGGGCGGCACCAACGCCCTGGGGGTATTGAAGCCCTAGAGGGGTTGGCGTCGCCTTGGGAGACCTGCCGGTATTACTCGCGGAACGGCGCAAGACCTTGTATGCCGGTCTCTCCGTGCGCCGGACCAGCCGTAGCGCGGGCGGGCGCTATTGCTTGCGCTATACGCACCAGAGTTGAGCTTGTAAAGGTGTTTACCAGCTGGTTTGACGGGAAGGACAAATGCCCGCCCGCGAGGAATACTATGCCGGGTTTCGTTACAGACAGGCGCATCAAGTACGCATCGTTTTTGGAGAAAAGGGTAGAATGAGCCCCTGTAGTGCTATAATACAGGGAATATATTAGTGCTTGGTTCGATTGTTACAATGATGTTACCAAGCTGTTAAAAACGTGCAAAAAAGGGAACTGGGGGGTTTACAGGACTATCCGAACTAATGTTTATTATATTATATATAGTCCGGATATTTGTATAATATCCAAGTTGCCGGCTGAAGGCTTGAAGCGAGGAAAAGGATGCTGAGGACTTCAGTCCAGACAGTCATAAACATCGTGGTCATCGTCCTGGTCGTCGGGGCGCTGGCGCTGGGCGCCGTAGCTTTTATACCTTCTTCCAACCCCATCGGCCCCGTTCTGGGTAAGATCGTGAGTTCCGGGGGCATACTCTCCGGCCTCATCGAGAACCTGGAGCCGGCCAGACTGGCCGAGGCCATGCGCAACAATCCCGAGATGATGGGGGACCTTATCGTCGCCTTGGGAGATGACGGCGCGAAACAGGTAGCGCAGGCGGTAAACGACAACCCCGAGTTCATAGCGGTGCTGGTGGCCGAGCTCGATCCCGCAACCCTGGCCTATGCGCTCAACGACCCCGCCTCGGCGGATTTCACCACGGAGCTCCTGGAATACCTGGACCCCGAGGCCATCGCGGTCATCGTGAACGAGAGCGGCCCTTTCGTGGCCGACCTGCTGGGTTACCTGGACGCAAAGGTGATAGCGGACGCCGTGAACGCCAACGGCGAGTTCGTGACCGCCGCCATGGCCGCCACGGACCCCGCCGTTATGGCGGGCGCGGTCAACGCCAACGGCGCCTTCGTCACCGCCCTCATCGGGTTCCTGGACCCCGTGGTCCTGTCCTCGGCCATTAACGGCAATCCATCCCTGGTCGGTGACCTGCTGGGTTACCTGGACACGGCGGTGGTGGCGGGCGTGGTCAACGCCAACGGTCCATTCGTCAGCCGCATCATGCGCTACCTCGACCCCGCGGTTCTGACGGCGGGGATGAACGCGCACCCGACTTTCCTGTCCCGCATGATGGGTTATCTCAACCCGGCGGTTATCGCCGGGGTGCTCAACGCCAATTCCGGCTCTACCGCGGACCTGGTGGGCAACCTCTCAGACGAGCTGCTCTCCAACGTACTTGCCCTTACCGCGCACGACCCGTCCTGGATCAACGGGCTCCTGGACCGGCTCGACCCCGCTGTGGTCGTGGCCATGATGAACAACTCATCGCCCTTCACCTCCGGGCTTATCAACGCACTGGATCCCGCCTGGGCGGCGGGGATCGCAAACGCGAATCCGGACCTGATATTCCAGGTGATGGACAACATCTCACCCGACCTGGTGGCCACCATGCTCAACAACGAAAGCATGGTAACCCGCGTGCTTCCCCTGATAGACACCGCCGCCCTGGGGGCGGCCCTGGGAGAGAACACGGACCTGGTCACCCGGCTGCTGCCGCTGCTCGACCCGGCCATTGCGGAGATAACCAACCAGGCCCTGGAGGGCAACCCCGAGCTCGCCAAGGCCATGCTGGCCAACCTGGACGGGGCGCAGATCGCCTCGGCCCTGGCCCAGGCGCCCTCCTTCATCGACGGCCTGGTGCGGGGGCTCTCCCCCGGTTTCGTGGCCGCGGCGCTTCGGGGCTCTGACGATAACCCCCAACTTCTCATCAATCTCACCAACAGCCTGGACGCATCGGCGGTTTCCCAGGCCCTGGACCTCTCGGGCAGTTTCATGCCGACGCTGCTGGCCATGCTTCCCAACAACGTAGCGGCCGCGGCGGCCCAGGCCCTCAACGCCAACCCGGCCATGCTGGACACGGTGCTCTCCACCGCGGACCCGGTGGTGCTCGCGGGCATCCTCAATTCCGGGGCGGCGGACGCGCTCATAGCGGGGCTCATCCCTCTCCTGGACGAGGGAGCCGCCCAGGCCATAGCGAACGGCGTGAACGCCGACGCGGCGCAGGCGCCGGCGCAGTCCATGATACGCTCGCTCATCATCGCTTCCGACGCGGACGTGATAGCCGGTGCCATCAACTCCAACCCGGAGTTCGTGGCGGGGATGCTCGAGAACTTGAACGATGACGCTGCCGCGGCGATAGCGGACGGCATGAACGCCAACCCCGCCACCGCGACGACAGTTGCCCGCTATCTGAACGGGACCACCAGCCGCAGGATAGCGGAAGCCCTCAACGCCAACACCGCCATCATCCGGCCGTTGATACAGAACCTCTCCCCGCAGGTGGGCAGGGCCATCGCCGAGGGCCTCAACCAGAACACCACCGATATGACAGACCAGCTGCTGGCCACCCTCTCCGAGGACGTGGGCATCGCGCTGGCTGAAGGCCTCGAACTCAATCCAGACCTCGTCACCAACCTCCTGCCGCGACTGGACGAAAACACCGCGCACGAGGTGGCCATGGGCCTGAACGAGAACGCCGCGCCCGGCGGCGGCGGTTTTCTGCAGGCAATGGTGGAGGCGACGGACCCCGTTCTGGCCCAGGTAATTACGGACGTGCTCAACACACCGCCCTACAACATGGACGCCTTTATCTCCACGCTGATACAGAACCTCGATGACAATACCGCGATTGCCGTTGCAGATGGCCTGGCTGCCAACCCGGCGCTGGTCGAGCACCTGCTCAACCACCTGGACGGGGCGGTCATGGCCCAGGGGCTCAACGACAACGAGGCCTGGCTGACCGCCCTGGTGGAGGCGCTGGACGCGGACGCCCTGGCGGACGCGCTGAACGCCGCTCTGGGCACGGCCGGCGGGCAGGCTTTCGTAAGCGACCTGCTCGCGAACCTCGATGGCGAGGTGGTCGCCTATGCCTTGAACAACAATCCCGGGCTGACCAGGGAACTTTTAAATGCGGGAGGTAGTATAGGGCTGGGCACGACCCTGCATGACCTTCTGGCGGATGCCAACGCTGGAGCCTCGGGAGCTTTTCTAACCGACCTCATCCGGGGTCTGGACGCTTCAGTGATGGCAAACGTTCTCAACAACGCTTTCAGCGGCGCCACCCTGACCCCGGAGGAGAAAGCCAGGCTGCCTTTCCAGTCGGCGGACGGCACGGGGTACACATTTCTCCACGTCACCTGGTTTTATGTATATCTGAAGGCAGCGACGTTTCTCGGGCTGCAGCAGGGATGGGCCTGGTCGCAGATCGAAGGCGGCGAGCCGTACAACTGGACCGGCCCCGCCGTTATTCCGCCATAAAGATGTGATAGGAAGTCAAGATGCTTGTACGTAAACCGGTACAGATCATAGTCAACCTGGTGGTCATCGGGCTCCTGGTAGCCCTGATCGCCGGCGGCGCGGTCATGCTCCTTCCGGTCAAGGGCACCGTCGGCACCGTCCTGGGCAAGATGTCCTCCCAGCGCCGTACCCTGGCTGGCATCATAGAAGGCCTGGACCCCGTGCAGGTGGCCAGGGCACTCAATGAGAACCCCGAGTTCCTCGCGGCCCTCCTCGAAGAGCTGGAGCATCCGGAAAACCAGGAGGCTACGGCGCAGGCGATAAACGACAACCCCGACTTCCTGATCGTGCTGGTGGCCAACCTCAACCCCCAGCCTGTCGCCGAAGCCATCAACGAGAACGGGGAGCTCATCGCCGAAATGCTGCCGCTCCTGGACACCGAGGTGCTTGCGGAAACGGTGAATGCCAGCTCGGACTTCACCGCTGCTCTCCTGCCGGAACTTGACCCCGAGGTGATCGCGGGCATCGTCAACGTGAACGGGCCTTTCCTCGCCGAGCTGGTCTCCTGGCTGGACCCGGTTGTCCTCGCGGCCGCAATGAACGCCAACCCGGGACTGAGCGCGGAGCTGCTCAAGTTCCTGGATGCTGCCGTGATCGCAGCAGCGGTGAACGCCAACGGCGGGTGGCTTTCTACTTTGCTGGCGCTCCTCGATCCCGCGCCTACGGCCCAGGCCTTGAACGCGAACCCCGCGTTCATCTCGGGACTGCTGCGGGGCTTAAACGCAAGAGTACTGGCCTCCGCCCTCAACGCCAACGGGGCGTTTCTGGCCGGTATGACCCGCTATATGAACCCTGACATCATCGTCAGGGCCTTGAACGAAAACAAGTCTTTCATCATCGGCGTGGTGGACCGCATGGATCCGCGGGCTTCGGCGGAGATAGCATCCGACCAGGTGGTGCTCACCCGCATCCTGGGACTCCTCAACCCGGCACCCATCGCGGGAGCGCTCAACGGCAACGCCGCGTTCGTCAAGACGGTCATGAACGGTCTCGACCCCCAGGGGCTGGCCGCTTCCCTGAACGGCACCGGCGACGCCGTGGCGGGCATAGTATCCTACCTCAGGGACGATTACATCCAGTACCTGGCCGGCAACGAGGATTTCCTCAACGATGTCCTGGGACTGATCGACCAGTCGGTGCTGGCAGGGGCCCTGAACGCGAATTCCGCCTTTATCACTTCTCTTATCCAGAACCTGCCACCCTCCCTGGGGAGGGCGGCTGCGGAGGGGCTCAACCTCTCGCCGGCCTTCATCGACCGCATGATCGCCAGCTCCAACCCGGCGTTCCTCGCGGGCATACTCGAGAGTGCCGGGCCTTTCGTATCCGCGCTCGTAGCAAACCTCGACCCGGTGGTGGCCCGGGCGGCCGCCTCGGGAGTGAACGGCAATCCGGCCCTGATAAACGCCGCCCTGGACAACCTGAACGTGGACACCCTCGTCTATATACTGGAGCAGACGACGGGCTTCTCGGAGGAGCTGTCGGCACACCTCTCTCCCCTGGCGGCTGCGGGCGTTGCCATAGGGCTCAACAACAACGGGGACTTTCTCTCTACCCTGATAGGCAACCTCAGCGCGCACGGGTTGGCCTTGCTGCTCTCGGCGCATCCCGAGACCACGCGCCAGCTCTCGGCCCATCTCAACGCACACTTCGCGCAAGCGGTGGCGGTGGGCCTCAACGCGGGGGGTAACTTCCTCACCCAGCTCATATCGTACCTGGACCCCGCGGTTATCGCCGACGCACTGGATGAGAACCCGGCACTTACGCGCGACCTCATCGCCGGTCTCGACGGAGACCTGGGCGAGGCGGCTGCCGGAGCGATAAACAACAAGCCCGATTTCCTGGTGGAACTACTGGCCAATCTGGATTCCACGACTGGCGAGGCCATGGCCCTGGGTACCAACATGAACACGTCGGGTTTCCTGGAGAACATGCTCCGTTACCTGAACAATAACACGGCACGGGTGGTAGGGGAGGCGTTGGGCTACGCGAACCCGAACTTCCTGCCGGAGCTGGTGGGCAACCTCTCCGCCGACACCGCCGTGCGCATGGCCGAGGCCCAGAACGACAACCCCGACCTCATGCGCGTGCTCATGGAGAACATGTCGCCGGCCACGGCCGGCGCAATGGCCGAGGGCCTCAACGCCAGCGCTGCGCAGAACCCCGGATTCCTGACCAACCTGCTCATCAACCTGGACGGCGAGACGGGCGCGGCCGTGGCCAGGGGCCTCAACGCCCTGGCGGTCGGCGAGGGCTCCTCCGACTTCTTCCAGGTGCTGGACATCACGCTCAAGGGCACCCAGCAGCACACCCTGGCTGCGATCACCGGGGCCCTGGATACGCAAGCGGGTAGGGATTTCCTGGACGCGCTGCTCGCCAACCTCGATACGGCGGCACTGGCCGGCGGGATCAATGCCGGCCTGGACGCAGCTCCTTCCTTTTTCCTGCGCAACAACCTGGCCGCCACCGACGCGGACATGATGGCACGCATCACGGGCGGCCCCGGCATGGACCTTGCGGCAGAGCTCCTCGGGGTCAACCCCAACCCGTCGCCGCTCGACGCATCCCTGGTGGCGCAGGCCCTGAACGGGGGGCTGCAGCCGATGCTGGAAGGGCTGCTGGCGGACTTGAGCGGGGAGGGGACGGCCGCCGAGATGGCGGGCATAGCAGACCTTTCCGCTACCCCGGTATACGATCCAGTACTCGGTATCGAAACGCGCGCCCCGGTGGCCCTGGAGCCGGCCTTCAACGTCCTCACCGATATGTTGTCCGATAACGAGGCTGCAGCCCAGGTCATCGCCGATGCCATCACTAACAGCATAAACGACGACACCGGCAATACCGGATTGCTGCACAGCCTGGGCATCAGGGTTAGATTGAGGCTATACATGGTCCTGTTTGGTATACCCATCGGGTTGGATGTGGTAGGTAACGGTTACGTGGACGGCGCTTACACCGGGGCCCTGCGGGGGCCTTAGGATCGAAATGGGATAAGAGGGTGCAGAAATGTTTCTGTTGAGAAGACCACTGCAGCTGGTGATAAACATAGCCGTCGTAGCCCTGGTGATCGCCTTCGTGGCTGCGGGAGCGGTGATGCTCCTGCCGGCGCGCAGCCCGCTGGGGCCGCTGCTGGGCAGCATTGCCTCCGACGTGGATCTGCTTTCCAACATGCTCGAGCACACGGCTCCCGAGGCGGTGGCTGATGCTCTAAACGAGAACCCGCAGTTCGTCTCCGAGCTCCTGGCTGCCATGGTGCAGGAAGGGACGGTGCCGGTCATCGCCGAGGCCATAAACAACAACCCCGACTTCCTGGTTGCGGCCATGCCCTACCTGGATGCCGAGTCCATCGCCTATATCGTCAATAACATCGGGGATTTCGCGGTCGACCTGGTTGGGTACCTCGATCCGCAGGTCGTCGCCGAGGCGGTCAACGGAAACGGCGAGTTCCTGGCCGAGCTCATCGGCTACCTGGACCCCGTGGCCCTGAACGCGGGCATCAACGCCAACGGCCAGTTCCTCTCGGATGTCATGTACTATCTGGAGCCGATGGTGATAGCGGGCGTGCTCAACTCAAACGGACCCTTCCTCACCTCGCTCATGGGGCTGCTGGACCCGGCGGTCACCGGGCAGATAGTCAACGAAAACGGGGGTTTCCTGGCCTCACTGGTATCCTACCTCGACCCCGTGGTGGTGGCGGAGGTGGTCAACTCCAACGGCGACATGCTGACGGCTTCGCTCGACTATATCAACCCCGCGGTGATCGCCTCGGTGATCAACCAGAACGGCTCTTTCCTGGCCTCGGTGATGGGATACCTGAACCCGGCCGTGCTGGCCGGCTCCCTGAACGCGAACATCGCCACCGTGGTGCAGGTTACCCGCTCCATAACCCCCGCCTTCGTGGCGGACATCCTCAATAACACGACCATGCTCTCGGCCTCGGCGCCCTTCATGCAGCCCGCACCGGTAGCCGCGGCGCTCATGGGGGCTACCGATTTTATCAACGACCTTATCTCTTTCCTCGACCCGGACGTGGTGGTCGACCTCATCAACTCCTCCGTCGACCTGGTGGAGAAGACGACCGACTACGTGGACCCGGCCTTCGCGGCCGACCTCATCAGCAACCAGGCCATGCTCTCCCGCGTACTGGGGCTGCTGGACGTACAGGTACTGGCCAACGTGGTAAACGCCAATCCATCCATGACGGAGGACCTCCTGCCGCTGCTCGCTCCCGCGGTGGGAGCCGGCGCGGGCGCGGGGATAGGAGCAAACCCCGCCCTTATCGTGGAGGCCCTCAACGCTCTCAACCCGGCCATACTCACCAACGCCCTGAACGCCCATCCGGAGATAACCGAGGAGCTGTCGCGCATCATGCCGCCCTCCCTGGCGCCGTATATAGGCAGGGGTGTAAATGATAACCCCGCATTCCTGGGCGAGCTTCTGAAAAGCCTCAACCCAGCCCCCATCGCGGCGGCGCTTGGTTCCCACACAGATTTCATCTACGACCTGGTAAGCCAGCTGCCTCCGGGCGTGGTGGCTCCCATGATCGAGGGCTCAAACCGCAATCCCGCTTTCCTGTCCTCGCTCCTATCCCATCTGGAGTCGGGCCCCATCGCGGGAGCGCTCAATGACAATCCAGCTTTCCTCCAGACCCTGCTCACGGACCTTACCGGAAGCCTGGGGACGGCCGCGGCCCAGGGCCTGAACGCGGATTTCCTGGGAGCCCTCATCGGCGCACTGGATCCCGCGGTAATAGCGGGCGCGGTAAACGCCAACCCGGCCTTCCTGGAGGGCTTCCTGGCCAATGCCAGCTCGCTCACGGCCGAATACCTGGCCCGGGGCATCAACGCCAACGCGGCCTCCCATCCCTTCGGTCAGGACCTGCTCTCGGTGCTCATAACCAATATCAGCCCGCAGGCGGCCGGGGCCCTCGCGGCCGGCATCAACCAGAACGTGGCGGCCGACCCCACCGATAACCTGCTCACGGGGCTTCTCGCCAACACCAACGGCAACGCGGGGGTGGCCATAGCCACCGGGCTCAATAACAAACCTGAATTCGTGCGCGAGCTGGTGGCGAGCATCACGCCGCAGACGGCCATCGCGGCCGCCAACGGCGTCAATCTCTCCTGCCAGAGGGCCCAGACCGGAACGGCTGAGCACCCGGCCGAGTATTACCAGTTCCTGCGCAAGCTCCTGGCCAACCTGGGACCCGCGGTGGCCCAGGCATCGTCCGAGGGCCTGGTCGACAACCCCGACCTGCAGCCGCTGGTAAGCGCGCTCATCAACAACCTCAATGCCGGAGCGGTGGCGCCGGTGATCGCCGCCGGCCTGAACGGAAACCCTGCGGTGGGCAACATGATACCGGGACTGCTGGGGAACCTCGACACCACCACCGCCCATACCATCGCCCTGGCCCTCAACGCGAATCCCGATATGACCAGCCTGCTGCTGCAGGAGCTCGAGCCGAGCTTCGTGACGGGCGTTCTCGAGCGCAACCAGGATTTCCTGGTGGGTCTCATCTCCAACCTGGACGGCTCGGTCATCGCAAATGCCATCAACGAGGAATATAATATGCACCCCGCACAGTCCCTTATGATGAGGCTGCTCGGCTCACCCGACTTCGACGGGGCCGACCTGGCGGAGCTGCTCAACACGGCGGGATACGACTTCCTGGTGGACCTCATCTCCAACCTGGACGGCGAGGTCATCGCTGAGGCGATCAATGCCACCGGCGAGGAGTTCCTCACCAAGCTGGTGGCTTTCCTCGACCCGTATGTGGTCGCGGCGATAGTAAACGCCGACCGGATGCCGGATTATAATGTCGGCATTCCGGGAGGAGCCGTCAGGGACCTCAACATACATCTCTACGTGTATGCGGCCCTGGGCCTGCCCATACCCCTGGGGCAGTCGGAGTTCAAGACCTTCTACGCGGACGTATACGACCCGGGCGCCGTGGATGTAAACGACAGGTTCCCGGAGATGCCGCCCTATCCCGGACCGGCCCCACCCTGGTGAGATAACCAGGGTGGGGATTACAGCCGCTTGACACGATCTGCGGTATATACGTCATATATTCGGGATACGTTCGTGCAGAATCTCGCGCTCATAGCCCCATCGATTGCTACGTTATCGGGTGGAACCGATTCTTCGCATGACGGAACCAGCCATTGACAGCAGGATGAGGGGTGCTTATAATCCAAAACGATTGTTAGCAATGCTAAAGGTTTGAGATGGAAGCGATAATCGAAGTAAAAAATCTGCTGAAAAACTACGGAGAGCTGACCGCGGTCAAGGGCATCTCCTTCGCCGTCGAGAGGGGCGAGATCTTCGGTTTCCTCGGGCCCAACGGCGCCGGGAAGACAACCACCATCAATATCCTGTGCACCCTTCTGAGTCCCACCTCGGGCAGCGCTGTCCTGGACGGATATGACGTGGTAAAAGACCGCGAGTCGGTGCGGGAGTCCATCGGGCTCGTCTTTCAGGACCCCTCCCTGGATGACCGCCTCACCGCCCGTGAAAACCTCGAGTTCCACGCATACGCATACCGCGTTCCCAAGGAGGAGCGCGGCGATCGTATCCGCGAGGTGCTGGAGATGGTGGAACTCATTGACAGGGAGAAAAACCGCGTAGAGACGTTCTCGGGCGGTATGAAGCGGCGGTTGGAGATCGCCCGCGGGCTCCTGCATTACCCCAAGGTGCTTTTCCTTGACGAGCCGACTATCGGGCTGGACCCCCAGACCCGCAACTCGATCTGGGAATACATACACGAGCTCAAGAAAAAGCACGACATTACCATCTTCCTCACCACCCATTACATGGACGAGGCGGAGAACTGCGGCCGCATAGCCATCATCGATTACGGGCAGATAATAGCCCTGGACAACCCCGAGGGCCTCAAGAGCGAGGTGGGAGGCGACGTGGTCAAGATCACCACCGAGGACGATGAGGAAGCCGAAAGGGTCCTGGTAGATGATTTCAAGGTGGAGATGATACAGGACCGGGAATGCTTATGCTTCGAGGTGGAGAGCGGTGAGAGCTTTATACCCCGTTTTATCAGGGATTTTCCAGTCTCCATCAATTCCATCAGCCTGCACCGCCCCACCTTGGATGACGTGTTCCTCAAACTTACAGGGCACGAGATAAGGCCGGAGGGAGCTGACGAGTTGGCGGCGGTGCGCGCTTTCGCCAGGGCTTACAGGAACCCCAGAAGAAGATAGAGAGATAGAGGATGCAAGAGGCAGGCAGGTCCGTAGCGGCCGACGAGTTCCGCAGGAGACTCGCCAAGCTGGGCATAGGTATCTATATAACCTGGTTGCGCGATATTAAGAGGTTCTACCGCGACCGCATCCGCCTCGTGGGCGCCTTCGCACAACCCCTTATCTACCTCGCCCTGCTGGGAACGGGATTACAGGCGGCTTTTACGTCTTTCGGCAGCGGGGACACCAAGTATGTTACCTTCATGTATCCCGGTATCGTGTGCATGACGGTCCTCTTCACGGCCATGTTCTCGGCCATCTCCATTATCTGGGACCGGGAGTTCGGTTTCCTGAAGGAGATGCTGGTGGCGCCCATCCCGCGTTCATCCCTGGCCATCGGCAAGGTCTTCGGCGGGGGCACTACGGCGCTGATGCAGGGCTTCATCCTGCTCCTGTTCATGCCCCTGGTCGGCATACCATACAACCTGGAGAAAATAGGCATGATGATAGTGGTGATGTTTCTGCTGGCGGTAAGCCTTACCTCCTTCGGGGTGGCTTTCGCCGCCCGTATGAGATCCATGGAAGCTTTCCCCATCATCATGAACTTCATACTCCTGCCGATGTTCTTTCTCTCGGGAGCACTCTTCCCGCTGCAGGATCTGCCGGGATGGATGCAGTTCCTCACCAAGATCAACCCCATGACCTACGCGGTTGATGCCATGCGGGGGGTGGCGCTAAAAGGTATCTCCATCACCTCGTCGGCGGCGGTCAGCCTTCCCGAAGTACCGGCCAGCCTGGCGGCAAACCCCGAATTCGTGTCCTGGATATCCCAGGCCAGGGCCGTGCTGCCGCAGATGCCTCAACTGCAGATACAGTTCTATCCGCTCTGGCTCGACATCCTGATAATCATAGCCTTCGGGGCATTCCTTACCACCATGGCGGTCTGGCAGTTCAACCGGCAGGACTGAGTCGGACCATCGCCACACTCTGCTTGCGAACGTACGCGTGCCAGGCCTGGACAAGTCCGCACAAGTCGGTAATGGGTTAAACGTTCACCCGGACTTATCCAGGCGCTGGGACACCGTCGCGTCACACTCCGTGTGCCGCTGTCGCTTACGCGATGCAGGCTGTCGAGCATGGTTGTGCTGATGAGCGTGTGTCTTGGGCTGGAAAAAAAATGATATAATTTCCACTATGGTAGAGGAGTTGTCGCTTACAGTTACGGTTGCCTCCGGGCTGATCAGTCTTTGCATAGGCCTGTACGTTCTTCTCAAGGGACGGCGCCAGTTAGTCGATAATATTTTCTTCCTCATTTCCATGTGCATGGCCTTATGGGCTCTGGGCGAGGCCATGACCATGGCCTCTACCAGCCTGGCGAGCAAGACTTTCTGGACCCGCTTCCAGGGTATCGGCGAGATGCCCATCGTACCCACCTATCTTCTCCTGGCGCTTTATTTCCCGAAGCCCCGGGGAATGATGAGAGACAGGAGAAAAGCCGCCGCCGTCATCGTCCTGCTATATGCTCCATGGCTTATAGGCCTGGTGCTCCTCTTCACGACGGGCTTCTTTTACTCATCTTACTATGCCGTCGATAACGGCCAGGGCATCAACGTCGTCAGGACCCCGGCCTTCTGGGCCCTGACCGTCCTGGGGTTCTCCCAGATCATCGCATCCACCGTCATCTTTTTGCGCGAGAGAAGCCGCAGTGTCTCCGCGGCAACCAAGAAGGGCCTGATGATATTGGCGCTTGCCCCGGTGCCCATGTTGATCGCTAATGCCATACAGAACCTTGAGCTGAACGATTTTATCACGACCCCACAGGCCAGCATTATATTCGTATCCATGCTGGCCTACGGCATACTGCGCTACGGCCTGTTCATCGATATACGTTCCATTACCAAGAACGCACTCGTTCACACCGCGGTGATCTTCTCAAATCTCGTTGTATTCACCGCGCTTTGCGCCTTTTACCGGTATGGACTGGGCATGGAGGCGGGAGGCCCGCTCTACGCCCTCTTCGTCCTCACCGGCGTGCCTTTCATGCTGGCCTATCAGGCGGAGGTCGCATGGGTGAGGAAGTTGGCCGACCGCTATCTTTACGGCCGTGAGTTCGAGGAGGGCAGGTTGCTCGAGGAACTCGGCCGCTCCATTCGCACCGTCAGCAATCTCGAGGAACTCGCGCAGAGCGTTGTGCAAGAGGTGAGGGAATCAATGGGCCTTACGACCTGCGCGCTGATGATGTCTGAAGACGGGGGATACAGGATCGTGGGGTACAACGGCAATACGGAACATCTCTCCGCCACCTTCAGCCGGGTGGTACCGGAGGAAACGCGCATGCTGGAATGGAAAGACGCTTTCACCACGTATTGCAAAAGCGAATGGCTCTCCACCTACTGGCTCGTGGGAAATCGCATAAACCGGGGCCAGTGCGATCTGGACTTCATGCGCCTGGGCATCCTCCGTATCTGCAGTGGAAACGGAGAGGTAAAGGAGATGTACTGGCGTGAGGATATGGAGGGGGAGGCCATATCCATCCCGCTGGAGGTCCACGGGGAGAGGGTGGGGCTGCTCTGGATCGGAGGCAGGTTGGACGGCGCACGTTTATCCCTCGAAGAGCTCGACTTCGTGGTGGCGCTTTCGGCCCAGGTGGCCGTCTCGCTGCTGAATGCGAAGCTGATGCAGGAACTCCTGGATAAGAGCGCTCGCCTGCAGGCTCTCATCCACCGCACCTCGAGCGCACAGGAGGAGGAACGTATACGCATCTCGCGCGAACTGCACGACGGGCTTGCTCCCTATTTCGTGGACCTCCTCTTCAAGTTGGAGATGCTGGAGATGCAGGGGAGCGATACCGAGCTACGGGCGGGATCGATCGAGGAACTGAAGGATAAGGCACGCGAGGGGTTGAGGGATCTGCGGCAGGTGATCGGCGACCTGCGGCCGTCCTCACTCGACGTGCTTGGGCTGGAGAAATCTCTGTACACATACCTGGAGAGGTTCGCCGCCGAAAACGGATTGGAGGCGGAATTCTCAACCCGCGGCGATCTGAAAGAGCTGGACTCCCTGACCGAGGTAACCGTATTCCGGGTGGCGCAGGAGGCGTTGTCCAACATCTCGCGCCATGCGGGCGCCAGCGGGGTCAAGTTCACGCTCAGGGGCGATGATGGCTGGGTGGAGATGGTGGTGGAGGATGACGGGACCGGGTTCATGGAGAAAGAGGTATGGGACAGAATACATGCAGGCGAATGCCTGGGGATCAGGGGAATGAAGGAGAGGGCGGAGTTGCTGCAGGGAAACCTGGTAATCGATACTAATCCGGGAGACGGTACGCGCATCAGTTTCTCCTTTCCCATACCGGGGATACGGGGAGGTGGCGGCGTGTGAAGGACAAGATACGCCTGGCTATAGTGGACGATCACGAGATCGTGCGCCTGGGAGTAAACCGCGTGCTCGAAGGCGAGGACGGTATATGCGTGGTAGGCGAGGCGCAAAACGGCGAGGAGGCCCTCTTGCTGGCTCGCCGCGAGCAACCGCAGGTGATACTGGTCGACGTAAAACTGCCTGACATCAGCGGCATAGAGGTTGTCCAGAAACTGAAGGAAGACCCCCATACCTCTGCAATACAAGCCATCATCCTCACGGTCTACGACGACCTTGAGATCGCAGCCGAGGCATTGAGGGTCGGCGCGATAGGATACATCCTCAAGGACTGCGGCAAGGAGCAACTACTCAGCGCGATAAACTCAGCGGCGGAAGGTGTCCCCCTCGTAGCATCGAGTATCACGCAGAAGTTGGTATCGGTGCTGCGCACGCAGGGCGGACTGCCGGCGGCGGGGGGTAAGGGCGAAGAGACGCTGCTTTCCCTGACCGAGCGCGAGTCCGACGTGCTGCGACTGGTGGCAAAGGGTTACAGCAACAAGGCGGTGGCGAGGGAGCTCGGCATAACATTGAGCACGGTAAAGACGCACTTGCGCCACATCTTTCGCAAGCTCGACGTGGAGGACCGCGCGCAGTTGATCATCAAGGCCATCAAGGAGGGCATCATCTGAAGGCGTGCGTCGTGTTGCGAGGAGTACCTCTGGGGAGTAGCCGCTTTCGCCAAAAATGCCCCCGTTTTTTGCTCCGCTGCGCTTCCATGTGTCACTGCGTTATGGTATATTTTCTACGGCAGCAAAGCTGGCCGATGGTTGCGACTTCAGGCCGGAACATCTCACGGGGTTGATGCTTGTTCAGTGATTCTGGAATCCTTACTTCCTGGATTCCCCGCTTTCGACAATGGTACTCGTTTTATGGAATATTATGGTGATGAGACTGCTTGCGACGTCAAGGCGAGCGTCTCGGTAACGGTAAAAAAAGAAGTGGCAGGGTTCTTCAAGTCAAATCCCTATCTCCTCGTAAGCGAGGAAAGACTGGCGTCCCTTCTGTGCAGGCCTCCGGAGATAGTATGCGAGGCGGTAAGGTCTCTCGAGGAAGCAGGTCTGCTGACCAGGGGGTTCGGCGAGACCCTGCTGGGCGTTGAGGACATCCTGGCCAGGACGAAGCTCTAAGAGCCCTGGCTGCGCCGGCCGATCTCCTCCCGGCTCTTTAAATCTGCGCGCGAGCAAGCAACACATGCACGGAAACCGCCGTCCGGGCCTCCGCCCCATAATCGTACTGTTGAGATAGGCGGCACCGGCCGATATTCTGGCTGAGGGAACAGGCCGGAGGGCTGTTCTTAAAATATATTATTGTTAAATAGATAGACTATTGTTATTATGGAAACGGCCGGACAGAGGAGGATGATTGATCGGCTCTGTAAGGGCGAACATGAGAAGAACGGTGCTGGTAACGCTGGCGATCACGGTCGTGCTTCTCCTGATGATGCTGGGGCAGCCCATATCGGAGGATGACAGTGCGGTGGCAGGCGGCGGAAAAGTGACCTTCACCGGCCACGGCCGCGGTCACGGAGTCGGGCTGTGTATGGCAGGTGTATACTACCGTGCGCTGCGGGGAGAGGAATACCACCAGATAATCAGGGCCTACTACACGGGCGTGGATTTCTCTCATGTCAGCGACGACATGCCCATCAGAGTACGCTGCCGCGACAACGTCGTGCGCACCTATCCCCTGAGGGAGTACCTCTACCGCCTGCAGGAGGAGCCGGACAGCTGGCCCAGGGAGGGGCTGAGGGTGCTCATGGTGGCGGCCAGGACCTACACCCTCTCGTGTATCGCGCGCGGCAAGCACGCCGGAGATGGCTACGACGTCTGCCCGTACGGAAGCTGCTGCCAGGCGTTCAACGAGCAGATAGACCCGGCTACCAGGCCGAACATAGTGGCGGCGGTAAACGACACCGCCGGAGAGATAATCACCAGCGGCGGGGAAGTGATAATCGCCGCCTACAGTGCTTGCTGCGGAGGCTACACCGCGGGAGTGGAAGAGGCATGGGGAGGGACGCCCATTTCCTACCTGAGCCCGGTCTACTGCGATGCATGCGCCGCCGACGAGGACCATGACTGGCAGGTGACCATGACCTGGGACGAGCTGCAGGCCAAGCTCAACTCGCATGCGGACACCGCGGTGGGGACGCTTTACGGCTTCGATATAATCTCCCGCTGGACCTCCGGCCGCGTCAAGCAGATACGCATCGACGGCAGCGGAGGCAGCAGGAACGTCAGCGGGACGCTGTTCGCGTCCGTAATCGGCTTGCAGACGCATTTCTTCTACGTCAGCTCCCAGAACTTCGACGAATACCTGCTTGTTCAGAATCCCGGGGAAAGTGAGGCCAATTGCACGGCGACCTATATGTTCCCCGGGGGCGGGACGATGCAGGAGGATTTCACGGTGGGCGCCCGTTCGCGCTATACCATATACGTGAACGACCGCGTGCAGAACTCCGAGGTCTCCATAAAGATCACCTCGGACCGGGCGGTAGTAGCCGAGCGCGCCATGTATTTCGACTTCCTGGGAAGCGGAAGAAAGGGAGGACATGCCTGCATGGGGGTGAGGCAATCTCGCACGCATTGGCTCTTCGCCGAGGGATACACCGGAGGTGATTTCGACACCTTCTGCCTGGTCCAGAACCCTAACGACAGCGAAGCCCAGCTCACGGTACGTTTCCTGGGCAATACGGGAGAGGTGGATGAACTCTATTACACCCTGGCTCCCAATTCCCGTATGACCATATGGATGAACCAGGAACCAGGCCTCGATTGCGGAGAGTACTCGACCGAGATAGAGAGCGACCTTCCCGTGGTGGCGGAGCGCGCCGTTTACTTCGGATATAAGGGATTGGGGGGAGGAACCGCCGCGGAGGGTTCACCTGCAGCCGAAAAAGTATGGTATTTCGCCGAAGGCTACACCGGCGGCGAATTCGATACGTGGATCCTGCTCGCGAACCCGAACGATTCCGCCGCCCGGGTCAACCTGATCTTCATGCTGCCGGACGCATCCACCAGGGAGTTCGGCCTCGAAGTCCCGGCGCACAGCCGCAGTACCGTACACCCGGACGACATCCCCGGCTTGGAGCAGGTCGAGCTCTCCACGAGCGTTGAGTCGGACATCCCTATAGTTGCCGAGCGCGCCATGTACTTCTCCTATGAAGGCAGGGGCGGTGGCCACGATGCGATGGGTATCACTCAACCCTGTGACCGCTGGTTCTTCGCGGAGGGTTATACGGGGGGAGAGTTCGACACATACTTGCTCCTGCAGAACCCGGGCCCCTCGCGCACCGGCGCGAAGGTCAGCTTCATGAAAGGGGACGGCAGCATGGTGGAACGGAATGTCTCCATCGCGCCTCACTCCCGCTTCACCATCCATGTGAATGACGTCCCAGGCCTGGAACAGGCCGAGTTTTCGACCCTGGTTGAGGCGGAGACCCTGCTAGTGGCGGAGAGGGCGATGTACTTCGTTTACAGGATGCGGGACGGTGGAAGCTGTTCCCAGGGTACCACCGCGCCCTCCCAGGAGTGGTTCTTCGCGGAAGGTTACACGGGAAGCTGAGCGCTGTCCTCAAGGCGCGACGGCGCCGATCAGGTTCTTTTCAGTTAAAATAATCGTAGCATCATCATGTCGTACGAGGAGGTTGACATGTCCAGGATAGAGATGGTCAGCGCCAGGGAGGTGCTTGACTCGCGCGGAAACCCGACCGTTGAGGCCGAGGTATATGGCAGCTGGGGAGTAAGCCGGGCGGCAGTCCCCTCAGGCGCATCGACGGGTGCTTTCGAGGCGCTGGAGCTTCGTGACGGCGGAGCGAGATATGGAGGCAAAGGCGTGCTGACTGCGGTGCGCAACGTTAAAGATGAAATAGCACCGCGGGTGAAAGGCATGGAGGTAAGCGCACAGGAAGAAATGGACGCTTCAATGATCGAGCTGGATGGCACCGAGGACAAGTCGCGCCTCGGGGCCAATGCCATCCTGGCGGTCTCCATGGCCGCGGCCAGGGCCGCCGCCGCCGAAAGGGGTTCGCCTCTCTACGCGAGTCTGGGCGGGGAAGAAGCGGTTGTTCTGCCCGTTCCGATGATGAATATACTCAACGGCGGTGCACACGCGGACAACAACGTGGACATACAGGAGTTCATGGTGTTGCCCCTGGGGGCAGGGAGCTTCAGTGAGGCGCTGCGGGTGGGGGCAGAGGTCTATCATTCCCTGCGCGGAGTACTCAAGGCTGAAGGCCTTGCCACCGCTATCGGCGACGAGGGAGGGTTCGCTCCCAGCCTGGACAGCAATCGGGCTGCTCTGGAATTGATCGTCGCAGCGATTGAAGCGGCGGGATACAAGCCGGGCGAAGAGGTAGCGCTGGCCATGGATGTGGCGGCAACGGAGCTGTACCAAAACGGAAAATATATCTTTACGGGCGAGGGGAAGGAGTTCGATGCCTCCGCTCTGAGCGATTATTACCGGGATCTTATCGATGGTTTCCCGGTGGTATCCATTGAAGACGGCAAAGCCGAGGAGGATTGGGAGGGATGGGCTCTGCATACGTCCCGTCTGGGGGATAGGGTACGGCTGGTGGGCGACGATGTGTTCGTAACCAACCCGAGGCGGCTGAGCAAGGGGATAGAAGATGGGGTGGCCAACGCTATCCTCATCAAACTTAACCAGATAGGAACGGTGACGGAGACATTGGATGTTATGCGCTTAGCCAGAGACGCGGGCTACCTTTGCGTGGTATCCCACCGTTCCGGCGAGACGGAAGATACCTTCATCGCCGATCTCGCGGTCGCGACCAACTGTGGGTTGATCAAGACAGGGGCGCCGGCAAGGACGGATCGCGTCTGTAAATACAACCAGCTTTTGCGTATAGAGGAGAACCTGGGATCGCGCGCCGTGTTCCCGGAGCACGCGGCTTTGGGAAGATAGCGGGGGCCACGCGCCCTGTAAGCGTAAAAGGAAAAGGGGGACCCTATTTCAAAGCGTTACATGATGATCATCATAGTCATGGTGGCCTCCTGTATCGTGCTGGTGGGGATCAGCTATATGATCCTGGACATACTGTCGGGCATAGTGCTTGCTCCCAGGACAGAGGTGGAGGAGGTCCCTGGTGGGGGTGAGCTGGTGATACCCCTTGAAAATGCCGGAATACGCTCCATGCAGGTTTCGGGTGACGGGCGTTTCCTGGCTCTCATCGCGGAACGCTCGATTGGAGGAAAAGCCGCGCTAAGGGTCTTCGAACTGGAGGGAGGCCCCCTCGAGGTCCATACGCAGGAAATCGAAGGCTCTCATCTGGCATGGCTGGGGTACACACAATCCCTGGTATTCGAGGACCAGGGTGATATCTTTGTACTGGACCTGGCGCAAGGGACCAGCGATAATCTCACCGCCAGTCCCGCATACGACAGTGATCCCATTCCCTCCCCGGATGGTAGATACATACTGTGGACCGTCGCGCCGCAAGGCCCCGCCGGAGACGGTTCCGTCTTCTGGGTGATGGGGGGTGACGGGTCCGGCAAGTTCTTCCTGGCGGAGGCACAAGCCCTCGCGGCATGGGATCCGGCAGGTGGTATGGTCATGTCTCTGCATGCAAACGCCGGCGCGGATGGCGGGCCCGCTTCCTTTCTGCTGCAGGCTGCGACCATCGGCGATGAGGGATGGGAAGATTACATGCGCTGCGATAGCGAAGTAAAGTATATATGGTGGCCCTCCCAGGATACGGTTTTGTGCATCGGGCCCGAGGCCGTGAGAGGAGAGGACGTCATCAAGGGGGTGTGGTTCAGGGTGAGGCGGCCCGACCAGGTGAGAAAGGTGGCCTCAACGGAGGGGTTGGGCATGGAGGATGCGTATTACATCTTCTACCCCTCCAGGAGCGATCAGCGGGTAGCCTATGTAGGGAGGAAGGGCCTGGAATGTTACGATTACGAGGAACGTCTCATCTGGCGTTATCCAGACCTGGGAGCGAGGCCGCCGCTGGCGTGGAACGAGCTGCGGGATGAATTGTTTTATCTGGGCCCGGAAGGCATATACGGTTTAAGACTGGTGGGAAAATGAGTATGCAGGCGTCGGGAAAGACCAAGATAGTCGCGACCCTGGGCCCTGCGTGCCGGGAGACGGCGATACTCGAGCGCATGATAGAGGCCGGGATGGACGTAGCCCGCGTAAACGCATCCCACGCTTCTCACGAGATGATGGGCGAAGAGATGCGGAAATTGCGGGAGGCGGCGCATAAGACGCAAAAGGAAGTAAGCGTAATCCTCGATCTCATGGGCTCCAAGATTAGGGTGGGCGAGATCGCCGGTGGAGTAGCCACACTGGTTCGGGACCAGGAATTCACGCTTCATGCGCGGGATATGGAAGGTGACGCACATGGTGTCAGCGTGAGCTATGCCGATCTGCCGGCGGCGCTGCGCCGTGGCGATATCGTGCTCCTGGACGATGGCGCCATAAAGCTGAGAGTGCTGCAGGCGGGTGCTGGCGATGCATTGTGCAGGGTGGAGGCCGGGGGGTTGTTGCGTTCGCGCAGCGGGGTCAATATCCCCGGGATAAAGATCGCACTGCCGGCCGTTACTGCCAAAGACCTTGCCGACCTGGAACTCGGCCTTGAGCTGGGCATCGATTGGGTTGCGCTTTCGTTTACGCGCTCTTGCGAAGATGTAGCACGGCTGCGCGAGGTATTGAGAGAACGTGGTTCGGATATACCCATCGTGGCCAAAATAGAAAAGAGGGAGGCGGTCGAGGACCTGGAGGCAGTGGTAGGGGAGGCTGACGGAGTAATGGTGGCCCGTGGAGACCTCGGCGTGGAGATGCCCCTGGAGGAGATACCCCTGATCCAGAAACGTATCATCGAGGTTGCGGCGAGCCAGGGTAAGCCGGTCATTACGGCTACCCAGATGCTGCAAAGCATGATCGAAAATCCATCGCCGACGCGTGCGGAGGTCTCCGACGTCGCCAACGCCGTTTTCGACGCGGCCGATGCCGTGATGCTTTCGGGAGAGACGGCGATAGGCCGTTTTCCCATAGAGGCCGTGGACACCATGCAGCGTGTCATCAACAGGGCCGAGACCGTCCTGCCCTTCGACCACCTGCTCGAGGAGCGCCGTTTCTGGATCGGCGGGGGCGTGGTCGAAGCGGTGTGCTACGCCGCCTGCGAGCTGGCCCGCAATATGCAGGCAACGGCTATAGTAGCGCCGACGGAGACGGGCTTCACGGCACGCCAGATGAGCCGCTTCCGACCCCGGCAGCCCATCCTCGCACCTACACCCGACAGGGAGGCCGCAAGGCGCCTGACGCTCTTCTGGGGGGTATATCCTCGCCTGGTGGGGGTACGTGGGAGCATCGAGGAGATGCTTGCGGCTGCAGAGGATGTGGCCAGGGAGGAGGGTTTCCTGGAGCCGGGGGATACCGCTGTGGTAACCGCCGGCGTGAAGGAGAAGGACGAGGAAGGCGTACCCACCACCAACATCATCCACTACGTGACCGGTTAGTCGTGATAATAAGGGGGTAAGGGATGGCCGAGGTCACAGTAGTCGGAGCAGGTCCAGTGTCTAAAGGGGAAGGATGAATATGACTGCCGAAAGGAAGGCCTTCAGCGTCATCTGCGATGAGGCCTACCGCGATCTGGAGGCGGCGGTGGGTGCCGAGAACGCCTCCCGCGAGCCCGGGGTGCTGGATGGCTACGCCTGGCAGCCGACGAACAACGACCATCCGACGGAGCGCTGGGTCACCCGCCCCGTAGCCGTGGTCCTTCCCTCCTGCACCGGGGAAGTGCAGGAAGTGGTGCGGGCCTGCAACAGGCACGGCCTGAAGTTCAAGGCCTTCTCCACCGGCTGGGGGGTGTGGTGCGGCCCCACCTGCGACAACGTGGTCCAGGTGGACCTGCGGCGCATGAACCGCATTCTGGAGATAGACGAGAAGAACATGTACGCGGTAGTGGAGCCATATGCCATCGCCGCACAGATACAGGCCGAGACCATGAAGCTGGGCCTCAACCTGCATATTCACGGCTCCGGGCCCAACTGTTCGCCCCTGGCCAGCGCCACCTCCGGGTGGGGTGTGGGCCACGACAGCATCTACATGAGCTACAGCCCCCGCAACGTGCTGGGGGCGGAGTGGGTTCTCCCCGACGGAGAGGTGCTGAGGGTCGGAACGCCGGGCTCCGGACCCGGATGGTTCTGCGGCGACGGCCCCGGGCCCTCCCTGCGGGGCATCATGCGCGGCTCCGCCGGAGCCCTGGGCGGTCTGGGGATATTCACGTCGTGCGCCCTCAAGCTCTTTAACTGGCCGGGACCTCCGGAGGTGAAGACGCAGGGAACTCTCCTCGACGCCGCATCGGAGATACCGCAGAACATGGGCTTCTACATGTGTCTCTTCCGCGACAGGGCCAGCTTCCTGGACGCCGTACTGAAGATAGGGGAGGCGGAGATAGGATACAACGCGCTGCGCACGGCAACCGCCGCCTACCTCGACGTCATGGCACCCCACCTCTTCACCAAGCTGACCAGGACCACCGCCCTTAAGAAGGTGTTGGGGGAGACGCTCGAATACGTCATGCTCTTCATCCTGGCCGACGACTCGCGGGAAGGACTGCGCTGGCAGCGGGGGACGCTCGAGGCTATCGTCTCGGATCACGCCGGTATCGCACTGGACATGGGCGCCATCACCCCCTTCATCGCCATGTCGGTGATGGGCTTCGTAAGGGCCACGCTCCCGGCCCTGGTTTTCCGCATCGGCGGCTCGTTCAACACCGCCCTCGACCGCAACGATGCCCTGGACACCCAGGAGAACTGGAGGGACGCGAGCAAGGAGATCAAGAAGGATTGGATCGCCAGGAAGGGGATCATCGATGATATGGCCGACAACCCGTACTACGTGCCCTACGAGAACAACATGTGGGCCCACTGCGAGGTGGTCTACCAGTTCGACCCGCGCAAGGAGGAGCACCGCGCGGCCCTCGCGCCCATATTCATGGACTTCACCATCGCCGCCCTCGAGCAGTGCATGGAGCCCATGTTCTCGTCCGACCCGCGGGTACGCGGGATCATAGGCCCGCTGGCCGGGGGCTTCAACCGCTGGCAGAAGGAGGTATCCGAGAGGCTGGACCCGGGCCGGGCGGCCGATTCCACCCTCTACTGCGGGGAGGGGGAGTTCGACATGTCTCATATCGAGCCGTCAAAGGTGGAGAGGCTCAAGAAACTGATCGCCGGGTTCAGAAAGCCGCATTGAAAGGCAGCGAGCGGCAGGCCGAGCCTGCCGCATACAGGGGGTCGGCAGGGAGAACAATAACAACCATGAGGTGATCGTTGATGGAGAAATGCGCGGCATGCTGGGAGATATGCGAGCGCGAGGCCATCGATTTCTCCTATCCCGCGGGGGGTTCCGGCGTGGTCATCAAGTACGGCTGAAACTGCCATATGGCGGTGGAGGTGTTGCGAAAGGGGCAAGTCAGGGGATGAGAAACCGGCAGTGCTCGTTTTGATAAATTTCTGCCCGCGGCTTATCATGCGCTTGATATAATGCCTAGAGAGGGTACCAGGCCGCGGTGCGGGTGTTTGTTGTTTTGGCTGGTTTGCCGGAGGTGGCTGCATGATAACGGACGAAGCATACAGGGAACTCGAGGAAGCGGTCGGGGCTGAAAACGTCTCCCGGGAGCCGGCTGTGCTCGAGGGTTATGCGTGGCAGCCTTTTTTGAACGACGACCCCGCGCTGTGGATAAGCCGTCCCGCCGCAGCCGTTCTCCCTTCATCAACGGAAGAGGTACAGGCGGTCGTACGTATCTGTAACGAGCACGGTCTCAAGTTCAAGGCCCTCTCCACCGGTTGGGGCGCGGCATCCGGTCCCACCACCGAGGACGTGGTACAGCTGGACATGCGCCGTATGGACCGTATCCTGGAGATCGACGAGCGTAACATGATCGCGGTGGTGGAGCCCTACGTCAGCGGAGCACAGCTCCAGGCGGAGACCATGAAACTGGGGCTCAATACGCATATCATCGGTGCGGGGCCTTCCTGCTCGCCCCTGGCCAGCGCCACCTCCATGAGCGGCGTAGGCCATGACTGCATATACATGGCCTACAGCGCCCGCAACGTGGTGGGAGTGGAGTGGGTCCTTCCCGACGGCGAGGTGCTGGAGCTCGGCACCCCCGGGTCGGATCTTGGCTGGTTCTGCGGCGACGGACCCGGCCCCTCCCTGCGGGGCATCATGCGGGGAGCCCTGGGAGCCCTCTCCGGGCTGGGAGTCTTCACCAAGTGCGCACTGAAGCTCTATAACTGGCCGGGACCGGCGCAGCTTAAAAGCGAGGGCCTGGTCCTCGATTCGAAGGTCGAAGTGCCGGAGCATATGCGCTTCTACATGATGTTCTTCCCCGGTCCCGAAGAGTTCGCAGACGCCCTCTACAAGATAGGGGAATCGGAGATAGGCTATGCCTGCGTCCGCATCGCCCCCGTGGCTTACACCGCGCTGATGATGCCACACACCGGCTTCGCCCTTCTGGAGACCAAGGCCATAAGGTCGATACTCGCGGATACCCTCGCGTACCCCCTTACCCTCGTCCTGGCCGGCAGCTCGGAGGGGGAGATAGCCTTCCAGGAGACGGTGCTCAAACGCATCGTCCTCGACTACGGCGGCTTCATGATGGAACTGAACAAGATGGGTCCCATGGGCCCGTTCATGACCCTCAACCTGTTGCGGGTCAGCATCATCCCGCTGGCTTTCCGGCCAGGGGGCATCTTCGGGACCTGCCTGGACGGCAACGAGACCCTGGATACGCAGATGAAATGGGTGGACGCAATCGCCGAGGCCAAGGTGGAGTTCATGGAGCGGGAGGCCATAATGGAGGACGGGGGCAACAATCCCTATTCCGTCCCCTACGAGAACAACACCTATGCTCACTGCGAGGTGCTATACGCCTATTCCGTGGACAACAAAGAGGCCCTCGACTCCCTGAACCCTATCGAGTTCTCGTCCACCTTGCACGCCATTGAGCTTTGCATGACCCCCCTGTCGGCGTTCATCGCGCCGGTGCGCAAGGCTTTGAGCCCGCTGGCCGGCAACTACAACGAATGGCAGAAGAAGCTCTCGTCCTCACTCGATCCGCGCGGCGCCGCGGACGCAGGCTTTTACACCGACGAAAAAGACTTCGCCTACGAGCGCATAGACCCCGGGAAACGAAAGAGATTTGAGGAACTGCAGCAGAAGCTGAAATGGACGGAGTCAGGGCCACCCTCGTAACCGGGCACCCTGTTTCCCTGCCGTCCGCGCTGTCGGGTAAAGGGGAATGAGGTCTCCTGTCACCCTCTCGGATTATCCCGTCGCACGGCAGCCATCGCGCACCGCATACCGCAGGTGGACTTGTAAATTAATGGTTGATTATAATATTATTGAGAAATAATAATAATATTGATGACAAAATGAATAAGAGTAAAAGAATGAGTAAGAAAAAACGGGTCAAGGAGGGCGAGACCGCCAAGATTTCGCAGCACGCTGCGCAGCGTGCTGTGCGCAGAACGCGGAACCTCCGCGTCCTCGAGGGAGGACGCGATAGCGGGCGGGCCTCGGCGCGCCCCGCCGTGCAGGCGACGGCCCGGCGGGGCGGACTTTCCTCCAGGGTGAAGAGAAGGCGCAGGATCGCCCTGGCCATACTGGTCGTCCTGGCTGCAGGGCTCATCACCTATATCCTGCTCGGGCCGGTAACACGCCTGGTCGAGAGCCAGCGCAACCTCGCTCAGGCGGAGGCCCAGCTCGAAGAGGAGAAGTCACGTACCCGCGCGCTGGAAGAGCGCAAGGCCTGGGATATGACGGACAGGTTCGTGGAGCTGGAAGCCCGCGAGATGGGTTACGTAAAGCCCGGTGAGATTCCCATTATTGTACTGGACAACGAGGAAGAGGAATCTTCTTCTGGGAATACGGCCAATCCTGCTGAGGCGGTGCCGTAAACCCGGCCTGCTGCCCCGCCGACGCTGGTGGTCGACCATCAGGTTGTGAGCTATGCGGAAGGCCCAGGCCTTGAAGGGCCCGCGCTTCGGATCGTATCCGCCGATGTTCATCAGGCACTTTAGAAAAACCTCCTCGGCAATGTCCTCAGCATCTTCCCTGGAGCCCACGTTCCAGTAGAGATACCTGTATACAGGGTCCAATAATGTCCCATATATCTCCGCGAAGGCGTCTTTGTCGCCATCGGCTGTCTTTTGCGCCAGTTCCTCCAGAGGAGCCAATTACCGTGCCTTTCCCTTCACCTGTACATACGACTCAAGGTTCCCATATGAACGGTCTTATTTGCCATGATGCCCATATGTATCGGCGAATAAAGGGGTAATCGCGAGCGGATATATCGGCAACGATCCCGTTGAAGTAGTGAGACTCGATATGCCAGGCGCCGGAGGTAGTCGCAGGGCCGGGAAATGAAACGTACATAACGGCGTGCGGGAGCGTATTAAGGGTTGAAAACGAAAAAGGAGGAGGTGATCGGATTGAGGAACAAGGGAACGATTATCGCGGTTTCCGTTGTAGCCCTGGTTTTGCTGGTGTCCGCGGGCATAGCCGCTGCCGCCGGGGTCTCCGGTAATGGGTCCGCAGTCAGCCGCACCGAGGACGGCGTTTCCGGCAACGCCGGTGACGCGTTCTCCTTCGGCTTCCGCAACGGCGGCGAGGAGAGTAACATCCGCGCCGAGAACCGTACCGGCGTGGAAAGCGGAGCATGCGAAGGCGATTGCGACGGGGAGAAGCTGCGCGAGCACGACTGTGAAGGAGAATGTGACGGCACCTGCGACGGCGACGGGATGCAGAATCATTACGGCGCGGGCGATCGCACGCTAGAACAGGGCCGGCTTTGTGACGGGTCGTGCGACTCCTGTGACGGCAGCTGCGGCGCTGAGAGCACGCAGAGCCGGGTGCGCGGTAGAGAATAAACGGCCGCACGCGAGCCCGGGCGGGATAGCGAGCTCCTTTTGCGTGCGGGAGGTGTGCGAACTGCAAAAACGCGGACTACATAATATTTCGAAGGGTCCCTCGGGGCCCTTCGTTATTGTCCGCCGCCGGGAGCGATGATAGAATCTTCTTGCTCTTGCCTGGGAGGGGAGGATAAAGAAAAGGAGTGAGGCCATGGTCGATCACAAGTGGATAGGAAAAGAGTACGGCCCGTTGAGATACGAGATAGGCCGCGAGAAGATGAAGGAGTACGCCGCCGCGGCCAAGGACGGACGGCCCATCTACCACGACGAGGAGTTCGCCGGGGATACGAAATACGGCGATATAATCGCCATGCCCAACTTCGCCGCCGTATACGGCCTGCGCGGCGCGGGCATGGTCCTTCTCGACCAGGAGGTAAAGCTCAACCTGGCCATGCTGGTACACGGTTCCCAGGAGTTCGAGTGGTTCGAAGTCGTCAAACCCAACGACGTGATAACCGAGACGGGTAAGATAGCTGACATCTACGAGAAGGGCAACCTGGACTTCGTGGTCTACGAGGGAGAGGCCAGGAACCAGGACGAAGAACTGGTTTGCCGCGCCCGCGCCACCTTTATCATCCGGGGAGGTTGATCGCCATGACGGAACTCTGCAACCTTAAATACGATGATATCGAGGTGGGACAGGAGATCCCGGCTTTCACACACAAGTTCGACCGCATGGACGCAATAATATACGCAGGCGCGAGCGGCGATTTTAACCCCATACACACCAACCCGTTTTTCGCCAAGGACGTGGCGATGCTTCCGGACGTCATCGCCCACGGGCTTTTCAACATGGCCCTGCTGGGCAAGACCGTAGTCGACTGGATAGGCGACCCCGGCTGCCTGAAGAAGCTCTCCTGCCAGTTCCGCGGCATGGTAAACCCGGAGCAAACGGTTACCTTCAAGGGCAAGGTGAGGGAGAAAGTCGACGGCAACATGGTGGTGCTGGACATATGGGCCGAGAAAGAGGACGGGAGCGAGGTCCTCAAGGGAGGAGAAGCCACCGTCTACCTCCCCTAGAACGACTTACGCAAAAAGGGCGCGGTCTCCCGCGCCCTTTCTAATCGAGGTAAGCTGACTTCCAGCCTTCTTTTTCTATCGCGCGTACACGTGCCAGGCCTGGACATTCGGAAATGTCCAGGCGCTGGGACACCGCCGCGTCACCCTCCGGGTGCCGCTGTCGCTTACGCGATGCAATCAAGTGTTGCCTGGATGGAACCCCTAAGCGTAGAGGCCCATGGTGGTGGCGATGATCTCGCGCATGATCTCGTCCGTGCCGCCGCCGATGCGGCCCAGGCGCGCATCGCGCCATGCCCTCTGTGCGGGGTACTCCATCATGTAGCCGTAACCGCCCATGAACTGCATGCACTCGTCGGCCACCTCGAAGGCAACCAGGGCGCTCATCAGTTTGAGCATGGAGATCTCCTTAACGGGATATTCCCCGTTGTTCACCTTCCAAGCGGTCACATAGAGAAAAGCCTCGCAGGCCTCCAGCTTCGTCGCCATGTCCGCGAGGCGGTGGGCGATGGCCTGGTTCTTACAGATAGGCTTGCCGAACTGTTCCCTCTCCCGGGTGTATTTTATGACCTCATCCAGAGCGAGTTTGGATCCGCCGATGGCCAGAGCGGAACCGATGAGCCTCTCGCCCTGCAGCTCCCACATGATGTTGTAGAAACCGCGCCCCTCCTCGCCCATGATGGCATCCTCGGGGAGCATCATGTCCTCGAAGAATATCTCCGCCGTGTCCGAGGCGCGGCAGCCGACCTTGTCCAGCTTGCGGTTGACCACGAAGCCGGGGTTGTCCGTGTCCACCAGGAAAAGGCTCATGCCTTTGTAGCCTTTCCTCTTCTCGGTACGCGCCACCAGGGTCATGAAATCGGCGCGGTAACCGTTGGTGATGAAGATCTTGTTGCCGTTGACCTTCCAGCCCCCGTCAACCTTCTCGGCGTAGGTGGAGAGGTTGGCCACGTCTGAGCCCGCGCCCGGCTCGGTGATGCCCAGGCAGGCGATCTTATCGCCGGCGATGGCCGGCACCAGGTATTTCTGCTTCTGCTCATCGCTGCCGAACTTGAGGATGGGCGGGGTAGCCATGCCCACCTGCACGGCGATGGCCATGCCCAGGCTGCCCGACCCGCAGCGGGTTATCTCCTCGGCCAGGACTATGTTGGTGAAGTAGTCCCCGTCGCCGCCCCCGTACTCCTCCGGGTAATGCAGCCCGAGGTAACCGAGTTCTCCCATACGCTTGAAAACCCAGTTGGGGAACATCCCCTCCTCTTCCCACTCCTCCGCATGCGGGGCCAGCTCCTTCTCTACGAACTCCCGTAGACTCTGCCTTAGCATATCGTGTTCCTCGGTGAAAAACAGACTCGATCCCATTCCCTGCTCCTTTCGCCGGACAGATTATTAACCTGCACTTAACATTATGGGAACAATAATAAGATAACCTCAACCGCGCCCAATTTCAAGCACTACCGGGGGTCAGCCCTCCATTTTCAACACGAGGGGTCAGGCCTCCACATCGGTATAGATGCGAGCCCGAAACGGAGCAGAAAGACATAACCTTCCTCACCTTTGGTCTGGCTTGATGACTGCGTCCGGCTCTGGATGCACCGGATACGAGCACGCTGTAAGCTCTTGAACGTGGTTGATATATAATGATCATGCACAGAGGGTACCAAGCTTCCGCGTTACAGGAAAGGAAGGGAAGAGGATGCTTTATTTCGAGGACTTCAAAGTCGGTGATGTATATGTCAGCCGCGGACGCACCATCACGGAAGCGGACATCGTCAACTTCGCTTCCTTCAGCGGGGACTGGTACCCCCTGCACGTGGACAAGGAGTATGCAGCCAAGAGTCCGTTCGGCGAGCGCATAGCCCACGGCATGCTCGTGCTATCCGCCGCATCGGGCCTCATGCCGCTCACGGATTACGCCATAGTGGCATTCTACGGCATGGACCGCGTACGTTTTGTCGGCCCGACGAAGATCGGCGATACCATCCACGTGGAAGCGGAGGTGACGGAGGCAAAGGAGAAGGGAGAACTCGGAGGCGTGGTCGCTTTCCAGCAGGCGATCAAGAACCAGAGAGGGGAGGACCTGGTATTAGCTACCTTCAAGATATTCATGGCCAGGAAGGGATAAGCGAGCACGGAGGAGCCCGAGGCCCCCGGATGCGAGACGCCTTTTGTATCGCGTCATGCGGCAGGCAACCACGCCATTCTGCCAAGACGGGATGATGGCGTTATCTTCAATGGGGGTTCCGCCGCGCCGTTGCGGCAGCCGCGATAGAGGCCGGCGGTGCAGACATATATGATGGGATATGTGTTTTACCCATGATGCCGCATTACGAACCACTTGAGTACGATGAACGGGAGACGGTCGAGAAGCAGCTCGGCCGCCGCCTGAGGGGCAAGGTCATGGTGGCTGCGCGCTGTCCTCACGGAGTAGTAGAGGTCTTAGCCACCTCGCCGCTGCTCGATGGCGAGACACCCTTCCCTACCCTTTTCTGGTTGACCTGTCCCCTGCTGCAGCGTGCCGTATCCGGCCTGGAGAGCGGAGATTTTAGGGAAGTGCTGCGCCGAAAAGCCAGGGACGTTCCAGGGTTTGCGGAAGCGTTGCGGCAGGCGGAGATGGATTACGTACACGAGCGTGAACAGTGGGCCGGGGAGACGGGCGAAAACGAACGGGTCAGGAAAATATTCGAGGATCGGAGGGGAATAGGAGGAACGGTCGCCGGAGGGATGAAATGCTTTCACGCTCACCTTGCCCATTACCGGGCCGGTGGGCGCAATCCTGTGGGCGCGGAATTACACGAGAAAATACAGGGGCTGCAGGAAAAGAATTGCGAAGGAGATTGCGGGCCGTTCCTACGGGGGAAGGAGCGGCGATGAAGTCTATACGGACGGCTGGAGTGGATATCGGCACGAATTCCGTACGTGTCCTCATCGCCGACGCCGCCGGACGTAGAGGCTGCGTGCGGCTGCGGACCCTGCGCCGCCTGATGAACATCACTCGTCTGGGGCGGGGTGTGGACGAACGGGGATTCTTAAATGGGGAGTCAGTGGAGCGTACTGCGGGCGTACTGCGAGCGTACCGCGACCTTATGCGTGATGAGAGGGTAGAGAGTTGGGATGTCGCTGCAACCAGCGCGGCGAGGGGAGCGGCCAACCGTGCCGAGTTCATGAGCCTGGTCGAGGAGATCATGGGATCGCGGCCCCGCATGCTGTCCGGAAACGAAGAGGCAAGGCTTTCTTTCCTGGGAGCAACCTACGATCTGGGGGAACTGCTGCCGGTTGGGGAAACGGTTCTCGTCGTGGATATAGGAGGAGGTTCTACCGAGCTGGTCGTCGGGCGGAACGGCGGTATCCTCGAGGAGTCCAGCGTGGACGTAGGCTGCGTGCGCATGAGCGAGAGGTTTCTCAAGCAAGACCCCCCGTTGCGGCGGGAGCTCGAGGAAATGGAGGAGTTCGTACGCTCGGTCCTCGCCCCACAGGTAGAAAGCATATCGCGGCTGACCCCGCGGCTTATGGTGGGGCTGGCAGGCACTATAACCACGCTCTCCGGCCTCGCGCAGGGTCTGCAGAAATACGACGGCGATGCTATCCATCACTCCTGGTTGACCCTCCAGGAAGTTCAGGGACTCTATACCAGACTGCACAGCCTGCCCCTGTCCGAGAGAAAGACTCTCATGCAGCTGGAGCCCGGCAGGGCTGACGTCATCGTGGGTGGAACGGGAGTGCTCCTGGTGCTGCTGCAAGAACTAGGCTGGGAACGTTTTCTGGTAAGCGAGAAGGATATCCTGGACGGACTGGCCATCACCGCCGCCGGGCTTGACTGAGGGGGGTACGGAAGAAGGCCGGCCGGACACGGTATTCCAAGGCGTGGGCACGCCAGCGGCGCAAGTGTAAAAAGGTGGCGCAGCCGGCATAAAAATAGTAAACTATACTGTGGGGCGTAGGCGGACGCCCCTTTTGGCGTTATGGGGGACAGGCTTCCTCGGGGCATGGGAATGGGTGATGCGCTTGAAGAAAATACTGGTGATAGACGATGAGCCAGCCATACACCGCCTGCTGCAGATAATACTGGAGGGAGAGGATTTCATCGTCGTCGGCCCGGAAGACCGGGGAGACACGGAGCATTCGTTTACCACGAGCAAGCCCGACCTCATTATCCTGGATATCATGATGCCCGAAGTGGACGGTTTCGATGTCCTCGAAGTGCTCAAGGCGGACGAGGACACCAGGGAAATACCGGTGATAATCCTGACGGCAAGCAGCCGTAGCGCGGACGTGCAGAAGGCCAGGAGATTGGGAGCTGACGTTTACCTGACCAAGCCCTTCCAGCCGGTTGATTTACTGAAGGCCGTGCGTTCGGTCACCTCCAGCCAGAACACGAGCCGCTGCTGAGCCGGTAATATGCACTTTCCTCCTGCTGCCCGATATAACGCCTGATCGTCCTTTGTCGTGTCCTTATTCCCTGCGCCTATCTCGATTGACGCTGAAAATGGGCGGTGCTAGCATGAGGTTGCCTTTGCGAGAGGCCATGTGCTCTGACCATCAGGTATGTGCCCGGGTGGTGGAACCGGTAGACACAAGGGACTTAAAATCCCTCGGGTTATCCCGTGCGGGTTCGACTCCCGCCCCGGGCACCACTATGTTTGCCGAATGACTCCAGCCCCGTCGAGGAACTCGTGCACGGCGTCGCATGTAGCCTATTGCGGGCTGATCCGATAAAGCTGTGAGCCTCTTTATCGTGGTAGTATCCGCCAAGGTTTGGTTCCTCGTACGTCCTGTGGCCGCCAGGCTGAATATGCCGATTACAGGGAATCACCCATGTAGATCTTCCACGCGCCGTTTTCCCTGATGAGGTTCAGCGTTTCTTCCAGGCGCTCGCTTTCCCCGCTTTCCTCGTCCTCCACTATCAGGGTTACCTCGACGGTGGCCTCATCGCCACTGATATTCTCCTCTCCCAGCTCGTAAGAGAAGCTTATCCCCTCCATCTGCTCGGCCTCTGACTGCATCTGTTCCTTGCTCACATTGTCCTGGTCCACTTGGGACAGAAGGTCGTAAGCCGCGTCGACATCCAGTGCTATCGAGGCCTTCATATATTTTTCCGCTACTTCCCTGGGGCTCTCGCTCGAATCTTCGTCTCCGCATCCGGTTATCGCTAGCAAAGCGATGGCCAGCAAAGAGACAATAAGAAAAACGCAGATCTTCTTCATTTGCTCTCCTTCCATAGACAAGTACGGTTTGCTCTATCGCTAAGCCCATTATAGACATGTGCAAGCCGGGGCGTTGGCCCGGGCTTATATATGTCCGTTCCAGTATTGCCGGTATGCTCCCTGGGAACATGTGGCCCGCGCCAGGTTGAGCTGCTTTTGCTGCCTGGTTTAGAATATAAGTCGGCTTTGGTCGCTTCGCATTGGGGGTAAAGCATGCAATACAGCCGGTGCAAGGTCTGCGGCGTTCCCAAGATGGTCAGCCGCATGAACCGCTGGATGAGTAACGGCACTATCGTCAGCAGAGGTGATCCGCGCATACGCCAGGTGTTCTGCGAGGCGGACCTGCTGCCCGAACTCAGGCGCCGTATCTCGGAGGGGCTCGGCTTCCCCGTAAACCGCATCTTCTACGAGGCGCAACGTAATGCTACGCGTATCGTCATCGCCGCCCTACTGCAGTCGCAGATAGTGCGGACGACCCTGCTCATACCTCCCTTCAAGCGCGGGGTCATACACTTCTTTCACAATATGGCATGGATGACCGGCACGACGAACTCGCACACCGTCGCATACCGTGCCGGGAAATACGGGGTGGCGCGCATGCGCAATCCCTGGGATCTGGACCTCATGGCCGCGGTGGTCGTCGGTGCCTTCGAGGCACTCGAGGGCAAGCCCCTGCGATCCTTCTGGAAGCAGGAAGACGGCGAGTACCTGCTGAGGGTCGAGGTGACGGAGTCGAAACCCGAGCTGTCCGAGCGCCTGGAGGTGGAGTACCCCGAGCTGAAGGAGGGCGATTACCGCCACCACCGCTGTCCCCGCTGCAAGGTCCCGCTGGAAATCAGGCACATGGAATGGCGGGAGAACGAGGGGCTTATCATCGACAAACGCCGGGGTATTCGCATGCTCAACTGGGAGGGATTCACCCTGTCGCTGGTGGCACGCGAGCTGGTGCGCGAGCTGGGGGACGCGGTCATCCCTATAATCGTCGACGCGGAGAGGGATTACACCATGAAGATGCTGGAAGACCTGGGGCTGACCGGGCCTTCCGACGAGACCAGGGGCGACCTGCTGCAGGAGATGCTGTCCCTGCTCCCGCTGTACGGCCAGGGCCTGGCGACCGACGTCGAGTTCACCAGCGGAGGGGTGCTGCGGGTATGGGTGGACAATCCATACAGCGAGATATTCATGGCCGGAAGGCTGGCGGCTTTTTACGAGGCGATGGAGGGGAAGAGGGCCAGGGTCGACTGGTCGCAGGTCGGGCCGTCCTCCGTTTCCTATCTTCTGGCCGCCGAGTGAGCTTGCGGGCAAATAGCGGGTCTGCTGTATATATGGCCACATTGACCAACACGCCTTTGTCATGCAGGCACGCGTTCCCGTTTGAGGAGGAAACGTCAGTGGGGGAGAAAAAGGAGAAGAAAAGGGATCCCTGGCTCGAGGCTTTCAGGAGAACGCGCAAGGAGATGCCCCCTCCCACGCGGGTAAAACCGGGTAAGAAAGGCAAGGGCGTGCGCTACCGCCGGGAAAAGGAGGAGTGGGAGGAGAATGGAGAGAGCGAATAGCGTAAGGTACGATCGGATGCTACAAGCGAATCGCTTTATATAGTGATGATTAGTTAGTCACCGAGCAGGAGGGGTTATATCCGCCGCAGATGCGTAGAAGGGGGAAGGGAGTATGGAAGAGGTTTCGATCGAGCTGTTGGAAAACCGGTTCATGCATGAGCTGGTAAGCCCCGGGGACAGGTTCCTGGCAGGCATGATCAGGGACTTCGTGGAAAGAGAGATCATGCCTATCCGCAAGGAGATGGAAGCCAGTACGCGCGGCGATTGGAAGCTGGTCGAGGAGGTGCAGAGAAAACTGGTCGGCCTGGGCTTTCAGGGCGCATTCCTGCCGCCGGAATACGGGGGCTGGAACCTCACCTCGGCCATGACCTACTGCGTAATCCTGGACGAGTTCGGCAGGAGCGATCCCGCGTGCATCGCCCCCATGGGAGGAGGGACATGGGCCTTGCGGCCAGCGGTGTTCGCTAACAATAAGACGGTACTGGGGGATTTCGCCGCTCGTTTCCTCGGGGAAGAACCCTACGTAGCCTGTTTCGCCATGACCGAGCCCTCGGGCGGCTGCAACATCGAGAACCTGGACATGAAAGGCAAGGGTATCCATACCAGGGCGTACCTGGACGGAGATGAATGGGTGATCAACGGCGCCAAGGTATGGCCTACCAATTCCGGCATCGCCGACGTATATTGCGTAGTATGTAATACCGACCCCTCGCTGGGAGACGAGGGCATCGCCATGATCTACGTCCCCGTTCCCACGGAGGGCTTCAGCTTCGGCAGGTTCGAGGACAAGTCCGGCTTCCGCAGCAGCCGCGAGGGCGATTTCTACTTCGACAACGTGCGTGTCCCCAAAGAATACCGCGCGGCAGGCCCGGGAAAGGATGCGGAGCTGCTGCATGACAACCTGGTCTTCGCCCGCCTCTTCAGCGCGGCATGGGCGATAGGGATAGCCCAGGGCGCCTTCGACGAGGCCATGACCTTCACCGCTGAAAGAAAGGTGGCGGGTAAGCCTATCCGCCAGCATACCCTGGCAGCTAACGTACTGGCCGATATGGCCATCGACATCCAGGTGGGCAGGGACTCCTACGTCAATGCCGCCTATATGTACGACCACCCGCAGACCTACGGGCCGCGCCACTCGAAGTTCATGCTGTCGCGATCATCGCTGACCAAGGTCTTTTGCTGTGAAGCGGCGGTGAGGGCCACCAACCGGGCCATGGAACTGATGGGTAATTATGGATACGCAACCGAATACAACGCCGAGAAGTACTGGCGCGACAACAAGATCATCCAGTTGTGGGAGGGCGGTGTGCAACTGGGAAAGATGGATGTGGCCAGGGGTTATTACGGCTACGACCAGTTTTACGAGAACGATCTCTACGACGCGATGCAAGAGACGAGAAGCGGATGAAGTGGGGTCATGAAGCACCAAAGGCATGGAAGAATGTGCGGATCGTGCGCCGGATGAGCCGGCAGGAAGGATAGGATCATGGTGCAGGTATCCATAGAGCGCAGGGAGAACAGGTTCGTACAGGACCTCTTGAGCCCCTCGGACAGGCTGCTGCTGAACTCGACGCGCGATTTCGTGGAAGAGCAGATCATGCCGGTGCGCAGGGAGCTGGTGGAGAGTACGCATGCGGATTACAAGCTGGTGGAGGAGATGCAGGCAAAGCTGCTGCCCCTGGGCCTGCAGGGGGGGTTCCTGCCGGAGGAATACGGGGGCATGGGCTTGAGCTCCGCCCTGACCACCGCCTTGCTGGCGGAGGAGATAGGGAGGGGCGACGCTTCGCTCTTCGGCACGCTGGCGGGCGGCCTGCTGGCCATGCGGCCCGCTATCGCCGCTGGCAACCGGGCGGTGTTGGAGCATTTCGCTCCCAAGCTGGTGCAGGAAGACGAGGTGTATCTGGGCTGTTTCGCCGTTACCGAGCCCGAAAGCGGCAGCGATATAGAGAACCCCGATCTCAAGGGAAAGATGATGGAGACCAGCGCCGGCCTGAAAAATGGAGAGTGGTCGATAAACGGTGCCAAGGCGTGGGCGGTCAACGCGGGCCTGGCTGGCCTCTACTGTATAGCCTGCAGTACGGACAAATCCCTGGGGGACGAGGGTACCGCCCTCATATACCTGGAAACGCCCGTGGGGGGGTTTAAATTCCTCGCTTGCGAGGACAAAGCCGGTATGCGGGGAACCAGGCAGGGAGGCTTCGAGCTGAAAGGCGTGCGCGTACCCGAGGCATGGAGGGCGGCGGGGCCGGGTGACGATGCGCGGCTGCTGCGCGACAACCAGGCCTTCGCGCGCCTTATAACCGCTGCCCTGGCCATAGGAGCCGCACAGGGCGCCTTCGATGAAGTGCTCGCTTTCACCACGGACAGGATAGCCGCCGGCAAACCGATCCGGCAACATACCGTTTGCGCCAGCATGCTGGCGGATATCGCCATCGGCATCCAGGTGGGCAGGGACGCGTATGCGAATGCGGCCTACATGTACGACCGGCCCGAGACGTACGGCGAGGGTTTCTCCACGCACATGCTTTCCAGGGCTTCGTCCGCCAAGATATTCTGCTGCGACGCGGCGATCCACGCCACCAACCGGGCCATGGAGCTCATGGGCTCCTACGGCTTCGTCACCGACTATTACGTGGAGAAATACTGGCGGGACGCCAGGACCCTGCAGCTGTGGGAAGGGGGCGCACATCTCGCCAGGCTCGACGTAGCGCGAGGCTATTACGACTACGACCAGTTCCACCGCAACGAGCTCTACGAGGTCATCAGGGAGAGAAAAAGCGGTTCGTAGGGTATAGGCATATAAAAGAAAGGGCCCCTCGAGGGGCCCTTTCTTAGCTGTGTAAGCGTCAGCTTCTGCGT
>CAZGWK010000012.1:0-7599 GCA_964529285.1 uncultured Actinomycetota bacterium
CGTAGTACTCCGCGGGCGTTATGTTGTGATAGACGAGCACCTTGCGGTTGCGGCTCTCCAGGAAATAGCGGTAATTGCCGCAATAGATGGAGTAATGGTAGATGAGCAGGTCGTCTTCCTCGCCGGCGAACTCCACGTAGGTATGGTCGTATGAGGCGATGCGCTTGCCGAACTCGTCCATGCCGTTGGCGTAGATATGCGACTCGAAGCCCCATCCCGCCACCAGCCTGTGGATGGCCAGGGCCTGGTTTGACACCGCGTCCCCCGCGTCCATGCGGGGTACGATCTGGTGCACCCTCACTTCGCGCTCCTTTCGCCCTCCTCCAGCACGGCGGCGAAATTGCGCTCCACCTCGTCCCAGGAATAAGCGGAGAGGACGTATTCCTTGCCCCTCTCCCCCATCCTCTCCCGCACCTCCGCGTTGTCCAGCAGGAAGGAGAGCGCCTCGTGGAAGGTGGCATAGTCCCCGAACCACAGCCCTCCGCCGCTTTTTTCCACGTGATAGCGGGTGACGGCGCAGTCCTCGTGCACCAGGCAGGGCAGCCCCGCCAGCCATGCCTCCAGGATCATGATGGAAAAGCTCTCCTTGGTGGAGGGGTGACAGATGATGCTGGCCGCTGCGTAGGCATCGTGCAGGTCCCGTTCGTCGACGTAACCCACGTCGATCACGCGGTTGCGGAAGGAGAAGGGTATTTCTACCTGGCCGGCGCCGGTGAGCACCAGGCTCACCTCGCGGCCGGTGTTCTCGAGGTAGTTGCAGAAGAAGCGCAGCAGCAGCGGGGTGTTCTTGGCGATCTCCCGCCGCCCGGTATAGAGCACGAAGTCCCCCTCTATGGCGTACTTGTAGCGGAAACGCTCGCCGTTGGCGGTATAGGGCGCGAACCCCATGCCCACCACCCTGCCCGACAGGTCCTCGCCGTAGATATGCCGCGCCAGCTCCATCTCCGGCACGCTGTTGAACATGAGGCCGCGGGCGGAGCGCATGAGCTTCCCGTAGATGTCGTAGTAGGCATAGGGTTCGTCATGCAGGCAAGGGATGATGTATGACTTCTCCGGGACCTCCAGGACCCCCTGGTATGTGGTCCCGAAGAGATAGGGCGCAAAGACGAAGGCACGATATTCGCCGCGTTTTTTATCCAGGTAGCTGCGGAGCGCGCCTGAGGTGACAACGCTGCGTATCCAGAACTCCTGGCGGCGGCGGGATACCTGTTTGCCCTCAAGGATACGCGTCTCCGTCTTGAAAACCTTGCGCGTGTACTTGCGGCTCTCGGTGGGAAAGCGGCGCACGGTGATACCGTGCAGGGACTCCTCGCCCGCCGCGAAGTGGCTGGTCCAGCTGTAGGGGTCGAGGGCGCACGTTGTGAGCACCTCCACCGGCCATCCCCTGGCGTCCAGCTCCTCCACCAGCAGGCGGGTGAGTGTCTCTGCCCCTCCCACCACCTGGGTGCCGTACCGCACGGGAACGAAAGCGATGGTCTCCGCGCCGGGGGCCATTACCTCCTCGCCTCCAGGAGATAACGGCGCGGGGCAAAGAGCAGCTCCGACAGGTCGCCGCTTTCCAGGCCGGCGGCTCCCAGCTTCTTCTTCCACGCCTTCTTCTCCTGCGGGGTGAACTCTCCGGCGAGGGTGAGCGCGACCTCCCGGAAACCGGCGCGCGCGAAGAGGCCCTGCAGGGTCTCGGGGTGTACCAGCCGCAGCAGGGTTGGGTCGGCGAAAGCTTCCTCCACGCCCAGCACGGAGCGGGGATGGTGGTTCAGGGCTACCACCGTTCCGCCTTTCTCCAGGCGGTCGGCCAGGGAGGTGACCATCCACAGCAGCTCACTGGAGTCTCCCCACTCGCCCAGGTCGCGCACGAAGACCGCCCGCAGCGACTCCATGGGCTGGGCTTCCAGGAAATCGAGGGGACGGGCGGCGAGCACCTTGAGGTCGCGGTCCTGCCCCATCTTCACCAGGCGCGCGTCCTCCTCCACGCCCAGGGCTTTTCTGCCCTCACCGGCGGCCGCGGCCAGGAAATCCCCCGTCCCGCTGTAGAGATGGACTATGGGCAGATCCTCGGGGAAACGGCGCGCCGCCTCCCTGAGCAGGTCCGTATCCTCGCTCGCGAAACCCATTTCCACCCAGGCCGTGTAGCGGTCGAGGCCTCCATGAAAGGAGCGCTCGCGCTCCCTCTTTATCATCTCCAGGAAGGTCTCCATGGAGCGCAGACACTGCGCGTTGAACTCCCTCTGCTTGGCGAAAAGGGCGTCCATGTAAGGGGTCATGAAGCGGCGGATGGCCTTCTTGGTTACCAGGATGAAAGGACCCAGCGGTGAGCGGCGCGCCCCTATGGGATAGTGGCTGGTCACCTCGGCGTACTGCCTGGCGAGTTGGTTGAGGAAGATGAGCTCGTGCAGGGGGTCGAGGCTCACTTCGGCCTCGCCTCCTCCAGTACGCTCCTCCTCCAGCTCCAGCAGGGGGAGATCGCGGTAGACTCCCTCGGCGCGACGCTCGGCGACGCGCTGTTCGATGCGCTTCATGATGGCATCGACGTCCAGCCCCTCCAGCTCCAGCGACAGGTTATCGCTCACCTCAGGAGAGACACCGGCCTCGTTCGCGATGGTCTCCTCGTCACTCATAGCACCTCTCCACCTCTTTCCTTTCCAAGCGCCGCGATTCCCAAACAGGTTTTCGCTCGCGGCCCCACGTATCCCTGCCGAAGCAACCTGTCCTCTCATTAATACCGAGCTTGGGTGGCGTCGAGCCAGGGCGGGACTAGCCCTGTGGGGTAAGGTGTTGCATTTTCGCCATCCGACGTTTCGCATCTGATGGAGCTATGAGGCAAAAATGTCAAGACCTGACCCCATCCACCATTACTCGAGACCAACGCCTACTCCTCAGCCATGTCGATATCGCACTTCATGGCGAGGAAGCCTTCTTCCATGCCCGGGGAATGCACTTCGAAGTAGAAGAGCTTGTCCAGCCAGTGATAGTTCGTCATCCCGTCCCGGGTATGGACGGCGACGGAGACGTAATACCTGCCGTCGAGCATGGCCAGGGAGAATATGTTGAAGTCCATCCTCCCCCTGCCCTCCACCCGCTCTATATCCATGCCGCGCAGGCGCGTATTGGTGCCGTAGACCATGAAACCCATCTGGTCGTAGAATCCGAATCCGAAAACGGGGTCTTCCACGGGCTTCTTCGCCTCGTAATGTATGCGCACGGTCATATGATCTCCGGTCTCGAACTCCACTTTCTCCTCGCCTTCGCCGCCTGTGATCTCCACCTTACGGATGATTATCTCCTTGGTCCCGAATTCGCTCCCCTCCGGCCGCATGCGCATTCTCTCGTGGTAGCGCTCGGTGACGTCGCGGGGGTCTCCGAGCATCTTCTCCACGCCCTTCTCCAGCCACAGCACCCGGTCGCAGATGGAGGCCGCGATGTTCGCCTCGTGGGTCACCAGCACTATGGTCTTTCCCGCCTGCTGCATGCGGGCGATGCGGTTGAGGCACTTGGTCTGGAAGGCCTCGTCCCCGACCGCCAGCACCTCGTCTATGAGCAGGATGTCCGGATTGAGGTTGATGGCGATGGAGAACCCCAGGCGCACGTACATGCCCGAGGAGTAGTTCTTCACCTGGTTATCTATAAAGCGGCCCAGCTCGGAGAATTCGATGATATCGTCGATAAGGCCTTCCAGGTCCCGGCGCTTGAAGCCCAGTATGGATGCGTTGAGGTAGATGTTCTCCCTCCCGGTGAGGTCGGGGTGGAAACCCGCCCCCAGTTCCAGCAGGGCCGCGATGCTGCCGTGGGTACTTATACTGCCTTCGTTGGGGCTCATGATGCGGGTCATCATGCGCAGGAGGGTGGACTTGCCCGAGCCGTTGGGGCCGATGATGCCCAGGGTCTCACCCCTGTACACGGTCAGGTCCACCCCCTTGAGGGCCCAGAAGAGATCGTACCCCCTTTTGCGGAAATTGATTATCCTCTCCTTGAGGGTGTAATTGACGTCGTGGTAGAGGCGGAAGCTCTTGCTCACCCCCTCCAGCTCGATGGCGGGGATCTCGGACGTGACCCTGGTGCCTATCTCCCTTTTTTGCATCAGATGAACTCCGCGAACTTCCCTTCCGTGCGGCAGAAGACTTTATAGCCGGCGACGAGAAGGAATACGGACAGGGCACTGGTGTAGATAAACCCCTGGGCGGAAAAGTAGTAAGCCGCGCCCCCGTTGACGGGAGAGTTGTATACGATGCGCTGCCACATGAGGACGATATGGACCATGGGGTTGAGCATATACAACCTCTCCGCCCAGCCTGGAAGGGTGTTCTGGATGAGGGATATGGGATAGACGATGGGAGTCAGCCAGAACCAGGCCTGGAGCAAGATATCGGTAAAATGCTGTACGTCGCGGAAAAAGACGTTCAGGGACCCCAGCAGCAGGGTCAGGCCGGCGATGAACATCGCCTCCAGTATCATGAGCAAGGGAAATATGAATATCCACGGTGTAAGCGGGATCCTGAAAGCGAGCAGGAAGATAATGAGCATGATCTCCTGCAAGACGAAGTGAAAGGAGGCGGAACCCAGATAAGACAGGGGTAGTACCTCGCGGGGGAAATAGACCTTCTTTACCAGGTCGCCGTTGGTGATTATGGAACTTACCCCCTGGGTAAGGGTGGTCTGCAGGTAGGTCCAGGGCAGGATCCCCGCCATGAGGTAGAAGGCGTAAAACTCCATGCCCTCGGCGCGCATCTTGAAGATGACGCCGAAGGCCACGTAGAAGACCAAGAGCATCATCAGCGGCGTGACCAGGGACCAGATGAAACCGAGGAAGGAGTTCTTGTATTTCACCTTCACCTCTTTGCGGGTGAGGTTGAACAGGAGCTCGCGGTATTCTAAGAGGCGCTTAAGGTTCTCTTTCATACCTAAAGAAGTTAATCCACGACTGCCCTAAAAGCAAATAGGGCTGTCTGCGCTCCCGCCAGCCCGGGGAACTACCAGGTCGGCCGCAGCGGAGCGCGCAAGTGCAGATGCGGTCTCCTCTGTATGTCCCGCGGATTGTCCCGCGGATTGCGCGCGGAGCGAGGCCGCTACCTGGAGGCTCCGGGCCGGAAAAGCACGCGAGGGCCGCTGCCCCGGGCTCGGGAACGACGCATGGAGGCTCGGGCCGCTGCAAGAACGCTTAAGAGCCGGTGTAGCCTTCGGCGAAGTACCAGGTGGTCGAGGTCTGCGGCACCCCCAGTGCGGCGTGCCCGCCGCGACGGCCGAAGTAGTCGAAATACATGGCCCGCTCCACCACGATACCCTTCCCCCCGGTCTCCTCCACCACCACCGAGACCTCGTCGGCGGGCAGGTACTCGTCGACTTTAATGGTGCAGCGGGATGCCGGGGCCATGTCGCGGAAGATCTCCGTGGCGAGACCGGCCTGGGTGAGAAAAGAGACCCTCACCCGCACGGGCTCATCACCTGCGTTTCCTATCAGCACGTATTCATCGAAGTCCCCGGCGGTGTAGCCCTCCGCCAGGTACCACCGTGGCTGCGCCGCGGGAGCCCCCAGGGAGCATGACCCGCCCTGCCTGCCCGCATAGTCGAAGTACATGGCCCGCTCGGCCACCACCGCGGTGTCGCTCTCCACGCGCACCGCCACCTCGGAGTCCTGAAGGTGGTCGTCCACGTGCAGGGTGTAGCGTGAATGCGGCGCGACCTCCACCTCCACCGTCTTGCCCGCGCCCCCTCCGGGTACCAGGAGGTCGAAGCGCACCGCGGCAGGCTGGCCCGAGGGATTGCCCACCAGTACCCAGGTATCGAAATCGCCGGCGGTATATCCCTCCGCGAAGAGCCATTCACGCGATAGCTGCGTCGCCCCCAGCGAGGCGTGGCCCCCCTTTCTGCCCCAGCTCTCGAAGTACATGGACCTCTCGACTACCACGGGCCTGTCCGCATTCACCCTGGCCGAGAGGGAACAGGCCGAAAACCCGTCCACCTCGTCAACATTCAAGGTGGAGCGAGCAGCGGCCGGCACGTCCATCTCAACCCTGCCGGTATGGCCGTCCTCGCGCAGGAGATCGCAGACCACGTGCGCGGGCTCGTTACCCGGGTTGAAGACCAGTATCCAGGTATCGAAGGACTGGTCGGTGTAGCCCTCCGCCAGGTACCAGTCCGTGGTGGCGGCCGCCGCGCCGTGCTCGCAGGAACCTCCGGCGTTCTCGCCGCGGTAGTCGAAATACATGGCCCGCTCTGCCACGACGCCTCCGTCGCTAACCACCTGGGCCGAGACGTCCTCGCTGGAAAAATACTCGTCCACGTGGACCGTACGGCGCGTGCCGGGAGCCAGCGCCACGTCCACCTGTTTTTCGCTCCCGTCATCGGCGTGCAGCTTCACCTGCGCCGTGACGTTTTCCACGCCGGGGTTGGCGAGCAGGATGTATTCGTCGAAGTTGTCGGCGGGCTGCAGGTTGGGCGCGTTTACCATGGCGCTGCGCAGGTTGAAGTAACCGCGCAGCTGCTCTCCCGTGACGCGCACCGTCCCCGCGCTCCCCGTGAAGGTCGCGTAGCGCACCCTGCCGCTGGGGGTGCGGTCCGAGAGGTCCATGCCGTAGAGCGTCCCCACGTAAGTGCTGGAGCGGCAATTGAGGCGCGCCTCCATCTGCTCCCGCGTATACGTCACCTCCCAGTAGGCGTAATGGTTATCCTCTCCCATGCACCAGGGGTCGGGGACCCCCCGCAGGTAGGGCACCGGCGAGCCGAACCACACGTCCTCGTTGTTGTCGGTATGGCCGCCGCAGGATGCCGAATAAAAACACTGCGCCACCTGGCCGCCGTAGGTGAGGGCCTGTCCCGCCGTCCCGTCCACCGCCAGCGCCCAGTTCGCGTCCTTCTCCTGGTCGTAGCCGAGGTAGTACTGGCAGTGGGTCTCGTCGCAGATGTCGAAGTTCGACGAGGCGTGCTTGCCCATGGAGCGCACGGCGTAGGAGCGGGCCGCCACTACCTGCGCCTTCAACGACTCGTGCGGCCAGCTCCCCGGGACCTCCGCGATGCCCTTGAGGTAGGTCTCGAACCAGCTGATGAGGATGGCACGCAGGGCATAGGGACTGGAGGACCCGTAGAGATTGAGCTCCAGGGGCGTGTATGCCGAGAGGTGGCTCACGCGGTGGTTCTTGTTCTGCGGCAGCCGCAGCACGTCGCCGTCGGCCGATCCCTTGACGTACAGGGGATCGTATATCCCCCCGTAGCTGGTGTCGTTTACGCAGGTCCCATCCGGCCGCACGATGAAAAATCGCCCCTGCGCGTCGGCGGCCACCGTCCAGGTCCCGCCCGGCGTCACCACCGCGCCTGGTATGTCACCGCCCGAGGTATGGAAGGTGAAGGAACCCGAGTCGGCCTCCAGGTAGATAACGGACTGGCCCTCCGTGAGCCCCACCCGGATGGATGCCGGGCAGTCCCAACCGCTCACCTGCGTCCCCTGGTAGTAGTAGGTGAGGATCTGGCTATAGTCGAATCCCGCTGCGGCCATGCCCCGCGCGCCCTCCTGACACATGCCGACGCCGTGCCCCCAGCCGGAGCCCTGGAACGTATAGCTCTCCTGCAGGGCCAGCGCCTCGCCGGCTCCGAGAGGAAGGAGGAGAAGGA
>CAZGWK010000012.1:7699-44521 GCA_964529285.1 uncultured Actinomycetota bacterium
TAGCTCTCCTGCAGGGCCAGCGCCTCGCCGGCTCCGAGAGGAAGGAGGAGAAGGACTGCAAGGAGGGTCACTAATATAGTTTTCATATCTCACTAACCAAACCTTTGTCTTACGCAATGGGGGTTGGGGTCAGGTCTTGACATCTCGCGCCTGCGGCGCGAAACGCAACACCTTACCCCACGGGGCTAATCCCGCCCCGGCTCTCGCTACCACACCTTAGGTTATAAGTACTACCTATTTTTCTTTGGACGCCTCCCATAAGTAGTCCAGTTCCTCCAGCGTCAAGTCGTCCATGCTGCGCCCGCCCGCGCCGCATTTCTCCTCCATGTCCCGGAAACGCCGCTCGAATTTGCGCGCCGATCTGCGCAAGGCTATCTCCGGGTCCACCTTGAAGTGGCGGCATACGTTCACCAGGGTGAAGATCATGTCTCCCAGCTCTTCCTCCAGGTCCCCTTCTCCGCAGCGCAGCACATCCTCGATCTCCCGCAGCTCCTCCTCGAGCTTGGGAAGGACGTCTTCCGCCTCCTCCCAGTCGAAGCCCACGCGGGCCGCTCGCGTCTGCAGTTTGAAGGCGTAGAGCAAGGCGGGCAGACCCTCGGCCAGGCCGTCCAGCACGGAAGGCTCGCCCCTTTCCTCTGCTTTAATACGTTCCCACCTGGCGATGACCTGCTCGGGGGTGTCCAGCTTCACGTCTCCGAATACATGCGGGTGGCGGCGCAGCAGCTTGGCCGTTATGGAGTGCAGGGAATCCCTTACGTCGAACGTCCCTTCCTCGGACCCGATCTGGCCGTGCAGCACCACCTGCAGCAGGAGGTCGCCCAGCTCCTCCGCAAGGTGGTCCAAGTCCCGGTGGTGGATGGCGTCCACCGCCTCGTGGGCCTCCTCCACCATGTGCCGGGCGAGCGACTCGTGCGTCTGCTTGCGGTCCCACGGGCATCCCCCCGGTGCCCTCAGCCGTGCCACGATATCCAGCAGGCGCTGGAAATCGAAAATCTCTTCTTCTGCGAGGGGGGGCAGGAATATAGTGGTCAGATGGTCGAAGCGCTCCCCCCGGTCCAGTTCCTCCAGGGGGACCTCCTCCACCTTTGCATGCGGCATTCCCGCCGCTCGCACCACCCGCGCGCTATGGGAGGGGGGATAGAGCTCGAGCAGCACGAGTTTCACTTCGGAGGCCTTGAGGCGCGAGTCCACCTGGGACAGCATGGTATCCACCCGCGGGTCGAGCATGCCGTAACCTCTCTCCAGCAGGCGGTCGGCGTCGAGCAGGAGCATGCCCTCCACGGCATCCCTTCCGAGCGCGCCGAGTACGGCAGCGAAGAAACTGACCGCCCCGCGGATGCGCAGCTCCACTTCCTCTTCAAGGAGGAGCTGTACCGTCCGCTCCGCCAGCAGGGCGAACCCTGGAACGGCATAATACGCCTCTCCCTTGTCCCGTGCCTCCTCCACTACCTCCGCGACGATGGAAGGGTATACCTCGTCCATGGACGCGCCCTCTTCGTAGTGGCGGTCCATGAAACGCATGCGCACGCCCCTCTCCCTAAGCTCGTCTATACAGGGGTGGCGGGAGGTGCGCACCAGCACCTCGCCTGCCTCCTCCAGGAGGCGCATGGTCTCCAGGGTGATGAGCCCCGCGGGCCCGGGGCCCAATCCCAACACGTGCACGACCGGCCTGGCCTCGTCCATCAGCAACTCTCCGCTTGGTATTCCAACTTCCCTCATTCTAGCAGCCAGGTCAGGCTTTGGGGTCAGGTCTCAAATGTTGACATTCTGGCGGAGGCGCCGGGAAAAGCCCCTGTGAAGTAAAGGGTAAGTGCCGAACGGAGACGAAGTGCAAGTCCCGGCAAAAGCCCCGCCCTGTAGGAATTATACCGGGGCCCCGGAACACCCGGGGCCTCTTCTTTGTCCCATATCCGGGGCTGACCCCATTATCGGGACATACTTAACAGGCCGGCAATCCCCTCCAGGTATTCCCGGCCTCGCTCCGTCCACGTGCCCGGCTCGCAATAGACCACGAGTTCCTGCAGGTTCTTGCGGTAGCGGACCGCATTCCAGGGATATCCTCCCCCGCCGGCCTCCGCCGTCAGCGCTTCCGCCTCCGCCGCGCCTTCGGGCCCGAGACGCAGGATGATATCATCCCCATCGTGGCCTACCTCCCTCACCCCCGCGGCCATGCACGCCAGGCGCAGCCGGGCCGCCGCGAAGAGGTTCTCCGCCTCCGCAGGCAGTGGCCCGTAACGGTCGCGCACCTCGCCGGCCAGCGCGGAGACTTCCTCCTCGCTCCCCGCCTCGCCCAGGCGCCGGTAAATCTCCACCCGCCGCGACGTCTTCGAGACGTACTCCGGGATGATGAAGGCGCGCAAGGGGACATCGACGGTCACTTGCGAGGCGCGGGGGCGGCTCGTGCCGCGCAGTTCGTCCACGGCGTCCGCCAGCATGCGGCAGTAGAGCTCGAAGCCGACCGCCTCCACGTGGCCGTGCTGCTCGGCGCCGAGGAGGTTTCCGGCGCCCCGTATCTCCAGGTCCTTCATGGCCACGCGCAGGCCCGATCCCAGCTCCGAGAAGTCGCGGATCACCTTGAGCCTCTGCATGGCCCCGTCCGTCATATACCCCCCCTCGCGGAACAGGAAGAACGCGTAGGCCTGGCGGTTGCTCCGCCCGATCCTTCCGCGCAGGTGGTAGAGCTGCGACAATCCCAGGTTCTCCGCCCCGTCCACGATGAGGGTGTTGACGTTGGGGATGTCCAGCCCCGACTCCACGATGGTGGTGCACACCAGCACGTCGGCGCGGCCGGCAACGAATCCCTCCATCACCGCCTCAAGTTTCCTTTCCTTCATCTGCCCGTGGCCCACCACTATGCTCGCCTCCGGCACCAGCTCTCCCACGCGGCGGGCGGCGCGGTCGATGGTGCGCACGCGGTTGTGCACGTAGAAGACCTGGCCTTCGCGCGCGAGCTCCCTGCGTATCGCCTCGCGCACCAGATCATCGTCGTAGGGACCCACCGAGGTTATCACGGCGTAACGCTCCTCGATGGGGGTATCGATGACGCTCATGTCGCGGATGCCGGAGAGGGACATCTGCAGGGTGCGCGGGATGGGCGTGGCGGTCAGGGTAAGCACGTCCACGCTGCGCCGCAGGGCCTTGAGGCGTTCCTTCTGTGCGACGCCGAAGCGGTGCTCCTCATCGACGATGACCAGGCCGAGCTCGGCCAGTTCGACGTCCTCCTGCAGGAGGCGGTGGGTGCCGATCACGATGTCCACTTCTCCCGCAGCGACCTTCTCCAGTATCTCCCTCTGCTCGGCCGGGCCGCGGAAACGCGAGAGCGCTTCCATGCGCACCGGAAAGGAGGCGAAACGCCCCGCGAAGGTGCGCTGGTGCTGCTGGGCCAGGACGGTGGTGGGGACGAGCAGCGCGACCTGCTTCCCGTCCATTACCGCCTTGAACGCGGCGCGCACCGCTACTTCCGTCTTGCCGTAGCCCACGTCGCCGTAGACCAGGCGGTCCATGGGGATAGACTTCTCCATATCCTGCTTAACGTCCTGGATGGCGCGCTCCTGGTCGGGAGTCTCCACGTAGGGGAACGACCCCTCGAGTTCCCGCTGCCAGGGATCGTCGGGACCGAAGGCGTGGCCCTCCCCGGCCATGCGGTCCGCGTACAGCTTGAGCAGATCGAAGGCCATCTCCTTCACCGAAGATCGGGCGCGCCGTTTCGCCCGCCTCCAGTGATGGCTCGAGAGGCGGTGGACCACCGGCTTCTCGGCCCCGACGTAACGGTGCACCAGGTCGATGCGGTCGGTGGGCACGTAGAGGGAGTCCCCACCCCCGTAGCGCAGCAGCAGGTATTCCCTTACGGCTCCGTCCACCTCCCGCTTCACCAGCCCCCCGTACACGGCGATGCCGTGGTTGACGTGCACCACGTAGTCCCCCTCATCCAGGTCCCACCATCCCTCGACGGGACGGCCCCCGCCTGCCGGCGCCGGCGCCGCGCGCAGGCGCAGCCTGCCGAAGATATCCCTCTCCGTGAACAGCGCCAGCTTCTGCGAAGGCAGCCTGAAACCCCGCGACCAGTTTCCCCGCACGAGCGAGGCGACCCCCGGCCGCGGAGGACCTTCCAGGCTTACCGCGAGGCCTTCCTCGGCCAGAAGCTCGCGCAACCTCTCGAGCCTGCCCTCCGCGCCGAGAACTACGACCGCGCACCAACCTTCGCCGAGTGTTTGCGCGAGGTCGGAGATGAACGAATCCACCCGGCCGTGGTATTCCGTGACCCCCAGGCTCGCAATGGACGCCGAGGGATGAGGTGGCATGGGGTCCAGCTCGCAGAGCAACAGCCCCCTCCGTGCCGCCTCCTCGGCGATTGATAATCCAGCGCCCTCCGAGCGCAGTTTCTCGGAGACGAGCAGCGGCTGGAGCACGACGGCCGCGGAGCCCTGCGGGAGAAACTCCAGGAGCCTCTTTCCTTTCTTTTCTCTTACGGGCATGGTCACCGGGTATATCTCTATCTCCTCCCGGGCCTCTCCCGAAAGCTGGTCTACGGGGTTGAAGTGGCGGATCCTCTCTATCCTGTCCCCGAAGAACTCCACCCGCACCGGCCGCCGCCAGCCCGGGTCGAAAACGTCGAGGATGCCTCCACGCACCGAGAACTGCCCCGCGCCCTCCACCAGGTATTCCCTCCCGTAACCCATTGATGCGATGCGCCGCACTGTCTCTTCCATGTCCATCTCGGCGTCCTGGCGGAAGCGCAGGGGCGCCAGTGCCCCGCCGCCGGCGGGGAATTCCTGCACGAGCGCCCGTGCCTCGCACACCACCACCACGCGCTCTCCTGCCGACAGGGCTTTCAGGGCACGTGAACGCAGGGCGACCGCCTCTGGGTCCTCTCCCCTTTCACCCGCGATGACCAGTTCGCGCAGCGGGAGCGGCCGCACCGCTCCCTCGCCCAGGAGCTCGGCCAGCGCCAGGGAGAGCTCCTCCTCCGCCCCTCTCCCCGGCGCCACGGCGAGGAGCGGACCCGGCGTTGCGCGCAAGAGGGACGCCACCAGGAAAGGATGGACCTCCTCCTCGGCCTTTAGCGTGAAACGGCCTCCCGCCGCCAGTGCCGGTTCGGCCGGCCATCCCCCCAGGCCCTTCGCAATGATGTTTTCCAGTTCCCGCAATATCTCCATGGCCCTCCTTGCCGCAGGCACGCCTAAGGGGCCTGGGCGCCGCGCACCCAGGCCTGTAAACCATGATACAACAGAGAAAAGAAAAGCCGCGCGGGCCGCGTCAGATAAAGGGGGCCCGCCTCAGCGGGCCCTCTTTGGTGTCGAGCTTCGTCTGGATCAGAACTGACTCGCGCCATGCCACAAACCGCTATTCTGTTTTCCCGTATGCGCTCGTGATCCGCGAACCCCCCTCCCGGTTGCTACTACAAGGGCATTTACCTATAATTGTCTAGTTGGATACGCCCTGGAACGGGCGATAAAGAAAAAGAGGTGCGGAAGATGCAAACGGAACTGGTTGCCGTACCCCGTGACGAAACGGGAAAAGAAGCGGCGAAAAGGATGCGGCACGACGGGCGGATACCGGCCGTTCTCTACGGCCACGGCTTCAAATCCAGGCTTCTGTCGCTTGACGAGAGAGAGTTCAAAGCCCTGTTGAGACACGGTCTGCACGGACTGCTCAGCCTCAAGGTGGAAGGGGCCAAGGAGAGCGCGCAAACGGTGGTGGTAAAGGAGGTACAGCGCGATCCCATAAAGGACTATATCCTGCATGTTGATTTCCAGAAGATACGCGGCGACGAGGAACTGCAGGCCGAGGTCGTTCTGCAGTTCACGGGCGAGCCGGTCGGGATCAAGGCCGGTGGTATACTGCAGCATAATCTCTACGAGGTCACCGTACAGTGCCTGCCCAAGGACCTCCCGGATTATATCGAAGTGGACATCTCGGGACTCGACATCAAAGACAACCTCAGGGTGAGCGACCTGGTCAGCATCGAGGGGGTAAGATACGTCAACAACCCCGAAGAGATAGTGGCCGCCGTCGCACCGAAGAAGATAAAGGAAGAGGTAGCCGAGGAAGAGCTTCTCGAGGAGGAGCTGGCCGAGGAAGCGGCGGAGGGCGCCGAGGTCGAGGCCCCCTCCGAGGAAGAGGCGGAGTAGACAGGGCTTTAAAGCGGGATTCTGCAGGGGCGGCCCGCCGCCCCTGTCTTCATGAGGAGGCAGTATGTTCCTGATCCTGGGGTTGGGAAACCCGGGGGAACATTACCGCAGGACCAGGCACAACGCCGGTTTCTGGGCGGTTGAAGAACTATCCAGAAAGCACGATGCCTCTCTGAAGTCACGCAAGGGTTACGACCTCGCGGAGGTCAAGTTCTATACCGAGGATGTTTACCTGGCCCGGCCCCTTACCTTCATGAACCTCAGCGGCAAGGCAGCCCGCAAACTGCGCCGCAAACTGAAGATAAAACCGTCCTCTATCCTGGTGATCCACGACGACATCGATCTCAAGGAAGGCACGATCCGCGTCAGGACGGGCGGCTCCTCCGGAGGCCACCTGGGCGTGCAGTCGATCATCGAGAACATTGGAACCTCCGACTTCCCGCGCATCCGCATCGGCGTGGGTCGTCCTCCCGCGGGCATGGACCCGGCCAAATACGTCCTCACGGAGATGAAGGGCGCGGAGCTGGATGTATTCCTCGCCTGGTGCGAGAAGGGCGCCGCGGCAGCGGAAGCCGTGGTCATGGACGGCCTGGAGGCCGCCATGAACCTTTTCAACTGATAGGGGTCACATCTTTATTCTTGAATTCCTTTCCAGATAATGGTTTTATCGCACATATCAAGCTGTGACCTTTCGCTCCCGGTTTTGCAAAGCCGATACATAGACCTCATCATGACCTTGCACGGGAAAGCGAATCGATGTTGTTTCGAGCGCCATTCCCCCGCCTCCCCTGCTTTCGCCCTTCAAAGAGATTTAAACAAATCCCCGCAGGATAACGTCTATACTGGTGCCGGCATAGTCCGGATACGTCCCGGGAGGAATAAACGAGCCGCGGAGAGAAGAAACGACGGAGATGAAAGCTTATAGGATACTGTTTCCTGCAGCAGTGCTGTTCGTTGCCGCAACCCTGGTGGCCCCGGCGGGCTGCGGAGGGAACGCGGAGGCCAAGGCCAAGGTGGACCGGGCGATAGAGCTCGTCAGTTCGTCTCAGCCTCTGCTGGAGGACTTGCTGGGACTGGACGAACGCCTGAATGAACTGGGAACTCGCTTCTCCAACGTGGAAGACACCATCGCCGAGGGAAAATCCCTCGCCGAGATGGCCCTTATCGGGGTGGATGAGCTGGAAGCACGCTACGGCGAGGCCCGGGATATCCTGCGGGAAGTCGCGGCCATGCAGGGGGCCGGTGACTACGCGGAATACGCCCGCCTCGCCCTTAAGGCGGTCGATATCGAGCTGGAGGCCGTGGCCTTGAACCGCGAACTGCTCAACTCCGTATCGGACATGATGGACGTGCTGCCCTTCGCCGAAAACCAGGAACAGCTCTCATACTATACCGAGGAGATCGAGCGATTGACCGCCGAGATATCCGGCCTTCTGCGGCGGGGTGCGGAGGCGGCGCAGAAGGCAGACCGCTACTACGAGGAGCACGGGCTGTGAAGCAAAGGGCCGTCCTGGCGATTGTGGCCGTATGCCTGGCTTTAACCGCCCTGGCGGCGGGCTGCGGATCCCAGGCCCGCCGCTATGCACAGGAGGCGCGTTCCAGCTATATAAGCGCACGGGCCGTTCTGGCCGGCGTCGCCGCGTTCCCCGCCCAGATGGAGGCATTGCTGCGCTCCGTGCCCATAGACTCCGCCGGAGAAGAGGCCGAGGAACTCATCGAGGGGGCCCGCGAGCTGCTGCCCTCGGCCTCGTCCGCTTTCCGTACCGTCAGCGAAAAGGTGGAGCTGCTCGCGGGAGAGGGGAGCGACAAGTTCACCCCCTACGCCGAAAAACTTCTGGCGCTGGTAAGCGTGAACGAGCAGATCATCAACGCTTATATGGAATTCATCGGCATCTCGGATTCTGTGCTGCGCGGCATACCCTACGGAGAAAACCCCCAGGACCTTATGCCCACCCTGAATTCCATGGACGCGGTGATCGTTCGTATCCAGGAACTCACGGCCCAACTGGAGCGGCTGGAAGAGGAAACCGAAGCGCTGTACCTGGAGATAACGAAATAGCCTGGGGTCAGCCCTCCATTTTCAACATCGGGGGTCAGGCCTCCACACTAAACACGATTATTAGCGTATGGCAGGGACCCTCCATTATCAACACGATCGTGGGCGTGAGGTAACAGTTGAAACTTTCAGGGATCATGTTGAAAATGGAGGGCTGACCCCTTACGGCATGTTGTCGCCCCCGAAGAGCTCGCTGACGGATTCGTCCTTGAACACGCTGGCTATGGTATTGGCGAAGATGGAGGCGATGGACAGTACCTCCACTTTATCACTCAAGCGCTCCTCCGCCATGGGCAGAGTATTCGTCACTACGACCTTCTTCAACGGGCTATCGTCCAGCCTTTGCCTGGCCGGACCGGAGAATATACCGTGGGTGGCGCAGGCATAGACCTCTTTGGCGCCGGCCTTCATCAGAGCCTCGGAGGAGGCGGCCAGGGTTCCCGCGGTGTCGATCATGTCGTCCACCAGCACGGCGCTCTTGCCGTCCACTTCACCTATAACGTGCAGGACCTCGGCCCGGTTGTGGCCAGGCCTGCGTTTATGGAGGATGGCCATGGGGACCCCGAGGTGGTCGGTATACTTGTTGGCCATTTTCACCCTGCCGGCGTCGGGCGAGACTATCACCATGTCCTGGAAATCCTGCCGGGAGATATATGATGCCAGCAGCGGCACGGCGGTGAGATGGTCCATGGGACCGGAGAAGAAACCCTGGATCTGGCCGGCATGCAGGTCCATGGTGAGTATGCGGTCTGCCCCGGCGACGCCCACAAGGTCCGTCACCAGCCTCGCGCTTATGGGCTCCCGGGCCAGGGTCTTCTTGTCCTGGCGCGAGTAACCGTAGTAGGGTATCACCGCCGAGATGCGCTTGGCAGAAGCCCTCTCCAGGGCGTCTATCATCAGCAGCAGCTCCATGATGTGGTCGTTCATGGGTTCGGAACAGGTCTGGATGACGAAAGCATCGGAGCCGCGTACGCTCTCCTCGTACCTGACGTAGAGCTCGCCGTTGCTGAAGGTCGTGAGGTCCACCTTGCCCAGGCTGATGCCCAGGTGGCCGGCGATCTGGCGACCAAGATCGGGATATGATCTCCCGCTGAAGATCATGAGTTTTTTGCGCGTTACCTCCTTCAAGGCTTGCCCTCCTCCTTCTTTTTGTTCTTCTTTCTGGTCTTTTTCTTGTATTCTAATATGTTTTTCTGCTGGCTGCGCTCGACCCCCAGCGAACCCGGCGGCACGTCCTTGGAGATAGCCGAGCCCGCTCCCGTGACCGAACCCTTGCCTATGCGCACCGGGGCTATGAACATGGTGTCGGAGCCTATGAAAGCCTCGTCCTCGATGACCGTACGGTGTTTCTGCGCGCCGTCGTAATTGCAGGTGATACTGCCTGCCCCGACGTTCACGTCGTCGCCGATATCCGCGTCACCCATATAGCTGAGGTGCGGTACCTTGCTGCCCCTGCCCACCACGGTCTGCTTGGTCTCCACGAAGGTGCCCGCCTTGGAGCCCTCGCGCAGGACGCTGCCCGGGCGCAGGCTGGCATACGGCCCCACGTTGACCCCGTCCTCGATTTCGCTCTCGCGCACCGTCGATTGTTCCACCGTGACCCGGTTTGCGAGGCGGGAATCCGCGATGCGCGTATTGGGTCCCAGCACGCAGCCCTCCCCGACGGCCGTCTTGCCCTCCAGTATGACCATGGGCCGCAGTATGGTATCCCGGCCTATGGAGACCTCGCCCCCTATATATGTGGTGGATGGGTCCTCCATGGTCACCCCCTCATCCATCCAGAGACGGTTGATGCGCTGGCGCATGAGGGCTTCCGCCTGGGCCAGGTGTTCCCGCGTGTTCACGCCCAAAACCTCGCGCGCGTCCGGGGTCACGAGGGCGGAGATGCGCCTGCCGGAACGCGCGAGCAGCGCGACGGCGTCGGTGAGGAAGTACTCGCCCTTGGCGTTTCCCGTTCCGAGCTCCGGCAGCACCTGCTTCAGCGCTCCCCAGTCGAAGACGTACGTCGACGTGCCTACCTCTCTTATCTCCTTCTCGGCGGGACCGGCCTCGCTCTCCTCGACTATCCCCCTCACCTCTCCGGCGCCGTCCCTCACGATCCTGCCGTACCCGCTGGGATTTTCCAGGATAACGGCAAGCATGGTCACCGCCGCTTTCTCTTTTTCGTGCAGTACGCAGAGGTCGCCGAGGGTAGCGGGCGTGATAAGGGGTGAGTCCGCAGTCAGGACCAGTAGTTCGTCCGTCGCGATGTGGGGAGCCGCGATCATCACCGCATGCCCCGTGCCCTTTCTCTCTTCCTGCACCACACAGGCGGCTCTCTCGCCGACTTCCTCCTCCACCTCGGCGGCTCCACTGCCTGTTACTACGATTATGCCGTCGATATGCCCCGCGCCCTTTACCTGCTCCAGGGCGTCAAGCACCCAGGAAAGCATGGTGCGGCCGCATACGCGGTGCATGACCTTGGGCCTGTTTGACTTCATGCGAGTGCCCTCGCCGGCGGCGAGGACCAGGGCTGTCCGGCTCAACTCCGCCTCCTTCCTCTCGACGGCATAATTGTATAGGACAGGTGGCGACAGTCCAACTCCCGCCCGGCCCGGGAGGCCGTCCGCTGTCTCTCTTTATCCTGTAGGTGGGGTCGCTCTCCCCAGAGCTCCACCGGCTCGCGCCGCCCTCTCGCGGCCTGCGATTACCGCCGCACAGCGGCGCTGGGGCGTACATAATACCAGTTGAGATGGGTTGCAGGACAAAAATAGAGGGCTTGGAGCCCTCATGTATATCTGGCTGGGGCGGTAGGATTCGAACCTACGATAGCGGCTCCAAAGGCCGCTGCCTTACCACTTGGCCACGCCCCAGAGAAGAAGCGTGAAGTCCGCCTTATTGCTCTTGGGGTGGCTCGCCTTCTTCCTTCCTGAGTTTGAAGAACTCGCGCAGGACCGCCTCCTGTATATTCTCGCGAGTCTCTGAGTTCAAAGGGTGGGCGATGTCTTTGAAATCCCCGTTGGGAAGCTTCCGGGATGGCATCGCTACGAAGTAACCGCGGTCCCCGTCTACAACCCTAAGATCGTGGATTACGAAGCAATCGTCTAGGATGATGCTGGCGATACCTTTGACCATGTTCATGTCGATCTCGCGTACGGTTACCCTTGTGATCTCCACGAGTTGTATCCCCCTTAGATATTCTTTGTAGTACCGACAAGAAACTTATAAACCATATTATGCCCCTTACACTCCGTTTTCAAGGCTATCTGGCTGGTTTGCTAAACAATCTTTGCGTCGCTGTTCGGGGAAACATGCTGCGGCGTGGGACCGGGACCCGCCGCCCGCTGCAAGGCGTTGTGGCGATCGCGTTTATGCAGTTTAATAGGTTTGTTTTCATCACCCTACCTGGCTGACCCCGGCCATGCGGAACCTGGTGCGTACCACTGCCGGGGCGTGCCGCATCATCTCCTCCTCGAGGAAAACAGCCTCGTCGTCGCTTCTGGGCAGGATAAAAACGGTCGGACCGCTGCCGCTTACCAGGGCGCCGGCGGCTCCAGCCTCGCTCGCCCGCCGCAGCAGGGTAGCTACCTCTGGCATCAGCTCGCAGGCCGCCCGCTGCAGAGAGTTGTGGAGGAGCGGCGCGATCATTTCCCCGTCGGCCGCCGGCAGCAGCGTTATAAGCGTCCCGGGACCCTGGGCGGGAGGATCATCGACCCCCGAGAGATCGAAGCGCCGGTAGACCTCGCTGGTAGCCAGGGCCATCCCCGGGTTGACCAGCAGGACGGGCAGGGGCGGGGCCTGCGGGAGAGCGGTTATGCGCTCCCCCCTTCCCTCCCCCAACGCGGTTCCTCCCACCAGGAAGAAGGGGACGTCCATGCCGAGCGATGCGGCCGTGCGCATCAATCTCTCCCGGGTCATGGCCTCACCGGCGAAGAAGTTCAACATGCGCAGCACCGCGGCGGCGTCGGAGCTCCCGCCTCCCAGCCCCGCGGCCTGCGGGATGCGCTTGCCGAGCCTGATCTTTATCCCCATGCGCAGCCTCGTCGCTGCCAGAAACACGCAGGCCGCCCGGTAGCAGAGGTTGTCCTCGCCGGGCGCCGCGTCTCCTTCTACCGCAAGCTGTACCCCTTCTCCCCCGACCGTCACCTCCATCTCCACCAGGTCGCACAACTCAACGGTCTGCATCACCGTGCGCACGGGATGATATCCATCGGGACGCAGAGGTCCTGCCTCGAGGTAGAGGTTTATCTTGGCCGGTGCTTCTAATGCCGCTTCGCTCCGCATGCACACTCCTGTCGCCGCCTGCCACCGCCTCCATATTAACACGGCGTACGGTCGGCCATCTCAACACCTCTACGTGCGGCAGATCTCATGGGCAAGACCATGGCATCATGCGCGATAATAGGGGTAGAGTAAGGACCGCCGTTCGAACGCGGCGGTGGAGATTTCCGGGAGGTGTGAAGCGATGGGCGAGCTCGCGAGGCCCAGCGTGGTTGCCGAGATACTGCAGAGGCACGGCCTGCGCCTCACGCGCGCCCTCGGCCAGCATTTCCTGATTGACGGTAACGTCCTGGGGCGGCTGCTCGAGGCCGCCGACCTCACGTCCGGAGACACCGCGCTGGAGATCGGGCCGGGTATCGGCACCCTAACCGAGGAGCTGTGCGGCCGGGCGCGCCGGGTGGTGGCGGTGGAGATGGACAGGCGTCTGTTCGCGATCCTGGACGAAACCCTGGGCTCGTGGCCCAACCTGGAGCTGGTAGAGGGCGATGCCATGCGCGTGGACCTGGCGGGCCTGTTCTCACCCGGAGAGAGGGTCAAGGTGATTTCCAACCTGCCCTACAACGTCGCCACCCCTCTTATCCTGCGCCTGCTCAGGGAAATCCCACAGGCGGGGAGCATGGTGGTCACGGTACAGCGCGAGCTTGCCGACCGCTACCTCGCGGAGCCCGGCAGCCCCGCTTACGGCGGCGTCTCTGTAAAGATGCGTCTGCTGGCCGACGTCGAGCGCCTGGCCCGCGTACCCCCCACCGTTTTCCTGCCTCCTCCGCAAGTCGATTCGTCCATGGTGATCGTGAGGAAAAAGGGGGTGTCCCTCTCCGAGCCGGAGATAGGGGCTTTCTTCCGCTTCCTCGACGCGGGCTTCGCCAAGCGCAGGAAGATGCTGGTAAATTCTCTCGGCGGGGGGAGGGCTCCTTACTGCCCGCGCCCCCTCGCCGAGGAAGCCCTGCGCCTATGCGGTTTGTCCCTTGCAGCCAGGGCGGAAGAACTTTCCTGCGCGGACCTGCTCGCGGTATTCCGCAACCTCTCGTCCAGCCTATAAGAAGCGAGTGGAGTAGCCCGCATAAGAACGCAAAGCCGGGCGTCCACGTGGGGGCACTTTAAGATTTGGGGCTGGCCGTTCCGTCGCCATAAAGGGTCTCGTTTCCACACCTCGATGGAAGCGGCGCTCGGGTCATGCCCTGCTCCCGTCCCGCACGAGGCATCGCTCGCTAAGGCCCAGCCGCTGACCGTATCACGGCGGCGCTTTCTCGCCCCATTCAAGCAGGTTTCCCGCTCTCTCCTCCCGGGCGTAATATACGAAAGCCGCGTCCGGTTCCTCCAGTTCCGCCAGCGCCGTCGGCAAACCAAGAAGGTATGCCTGCATGAAATTGTATCCGTAGCGGCAGATGGCGTTTACCTGCGGGTCTTCCTCTGCGGCTTTACATAGCGGCTTCGAACCGCAAGCGCTGTTACTGAATGCGAAGTGGCCGGCGTTGCGCAGGATGGCGAGATAGCGAGGTGCCGGGGCGCGGTCGAAGGTGGCACGGCGGGGCAGCTCCGGGTGCATGAAAGAGGGGTCGTCGTCGCCGATAATGAGCATCATGGGCACTGCGATGCCGTGGAGGGATTCCTCGAAGGGATAGGCGGACGACGAGAAAAGCAGGGCGGCCTTGAACCTCTGGTCGTGGAGGGAACCGTCGGGATGAGCCCCGGTCTTTCCCAGGGTGGTGATTCCGCCTAGTGAATGCCCGCATATCCCGATAGCCTCTTCGTCCACGGCTCCGTACAGGAACGAGGACGGGGAGGCGCTCTCCGCCACGATCATGTCCAGGACGAATGAGACGTGGTGCAACCTGTGCTCTGCGAGATACGCCAGCAGAAGTTCGCGGTCCGCGTCCATATCCTCTACGAACCGCCGGGATACGGCGAGGACCTCCCTGAGCGAACCCGTGCTGCCCTCCGCGATGCGGCCGAAGGCTATCTGCTCGCTGTAAAGGGGTGGCTCGGTGTCCACGAAATCCGGTGCCACGACCACGTAACCTCTTGCGGCGAGGTATTCGGCGAAGAAGGCGGAGTCATATCCGCATCCGTAACCGCCGTGGGCGAAAAAGACCAGGGGGTAGGGCATGCCGTAAGCATCCAGGGGGGAATCGAAGGCCACACGGCTGTGATAGTCGTCGGCGGTTTCGTAGGTGTATGCTTGCGGCTCTTCCGCGGCGGGATACCAGACGGCAGCCGCGACCGTTTCCGTACTGCCGTCGGTGTGGGTATAGCCGAAGCGCAGTATCCTCAAGCCGACGTTATAATGATCGTCTCCCGCCCTTTTCTGTACCGTTTCCGCCGTGCCGCAACCCGCGATGGCGGTAATGGACACGAGGGCAAGGGACAAGGCCAACGCCAGCGCAGCTCTCACCCTTACACCAGGCATGTCCTTGGTCATAGTCACTCTCGCCCAGATCCCGGTTCGTGCATCGGGCCCGCACCGTTCAGAGTCTCCGGATATTGCAGGTACTCTTACCTTATCGTCAGCGCAGCATATCTTCGTAAACCATCATTTTCGCAGGGCATCCCCGGTGGTTCGGGACCGGGCAGGGGCATGAGAGAAGGCCATCCAGACGCGGTCAGAAACAGGTCCGGAGGCATCCAGGCTTGGTTACTCGAGATAAAAAAAGATGGGCAGGATGCCCATCTATTTTTATCGAGCAGGAGCGGAACCCTTACCCCCCTGACCCGATCCGCTCCGGAAATAACTGGATTACTTGCGTTTGATCTCGTTGATGCACTTCTGACAGATGCGGCTGCCCTTGAACGTCTTGTTCTTGTCCGGGTTGCCGCAGATGATACAGCCCGGCTGATACTTCATCAGCACGATCTTCTCGCCGTCGACGAATATCTCGATCGGGTCGCGCTCCTTGATGTCCAGTGTACGGCGCAGCTCCATCGGGATAACGATCCTTCCGAGCTCGTCGATCTTCCTTACGATACCTGTGGCTTTCATGTCTCGCCCACCCTTTCTGGCTTGCTTGCCCGGTCTTCGCGGCCCGGGCGCACCTCATTCTCCTTGACAATACGGGGTAATACCAGGGATATAATTATATGTACATCGCCCGAGGAGTGTCAATAATAATCTAGTAATTTTTTACATGGGAAGGAAAAAATGGACAAGGCTTACTATGTTACAACGCCCATCTATTACGTCAACGACATGCCCCATATCGGTACCGCTTATACCACGGTGGTGGCCGATACCCTGGCGCGTTACCGCCGCCTGAAGGGCGAGCGCGTTTTCTTTCTCACCGGAGTCGACGAGCACGGCCAGCACGTAGCGCGCGCCGCCGAGCGCAACGAGGTCACGCCCCAGGAATGGGCGGACCGCATGGTGACCCATTTTAGCGATGTATGGAAAGCGCTCAACATCAGCAACGATTTCTTCATCCGCACCACTTCGCCCCGCCACGCCGAGGTGGCGCGCAAGTTCATCCAGGACCTCTACGACAAGGGCGATATCTACCCTGACACCTACGAGGGCTGGTACTGCGTGCCCGACGAGTCCTTCTGGCTCCCGTCGCAACTGGTGGATGGAAAATGTCCCCAGTGCGGCAGGGAAGTGGAGATGGTGCAGGAGGACAACTACTTCTTCCGCCTTTCCGCCTACGCCGACCGTCTCCTGGAACATATCGAGGCCAACCCCGACTTCGTGCAGCCGGAGATGAGGCGCAACGAGGTGACCAGTTTCATCAGGCAGGGGCTGACCGATCAGAGTATCAGCCGTAAGACCCTCACCTGGGGCATACCGCTGCCCTTCGACGAGAGCCAGGTGATGTACGTGTGGTTCGACGCGCTGCTCAATTATATCAGCGCTATCGACTACGGCATCGACGATGCGCGCTTCCAGAGCATCTGGCCGGCCGACGTCCACCTTATCGGTAAGGAGATCCTGCGCTTTCACGCCATCATCTGGCCTGCCATGCTCATGGCGGCCGGCCTTCCTCTCCCCCACCAGGTCTACGCCCACGGGTGGCTCACGGTGGAGGGAGAGAAGATGTCCAAGTCCAAGGGGAACGTCATCAGCCCCTACGAGCTCATCGACGAGTACGGCGTAGATGCATACCGCTACTATTTCCTGCGCGAGTTCTCCTTCGGCTACGACGGCAACTTCTCGCGCGAGAACATGACCGGGCGCTACAACGCGGACCTGGCCAACGCCCTGGGCAACATGGTCAGCCGCGTGCTGGCCATGGTGGAGCGCTACCGCGGGGGCGAGGTCCCCGCGTCCGGCGGCGTCGCGGAGGAGACGGACGCCGCCCTCATAGAGGCGGCCTCGATGGTTTTCGGCGAGGTGGACAGGCACATGGAGAACCTGGCGTTCAACGAGGCCCTGCAGGCCGTATGGTATTACCTGGGAGCGGTCAACCGCTACGTGGACGAGACCACCGCCTGGGACCTGGCCAAGGACCCCGAGCTTGCGGCGCGTCTGGACACCGTACTCTACAACGCGGTTGAGACGGTGCGCCTCACGGCGCTGCTGGTGCTGCCCTCCATGCCCTCGACGGGCGAGGGCATCTGGAAGCGTCTGGGATACGGCGATTCCATCCACGACCACCACCTTCCCGCCGAAGTTGAGTGGGGCCTCTATCCCGCCGGGCAGAAGGTGGCCAAGGGCGAAGGCCTCTTCCCCCGCATAGAGACGGCAAAATAACGCAACACTTTGGGGTCAGGTCTCAAATGTTGATCTTTTTTGCCCTTTGGGAATTGGATAGATAGCAGCGAAGGTCAACATTTGAGACCTGACCCCAAATAGTTGACCTCGAGAGGTTGAGAGGTTGAGAGGTTGAAAGAGGAATGAACTTGATCGATACCCACGCTCACCTGGACTTGCTCGACGGGGACGTATCCGAGGCCCTGGAGAGGGCGCGACTTGCCGGGGTGACCGGGGTGGTGACCATCGGCATAGACGTTCGCTCCAGCCGCCGCGCCGTCGAGCTGGCGCACGCCTTCCCGCAGGTGCGCGCGGTGGTGGGCATCCATCCTCACGATGCCGTTGACCTGGATCCCGCGGCCCTTCGCGAGCTGAGGCGGCTGGCGGAGGACCCGGAAGTGGTGGGCATCGGCGAGACGGGCCTGGATTTCTACCGCAACCTCTCGCCGCGCTCTGACCAGGAGCGTGCCTTCCGCACCCAGTTAGAGCTGGCGCCTGAGATGAGCCTGCCGGTAGTGGTCCACGACCGCGAAGCGCATGCAGACACCATGCGCATCCTCGAGGAGTACACGCCCTTCGACGGCCGCCTCGTCATGCACTGCTTCTCCGGCGACCTGGAGATGGCCCGTGCCGTCTTGGATATGGGCGGATACGTGTCGGTTGCCGGACCGGTCACCTTCAACAACGCGCGCAAACTGCAGGACATCGTGCGCGAGCTGCCGCTGGATAAGATGCTCGTCGAGACCGACTGCCCTTTTCTCTCCCCCCACCCCCACCGCGGCAAGCCCAACTCCCCCGAAAGGCTGGTGCTCATCGCGGAGAAGGTGGCGGAGCTCAAGGGCATCGACGCGGAGGACCTGGCGCTGCCGGACCCCTTTCCGCCGCGGGCGGGTTGAAGCGGGGACACTTCTACACCAAACGCATCGTGCTGTCGGATAGGAGCGTGAAGCAACGCCGTGCTAACCGGCTATCGCCAGCCGACCGGTGACCCCTCGCACACCTCGTAAATCATTCCGTCGCTCGCATCCAGCACGAACACCAGCCCGTCATCCGTTTCGTAGTCGTATCCCCCGAGGAGGAGGAAGGGGCTGGCGTCCACGGCGTCGCAGGTATAGCCGTTGAGTATACTGATAAGCTTTATGTCCTCATCTGACTCCATATTATCGACACCTATCGTGAAGGGCTTCCCTGCGTAACTCGCATTCTCTGCTAACATGGGCAGGAAGCCGAAATATACTTCATGGTCCCAATATCCCCCGTTTTCCTCGTATCTCTCGAAGCGGCCGGCGAGCATCGGCTCGCCCCACTGCGACACGACTATCTCCCCCAGTTGCATGCAATCGTCGTGTATGAGGAAGCGCAACAGCTCGAGGGAGGGGAACGCGTATTCCTGTGCCTCCGTCTTGTTCACGGGCACGCCGGGGTTCATGGCTACCCACAACCTGTCGCCCCCGGGTGAGAGGCGCACGGCATGTACCTGCTTCATGCCTATGTCGACCTCGTACGCTTCACCGCTCTCGCGGTCCGCCACCGTCAGGTATTGCGTCTGCCAGACGTCCGCCCGGTGGTGCCTTATGCTCCATTCCCACCTGCCCGCTTTGTCCAGTTCGCCTCTCGCCATCACGGGGTCTCCGGTATAGTCCACCGGCTCTATCTCCTCCGTTTCGCTCGTCCATTTCAGGTGCTCCGCCAGGCCCAGTATCTCGGAACGACCGTCCTGATGGACCAGCTTGGACCATCCGCCGTCGTCAACCAGGATATCCTCCCCCCACGGCCATTCGGCATGTGCTACGAAGACCTCTTCTTCGTCGCCCGGGACGACCCATATCCCCAGCGGGACCAGGACAGCCGAGCCAACGAGGGCGACTGCCAGGAATACCGCCAGCGTCCTGCCCGGCCATCCCTTTTCGCGACCGCCGAACGACGCATAAGCGGCGCCCGCCAGAAGGCCAAGTCCCAGCGCGGCGGCCAGCATCACCCACCAGGGCACGGAGTCCCCTCCGCCGCTCGCGGCCGCAAAGCCGGCCCACTGCTCGAGCTGCCCCCCGTTCGCGGTCGAGAAGTAGAGGTCCTCCATCTCTCGCGGAGAGAAGGAATGCCGCAGTTTCGTGATGCAGCAGCCGCCGCCGCGCTCCATCTCCCCGGCCAGCTCGCTGAAGTCTGCTAGCGCAGCTATCTGTACTGGCTGCCACCTCTCCGCATATTCCAGCTCCATGCTGCGGTTGACGTAGGCCTCCGGCCCCAATATATAAAGTAGCACCTCGGTCACGCCGGGATTGAGCGAGGATATGAGCAGGGGGTAGACGGGCTCGGGGGTCTCGAAGGTGAAGCGCAGCGGGTCGATAGTCCCCTCGGAGAGCTCGTAATCCATATAACCGTAATCGGGGTCTTCGAACGAGGGGTTGATGCGCATGGCGGTGAAGCACCAGCCGCGTTCTATGTAGACGTCGAGGACTTGCTCCGCCTCCTCATCGTAGGCGAAGCCTCTCTCCTCCAGCCAGGACCTCAGATCGCCGGCATCGTCAGCGCGCAGGACCGTGAGGTCGAAGGCTCCCACCGTGAGCTCGTCTATGACGTCGACTCCGCCATCCATACCTGCGTTCATCGTCCCTTTATGACGCCCCTCTTCGCCCCAGGTCTGTGGGGAAGGAGTGACCTCGCTCATCAGCCAGAAGAGGTCGGCGTCCGATTCCTCTACGCTCGGAACGTCGGGCGTGGGCACCAGCCAGGCGAAGTCCTCCGATGCCCCGTCGTAGCGCACCGAGAGCACCAGCTCCTCCGTGCCTGCATGGAAGAATATGACTGCCTTCTGTTCCGGCTCCGAGATATCGCGCCCGCCCTTACCGAAAAGGCCGCCGTCCGCCAAGGCCGGCCCGCAGAAGCAGAAGGAGAGGACGAGTGCAGCGGTTATAACGCCAAGGATTCTCTTACCCATCTTTTAACCCCCTCTCTAGCCTATATCTGAGATAGTAGACGGCTCAGACCACTCGGAGAGTTCCACGGGAGGCCAGATAATCCTTCTATCGCAACGGTTCCGTTGCGGACCGCTACGAGACCGTCCCGTGGCGCTTCGATGGCTGACCACCGCCGGATCATTCCTGAACCGGTCAAGCGGGGACTATCACGAGGTAGTGCGGGAGAGGTCGACCACGGATCATCGCGAGACGGTGCGGGGCAGTTCGAGCGAAGACCATCACCACACCGCGATGAAGAGGGGTGGGCTCACAAGTCCTACTGGATCGAAGGCGGGCATACCTCCGGTATGTCATCCGGGCGGATCCACGGGCTGTCAAGCTTCGTTCTTCCTCTCCAGCCAGGCGGCGTACACCTCGCGCTGCGCCACGGCGTGCTTCTGCGCCACCGCCTTCACCGCCTCCCGGGGGGCCAGGCCGTCAACGACGAGCTCGGCCACCTCGCTGGCCAGCTCGGGCAGCGGCGGAGTCTCCTCCGCCTCGCCGTGGGCTACGATGACCACGAACTCCCCGCGCGGCTTCCCCTCGCCCAGGGATGCCAGGACCTGTGCCGCGGTCCCGCGCAAGACCTCCTCGTGCACCTTGGTCAGCTCGTGCGCGACCACCACCGTGCGCTCCGGCGCCAGCTCGGCCAGGTCCTCGAGGGTATCCTTCAAGCGATGGGGGGCCTCGTAGAAGACGACGGGCTCGCCCTCGCGCAGGAGGCCCACGAGGCGGGTCCGCCTCTCCCCCTTCTTGCGCGGGATGAACCCGTCGTAGCGGAAAGCGTCCAGGGGAAGTCCCGAGAGGGCAAGGGCTGCGGTGAGGGAACTTGGGCCGGGTACGACCTCCACCTGCAGGCCGCGCCGGGTACATTCCTCGACTACCCGGAAGCCGGGGTCGGCCACGCCGGGCATGCCCGCGTCGCTGACCACTGCCACCTTTTTACCCGCCTCCACTTCGCCGGCGATGGTCTCGGCCCTCTCGCGCTCGTTATGCCCGTGGTAGCTGGTCACCGTGGTGTGGATGTCGTAGCGCGAGAGGAGTTTGCGCGCCCTCCGCGTATCCTCGGCCGCTACCAGGTCGGCCTCCCGCAGCACGCGCAGCGCCCGCAGGGTGATGTCCTCCAGGTTCCCGATGGGCGTACCCACCAGGTAAAGCTTTCCCTCATCCATACCTGGATTATAAACCCTGGGGCATTTTTGTCCCGATCATGGGGTCAGCCCCGGACATGGGACAAAATAACACCATAAAACGGTGATCGGTCTACGGCGGGAGTGGAGCACAAGGTCTCTTTGCCGTTAACGCTCGTTTTTATCCCGATGATGGATCAGACCTCCACATTCCAGGAAAGCCAGTAAAAAAACCTCGTCTGAACGCTTACACGGACGATTGTGTTGAACGTTGAGGGGTGGCCCCTGGTGTTGATAATGGAGGGCTGACCCCATCCTAGTGGCGGGAGAGAAGCGTGTTCACCAGCTCGATCTGGGCGTCGTAGTCCATATCGGGAGCCAGCCTGGCGAGGCGTTCGAGTATCTGGGCCGAAGCGTAATACATGTAGATGGGCTCGGGCCGCGAGGACACCCTCTTGCATATACCGTGCTCGGATAGCTCTTCGAGGGCTTTTGCCACCTCTTCCTGGGAGCGGCCCAGGCGGATGCCGATCTTCTCCGCGCTGTCCACGGTGCCCGGGTTATCCTTGAAAAAGGTGATCAGTTCCAGCTTTATCCTGTCGATGTCCGCATCACGGACAATAAACTTCCCTACCCTTGCCACCTCTACACCTCATATTCCGCTGTACTTCTTCGCTCTCCACTCCCGCTGACCGCTTACTTATAAACATCACGCCCCTGGACCGAACGAAAGAAGAATCGCTGCGCTTTTTCATCCCCTACGGTTTTCTTCCTCCAAGCCCTAAAGGCGCGTTTTTGCGCCCTTTTCCGCTATTTGAATCGGCAGAATACCGCCCCTTCTTGAACCTCTCCCGGGCAGGTCGAAAGGTATGATAAATGCCCTTGTCAAAAGGCCCTCGTCTGCCGATAATATGCACTATGTCAGGTGCTTCGTTCCGGACCTCAACCGGACTTTATCACAAGAGGTGAGATGCAGGTGAAGAGCACCCGCGCGAGGATTCTTGCAAGTAAATCCTGGTCGTTAGTTCTGGCCGTCCTGCTCATAGTACTCCTGGCCGTGCCCGCCGCGGCTACCGCGCAGGACGCACCGCCTCCCCCTGCGGATGCATGGGCGGCCGACCGCCCCGACGACGACGGGGGAAAGATAGACCTGGGGTGGGTGGACAGCCCGTCGCCGGATATCGCCGCCTACCGCGTCTATCGTTCCGACACCCCCGGCGGGCCTTATACCCTGCTCAGCGAGCGCTCCACGGACTCCACCGTGAACTACCTCGGTTACGTGGATACGGGCCTCACGGACGGCACCGCCTATTACTACGTGATCACCGCCGTGGACTCCATGGGCCGCGAGAGCGCATATACGCCGGAGGTCCGGGCTACCCCGCAAGCCCAGGTCTTCGAGGCGGCGGTGAGCGTGCAGAAGAGCATGGTGCTGTCCATCGCCGATCAGAAGCTCTACTGCATGGAGAACGGCCGCGTGGTCTATGTCTTCCTGGTCTCGACCGGAGCGGGCGGCACCCCTACACCCCTGGGCGAATTCAAGATCCTCTACCACGACGAGGTTCATCCGGTCCCCAAGTACCCGGGGTGCGTATGTTACTACTGGATGGGCTTCTTCGAGGACTACGCCATCCACGCCTGGCCCACCTATAACGGCGTACAGTCGTACTACGGCGGCCTGGGATACCCGGCCTCCCACGGCTGCGTGCGGCTCGATCCCACCCTGGCCCACATACCATTTTACTGGGCTCCAAACGGGACGCCCCTCTCCATCATCCCGGGCACCTTCCAGGAGCCGCCCGCGCCCATCCGGGGAGGGCACGTCTCCCGCGGGACGGCCGATGCCGCCACCACGTGGTATTTCGCCGAGGGTTACACCGGCGGCGGTTTCGACGAGTATATCTGCATCTTCAACCCGCAGAACGTGGGTACGGCCTTCGACGTGGACATGATGCTCCCCGACGGCAGCGTGCACACCTCCTCCTTCACCGTAGGCTCCAAGACACGCATCACCCTGCACGTCGACGAGTTCACGGGCATGGAAGACACCAACGTGTCGGTGCGCATACGTTCGCAACAGGAGGTGGTTGCGGAACGGGCGATGTATTTCGACTACAACGGCAGGACGGGCGGACACGTGGCCCTGGGGGTCACCGAGCCCTCCCAGAAATGGTACTTCGCGGAGGGCTTCACCGGCGGTGGCTTCGATGAGTATATCCTTCTGCTCAACCCCGGAGACCAGGAGGCCCTGGTCACCTTCGACTTCATGAAGCCCGACGGCAGCGCGCACACGCAGGACTTCCCGGTAGGGGCGCACAGCCGCGCCACCGTTTACGTGGATGCCGCGCCGGGCATGGAAGATACCGACGTATCTGTAAGCTTGAATTCGGACCGCCCCATAGTGGCGGAGCGCTCCATGTACTTCGGTTACAACGACATCGACGGCGGCACCGTCAGCAGCGGCGCCACCCAGCCCTCTCTCGAGTGGTACTTCGCCGAGGGATACACGGGAGGAGGTTTCAACGAATACATCCTGGTGCTCAACCCTAACCACTCGGATGCCAACGTAACCTTCGACTTCATGAAGCCCGACGGAAGCGTTTACACTCAGGTCTTCCCGGCGGCCGCCAACAGCCGTACCACGGTTTACGTGGATGCCGCGCCGGGCATGGACTCGACCGACGTCTCGCTGCGGCTCACCTCTGACATCCCGGTGGTGGCGGAGCGATCCATGTACTTCGGGTATCCCGAATGTCCCGGAGGACACGTGCAGGCGGGCACCACGCAACCCGGCATCGTACGCTTCTTCGCGGAGGGTTATACCTCACGTTTCTTCGATACCTACCTGCTGGTGATGAACCCGGGCGACAGCGAGCTTCCGGTGGTCGTGACCTTCTGCCTTCCCGACGGCAACATTATCGGCCAGCCCATGATGGTGGGGGCGCACAGCCGCGCCAGCCTCAAGGTGAACCTGGTGCCCAACCTCTCCAGCTCGGAGTTCTCCATCCGCGTGGACACCGGCGGACCGGCCGTCATCGAACGGGCCATGTACTTCAGCTACCCCCGCTAAGGGTCATCCCCCCATATTCCATGCAATTCACCAGGACATATCGTCTGCACACCTTGTGGGTGATCGTGTTGATTGTTGAGGCCTGACCCTCGTTGTTGAAAATGGAGGGCTGACCCCAGGAAGTGCAACTATGTGGACGTTGCCATCGTCTATAATCCAAGGTGACGCCAGATAGCGTAGAGAATAACATTGGAGAGAAGGCAAACCGGCCTGGATGCGACCGCTCGAGTCTCGCCTCTCGCGCGGCGTTGCAACGGAAACTGCATATTTCCAGGCCCCAATACGAGGAAAGGTCGATGGTTTGATCTGTCCCGAATGTGGCAGTTACCAGCCGGACAGGGCGAAATACTGCGGGATTTGTGGCGCGGGGCTCTCCCAGGACGGATTGATGGAGAGCTTTCTCAAAAGCGATTCCGAGCACGATATCGTCCTGCCTCGCCACCGCAGCTTCCTGTTCTATGCGACCGTCTTTGCTATCGCCTTACTGCTGCTGGCGGTCTTGGGCGGAGCTGGCTACCTCGTTTACAGAATCGCCTGGGGGAATGACGAAAGCAAGCCTGAAGTCTTTGAAGTCGAGGACACGGCACAGGATTACAGCGACCCCGAACTCGGGTTCAATCTCTCCTATCCCGAGAACTGGTCTCTGGAACAGGATGTCCCCGCGGAGAACGAACTCGCGGCGCTGACCTTCACGCTGACCTCGCGCAAGAACCTCGAGCTGCGCGTCACTCAGCTCGACCCGATAATATCGATCGGGGGTTTAAGCGCTATCGAGGAAAACCTGGCCGAGGACGCCGCGCAACGCATGCTGGCCCTGGGAGGGCAGCCCTACTCCGGCTCCGTCCAGCAACCTTCCGAAGAAGATAACGCCTACGGGCCGGAAGAGCCCGCGGCCGGTGAGCCGGGAGAGGATGAAGCGGCGGGCGAGATGGACGAAACGCCCGCCGTAGACATGTTCACCTCTACCCGGGTTTCCGACTTCCCGGCCTTCTACACCGAGTTCGTTGCGAATTACATGGGCGAGGAGACGGAGTTCCTCCTCTACTACATCGTGGCCGGGGATTACATATTCTTCTTCCAGGGCCGCTCCCCGGCCAGCGAGTTCGAGGACATGCGCCCCCAGTTCTTCTCTATAACGCGCTCCTTGACGTGGGAGGATATCCTGGACGGCCAGACCTCAGAGGAGACGCCCGACGCGAGCAGCGCCCCGGCCCCTGTGATAATCTTTAACCGATATTGGCACTGATACCGAGATCGAAACCGACAGCGGCCGAAACCGGCGCGGGCACGCGGCCCGCTCCCGGCGGAGCCGATACCGGGAGGTGAAGTGATTGCGCATCGTAGTTACCGGCGGAGCGGGATTCATCGGGTCCAACCTCGTGGACACCTTGCTGAGTGACGGACACGCGGTAACGGTCGTGGACAACCTGTCCACGGGAAAGTTCGACAATCTCATGGGAGTCAAGGATGCCGCCAAGGAGAACCGTTTCTCGTTTCTTCACACGGATATACGGGACGATGCCCTCCTTGCCGCCTTCAAGGCAAAGGAGCAGGATGCCGTCATCCACCTGGCCGCCCAACCCGACGTGCGTATCTCCGTGAAGGATCCGGTGTTCGACGCGGACGTCAACGTGCTGGGCACGCTGAACCTGCTGCAGATGGCGGCGGATAACGGCGTGTCGCGCTTCATCAACACGAGTTCGGGAGGATGCATATACGGCGAGCCCGATTCTATCCCCGTAGCCGAGGATGCCCCCAGGAGGCCGGATTCACCCTACGGGGTAAGCAAACTCGTTGCCGAGGAATACATCCGTTACTTCGAGCGCACCCGGGGCCTCTCCTGCTGCACCCTGGCTCTCGCCAACATATACGGGCCCCGTCAGAACCCCTTCGGGGAAGCAGGCGTGGTGGCTATCTTCATCGGCAGGATCCTGGCGGGCGAGGAATGCACCATCTTCGGGGACGGGGGGCAGACGCGGGACTTCGTATATGTGGACGACGTCGTGGATGCCTACCGCTCGGCCCTGTCCAAGGGAGAAGGCGAGTTCATGAACATCGGCACCGGAGTGCAGACTTCGGTCAACGAATTATATGAGGGAATAGCGGATATCATGGAATGGGAGGTGGCGGCCTCTTACGCCCCGCCGCGGGAGGGCGAACTCGACCATATCGCCCTCGACGCCGCCAGGGCGGATAGAATCCTGGGCTGGAAGCCGCGCGTCTCGCTGCAGGATGGGCTCACCCGCACCGTGGATTGGTACCGTAACAACATGCGGAGGTGAAATTGCCCTTTACCGACCTCCATTCCCATATACTTCCCGGTTTTGACGACGGGGCTTCCAACGACGCGGAGTTCGTGGAGATGGCCCGCGCCGCGGTGCGGGGAGGCACGGCGCGCATGGCCGCGACCCCCCACTACGACCTCGAGACCTACGACCTCGAGCTGCCCGCGGTGTCCGCGGCAGTGAAGGAGCACGCCGCTATCCTGCACGAGGCGGGCATCCCCCTGGAACTCGTCCCGGGGGTGGAAGTGCGGCTGAACTCCGGGCTCTACCGCCTGGCTGGCGAGGATGGCGGCCTGGACGGACTCTCACTGGGAGGAAGCGGGAGATACCTGCTCTGCGACCTTCCTCTTATCGATATGCCTGCGGCGACGGCGGATATCCTCTTCCGGGTCCAGCTGTGCGGATTCGTGCCCATACTCGCGCACCCGGAACGCAACCGCTTCCTCGCGACCAGGCAGGATGCCGTAAGGGAAATGGTGGACAGGGGGGTTGAGGTCCAGGTAAACTCCGGCAGCCTGGAGGGCATATACGGCAGGGCGGCGCAGAACAGCGCTTTCGCCCTCCTGGGCGATGGCACGGCTCGGCTGCTCGCATCGGACGCGCACAAGCCCAACGGCCGCAGCCCCGATCTCTCGGCAGCGGCGCGTATCGTACGCAAGCAGCTGGGCGATGAGACGGCCCGCATCCTCCTCGAGGTTAACCCCGAGCGGGTTCTGGCCGGCGAGGACCTGTTGGATATACCGGCGGGACCGGCACACCGCTCGCGGGGCAGGCGATTGTTTTCGCGCGGGAGGCAACGGTGAGCGCGGCCCCGGGCTGGATCTCCGATTTCAAGGCGGAGCCCCGCCGTTCCGGTATCTTCCTGGACTTCGACGGTACTCTCAGCGTTCCTGCCGCGGACGGCGCGGGGGTCGGCCTGCACCCGAGCGCCGCTGAGATACTCCCCGGCCTCGCGCGGCGCTATCCCATGTGCGTTATGTCCGGCATGCGCGCGGCGGACCTGGAGTCCCAGGTAGGGCTGGCGCATGTCCACTACGTGGGAGTACACGGCATGGAATGGATGGAGGATGAACCGCGCATAGACCCCGAGGTACTGCCTTTCCTCCCGGCCCTGGACCGCGCCCGCGAGGAGCTGCTTTCCTCGCTCTCCGAACTGCCCGGCGTTAGCATCGAAGATAAGTTGATCTCGATCTCGCTGCATTTCCGCGAGGTCCCAGGCGAGGGAGACAGGGCTGTGCAACTGGTTGGGGGCCTGGCCGACAAGCTGGGGCTCAAGACGAAGCGCGGCGGAAAGACGCTGGAACTGCGCCCCCCCGTGGACATCGACAAGGGCACGGTGCTCATCCGCCTGGCTGCCGGCTGGAAGCTGAAACGTGCCCTTTACGCCGGCGACGACCTCACGGACGTGGACGCCTTTCGCGGCCTGCGTTACCTCATGAAGGAGGGCGGTTTCGAGGGCGTGGCCATTGCCGTCCTCACGCCCGAAACCCCCATCGAGCTCGAGGCGGTGGCCGACCTCACCGTCGAGGGACCCGGCGGCCTCCTGGACCTCCTCTCCCAACTCTGATGTTGTCCCGATCATGGGGTCAGCCCCGGACATGGGACATAATCAAGGTTAAAGTATCGCTTTATCCGGCATGTGAATGATTTTGTTGATTATGGAGGCCCTCAGTGTTGAAAATGGAGGGCTGACCCCAGGTCTTGAGGCCTGACCCTCAGTGTTGAAAATGGAGGGCTGACCCCAGGTCTTTGTTTCTACCAGGTGAGCTCTTTTGCGTCCCTGGGCTTATCCACTTTGCTTATCTCGGCTACCTCGCCGCTGTGCAGGCGCACGGTGCGGTCTGACATCTCGGAGATGGCGGAGTTGTGGGTGACCAGTATGATGGTCTGCTTCTCCTCGCGGTTGATCTCCTGCATCACCTTGAGCACGTTCTTCCCGGTCTCGAAGTCCAGCTCTCCGGTGGGCTCGTCGCACAGGAGGATGGGCGGGCTCTTGCACATGGCACGGGCGATGGCAACCCGCTGCTGCTCGCCTCCCGAAAGCTGGCTGGGGAAATGGTCGGAGCGGTCGGCGAGCCCCACCATCTCCAGGGCCTGCATGGACCTGTCGTGCGTGTCGCTCTCCACCAGCTCCAGCGCGAACTCCACGTTCTCCAGGGCGGTCAGGGTGGGGATGAGATTGAAGAACTGGAAGATGAACCCTATCTGGGTCCGCCGGTAATCGGTGAGCTCCTTGTTGTCCAGGTTGGAGATATCCTGCCCGTTTACGATGAGGCTTCCCTCACTGACGGTGTCCATCCCGCCGATGAGGTTGAGTAGCGTGGTCTTGCCCGAGCCGCTGGGACCCAGGATGACGATGAGCTCGCCTTCCTTGATGGTGAGGTCGACGTCGCGTAGCGCCTTGACCTCGAGTTCTCCCATGGGATAGGTCTTGCATACGCCTTCGAAAACGATCAGCTCTTTTCCGTTTTCTCCCGGATAGACCAAACGTTTTCCTCCTTTTATGCGAGCTCTTTACTTTTGCTTTCTTCCCTGCAACCGGCATCTCGCTCGGGCCACGCTACATGATATATCATACTTTATATCGAACGGTCCGGGACGGGGTCAATCCCGAAAATCGATCGCTCGCAGCGGGGCGCCGGGCCGGGGAACGCATGTGAACGCATGTTATTTTTCCCGTGCTTGAGGGTAGACTAGCCGCTAAGACAGATTTTGATCTGAAGGAGATGAGCGCATGGCCATGAAGATCTTCGAAGAACGGCGCAGTATCCGCAAATATGAGGACCGCCCGGTGGAGGAGGAGAAGCTGGAGGCGGTACTCGAGGCCGCCCGCCTGGCGCCCTCCTGGGCGAACATGCAGTGCTGGACCTACATAGTGGTCAAAGACGCCGAGTTGAGGGAGGCGGTCGCCGCCACCCTGAAAAACAACCCTATCCAGAAGGCCGTGACGGTGGCGCCGGTGCTCATCGTGGCCTGTGCCGACCCCGAGAAATCGGGGAACGCCAACGGCCAGCCCTATTACATGATGGACATAGGCATAAGCTTCCAGCAGCTCATGCTCGAGGCTTGCAACCAGGGCCTGGGCACCTGCTGGGTAGGCTGGATAAAGGAGGCCGACATCCGCTCCATCCTCGGGGTGCCCGAGGATAAACGCATCGTGGCGATGACCCCGCTTGGTTATCCCGCCGTTCATCCCGATTTCCCGGGCCGCAAGCCCCTGCACGATATCGTTTATCACGACAAGTGGGGCCGGGGATGATCTAAGCTTATCAGTCAGAAGACAGCCTCGCGTGAGTGTCTTTGACCTTCCCCGAAAACGATCATCTTGTCCCGATAATGGGGTCAGCCCCGGACATGGGACATATCTCCCAGCCAATAGCTGAAACAAGGATCGGATCTGCCGTTCAATTCGCAAGCTCAGGCATATTCATGGTTACCATTAATTTACATGTTAAAGACCGGGCGCCGAGGGGTAGATGCTATACTGTCATGTGGAAGGAGTGATAGCGTGGACAGGGACAGCATCGAATTCGACGAACTGGACCTCGAGACCATAACCCCGCGCCAGGTGCGCCAGTATCTCAAGGACAAGTTCGTGATCGTAGCCTCCAACCGCGGACCGGTGGAGTTCAGGAAGGAGGAAGACGGCACCATCAAGGCCCACCGCGGTGCCGGCGGAGTGGTCACCGCCATGTCCACCGCCCTGGTGGCAACGGACGCGGTGTGGATATCGAGCATGCGTACCAAGGAGGACGCCAAGATGGCCCGCGAGGCGCCCGGCGGCAGGCTGGCCATGCCACCGGACAAACCACAGTACTGGGTACGCTACATCCTCCCCGAAAAGAAGGATTTCAAGCAGTACTACAGCGTGATCAGCAACTCCATCATCTGGCCGATGCAGCATTATTTATTCGACGTGCTGCACCGGCCGGTCATAGACGAGTCGGTGCACAACGCCTGGAACCAGGGATACCGCAATATAAACCGCCTCTTCGCAGAGGAGATCATCCGCGAGATACGCTCCACCGACAAGAAACCCCTCATCTTCCTCCAGGACTACCACCTCTACCTGTGCGCGCAATACATAAGGCGCAAGGAACCCGACGTCCTCATACATCACTTCACCCACTGCCCCTGGGCACAGCCCGATTATTTCCGCATGCTCCCCCAGGGCATGCGCCGCGAACTCCTGCAGGGGATGCTCGGCAACGACGTCTTGGGATTCCATACCCCGCATTACGTGAACAACTTCCTGCAGTGTTGCCGCGAAGGCGAGGCCGTGCGCGCAGCGGTCGACACGAAACGCCGCCTGGTGCGCCATGGTACGCAGGAGACCTACGTGCGCCACTACCCCATCTCCATTGACCACGAGGCGCTGGAGAGGACCGCCAGCCGCAAGGACGTGGCCGACTACCAGGCTCGCCTGCGCGCCCTCGCGGGCGGACGCAAGCTGCTGGTGCGCGTGGACCGCGTGGAACCGTCCAAGAACATCCTGCGCGGCCTGCAGGGATACGAGCTCTTCCTGCGCCGTTACCCCGCATGGCAGGAGCGCGTGATATTCGCCGTCTACCTCTACCCCTCCCGCTCGGACCTCAAGGAGTACAGGGACCTGCAGCGCGACATCGAGGAGGCCGTCGAAGCGATAAACCACGAGTTCGGGACCGAGGACTGGGAGCCCATAAACCTGGACATCAAGGACAATTATCCGCGCTCGGTCGCGGCGCTGATGGAGTTCGACGCACTACTGGTCAACCCGGTGATCGACGGTATGAACCTGGTCTGCAAGGAAGGAGCGGTGCTCAACCGGCGCAGCGGCGTCATCATCCTCTCGGTGAACGCAGGGGCTTACCAGGAGATGCGGGGTACGGTGGTGCCGCTCAACCCGCTGGACGTGATGGAGACGGCGGACGCCATCAAGACAGCCCTGCAGGCGGGCGAGCGCAAGCGCAAGACCATGGCCAAGTCCGCACGCGAGGTGGTACAGGCCAATACCTCCTTCAAGTGGTTCCTGCAGCAGATGCGTGCCCTGCGCCGCGTGGAGAAGCAGCGCGAGGAGACGAAAAGGAAGCAGGTCGGCCTGCCGGAGATGCCACGCTACGAACATTTCGAATGACGCCGTCCATCACCGAACCTGGGGTCAGCCCTCCATTATCCACATCGGGGGCCAGCCCTCCACATTCCACACGATCAAATGCCGACATGATCAAGAGAAAGCCTTGAGTTTTTAGAGCTTGAGACCCTGTTGTTAAGTGACTGTTAACCCATCGCTTGCCGTTCACTCCATGCAAAAAAGTACCGATAAATAATACTGTCGGCTTGGGGAAAACGGACATGCGAGGGGGGGGTAGTAGATGAGTGCAACATGCGAGGAGTGTGGAGTCCCGAAGATCATAACCAGGACACACACCTGGCAAGACGGATGCATAGTCGATAACGCCAGTGGTAATGCAAACTTCTGCGTCTACGAGGTGGATTTCCACAACACACTTTTCGACAAGGTGGGCGCGGAGCTCGGCATCCCTCTGGACAACATCATCCTGAACGCGGGCAGGCATGCCTCTGCCCGGGTGATAGATGACCTCTTGAGCGCCCATCCCCTGCTGGGTAAGCTTGTCTTCACCAGACCGCTGTACCGCCTGACCCAAAGGATGCTGGTGGATTTTGGTATGTCCATCGGGGTCGGCAAGATCGAGGTGATAGAACACAAGAAGGGGAAGCGGGGGTCCATACGCATCACCGACCCCTACAACGTGCCGCACTGTACGGCCGTACTACTGGGCAGCATGGACAACATGTACGGCTACCCGGTATCTGCCGATATCCGCGAGGAAGGTGGTGGGAGCTTCATCGGAGAGTTTGAGCTTGCAAAGAGGGACTCTGCGGTCGACGAAGCTTTCCTGCGGCTGACAACCGAGGACCTCAACCCCGAGAGGTCCGGTACAACGCATGCCTTTACGCCCTGCAAGAAATGCGGAGCGCCGCGGGATTTCGGCTCTACCTACTCCTTCGACCCGGCAAGGGGTATCATCATTGAACAGCTTAACAGGGAAAGGGTAGTGCTGTTGGGCGTCTATTCCATCAACTCCATAGTGCGGGAGTTCGAGAACGAACTGGGACACGACATAACAGACCTGTTCGTAAGGAAGGAAGATGAAAGTTTCAAGAGAAAGCTTGCCGTCACCTTGCTGGCCGAAGAGATGAGAAATGAGCGGGATATTCGGGATTACTTATGCCTGCGCGGCTTTGGGATGTTGTCAGAGATGGTGGAGGAAGGGGACATTACCCATTTCACCATAGAGAATGCCTTTATCCCGCCTGTTGTTGCCGGCCGTCTCCTTGCTCTTTGCGAATACAGGCACGGCACGAAATGCGCGTACGAGTACGCGCTCGAAGACAATAAAATGAGGTTGTCCATAGGCGCTGAGAAGTAATACTGATGATACCGATGGGGTCTTCCTGGGGGGCCGTGAAGGAGAAGGCCTGGGGGGCGAACTCCACAGGCGACAAGAATAAGTCCTGATGAGGTTGTCCATAGGCCTCGAGAAAGAGCACTGATAAGTTCGTGCGGGGGCTGTGAGAAGAAGCCCTAATGACATGGAGTCATATTCCCGATATAAACTTCAGGCCATTCCGCATGCATAGGAGGGGTAAGTATGTCGGGTATCTGCAGGTCCTGCGGCGTTCCCAAGCTGCTGGCAATGACGCAGGCGTGGCGGGATGGCTGCATAGTCGACACCACCGGCGGGTCAGCCAGCCTGTGCATCTACGAGGCCTCCTATCCGACCGCACTGATAGAAGAGCTCGAGGGGCAGCTCGGCATCCCGCTCGACCGCATCGTCTACCTGGCCGGGACGCACGCGGCGGTGAAGGTGCTGGGCGTGCTCTACGAATCTCATCCCCACATCGGCAAACTCCTTTTCAGTGCCCCCTTCCACCGCATGACCGAGCGCGTCCTCATAGGCTTCGGAAGGGCCATCGGTGTGGCCAACGTCACCATAGTCGAGCGCCGGAGGCGCAGTGGTGCACGGGTGATGATCGATAATCCCTTTGACCTTTCGAATTGTCTCGCGATCATCTCCGGCATACTGCAGATAGCCGACGGCGGCTCCATAGCCTATGACATTCTCGAGGAAAACGGCTCCTGCCTGGTCGATTTCATGCCCGCCCCTTCCGATGTGTGCGAGGAGGAAGCCTACCAGCGCCTGTTCGCCGAAAACCTCGCCCCGAAGAAAGTCGATAGCGACCTCAAGCTCTCGAAATGCATCGTATGCGGCGCGCCGCGCGAAGTAGGGCAACTGTGCGAATTCGACACCGGCCAGGGTTTGATCAGGGAGAGCGCCAGCGGGGAAAGGATGATATTGATGGGGGTGCACGGTTTCAATACCATCATCCGGGAGCTGAGCTGGGAGTTGGGACAGTCCGTGAACAACATCTTCATCGACTTCGAGAAACGCAAACTGTCCGCAAAGCTGCCGGGGGCGTCCGGAGATGAGTTGCTCTGGGGCGAGGAGGGGCTGCGCAAGTATTTCGCAGTGAGGGGACTGGGTATGCTTAAAGAGCTGCGGGAGAAGGACGGGGTCAGCTCTTTCACGGTTCATAACGCCTTCGTTGCGCCCCTTGTGGCGGGACGCCTGCTCGCCCTTTGGGAACTGAAAAACGGCCGTGAAGGTTCCTACGAGTTCGACGTAACCGACGACACCCTGCGCTTCTCCATCTCCTGACCGTAAGCCCTCTATATTCCACGTGACTGGAACTGGTTCTCATCTTAACCCATCTTTAAGTGACTATGTACAATGCGGAGGGTTGCCCCCTTAATGATAGTCAACCCGTTCAACAGCTGGGTGGCTGGGTGGCCGCAATCCGAAAAAGATCTCTGGTAACCAACCGCTTGGACGATAATGCATTTCCTTGAGGCCTGACCCTCGTTGTTGAAAATGGAGGGCTGACCCCATTATTTGAGGTTGTGTAGGGCGTTTCTGGTGTCCAGGACGGGTACGCCGGAACCGGCGATGAGCCTGTAATCCACGTCGCTGTGCGCGGTGACGATGACTGTACAGTCGCAGCCGCTCAAGGTCTCGGCGCTGAGCTCCACGCTGTGCAGCGCCATGCCCCCCATGTCGAAGGTCGGGACGAAGGGGTCGTGATAGATCACGTCCGCGCCCTCCTCGCTCAGCAGTTCCATGAGCTTGGCGGCCGGCGTCTCGCGCGTATCTCCCACGTCCGGCTTGTAGGCCACGCCTATCACCAGCACCCGCGCCCCCTTCAGGCTCTTCCCCGCCGCGTTGACCTTGCGCGCCACCAGCCCCGATACGAAGTAGGGCATGTTCACGTTGACCTTGCCCGCCAGCTCGATGAACTCGGTCTGGAAGTCGTACTCGCGCGCCTTCCACGCCAGGTAGAAGGGATCGACGGGGATGCAGTGGCCTCCCAGGCCCGGTCCCGGCCAGAAGGGCATGAAACCGAAGGGCTTGGTCGCCGCGGCCTCTATGACCTCCCATATATCCATCCCCATGCGCTCGCACAGCATCCACAGCTCGTTCACCAGCGCGATGTTCACCCCGCGGAAGATGTTCTCCAGCACCTTGGCCATCTCCGCCACCTCGGGCGAGCTGACCCTCACCGTCTCGTCCACGAAGCTGCCGTAGAAAGCCTCGGCGAGCGTGGCGCAATCCTCGCTCATCCCTCCCACCAGCTTGGGCGTGTTGGAGATATCCCAGCGCGGATTCCCCGGGTCCACTCTCTCGGGCGAATAAGCCAGGTGGAAGTCCCTGGCCAGCTCCAGGCCGCCTTCCGCCAGCAGGGGCGCCACCACCTCCCGGGTTGTTCCGGGGAAGGAGGTGGACTCCATGATGACCAGCTTGGGCCTTCCGCCATCGCGCAGCGCATCCCTTATCAGAAGGGTGGCCTCGCGGATGAAACCGAGGTCGGGGTCTCGCGTCTTGGAGAGGGGCGTGGGCACGCAGATGCATATCACGTCGCAGGACGCGAGCTCTGCCGGGTCGCCGGTAACCTCGAACTTCCCCGCGGCCGTGAGTTCGGCCAGCTTGTCCCCGTCCAGCCCCTCGTAGAGAACCTCGCCCCGGGCCAGCCTCTCCCTTTTCGTGCCGTCCTTTTCCAGGCCGATCACCCGGAAACCGGCGCCTGCCGCCTGCAGCGCCAGGGGGAGCCCCACGTATCCCATGCCGACGATCCCGACCAGCGCGCTGCGGTCTTCAATGGACTCCTTGAGGCCCATGCCACCTCCCTGTCTCCAGCGGTTAACCGTTGCCGGTGCGAGCGCCCTTTGCCCGCATTCCTATATGTTATCATTTGGGAGACGATGCCGCGCATGCGGGGCTGCAGCAATCGCGGCCATCGCGCATTTTACGCGGACGCAAGCGGCGGCACGAAGCAACGCAGGAGGCAGGAGGTGCTCCCTTGGCCGGCGGTCCTTCCATAGAACCCGAGTCCACGCTACCGCGCATCACCGCGTTCATCCGCGACCGCATGGAGGAAGCGGAAAAGTCGCGCCTGGTTGTCGGGCTGTCCGGCGGGCTCGATTCGGCTGTCTCTTCTTACCTGGCGGTGCGCGCCCTGGGCAGCGAGAGTCTCACCGCCTTCCTCATGCCCTACCAGACCACGGCTCCGCAGAGTACGGAAGATGCGCGGCTGGTGACCTCGGAGCTGGGCATCGCGCACGCGATCATAGATATCACTCCCCTGGTGGACGCCTACTTCGAGCGCTTCCCAGACGCCGACCGCAAGCGGCGCGGCAACTTCATGGCCCGCACGCGCATGGCCGTCCTCTACGACCAGTCGGCGGCGCTGGACGCCCTGGTCCTGGGCACCGGGAACCGCACCGAGGCCCTGTTGGGATACACCACGCTGTGGGGGGACATGGCCTGCGCCTTTACGCCGCTGGGCGACCTGTACAAGACGCAGGTGCGCCAGCTGGCCGAGTATCTGGGCGTGCCGGAGCGCATCATCGCCAAGCCGCCCTCCGCGGACCTCTGGCAGGGCCAGACCGACGAGGGCGAGATGGGCATCACCTACGAAGAGGCGGACCGCCTCCTCTATAACCTCGTCGACCTGGGCTTGAGCGATGAGGACCTGGAACGGGAGGGATTCTCTCCCGCGTTCATCCATAAAATAAGGGACATGATGGAATCGTCCTCCTTTAAGCGCTGCATGCCCCCCTCCTGCAACCTCTAATGTCCCGATCATGGGGTCAGCCCCGGACATGGGACATATTCTTAAACGACTTGCCGGCATCATCCCC
>CAZGWK010000012.1:44621-61457 GCA_964529285.1 uncultured Actinomycetota bacterium
GGGGTCAGCCCCGGACATGGGACATATTCTTAAACGACTTGCCGGCATCATCCCCTCTATAATGGTCTCATGGCGCGAAAACCGAAAAGACTGAAGATCCTCGAGGTATGCAACCTGGACCGCTTTGCAGCATCCCCCTATATGCTGCCGCTCTTCCGCGGGCTGGTCGAACGAGGACACGAGGTGCACGTGGCCTGCAGGGTGACCTCGTTCGCGAAAGTGTTGGGCGAGGCCGGTATCGAGCTACACGATATTCCCATTACGCGCAAAGTAACACCCATCGCAGACATAAAAACCTACCGCCGCCTGAAGTCTCTCATACGTGAAGGGGGTTACGACCTCGTGCACACCCACAATCCCAAGGACGGCATATTGGGCCGGGCCGCCGCCTGGAGACTCTCCGTGCCCGCCGTGGTGCATACCTGCAACGGCTTCTATTTCTCCTACCGTTCCTCGCGGCTGAAGAGGCGGCTGGTCCTCAAGGCAGAGCGCTTCGCCGCAAAGAGGTGCCACCTGGTCATCTTCGTAAACAGCGACGACCTGGCCCTTGCGGCGGCGAAGAAGGTGGTGGGGACGCGCAAGGCCAGGCTCATCTATAACGGAGTCGACCTGGAGCGATTCGGACCCGGCGATGACGACGTCCTGCGGGAAGAGCTCGGCATACCCCGGGGAGCCACGCTTCTCGGATACATCGGTGAGATCAAACGCAAAAGGAACCTGGACGTGCTGGTGCGGGCTGCCGCACGACTGCAGCCGGTGCATCCCGACCTGTACCTCGTACTGGTGGGCGACTCGTCCCTGGAGCCGGACGAACCGGAGCGCCTCGCGAAGCTGGCCGCCGAGCTTGCGCCCGCCCTGGCGGGACGGCTTATCTTCACCGGGTACCGTTTCGATCCGGAGCGCTTCTACCGCATCTTCGACATATACGTACTACCATCCACGCGGGAGGGTTTCGGAGTGACGCTCATAGAAGCCATGGCCTGCGGTGTCCCGGTCGTCGCCTGCCGGGTGCGCGGCCCGAAGGAGATCGTGGACGATGGGAACGACGGCATCCTGGTGCGTGACCGCGACCCTTGCGAGCTCGCGGACGCCCTGTCCTTCTACCTGAAGGCCCCCGAGGCGGTGAGCAATCACACCAAGCGGGCGCGTGAGAAGGTCGAAAGGGAGTTCGACCATGCCATCATGCGCTCGAAACTCTACGATGAATACTCCCGTTTAACCTGACCGCATGTCCCGATCATGGGGTCAGCCCCGGACATGGGACAAGATTTTTGAGAATTCCTCTGTGCATATCGCCATAACCGAGCCGTTCTCCTGTAGTTCTCTCTTCATCCTTGCATATTGATGCGAAACTCCACTTGCGGTGATATCGGTCAAGAAGCCAGCGATTTCCACATTTGAAGCAGGAGTGAACTCTCTAGCCAGGTAAATAAATGATTTGCGAGCCCGTCTTTGCAGCGACATCTTCTCTCCAACAGGTCCGGTGAGGCCATTTATGCCATAGTAGAGGCAAACCATGTTGTATAGATCATCAAGCGAGATCTCAATCATCAGGTATTTTAGCCCTGTCGCCTCATTGGGTTTCGCTTTCTTGGAAAGCATGGACTTGATCTTGATCACGAACTCTTCGCTGCCCAGGATAGCCTGTGCAACGATTTCATCTGTTGGGTAAGGCGGCGGTTTATCAGACAGAGCTTCAACGAATTCCCGATATCTGGCTCTCGCCTCCCTTGCTTCTGGCCCGAAATACTCGCTCAGCCAATCCCATTTAAGCCATGCCGAATCCTTTGTGCCGCCGGAATAAATACGATAGCTCGACCACTGATAATCCTGCGGCTTCTTCACGATCCCAGCCTCGACGGGGTTCAGGTGAATATACCGGCCTACCGTTAGGAAATATTCTTCCTTTTCGATACATATAGCTTTATAGCGCCCGGCGAAAACATGGCCTATCCAGCCCTTTGCAGCCATATAGCTCCCATATGAGGAACCGAGGAAATGCATGAACTCCGAGAGGTTTGCCTTTATCGTCTTTATCAAAAGATGGTAGTGTGTGCCGAGGATGCAGTAAGCATAAACCTCTACTTCATATCTCTCCGCGCCTTTTTGCAGGAGTTTCAAGAAATATTCTTTTTCATAATCGCATCGATAAAGGAACTCTCCTGCATTGCCTCTGGAGATTACGTGGTAGAAAGCGCCTTCGTACTGTATGCGTAATGGTCTAGGCATAATATATATGTTATATATATTATATTACTATGTCAAGAGTTAACGTTACCAACCATATGGTGTCCTGCCAGAGAGATGTCCCATGTCCGGGGCTGACCCCATTATCGGGACAGAAATGCCCCGTTATTAGGAGCTGAGGTAGCGCTTCACGGCCGCCGTGCGCGAACTCACCCCGAGCTTGCGGAAGATGCCCGAGGCTACCTTCTCCACCGTTTTCGGGGACACGAAAAGGCGCGAGGCGATCTCCTTGTTGCTTAGCCCCTCGCTCATGAGCGTGAGCACGTCGTACTCGCGCGAGGTCAGGGTGCTCACGGGCGATTCCACCTCGCTGCCCTTCGCTTCCTCCTTGAACGACGAAACGATCATGTCCAGTACCTGCGGGCTGAAGGTCTTCTCTCCTTCGCTCGCCCTGCGGATTGCATTGACCAGCTCCGAGCTTGCTACCTTCTTCAGAAGGTAACCGTCGGCGCCCACCTGCAACGCCCGGTTAATATATTCGTATTCTTCGTACATGGAGAGCATGATCACTTTCATCAGGGGATAGGATGACTTCAGCTGCCGGCACACCTCTATGCCCGAAATACCGGGCAGCTTGATATCCAGCACCACTACGTCAGGGATGAGCGCCGCCGCCTTCTCCAGGCACTCGCTTCCATCGCCAGCCTCGCCGACCACGACGATGTCCACCTGTTTCTCTATCAGCGATGCCAGGCCTTCTCTCAATATCGCGTGGTCGTCTGCGAGTAGGACACGTACCTTGTTTCCGGCTTTATCGATCATGATCCGTCACCTGCATCTGAAAACACGGCAAGGGCCGTAAAACGTCCGATACGACCCCGGTCTTATTGACCCGCATTCATCATATCAAATCCCCAAAGGGCCTATAGCTGGTTTTGCTTATAAATGCATCGTGGTTATTGCCCGGCGCTGACCTTTTGATCGGGATGGCTCCATGATCGGTGTCCCATGTCCGGGGCTGACCCCATTATCGGGACATTCTTTCATCATTGCGGGGGAGGTGGACGTTTATGGTGACGCCGCGGGCGCAGGGGATGATGTTGAAGGTGCCTCCTATCTGTTCCGCCCGCTCGCGCATGTTCAGCAGCCCCAGGTGTACGGCCCCGTCGCCGCCCGCCGCTTCCTCGAAGCCGAGGCCGTCGTCACTCACCACCAGTTCTATGCCCCTGCCGTCGCGGCCGAAGTATACCACCGCCTCCCGCGCATTCGAGTGCTTGATGATGTTGGAGAGCGCCTCCTGCACGATGCGGTAGAGGTTTATCTTCACTTCCCCCGGCAGGCCGCCTTCCTCGCCGCCGGCCATGAAAGAGAACTCGATGGGGTTGTCGGCGCTCACCCGCCGCACCAGGTTGCGCAGGGCCTCGGTGAGCCCCAGGTCGTCCAGCACCGGGGGGTGAAGCGATGCCGAGAGGTCGTGCAGCTGTTTGAGCACCGAGGATATTGACGACGACGCGGACTCGATCAGCCGGCGCACTCCTTCCGGCGCTTCCCCCTCTACCAGCGCCAGCTCCAGGTTGACCAGGGCGCTGGTCAGGTTCTGCCCCGTATCGTCGTGCAGGTCCCGGGCCACTGAGGCTTTTTCCCTCTCCTGTATCTCCAGGATGGACTGGAAGAGCGCCTTCAGCTCCACGTTCTTGCGCCATAACGCATGAGTGAGCGCGGCGTTCTCGTCTATCTGTGCCGAAAGGAGATACTGCTTGAAGCTCATCTCCGTAACCACCCTGGCGATGGCGTTGACCACCGAGAGCAGGAACTCCACCTCTTCGATGTTCACGTGGCGCACCAGGTGCAGGGACGCAAGCAGCGGCTCGGGGTCGACCCCTAGCTCCTCCGCCAGCCTGCGGTATTTATCGGGCTCGGCGGGCTCCATGAGCGACGCGTCCCCACTTATCATCCCCACCATCTCCCCGCCCAGGATGAGCGGGGCGTCGAAGCAGACGAACCCCGCGTGGCAGATGCGCACCTTGGGCTGCATGGTCTTCCTCAACTCCGTCAATCCCTCTATGGCAGAGCCGTAGCAGCGCATCACGCCTTCCAGGGAATCGATGATCAGCTTACAGTGCTCCCCGCCGGCGACGCTGACCACCACCGGCATGCTGTTCATGTCCAGGACCCACAGGCGCACGCCGGTGATGCGGGCCAGCTCGTCCACCAGCTCCTGCAGGTACTTTACGTCCAGGATCTCGCTGAAGGCGATGTCCCGCAATTTCAGCGGGCTGATGAGCTCGGAATAGCCGGAGGGTGCGGAGAGGATGCCTATCTCCTGCAGGAAAAGTCCCACCCCCATCGTCCACAGGTCCATAAAGGAACGGATCATGTCCAGGCGCAGCCTGTCTTCCCGCGCAAGGGACAGGAACAGCTCGCCGAACTCCTCGGCGCTGCCCACCTCGAAGAACCCCTGGAGGTCTTCGACATCGGCGAAGTAGATCTCGAAAAGCGGCTTTGCCTCATCGGGATCTATGAGGAGAACGTCGCCGTTTCGCTTCTCACCAGCGGCGCACCCTCCCGGGGCCCGCATCCTCAGCACCGCCCCGTCGTTCAGGAGGTCGAGCGCCGAACGTATCGGACTTTCCTTGCTGATGAACAGCGTATCGGCAAGCTCCTCGAGGAGTCCCTGCACATCTCGCGCCATTGCGCATCACATCCCCTTATTACCGTCCAGGCCTTAATTATAGGAATAGTAGGGTCAGACGTTCAATCGACATATTCTCATGTCCCGATCATGGGGTCAGCCCCGGAAATGGGACACGATCATCTCAATCATTATGGCAGAGACACAAGTCAGCCTCCGAAGACAAGGGGGCACGCCAACCCTCCTCCATGGTGTCACACTCAACTGGGTTACATCTTCCATGGGGTTACATCTTCCATGCAAGCTTCCGTGGAGGAGCCGGACGTATTGAGGTTACCACGGCGCTTGCAGCGCCTCGCCATGACGTTATAGAGAGTGACGCTCATAGGAAAAGTAGAGAGGTCATGCCCCTAGAGGAGCGCATACAGAGGAAGCCGAAGGAGAAAAACCAAGGCCCGAGTTGCCGGGCCGGTCTGCGGGCCGAACCCGCCTAACCTACCTGCTTGGCGGGGGTGGTCCTTTTCTTCTTCAGCACGTTGCTCACGAACTCGTCGATCTGCTCGTCGATCGCGCTCATGGGGGTCATGCGCCTTATCCAGGAATCACCCTGCAGCATGAGGGTGGGGATCCTGGAACGCTTCATGATCTCGCTGCGCACCATGGAGAAAACGCTCCAGGTCTGCTTGCAGGAGTGGTGTCCGCAGTAGATGCAGGCGTCTGCGTCGAGCTGGGAGGTCCAGTAAGCGATGTCGTCCGTCCACTGGGCGGACATGGACTGCGCCCCTACCTGGCGGGTCATGGCGTAATCCCAACACGTGTCGGCCAGGCCGTCGATCATGCTGTCCTTGGAAGACGTGTCGACCGGCTGGAAGAAAAAGGAACCTAACAGGTCTCCCAGAACGGTGATGCCCCGCTCCTCCATGCGGTTGAAGAAGCCGTACCAGTCCCAGTAGTAATAGGTGTAGATCCAGAAACAACGGGCGACCTCTTCATCGGCAGGGTAGAGCCCCTTATCCAGCCGCTCTTTCACCGTGTCTATCATGATCTTCATGATGTCTATGGCCGTGTCCGTTCCCCACAGGGCATAACGGACGCCGTATGCGTACAGGGTGAAGAGGTTGGGGCACGGATTGGGGCGTATCTTGCGCAGCTCCCAGAGGTCGTAGTAGAGGTCGTTGGCCTGGTTCGCCTTGCTCAGGACTTCGCGCATCCTGTCCTCGTTGATCTCCTCCCCCAGGAACTCCTCCATGTCCTTTACGAGCTGGCGGAAGTAGACGCGGTAGGCTTTGCGTCCCCGCGGCGAGTCGTCGACTGGCTTGTCCAGGATGAACTGCGGCACACCTATATAGCGCGCCACGAACTCATGTATCTTGGAGTTGGCGTCGCAGCTGCCGGGCGCGGCCGAGATTACCGCGTCGGGCTCGAAATCGGCTTGCGTGAGGGCGGAGCCCAGCTCGATGGTGTTGGACGAACACAGGTAGTCCGGCAGGCCCAGTCCCATGGCGAAATCCCAGTACCTTTCGCCCTGACCCTCCAGCGCGGCCACTCCGGCAACCGTGAGCACCTCGCTGGTAAGGGGGTATGCGTTGCCGAAACAATAGACGAACTCGGGGGGGAAATTGAAGGGGACGAGGACGATCTTCTTTCCCTGGGCCTTGGCCTGCATGGCGCCGTCAAACCATGCCTGGAAACCCTTGAGGAAAGCGATGCCGGCCTTGCGTATGCGCGGCGCCAGAATCGCGCCTATAGTGGAGGACATGTCTTCGGGGAGCAGGTGCAGGATGCCCTTCGCCTCCTCGTCGCTCATGTCGTCTGGAAAGCATTTCAACAGCCCGAAGATCTCGGACGCCCGGTTAACCAGCCCCTCGTATTCCTTCGCCGCTTTTTCTGCCATGTGTGCTACTCCTTATCCTCCCTCTCTAACCTGCAAAAGGTCTTCGTCCGTTGATCGCTATTCCTGTGGCCGCCTTCACTTGCCGCCCTCACCTGTTGATCGCATGCTTGCGGTTTTTTTCATACCGGGAAAATCTCTATATCCCACCCGCTGCGTGGTTATGTCCCATGTCCGGGGCTGACCCCATAATCGGGACAAAGCAACCTCAGGCTTCCTCGGCGGACATGGCGGCGCCGATGGCGCATGCCAGCTGCGGGTCGAAGGGAAAGGTGTGGTAATCACCTCTTATCTTCTCCCTCGCCGGCCCCGCCACCGACTCGTACTTGGCGACCCCGCCGGTCAGCGTGTAATCGTCCTGGAAGCCGAACTTCAGCGCCTGCGATATCATTATCTTAGCCACGGATTCGCATATCCCCGCCATGATATCCGCCGCTTCCTTCCCATCGTTCACGTGGGTGATGACCTCGCTCTCCACGAAGACCCCGCACTGCGAGCTCACCGCCACCTTGTTCGTGGACCGCGCCGCTACCGCGTCCAGCTCGCCTGCCCCGTAGCCCAGGGCCGCTCCCATCACGGTGAGGAACTTCCCCGATCCCGAGGCGCACTTGTCGTTGCGCATGAAGTCCACCACGCCGCCGTCCTCGTCCAGGAGGATGGAGGTTACGCTCTGACCGCCCACGTCCAGCACCAGGCTCGCCTGCGGCACCAGGCGGCTCACCGCCTCGCAGATACACGAGATGTCGTCGCGCCTCACGTCGCCGAATTCGACCATATCGGCCCCGCGGCCGGTCACGCCGATACCCGCCAGCTCGTCCCTGGATATCCCCGCCGCCGCCAGCACCCCGTCCACGAGGCTTTCCACTTCCTCCGCTATGTTGCCGGTGGTATCGATGACCTCCGCCGCCAGCAGCTGGTCATCCTCGACGACCACGGCCTTGGTGTAGAGGCTGCCTATATCGATCCCGAGGTACTTCATGAATTAACCTCCCATGCGCTTTGCCATGAGGGCGGCGCCCAGCGCTCCCACGATCTGCGAATCGACGCTGTATTTGATGAGCCTGACGTTGAGCATGCGCTCCAGCTCTGCGCGTACCGCCGCATTCTTGGCGACGCCTCCACTCATGGTGACTTCCTTCTCCAGCCCCACCCGGCGCACCAGTGAGGCGACCCGCTCCGCCATGGCGCGGTTCACCCCCGCCGCGATGTCGGCCTTGCTGTGGCCTCGCTGCAGGTAATGCAGGACCTCCGTCTCGCAAAAGATGCTGCAGCGGCTGGACAGCTCCAGGACCCGTTCCGCGCTCTGCGAAACGATACCTATCTCGTCAAGGGACAGCCCCAACGTGCGTGCCTGCACCTCCAGGAAACGGCCGGTACCCGCAGCGCATTTGTCGTTCATCACGAAGTCGATGAGCTCCCCGCCCGGCCCGATACGGATGACCTTGGCGTCCTGGCCTCCTATATCTATGACCGTGCGCGCCTCCGGGACCAGGAAAGAAGCCCCCAGCCCATGGCAGGATATCTCGCTCATGTTATCCTGGGACAGCCCCTCTCCCTGCACCTGCTCCCGCCCGTATCCCGTGCTCACGCAAAATTTGATCTCTCGCCAGGGTACCCCCTCGTCCTGGATGAGCATGTCCACCACGGCCTTGGCGGACTGTACCGGATGCGGCTTCACTCCCATGCTCTTGAAGGCATGGATCCCCTTGTTGTTGATGACCACGGCCTGCGCCGTCAACGAACCCACGTCTATTCCGGCGTAGTACATCTTCTACCTCCCTCTCCTGCCTTTTGTCTCATGTCCGGGGCTGACCCCAAGATCGGACCCCCGGTTCAACGTTGTTTAACCACGTTCTTGACGAACTCCTCGATGGATTCCTGCAGCGCGCTCATGGGGGTCATGCGCCTTATCCAGGAGTCGCCCTGCAGTATCAATGTCGGTACCTTCACGCGCTTCATGAGCTCGCTGCGCATGATGGTCGCGCTGCTCCAGGTCTGCTTACACGAGTGGTGGCCGCAGTAGATGCAGCAGTCTGCGCCCAGCTCGCCCGCCGCCCAGGTGATGTCGTCCAGCCACTGCACGGACATGGAGGACGCCCCCATCTGGCGCGTCATGGGCATGTTGCGCGCTATCTCCGCCAGCCCCGTGAGCATGGTCTCCCGCGACGTGAGGTCGATCACCGCCGGGAAGATGAGGTCCAGCCCGTCGCCCAGGTGCGTGATGCCGTTCTCCTCCATCCAGTTGAAGAGGCCGCCCATGTCGAAATAGTAGCTGGTGTAGGTCCACAGGCTGCGCGCCACCTCCCGTTCGGCCGGATACTCCCCTTTCTCCAGCCTCTCCTTGGCGGTGTCCACCATCGCCTGCATGATGTCGACAGCGTCCTCCGTGCCCCACATGGTGAACCTGGCCGCGTAGGTGAACAGGGAGTACAGGTTGGGCACGGGGCAGGGCTTGAACTTGTGCAGGTCCCAGAGCTCCCAGTAGAGCTCCGAGGCCTTGTTGGCGTTGCCGATGACGCTGCGCATCCTGTCCTCGTCCAGCTTCTGGTCCAGGAACTCCTCCATCTCCTCCACCATCTTGAAGAAATACCTGTAGTACTGCTTTACGCCCCGCTCGCTGTTGTCCACCGGCTTCTCCAGGAAGAGCAGCGGTATGTCCATGTACCGTGCCAGGAACTCATGCGTCTTGGAATTGATGTCGCAGGAGCCGAAGCAGTCCGAGAGGATGGCGTCCGGCACGAAATCCGCATCAGTGAGGGCGGAGCCGATCTCGATCATGTTCGCGGAGCAGGCGGAGTCCGGCAGGCCCAGCCCCATGGCGAAGTCCCAATACCTCTCGCCCTGTCCCTCCAGCGCCATGACCCCCAGGCTGGAGAGCACCTCGCTGGTTACGGGCCAGGCATCCTCGAAGCAGTGGACTACCTCCGGCAGGAAGTTGAAGGGTATCAGGAATACCTTTCCCCGGCCGCGCTTGGTCTTGAACGCGTTGTCCAGCCACGTCTTCACCATGCCGAACAGCTTCAGGCTGAGCGGCCTGACGTGCGGGGCGAAAAAAGCCGTGAAAGTGTTGCGCATATCGGTGGGGAGGACGTGCAGCAGCCCCTCCAGCTCCTCGTCGCTGATGCGTTCGGGCAGCGTATCGACGATGGAGAATATCTCGTACACGCGGTTCATCAACCCCTCGTACGGCCTTATCTCCTTGCTTGCCACAGCCAAACCCCCTTTTCCCTAGCTGGTGTCGCCATCGTTCTTTGTTGCCTTGCCTGCTCCTGTTCCTGCTCTTGCTCTCCTCGGCCCACCGTTATGGTGGTGGTGCCGGTCCCCAGCCGGGTCTTACGACCAGAGCGCTCCCTTCTGTCCGCCGCTGGCTGGCTACGTTTCTCCGTTCTAACCCGATCCGTTCGAGATATCGTTTTTGTCCTGTGCCCGGTGTCCCATGTCCGGGGCTGACCCCATGATCGGGACAGATTTGTCCCACATTTACTTTCCCAGCTTCTCGAGGAAGGCCTGGACGCGGGTCTTTATGCGCCCCGTGTCCGCCTTCGAACCGTAGTCCTTCTCCAGGACCAGCACGGGGATGCCCGCCGCCTCCAGGTCCGACCGCAGCGAAACCGACTCCACGCCGTGCAGGTCGCAGAACTTGTTGTAGGTGACGATCGCCCCGTCCACCCCGGCGCGCCGCGCGGTCTCCAGGATATAGTCGCGCCGCCCGTCGTAATCGGTGAACATGCGCGGGCAGAAAAGATGCCTCAGGTAGCGCTCGGCGAGCAGGCGCATCGGCTCGCCGCTCTCCCCCTGCCGGTTCCAGAACGAACGCGAGCCGAAGCACAGGGCGTCGGCGGCGATAAATGCCCCCGTGGACTCGATGTCCTCGATGAGGTCCAGTTCGTCGGTGGCGCTGCCCATGATGATGAGCCGCGCCTTGTAGTCGCTGACGACGGCCCCTTCCTTCTCGGCCAGCACCTCGTCGAGCAGCTCGGAGAAATCCTCGCCCATCATGGACGAGCCGGTGCACAGCACCTGCATCACCTCGGCCCCGGTCACCGCCGGCGGCACTTTCTCGCGCAGGGCGTAGAGCTTCTTCAGCTTCGCGGAAACCTCGTCGTAGACGTCCACCGCGTGCATGACCTTCTCGTCCGTTATCTCCACGCCGAAGTACTCGCATATGGCCTGGCGCATCAGCGACAGCTCGTCGGTGAAGTACTGCAGCGAGTCCTCGCGCAGGAAGTGCGGCACCTTGAGGTAGTGGAAGAAATCGTATCTCTTCACGTGCTGCCAGTTCTCGAACATGCCCCGCAGGTGGTCGCAGCCGTTGGTCTCCAGCAGGCCGTCGAGGAAGTCGTAGCTGCCCTCCAGCCCCAGCTGCAGGCAGGAGCGGCAGAAGCGGCAGTTGAAACGGGCCAGGTAGGCGTCGCCCAACTCGGTATCGGGATGGCCGAAGGCCTTGATGCGGTAGGGCAGGATACCGGCCGCCTCGATGAGCTCCACCGGCGTTGCCACGCAGGCGTAGCCGATCACCTTGCCGCCCTTCTCCTTCCAGTCGCGCACGTAATCCGTATACAGGTCCGTCGATTGGTATTGCATCTGTCTCATCTCAAACCCACCTTATTTCCTCAGTTTTCGCCAGGCTATGATGCCCCCGGCCAGTGCGCCCACCGCGGCGCCCGCCGCGGCCGCCACTTTCAACGCGGGCTTGACCGCGTTCCACACCACGTCGGTGTCCTTGAGCAGGGCCCTGGCTACGGGCAGCGCCAGCCCCCGCACCGACGCGTGCATCTCGGCGGTATCCAGCGTGTTCACCGTGCGCGCCACGCTGCTCGCGATGAGGTCCGGGTTTTCGCGCAGGAAAACGTTGAAGGCGGCCAGCCCCCGGTTGATCATCGCGCCCACCGCCTCGGGCTCCATGGCGGCTTTCAGCGCCGGGTCGGCCAGCGCGGCGTCCTTCACCTGGAAGAAAGCGTTCCTGGCCGCCCCGGCCAGCTCCTCCGTGTCGAGGCTGGCGAGAAGCTTTCCCGTGTGCCTGGCCATCTCTCCCGGCCGCACCTCGAACATGCGGTTGGCGTACACGGCGCCGTAGTTGATTATCTTGCCCAGCTCCCGCATGTCCACGGCTTCTTCGTAGCTGTCTATTATGGCGCCTATGGCCTCGTCCGGCAGCTCGGAGAACTTGCGGAAGGTCTCGGAGACGGCGCGCAGCGAGGCTCCCACCGCCAGGTACAGCCCCCGCACCAACTGCGCGGTGGCGTCCGGGGTGGCGTATACGTAGTCGGAGATCACCGAGCCGATGACCGCTCCGTCCTCCTTCAGCGCAAGCAGCATCTCCTTGAAGGCCTCGCCGTCCACGTTGTCCACCAGGTCGCGGCTTACGCGGCCCAGTACGTCCTTTAAGCGGGGCTCGTCCCTCCCCAGCACCAGGTTGCCGCGGTGCAGTGAGGTCGTGACGCCCGCCAGGGCGTTTACCAGCCCCCCGAGCTCCGCCATGTCGATATCCTCCAGGAGTTGGAAGACCGCGTTGGCCAGGATCTCGGAAGGCAGCCTCAGCGACTGCATGGACTTGGTGAGCACGCGCAGCATGAAGTTCGCCAGCGGGGGCACCACGCCCAGCAGGTTGGAGATGGCCACCGGGTTGAGGAGTTCAGCTTCGCCCTGCAGCTCCGCCCGGCGCTCCTCCAGGTGTTCGCTGAGTCCCACGCGTATCTTCCCGAAGTCCGCCGTGTTCCACACCTTGCGCCACGTGCGCTCTCCTGCCTCCATCATGCTCTCCACGATGGATCCCAGCCCGGCGATGAGCCCGTCCAGGGCCTCGCGGTTCTCCAGCAGCAGCTCGTTGGTCAGCGTCGCGTAGGCGCCCGGCAGCGCCTTTAATTTCTCTATGTCCAAGTCCCGGCCCAGCTGCACCATGAAGTCGCGCAGGATGTCCAGGGTGAAGTTGTTCAGCTGCACGCCGAGCTCGCTAAGGGCCTCCACCAGCCAGTTGACCATTTTGGGGGAGGCGCCCAGCACGCTCATGGTGAAGGCGACGTCCTCCCACATCGCGGCCTTTACCAGTTCGCCCGCGTTGTCTGGATCGACGTCGCGCAGGTGGATGAGGAGCAGTTCCTTGAAACCGGGGGTGCGGATGAGCTCCCGCACCAGCCCCGGTAGGGCGCTGCTCGTTGCCCCGGGGCTCGCGTCTCCCCCGGTGCCGTACTGCTGCGCCATCTTCTCGACATCAAGTTGGTCTACCATATCCGCCACCTCACTCCCCGTCCCCGGCGCTCGCGCTCCCCAGCTCTTCCACCACCGGCGAGGACGCCTCCTTCAGCTCCTCTACCACCGGGGCCAGCCTGTCCAGCACCACCTTGAACTCCGCCACCGCTCCCTGCATGGCCTCGAAGTCCACGCCCTGCACCATCTGCGACATGAAGGCCGCGAGCATGGGAGGAGGGAAGGTATTGAGCTGCACGGCCACCTCGTTTCCCAACGCCACCAGGAAATTCACCAGCGCCGGCATGGCGGAGACGGTGCCCATGAAGAACTCCACGTCCTCCCAAAGCAGGGTTTTGGCCAGCCCCTTCGCGGTCTCCGGGTCGACGTTGGCCGTGAGCAGCTTCATGCTGGCCTTGAACTTCGGGCTCTTGACCAGCTCCCGCAGCAGCCGCTCCGAAACGCCGTGCTTCTCCAGGGTCATCTCGGTCATCTGCGTCACCACCTATACCGTCTCGAGGTCCCAGAACCAGCGCGCCGCCTCGGCCTGGCCGAGCTGTTTTCCGCCCAGCCACAGCTGCACTATCTTGAGGTCGCGCCAGTGTTTCTCCACGTCCCAGTCGCGGTCGGAGCCGTAGGCGCTCATGAGGTTCATGGCCTTGCCCACGGCCTCCATACCCACGTCGCAGGCCCAATACTTGTAGGCCCTCGCCTTGGCCACCTGCTCGTCGCTCCAGCGCGGGCCGTAGAGGTCGGGGCGGTCGGCCATGCGCGCGCTCTGGTAGCCGACGATGCGGATGACGTCGATGTCCCTGGCGATGTCCGCCAGCAGCGCGGCCACCGCGTCGTGCTCCTTGAGGGGTTGCCCCTTGTATTCCGTCTCGCTCACGAACTCGTATAACCGCTCGAAGACGTTCATCAGCACGCCTCCCACGAAGGCGATGCTGGCCATGTTGCCCATGGCCACGACCTCTTTGAAATACATGGCGTCGAGTCCCGGCCCGTGGGCGCGGTACGATCTGGGCACGCGCACGTTCTCGAACCAGATGTCGCCGTTCTTGTCCGCCGCCATTCCCGCCTTCTGGTAAGGCGGGCCCTGGGTCACGCCCTCGGTGCAGGCGGGCACGAAGATGAAGGCGAAGTCGTCGGAGTCGCGCGAGCCGGGATTGGTGGTGCATACCACGCCGAAGAGGTTGCACACCCCGCCCGAGTTGGTGGGCCACAGCTTGTGGCCGTTGATCACCCATTCGTCGCCGTCCAGCACCGCCGTGGTCTGGATGGTCGAGCCGCCCAGTATCTCAATGTTCTCGATGTCCGACCCGCCCTGGGGCTCGGTCATGGCGTTGGCGGCGAAGACGGCCTTGTCCGTCTCGCAGAACATGGGGGCGAACTCCCTGCACAGCTCGTAGTTGACGTGGGGCTCTAAGGCGATCATCAACAGCGGCCAGTATACGACCCCGTAGGCCACTGCCATCCCCGAGTCCGCCCGCGCCACCTCCTCCATGATGCGGTACATGGACGTGCCGATATGGTTGGAGCGCCCGAACCCCCAGCCGCCCACGTCCTCGGGAAAGAGGACCCGCTGCAGGCCCATCTCGCCCATGAGCACGTCGAAGGCGGGCTCGATGAGCTTGTGTTCGGCGTAGTCCTCGTCGAACTTGCGCCGGTTGGGCATGACGTGCTTCTCGGCCCAGTCACGCACGATCTTTCCCAGGGGGTCGTCCATGGGGGAGATGTTCTCCAGAGGCCGGGTGAAATCGTCTATGGTTCTCATAGTCAGCTCCTCTCCCTCGCTTATCGGGCCTGGGACTGGTAGAAGTATTGCGCGTAGTCCATCTTGGCCAGCTCGTAGGGGCCCAGGCAGAGTTGCATGGTCTTGGTGTCGCGCCAGTAGCGCTCGAGGTTCCACTCCGTGGCGTAGCCGGCGGAGGCCATCATCTCCATGGCATTGTTGATAGCCTTCTCTGCGGACTGCGCCACCTGGTGAGCGACCACACAGGCGGTCACGTAGTTGCGCTCCTCTCCCGCCTCGCCGTACACATCTGGCGCAGCGAGCACGCGCGCGAGGTTGTAAGTCAGCATGCGGTCTATGGTTATCTCCTTGGCCACCTCGGCCATGACCGCGGCGGTGAGGGGATTGTTCTTGAAGACCTGTTCCTTGCCCTTGATGACGCGGTTGTCGCCCCATTCCTTGAGGATCTCGTAGGACGCGAACAGCGCGCCCACGTTCGATGCGGATATGCCCAGGTAGAGCCAGGCGAGGGCGGCCCGGCAGGCCTGCAGGCCCCTGGCCACGCACATCCCCTCGGGCGCCTTGGCCTTGCTGAAGGTGACGTCGGCATTGCGGTTGGCCGCCAGGCCGGTCTTGAGGAATGGCTTGCCCTTCTTCAGGCCCTTTACGTCGCCGGCGAGGGCGATGAGCCCTACGTCTTCGCCTTCGTCGGAGCCGTCGAGGGCGCAGTACACGCCGTACACGGCCGCGTTCGCCCCGCATATTACCGGCCTCGCGTTCTTAGCCTCCACCGCCCACGCCCCCTTGGACAGCTTGGCGCCGGCCTGGGGCTCGCCGCGGAAGAGGGGGAGCACCAGCGAGGCCAGGGCGAGTTCGTCGGAGGACCCGAAGAGGCCTGCGAAGGCCTCGCATGCCTCGGCGTTCTCCCTGCCCTCCATGGCCATGCAGCTCTGCAGCGCCCATAGCCCGGAGAGCAGCAGCGCGATGGAGGTGTCCCCGCGCGCAACCTGCTCCAGCGCCGCGGCCATGGTGAGGGCGGCCTCGGGGCCGTTGTGCCCGTCGCCGCCGTACGCCTCCGGCCACAGCAGCCGCTGCAGTCCGATATCCAGAAAGAGCTTGCGCATGGCGGGCTCGAGCAGCGCCGTATAGTCCTCCTTGAGCTCCAGCCGCTTGTCCATCAGCTCGCTCTCCGCCCACTTCTTGAGATTTGCGGCCAGCGATGTGTCCATATCGCTCAACCATTCGTGCGCGAACGGGAACAGGTCGTGCTCACTCATAAAATACCTCCCTCTAGCTTTCGCCCGGCAATAAGAATCATGCTTGCGATGTCATTGCGAGGCGGTGTGGGCGCTGCCGAAACGATCCTGACCGCCCCGCTCAGCGCTTTTCGAAGACCACCCATCAGATCGGACCAACATCTCAAGCACCAAAAAACGCCGCATGCGCAGCACAACGGCGGTTGACACGGAAAGATGCAAGCCCCCTCCAACTGCTTCCTTCTTTCTCTCCCTGCGATATAACGGCTGTATAACGGCTGTATAGTCTGTCTCTAGAGAAGTGCTGCGAAGAATTGCCGGGAAGAAGTGCTACAGATTTATACAAAGATGCCGAAACAGTATGGTTATACTATGATTACTTCGCTCCGCTGGCAATAGGTGAAACCCCCCTTTTACCACGAGGGTAATCCCCACCTGGGGTCAGCCCTCCATTTTCAACATCCGGGGTCAGGCCTCAACACGGTGTCCCGATTATGGGGTCAGCCCCGGACATGGGACATACCCAAAAAAGGTCAACTTTTGAGACCTGACCCCAAAATGTTGAATTTTTCACGTCAGGGTGCGTAGCCGATGGAATCGTGGGCCCAGGTGCGGGAGTTGCCGTACATGGAGCGCTCGGCCACCACGTTCCCTCCCAGCGCGGTTACCACGGTGGAGACGTCCCAGTCGCTGACGTAGTCTCCCGCAGCGAAGGTGACGCGGGAATGCGGCGCCAGGGCGAACCCCTGCGGCCCCTGCACGGGTCCCGACGAGGTCATGAAAGTGAGGTCCACCTTGACCGGGTCATCGCCGGGGTTCTGCACCAGGATGAAGGTCTCCATGCCCCCTTGCGTGCAGCCCTCGGCCAGGTACCAGACCGGGGCGGGGGCGGTGGTCCCGATGGAATCGTGGGCCCAGGTGCGGGAGTTGCCGTACATGGAGCGCTCGGCCA
>CAZGWK010000012.1:61557-75345 GCA_964529285.1 uncultured Actinomycetota bacterium
CCACGTTCCCTCCCAGCGCGGTGACCACGGTGGAAACGTCGTAGGTATGCACGTAGTTGTGCAGGGGGAAGGTCATACGCGACCGGGCCGGTATGACAATCCCGGTGAGCGCGGGCGGAATCTTCTGCCCCTGGTCGGTCTGGAGGGTGATGTCCACCGTAACCGGGTCATCGCCGGGGTTCTGCACCAGGATGAAGGTCTCCATGCCCCCGGCGGTGCAGCCCTCGGCCAGGTACCAGGTGGAGATGATCTCGGCGAAGGTCACCACCACGTCGTGGTCCGCGGTGACACTCGGGATGACGTATGGATCGGCTACGGGCATGCGGATCCCGTTGTCTGTGATGCTCGCCACGTGGTATCCCTCGTCCGGGATAATATCGACTGCCGCGGCGCCGCCGTAGTCAACGCTCTGTGACGCCGGGTCCACGCTGCCGTGGCCCCCGGAGACGGAGGCGTCGACGGTATGCGTATCGATGGCAAAAGTTACCACCACGTCGTGGTCCGCGGTGACACTCGGGATGACGTATGGCTCGGCTACGGGCACGGGTGCCCCGTTGTCGGTGATGCTCTCCACGTGGTATCCCTCTTCCGGGATAATATCGACTGCCGCGGCGCCGCCGTAGTCAACGCTCTGTGACGCCGGGTCCACGCTGCCGTGGCCGCCGGAGACGGAGGCGTCTACGGTGAAGGTGTCGATGGCGAAGAAAGCGACCACGTAGTGGTCCGAGGCCACGTCGCTTATCACGTAGGGGTCTGCTATCTCCACGGGGACCATGTTGTCCAGGATATAAGACACGTGGTAGCCCTCGTCGGGCACCATGTCTATGCTGGCCGTGCCCCCCCACTCCACGCTCTGCGACGGCGGGTCCACGCTGCCGTGTCCGGTGAAAAACACCGCAGCCGTGATGTCGTAAACGTTCAACGCGAAGTGGGCCACCAGGGTGCGGTCGCAGGTGGCGGTGAAGGAGTAGTCGGGATCGGTGCTCACCTCCGTCCCGCCCTCGGTCCAGTTCACGAAGTGATAGCCGCTCCCCGTATCGGGGGTGGCGACCATGTTCACGGTGTAGCCGTGGGTGTAGGTGCCCGCCCCGCTCACGCTGCCCCCCGCCGGGGGCTCGGCCGAGGCGGTTATATCGTATGTGTTCAACGCGAAGTTAGCCGTAAGGTCGCGGTCGCAGGTGGCGGTGAAGGAATAAGTCTCGGAGGTGCTCACCTCCACACCGCCCTCGGTCCAGTTCACGAAATGGAAGCCGAGGTCAGTCCAGGTTGTGACCATAAGGTCCACGGTGTCGCCGTGGGTGTAGGTGCCCGCCCCGCTCACTATCCCACCGGTCGGAGGCCAGGGCGCTGCCTCGATATCGTATGTGTTCAACGCGAAGTGGGCCACCAGGTCGCGGTCGCAGGTGGCGGTGAAGGAATAGTCCGGGTCGGTGGAAACCTCCGTCCCGCCCTCGGTCCAGTTCACGAAGTGATAGCCGCTCCCCGTATCGGGGGTGGCGACCATGTTCACGGTATCGCCGTGGGTGTAGGTGCCCGCCCCGCTCACGCCGCCCCCCGCCGGGGGCTCGGCCGAGGCGGTTATATCGTACGTGTTCAACGCGAAGTGGGCCACCAGGGTGCGGTCGCAGGTGGCGGTGAAGGAGTAGTCGGGATCGGTGGATACCTCCACCCCGCCCTCGGTCCAGTTCACGAAGTGGTAGCCGCTCCCCGTATCGGGGGTGGCCACCAGGTTCACGGTTTCGTTGTATTCGAATGGGCCCCACCCGCTGGCTCCACCGCCATCCGGCGGGTCGGAAGTCGCGATGATATGGTATACGTCCGTATCGAAGTGAGCTACCAGGGTGCGGTCTGCCGTGGCGGTGAAGGAGTAGTCGGGGTCCGTGCTCACCTCCGTACCGCCCTCGGTCCAGCCGGTGAAATGGTAGTGATCGGCGGCGGTGGCCGTTAGGTCGATGTCTGCTCCATGGTCAGCGATGCCGCTGTAGCGGAAAACCCCCTGCCCTTCCGTACCCGCGTAGATGCCGCTCCCGTCCCGGGCCAGGGAGCGGAAGGCATATCCGCTCAACCCGCCCCCGGTGTCTTTCCAGGCATCGAGGGCCGGGTCGTAATGCCACACGCCGCTGGCGTCGGTCCCCGCGTAGAGACAGGAAGCGGTGCCGTCCCAAGCCAGGGACCACACGGTGAAGCCGCTCACGGCCGCCCCGGCGCTGCTCCAGGTACCATCACCGGGATCGTAGCGTAACACGCCGTTTTCGAAAGTCCCCGCGTAGAGGCCGCTCCCGTCCCAGGCCAGGGAGAGATAGCTGCAGCCTGCGGCCGCCCCGGTGTCGCTCCAGGTCCCCGTACCCGGGTCGTAGCGCCACACGCCGTTGGCGCTGGTGCCCGCGTAGAGGCCGCTCCCGTCCCAGGCCAGGGAGATGACGTAGAAGCCGCTCACGCTGCCCCCGGTATCGCTCCAGTTCCCCGTACCCGGGTCGTAGCGCCATACGCCCTGTCCGTAGGTACCCGCATATAGGCCCGAGCCGTCCCAGGCCAGGGAGAGGCCGGTGTAGGAGCTGACCGCGCCTCCGGTATCGCTCCAGTTCCCCGTACCCGGGTCGTAGCGCCACACGCCGTTGCCCCACGTGCCCGCATACAGGCCCGTTCCGTCCCAGGCCAGGGAGCGGACGGTATGGGAGCTCACACCGCCCCCGCTGTCGCTCCAGGTCCTCGCGGCCGGGTCGTAGCGCCACACGCCGTGGTAGCCGGTGCCCGCGTAGAGGCCGCTGCCGTCCCAGGCCAGGGAGAAGATGTCGTAAAGATTCACCCCTCCCGCCGTGTCCCTCCAGCTGCTGGCCCCGAAAACGCTGCCCCAGGCGGCGGGGTCGGCCGTCGCGCTGATGGTATATTCTGGAGTGACATGATACACGCCGTCGAGAGCGGTCCCCGCGTAAAGGCCCGTGCCGTCCCAGGTCAGGGAGAGGATGACCTTGCTGCCGGGGTCGCCACCGGTGGCGGACCAGGTTCCGCTATCGGGGGTATATTGCCACACGCCCGTGCTCGTCCCCGCGAAGAGGCCGCTGCCGTCCCAGGCCAGGTCGAAGGCGTCGTAGCCGCTCACGCCTCCCCCGGTATCGCTCCATACCCAGGTGCCCGGGTCGTAGCGCCACACCCCTTGGCCCGCCAGCCCCGCGTAGAGGCCGCTGCCGTCCCAGGCCAGGGATTCGACGGTGTGGCTGGAATACCAGGTGTCGACCCAGGATGCGGTGTAAGGGTCGTAATGCCACACGCCGCCGAATTCCGTTCCCGCATACAGGCTGGAGCCGTCCCAGGCCAGGGAGAGGACGGTGTAGCCGGAGATATAACCCCCGAAATCCGTCCATGCACCCGTCCCCGGGTCGTAGTGCCACACGCCGTGGCTATCGGTGCCCGCGTACAGGGAAGCGCCGTTCCAGACCAGGGAATGGACGGTCCAGCCGCTGAGCGCACCCCCGGTGTCGGACCAGTTCCCCGAGCCCGGGTCGTAGTGCCACACGCCGTGGCCGTTGGTCCCCGCGTAGAGCCCGCCGCCGTCCCAGGCCAGGGAGAGGGCGCTCTGGGCGATGGAACCGCCCCCGCAATCCGTCCACAGCCCGGTCCCGGGATCGTAGCGCCGCACGCCGCTGCCGGAGGCGGCCGCGTATACACCGCTTCCGTCCCAGACCAGGGCGTGGATGTTATCTCCGCTCAGCCCCAGGTAATTCCAGGGATAATCTGCCGCCTGGGCGGGTTCTGAGATCATGGTGACCGCAAAAGGTAGGCTTACAAGCAGCACGCCAACGATCAGGTACGTCAGGATCGGCTTGGTTTTTCCGTCGATGTTGTCCCCGGCGCCGGCACCTCGGAACCGGCTTCCGGAAAGGTCTTCCACACTCCGCACGTGGTCTTCCCCTCTAAGGTCTTTGCAGGCATACTTCATGTTTCGCACTTATTATCGGCATGTCCCGAGAGTAGCTGAGGGGAAGCAGCGGAAGGTTTTGTCCCATGTCCGGGGCTGACCCCATAATCGGGACACATGGGGGTTAAGGGTTCTCGCGGCCGGTGACGAAAAATAAACAAACCACTGGCGGTGTCCGTAATACTCGCGGGGCGGCGGCGTTGTTACGCCTGAAGGAGGCAAAGTGAGCATCAGCAAGCGCATCTGGTCCAGGCCCATCTGTTTGATTCTGACTTTTTCGATCGTGGCGCTGTCCCTGCCGTACCTGGGTTTGTCGCCCGCCGCCGGCGAGCATACCGCCGCCGCGGAGGCCGCCGGCGTGCCGGCCGGCACCGCGGCCCTGACCTCCGCCCTTAAGTCCCTGCAGAAGGGGGCGGCGGAGGACATCATCCCCGGGAGCCCCCAGGGCAACCTGGGCACTTTCTACGAGTATTTCCTCTCCGGGGACGCCAGCCTGCAGCAGAACGCGGGCAACGTCATCGGCCCCGACCTGGACATGCTGCGCAGGCTGCTCGACTGGTACCAGGCGAACCTGGAACCCCTTTTCGAGAGCATCGGCGCGAACACGCCCGCCTACACTATCTCTGACCGCGGCAGCGGCTTCTACGCAGAGCGCGTGGAGCAGTACTACAATAAAGACCTTTATAACGCCTGGAGCACGCCTTTCAGCCCGCCGGAGACCTGGAACGAGCTGGAGCCGGACATCCCGCAGCTCATCCCTCCCGACAAGAACGACGGCGACAGCCTGGAAGACGACGGCGACAAGGTCACCCTGGACCAGTACGTCGGCTACTCCAAGGGCCTCATCGTCCCCGAGAGCGGTTACGGCCTGCTGGAGCAGGCCTTCCTGGACGTGCTCACTCCCCTGTGGTCGTCGCGCAGCGACGCACGGGCCGATTTCAGCACCTCCTACACGTCATCCCTGCCCATCGTGGCGGAACGGGCCATGTACGCCACCGGCGACCTGCGCGGGGCCACGGCCATGCGGCAGTCCCCCTCCTCCACCACCCATTATTTCGCCGAGGGTTACGTGGTGCGGGATCCCGGCCAGTCCTCCGACACCTTTATCCTGCTCCAGAACCGCGAGGACCAGGCGGCCCACGTCACGGTCACCTTCTTCGGCAACGACGGCGACCCCGTCCCGGTGGCGGTGGAGGTGCCCCCGCACGCGCGCCAGACGGTCATCGCCCTGGAGCACGTCTACGGCGAGGTCTCCGCTTTGGTGGAATCGGACGTGCCGGTGAGCGCCGAGCGTTCGGTTTACCTGCAGGGCCGCCTCTACGGCTCCACCTGCGAGCACGGGGCGGAGCCTGCGACGGAGCGTTTCTTCGCCGAGGGCTACGTGTCCCAGGACTTCGAGACCTATTTCACCCTCTTCAACCCCGGGGACGACCCCGCCGATATAGATTTCCATTTCATGCGCAGCGACGGGGCCGCCCGGAACTGCAGCATCACCGTACCCGCCCACAGCCGCCGCACCCTTACCGCCAGCGCGTACGTGAGCGGCGAGTTCTCCACCCGGGTTACCTCCTCGGCCGCCGTGGCCGTGGAGCGGCTGGTATATGCATACGGCCCCCGGGGAGACCTCATCGGCGCCACCTGCAGCCAGGGGCTGTCCGGCCTCTCGCGCAACCGCCACTTCGCGGAGGGTTACACCTCGCCGGGAGAGTTCTCCACCTACTACACCCTGGGCAACCAGGGCGGATCCGACGCCGAGGTGAAGCTCACCTTCCTCACCTCCGGGGGCGAGGAGAAGACCTGCCGCCTGACCGTGCCGGCCCACAGCCGCGGGACGGTCAACGCGGCCGATCACGTGAGCGGGGAGTTCTCCGTCGCCGTGGAGTCGGACACCGACATCATGGTGGAGAGGGCGCTCTACGCCACCGGGAAGAGCTCCAACGGCTACATGGGCGCCACCGTGGACCACGGGGTGGAGTCGCCCGCGACCGAGGGCAACTTCCCCGAGGGCTCACAGCGGGTGGAGATCGGCGCCACCACCTACCTCACCCTCGGCAACCCCGACCGGGAGAACGCCGCCGAGGTCGACATAACCTGCACCACCGCCGACGGGTTCGCCTACGTCCACCACGTCTCCGTCCCACCGCACAGCCGCAGTACCATCAACCTGGGGCAGAGCAACCACGACCGGCTCGTGCAGGACTGTTACGACTACCTCGAGGCGCTCTTCCTGCGCGAGATAGCCCAGCAGCTCGTGGCGGCGTCCATGTACGTGGACGTCACGCGCATCTACTACGACCGGGTGATCGGTGACGAGGCCAAGGGCAGGGACGTGGCAACGCAGTGGCTGCAGGGCTACGTGGACGATATGCTCCCATCCCAGGTGGAGGAGTTCCTCGCCGTGGTGGACGCGCTGGCCTGCAACCAGATCGACCTCTTCGACCCCGTGCACACCGGCGGTATCCAGTCCTGGGGCGTGATCCAGGCCTTCGAGGGCCGGGCGGCGTTCCTCGCCAACCAGCTCCTGCATCCCTGCGATTACTTCAACCCTGACTACGGCGACCAGCAGTGGGAGGCGGACCGCCGGGCGCAGTGCGCCCTCACCTACACCTGGATCACCGACCGCGCGGTGGTGCCGGCAGGCGCGAAGCTTACCCTGTCCACGCGCTACGGCGCGGGCGACTGGCAGCAGGTGCTCACCACCCCCGACTGCAGGAACGACTACCACGGGCCCAACGGCGAGGAGGTCCTCTTCACCACCCGCACCATCCGGCAGCACACCACCGACCTCACCGGCGGGAGGATAGCCACCATGTGGTTCGACCGCTGGTACTGGGAGGTGTACGGCGGCGCGGCCATGCACGCCGTCAGCCCCGACACGGACCTGCTGCTGGTCAAGTTCACGGTCCCCGGGGTGGACCTGAACGGCGTGGGCGAGGTGGGCTTCAAGCTCGACGTCGCGGGCACCACCTTCGATCCCAACGGGTATTACACCAACGAGGACGGGAAGGCCTCCGGCGGCAGCTGCACGGCCAAGGATGCGGACTACACCACCTTCACCGGCACCGTCGCGGGCGACCCGGGCTCCCAGGGGCCGATATGGTACGCCTCCTCCGCCCTTTACCTGCGCTCGGGAGGGCCGCGGGCCTTCGACCCGACCCGGACAAACAATCCCGTGTGGAACATCGGCGGGCAGTACTATGCCAACGCTTCGGCGTGGACCGCCAGCCACCACAAGGGCGGGGACTGGCACCACACCAGGCAGGATACCGGCCTCGGCCAGCAGGACTGGTGGCAGGACGTCTGGTGCGGCGACATGAGCGGTGCCCATGCCGCGCACACCTACGAGATAAAGGGCTACGTGCACCGGGATTTCCGCGTCGAGCTGCCGGATTACAGCGGCTACGCGGTGCCGCCGCCCAGCGAAGCGGTGATCGAGTATAACGGGGACTTCAAGGGCTTTTCCCCCAGCCACGCCAATCCCGCCTGCTGGTTCGCCTGCGACTGGGGCGCGGGAGACACCAAGGGCTACCAGTTCAACAAGTACGACGGCTCGGATATAAAACACTACAACGGCACGCTGGCCATACCCGGCACGAGAACCGGCTGGTTCCCCGAGGTGCCGCTGAACGACTCGGTGAAGGTGCATACCACCAGCACTGTCTACGCCTACGACCATACCCACCTCGACGGCAGCGGTTGGCCCTCGGGCCATAAGGCCGCGTTCTACTGCAGCGGGGTATTCGTCTACTTCCAGGGCTACGGGCGTCCCGACTCCTGGATGGGCGACCTGCGTGGCATCATCGGCCCCCACGGGCTCAACGAGATCTGCATCCCCGGCACCCACGATTCCGGCACCTCCCCCATCAACGCCAGCTCGCACGTGAACGGCGAGACCGGCTTCGACTGGCACGAGTACGCGGGCCTGATCGGGGGCTTCCTGGGCAGCGCCGAGATGGAGACCATCCTCCTGGCCATGGCCGAGTTCGGCCCGGTGGATTTCCTGCTGGCCATCCTCAGCGGCGTGGTCGCCGGCGAGCTCATCTACGATATGGACTCCAAGAGCGGGCTGGCGACGGTGCAGGCCGACTGGAGCAGGTCACAAGCCGTGAAGATCGGACAGCAGCTCAACGAGGGCATCCGCTATATCGACCTGCGGGTGGTCAAGGAGAAGGACGAGCACGGCGGGGAATACGTCCTCTCCCATTCCATGACCGGGGAGCACCTGGACGACGTCCTGGGAGATGTCAAGAACTTCCATATAAGCAATGCGAGCGAGTTCGTCCTCCTCGACGTGAACAAGGTCTTCAACGAGGGCTCGCAGACCGATTACCTCTTCGACCACGCGGCTTTCATCCAGTACGTGAAGAACAAGCTCGGCGCGGATTGCCTCATCCCCCGCAGCACGGGCAGCTTGAAGCTGGACGACCTGTGGCAGGGCAAGGGGCGCATCGTGCTCTTCTACTGCGACCACGACACCGTGAGCGCAGACGCGGACCTCTGGTACCACTGCGCGCGGGACTCCTTCGACCTGGGCGACTACAGCCAGGACCCCAACGCGAGCAATGCCTCCTGGGTCATCAACCCCTGGCCGGACACGGACAGCCCCGACTACCTCATCGACGTGTGGACGGGTTTCGCCCGGGACCACAGCTCGGACCTGGAGAAGCTCAGAAGCGAGGGCTGCTTCTTCGTCATGCAGTCGCAGATGACCGACCAGTCCAAGAGCGATCCGCCGCAGCGCAACCGCTCCATGGTCCTGGGGGGGCTGGCCTGGCTGGCACGCAAGCACAAGCACCAGTTCATCTTGGGGCCCATACTGTGGGCGGCCACCCAGAAGGCCGCCGGCAAGAGCCCCGACGACGTCCCCGTCAGCCTGGAGGGGCTGGCCCAGGAGAGCAACCCCATCTTCTTCGATGCGGTCCTCAAGGTCACCGCGCTGCACGATTTCGTCTTAAACGACCTCAACGTCGTCACCTGCGACTTCGCCACCGACCCGCTGCTGCCCACCGGCATCCCGGGGCAGGGGCAGACGCTCTTCGATTTCGCCTCGGCCGTGAACATGGACCGCTACGACCCGGGCCGGCAGCGGCAGGACGTGCAGACGGTGCGCAGGAGCGCCCACGACACCGTGGGTGCCACCGCGCCGGCGGCGGACTGGTACCTGGCCGAGGGTTGCACCGCCGGGGGCATGGAGACCTTCGTGCTGGTGCAGAACCCCGGGGCGGAGGCGGCCAAGGTCAGCGTGAGCTTTCAGACCGGCGCGGGAGAGGTGGCCCCGGAGCAGCTGCAGGGTGTGCCGGTGGAGGCCGGCTCGCGGCGCACCTTCAAGGTCAACGATTTCGTGCCGGACGCATACGACGTCTCCACCAGGGTGGAGGCTACGGTGGGCGAGGTCGTCTGCGAGCGCTCGATGTACGGCGCCGGGCGTTCCTGGGCCCACGACTCGGTGGGGGTCACCGCGCCGGCGGCGGTCTGGTACCTGGCCGAGGGCTGCACCGCCGGGGGCATGGAGACCTGGGTGCTGGCGCAGAACCCCGGGGAGGCGGCGGCGTCCGTGAACGTGAGCTTCCAGACCGGCGCGGGCGAGGTGGCCCCGGAGCAGCTGCAGGGTGTGCCGGTGGAGGCCGGCTCGCGGCGCACCTTCAAGGTCAACGATTTCGTGCCGGACGCATACGACGTCTCCACCAGGGTGGAGGCTACGGTGGGCGAGGTCGTCTGCGAGCGCTCGATGTACGGCGCCGGGCGTTCCTGGGCCCACGACTCGGTGGGGGTCACCGCGCCGGCGGCGGTCTGGTACCTGGCCGAGGGCTGCACCGCCGGGGGCATGGAGACCTGGGTGCTGGCGCAGAACCCCGGGGAGGCGGCGGCGTCCGTGAACGTGAGCTTCCAGACCGGCGCGGGCGAGGTGGCCCCGGAGCAGCTGCAGGGTGTGCCGGTGGAGGCCGGCTCGCGGCGTACCTTCAAGGTGAACGACTTCGTGCCGGACGCATCCGGCGTCTCCACGCGGGTGGAGGCGGTCGCGGGAGAGGTGGTGTGCGAGCGCGCCGTGTACGGTGATGGGCGTTCCTGGGCTCACGACTCCGTGGGTGTGACCGCGCCGGCGACGGAGTGGTACCTGGCCGAGGGTTGCACGGCGGGGGGCTTCGAGACCTTCGTGCTGGTGCAGAACCCCGGAGACGCGGAAGCGATGGTCAGCGTGGAATACATGACCGACTTCGCTCGGCTCGATGCCGGCACCTTCGCCGTGCCTTCCGGGAGCAGGCTCACCCTGAGGGTGAACGACACCGTCGCTACCTTCGAAGTATCCGCCCTCGTCACCTCCGACAACCCGGTGGTGGTGGAACGCGCCGTATACTACCGCACCCCCCTCTAACGTGTCCCGATTATGGGGTCAGCCCCGGACATGGGACATTTTTGTCCCATTTGTGGGGTCAGCCCCGGACATGGGACATAGCGGTGAAAAAGCATAGTTATAGGCGGACGCCAGACTGCTAGCCGGGTGTTTTTCCTGTTCATTAGAATTTTTCTATTCCGAAAACCCCGAGGCATCCTTGCCATGCATGCATAAAATAATGTCCCGTTTCCGGGGCTGACCCCATCCTCGCCCTAGGTTTGGGTGGGGGCGGTGAAGAAGAAGGCGGCTCCCTCGCCGGGCGCGGATTCCAGCCATAACCTGCCGTCCCATCCCTCGACGGCGCGCTTCACTATGGAGAGTCCCAGGCCGAGACCTGGAGTCTCGCCCCCCCTGTTCATGCGCTTGAAGTCCCCGAAGATCTCGTCCTGCCACTCGCTCTCTATTCCCACCCCGTCGTCGCGCACGAAGAGCACGGCCGTGTCCCCCTCCATATATCCCCCTATCTCGATGCGCAGCGGCCCATTGCCCGCGCCATGCTTTATCGAGTTTGTGACCAGGTTCGAGAAGACCTGCTTCAGCTTCACCTCCTCGACCAGGACATCCGGCAGCTTTTCGTCAACGCTTACCTCGATGCGCCTGCCGGACATGAGCCCTCCCAGCTCCTCTATCACCTCTCCGGCAGCATAAGATGAGCTTACCGGCTCCGCTGGGCCTTCGTGCTTTCCCGCCCGCGCGTAATCCAGCAGCTCCCTGATATTGTTGGACATGCGCATGCCGATGCTCTCTATAGCATCGAGGCTTTCCGCCTCCAGGCCGCGGTTCTCGCCCGCCGCCGCGTCCTGGGCGACCTCCGCGTATCCGCGCAGCGTGGACAGGGAGCCTATGAGGTCGTGGGAGACCGTGCGCGAGAAGGCTTCGAGTTCCTCGTTGCTGGCCCGCAGCTCCGCGGTGCGCTCGGCGACTCTCTCCTCCAGGTTATCGATGAGCCCTTTCCTGCGAGCGCTCAGCTCGGCGATGACCACCGCGACCACGAGGAAGACCCCGGCACGGATCAGATCGTCCCACAACGGCTGCGTTCCCGAACTAAAGGCGCTCGAAATCACCAGGAAGGCGGCGAGGAAGGCCGCCACCGCGATCCCCTTGCGGTCCCACCACAGGCAGGCGAGGATGATGGGGATATAGTAGATATGCGGGAAAACATACCCGGTATCGCTTACATAATGGAACCATACCGTCGCAAAGATACACACCGCGACGAGCACGAAAATCGTTGCGACCTTCAGCCATTCGCGGCGCTTACGCTCGTCCAAACCGCCACTACCCCCTTGCAACCTTTATTGGATCTTTATGCCCGCAACCGCCCTTTTGCTTGTGCCCGTTTCTATATCAGATTATGCACCTTTTGCGCCTCTCTTGCCTATGCGGCAAAGTGGCCGGCAGGATACTTTCGCTGTCTTCATCAGCGACGTTTGCGGCAGCTCAAAACCTGCGCTGTTTCGTGGTCAGTTCCGACGGCGGTAGGCCTTCCTGCGTTCTTGTTGACGCAGCCCCTATTCTTTGAAAAAATCCCTTTTTGACGCGCGTAATGCGCGGGATCGCCGCAGAGCTGATGGATTTTCAATTTTCTGATGCAAACGACGGCGCCGGCTGCGTCTAAAGGGCTGGTACCGCGGGCGTGGAAGAAATGATAGGCGGCGTGGACTCATCCAGGTAGGGTCTGGCACCAGCGTTTTGCGCCGCAGGTGTGAAATGCCAATGCCTGACCCCCCAATGCGGAGGGCTGACCCCGGGTGTGTTGGTGCAAAATGGGGGTCTGGTGTCAACGCCTGGCACTGTGTGATTGAACGGGTGACCCCGGATGTGGAGGCCTGGCCCCCGATGTTGAAAATGGAGGGCTGACCCCGGGTTTGGGAGGAAAATGAAGCTGTTAAACGTGTTCTGGGGACGTTTCTTCGCCTTCCGGGAGAGGCATCCCCGCTTCAGCGCCTGGATGAGCCGCTACGGTATCTACATGGTAGTCCTCTTCTTCATCCTTCTCTACAGCATGATATCGCTGCTCAAGCACATGAACTTCCAGTCCCACGGGTGGGACCTGGGCATCTTCGACCAGCACGTGTGGCAGCTCTCCCACGGCGAATTCGGGTTCAATACCGTGCGCATGGTCCCCTCCCTGTGGGGCGACCACTTCCACCCCATCTTCTTCTTCGTGGTGCCGGCGTACTGGATATGGTCGGACGCGCGCATGCTCCTCATCTACCAGGCGGTCATCGTGGCCCTGGGCGCCCTGCCTGTCTACTACGTGGTGAGGCGTAACTTCCAGAGCAGTTCCTGCGCCCTGGCCCTGGCGCTCACCTACCTCATCTTCTGGGGGACCATGGAGCTTATCTTTTTCGACTTCCATACCGAGGCCTTCCTGGGGCCGGTGCTGGCCTTGTCCTACTTTTTCATAGACCGGGACAACTGGGTGGGTTACCTGCTCACGCTGCCGCTGCTGCTGTGGGTGAAGGAGACCACCGCCCTGCTCGTATTCTTCCTGGGCCTCTACGTGATCATCTTCCGCCGCAAGTGGTTCGTGGGCTCGGCCACGTGCGTAATATCCCTGGGATGGTTCCTGGCGGTGACGAAATGGATCATGCCCCCCCTCGCCGCCGGCGCCGATTACTTCTACTTCAAGTATTACTCACACCTGGGGGACGACTGGGGAGAGGTGATAAAGTACCTGATCACCCACCCCCATGTGGCGGTTAAGGAGCTCTTCGTGCCCTACCACAAGGCCAAGCTGCTCCTCTTCATACTGCTGCCCTTTCTCTTTCTGCCCCTCATCGGGGGTTTCTCCATCGTGGCCATACCCGCGCTGCTGGAGCGCCTGCTCTCCAACTACTATCCCCACTGGGAGATACTGCGCCACTACAACGCCGTCTTCGCGCCCATCTTTATCTTCGCCCTGCTGGACGCCGTACCGCGCCTGCACCGCTGGCTGGCGAAACGCGGCCGGCAGCTCGATTACCGCAAGTTCGTCTTCACCGTCTGCGTGCTCATCCTGCTGGTGAACGTGCCCTTCACCTTCGCCCGCTCGGCCAAGACGCTTTTCAATCCCTACTTCTACATGCTTGACCCCCAGATGGAGCAGACGGGTTACGATATCATCTCCATGATCCCGCCCGACGCCTCGGTGTGCGCCCAGGATCCTGTCGTGCCCCACATGTCGCAGCGGGAGCTCATCTTCCAGTTCGACGGCGATACCTACGGGGCGGAGTACGTCGTGCTCAACAAATTCCTGGACTGCTATCCCTTCACCAACCGCACCCTGGTGTGGGAGATAGCCAGGCTCTACCGCGACCCGCGCTACGAGGCCCACCGCTTCGGCTACGGCTGGGTGGTGTTCACCATCAAGCCCGAGTACGACACCGACGGCACCTTCCAACCCCTCCCCGTCTAAGGGAACATTTTTGTCCCGATTATGGGGTCAGCCCCGGACATGGGACATTTCCGGGTAAGCGATCGTCTCTCTTCTTGT
>CAZGWK010000013.1:0-69665 GCA_964529285.1 uncultured Actinomycetota bacterium
ATCCTTACCTACATTTATATACTCGCAAGCCCGCAGATAAACCTTTGTAGGGGTCAGGTCTTGTTTCAGAGCATCTCAAAGGTGTTCAAATAAAACGTATCACCAGGCAATTTATATGTTTACATACCGGAGTATGCAAAAAACAAGACCTGACCCCTCTTAACTGATTCTTTACATTTTCTCAAGGGCGCCATAAAGAGCTGCTGCGATCATATACGTAGAAGGAGGTGAAAAGCATGAAGAAAAAATCGGCGAGATGGAATGTCGCCATAATTTCCCTTGCACTGGCATCAACTTTCGTACTCTTTACCGCCGCTCCCGTGCTTGCCCAGGACGGACAAACCCCGGACGCCCAGGAGAAGGAGGTCCCGCCGGAGTTGCAGGAAAAAGTGGAGGAATTCAAGGAGGCGGCGGACGGCCTGCGCGCATACGGCGCTCTCCTGAAATCGGACTTGAGGGAGTTCAGGTCGAGCATGAAGGAACTGCTCCGGGAAGCCCGCTCCCTCAGCCGTGACGAGAAATGGGAGCTTTTAGGCGATGCCTCGGACGCGAGGGACGAGTATGCCGGCGCCGTTAAGGAGAGGATCGAGGCGGCGAGGGAGACAGCCGGCGCTATGAAGGAAGCCCTTGCCGCGGCCAGGGATGCCTGGGAGGAAGGCGACCTCGACGGCGCCCTTTCGTGCCTGGACCAGGCCATCGCGAAGGCAGGAGAGCTGGAGGTCCAGTTGGATGAAGCACACCGCTTGCTGGGGGAGATCCTGGACGCGGTGGCACAGCTCAAAGGGCAGGCGGGAGCGGCATCCGCAACGACCTGGTGGGCTGTTTGAACCCTTGCATTGAGCCAGGAAGCGCGTACGGCTCCCCGCCGGACTGCCGGACGCAAGCCGTTTTCCGCAAACGGCGATAACGATCAAGCCGCCGGTACCGGGGATGGAAGGAGCGCCCTCCAACCCCCCGGAGGCCTTTCTCCCCGGTGAACCGGCATTACGTACGAAGGAGCTCTGCGATATGAAGGGCGGGATGGGAGCGTGGTGGCGAAGGCGGGATGCCTATGAAGTACTCGCCGCTGTCTTCATAGCCCTGTGCATAGTCCTCGTCCTGGTGAACATATCCATGTACCCCGTTTACCTTGACATCCCCTATCACATGGCCGTTACCCGGGGATTCCAGGAAGCGGGCGGCGTTACCACCTGGGACTTCTGGGACTATGCGCCTTCGGGGCGGCCGCATATCTACCCGCCGCTGCTGCACGTGGGGATGTCCATGCTCCAGGATATCGGATTGCCTGCGCAGGCCGCCGCGACCCTGGTATGCGTGGTCATGTTTCCCCTCATCCTGCTCAGCACGTGGTGGGCCATGCGCAGGCTGTTCGGGTCTCGCGCGGCCTTCTACGCACTGGTGCTTATCGGGGTGCCCTATGCCTTCTTCTACCAGACCGGGATAACCATCGCCGCCTCACTGGTGCTGGCCCTGACGCCCCTGGTCTTCCTGGCCCTCGAGGAGGACCGCAAGATCGCCTCCATGGTGCTCCTGGCCATGTGCCTTTATACTCACCTCGTCCTGGGTCACCTGGTGGCCCTGGCGCTGTTTATCTACTTGCTTCACCGCCGGGACTGCTGGAAGAAGATAATCACCGTGCTGGTGGGCGCGTATGTCCTCTACCTGCCCTGGGGCATCGTTATCCTTTGCAACCTGGGCAGCTTTTCCGTATCAGAGCCCGGCATGGGCAGCGATTTCGCCCTGCACGTCCTGCTGTGGGGGATCGCTGCAGGCGGTTTCGTCGCCTGTTACTTCCGTAAAAAGAGGTATTATCTGCTTCCCGCCTACCTGCTTTCCATGGTACCCATAGCGTTCTTCTACTCTCACCGTTTCTGGGAGGGGCATATATTCCTCCCCCTGGCCATGCTGGGCGGCGTGGCGCTGGACGGGCTGCAATCATTTCTAGCCGAACGGCTGTCGCGCCGCACGTCCCTGGCCTCTTGTTCCAGGGTGGTAGCGGGGTTTGCCCTCGGCGCCCTGCTGCTCCTGGTTTTCTTCGCCGACCCCGTTCTCGCCTCCACGAAAAATATCCCCGGCCCGGGGGGATTGCGCGACCAGGCCGGCACGGTACCTCCCGCGGGTTTTGGAGATGCATATCCACCGTATGCCGGGGAAGGCGCGATTTACGAGACGCCGTCCGGAGCGCGGGCTCCATTCCCACCGGGGGACGAGTACGCCGCACAGCATTCCGGCGATATCCCCCTTGCGGCCCGGCAGGGGACGCCCTACCCGCCCGGGGCGATGCCCGGTGCCGGTCAGCGGGGAGAACTTCCGGCAGTGGGAGAAAGGACGCTGCCGCGGCGCCCGCTGCAGAGGCTCAGGGATCTTGCGGAGAGTTCCATGGTGCTGTCGCTTCAGCCCACCACGGTTCCCGTCCTCCTGGGCCTGGAGGAAGCTCCCAGGCGCCAATTCGGTGCCGTGGAGGTCTTCGGAGAGGAAAACGAGGAATTGATGTCGGCCATCCTGGAGTACGGCGAGCCGGGAGACGTAGTGTTCGCGCCCGATGCCCGTCTGGGGGACCTCATCTACGCCATGACCGGCCTTTACGCCACGCAGGGCATGTTCCACGAGGTGCAGCCGGAAGTGCAGCCGGACCCGCTGAGGGAAGCGCAGGTGGCGGTCGTGCATGCGGCTCCCGCGGCGCTGGCCGGGGGAAACGGCCTCGCAGCGGGAAGGGATGTCCTGGAGGAGGAGGGATGGTCAGAGGCCGAGCGGGTCGGCCGTTACGTGATCTACGCGCGGGAGTACTCGCAAGATGAGGGCGCGGGGACAAGCTCCGCCGCGATTCCCCTGTGGGCGGCGTATGCGTTGTTCCTCGCCGCTGCGGTGGCGATAATTCTCGACCTCGCATTGCGCAGGCCAAAGCACCCGGGCGGTCCTACACCGCTTTCACCACCCGAGGGCGGCTCTGGGGACGGTTCCGGGAGGGACAGCGCGGTGCTGGCGGTGATTCCCGCCCATAACGAGGAAGAGAACATAGTTGACGTGGTGAGCGAGATACGCCGCGTCTGCCCCGGACTGGACATCCTGGTCGTCGACGACGGATCGCGCGACGGCACGGGCGGGAAAGCGCTGGCTTCGGGTGCCATGGTCATGAGGCTCGGCGAGAACTCTGGGGTCGGGGAGGCGGAGAGGCGCGGGCTGGCCTACGCTTACAGCCGCGGCTACGCTTACGCAGTACGGCTCGACGGGGATGGACAGCACCCGGCGTCGGGCATCGCGGACCTCCTCGCACCTCTCTGCAAGGGGCGCGCCTCAGCCGCCGTCGGCTCGAGGTTCCTGGACGGTTCCCGCCGCGGTTACAGTACGTCGAGACCACGGCGGCTGGGGATGGCTTACTTCCGTGCCGCCCTGCGTTTGAGCACCTCCCTGCGCTTCAGCGATCCCACCTCCGGATACCGCGCCTACTCCAGGCAGGCGATGCTCCTCCTGTCCAGGGCCGAGCCGCTGCGCTATCCGGAAGTCACCTCCCTTCGCCTGCTGGCCCTGAGCGGGCTGGAGGTGTGTGAGGTGCCGGTGGAGATGAGGCCGCGCCGCAACGGCAGGTCCTCCATAGGGCTGTGGCATGCGGCTGCCATGATCGCCGGGGTTACCCTGGAACTCATGCGCGTTCCTCAAATGCCTGGCTGCAGGCAGCCCGGGGAACCGGCCCTCGTGTAAGGCCGCATCCGGCAGCGGTTCTCCGTCTCGCATATATCGTGCGGGTTTGAACTTCGAGATCATCTTCTGGATGTACTTGTAAAAGTGTAATCACCACGCGCGAATAGCGTTTTCACGTATGTCAGGGTGGAACCTGCAGCGTCTCAAGCGGCGGACTCGGCGCGTCGATGAAGAAATATCGCCAGGATGAAACGCGGTCACGCAAGGCGAGGTAAAAAGGGAGTCAGGGGCAGGATAAGAGGGCAGCTTTCCCGCCTCTCACGACAAAGGAGGGAGCTTCAAAATGCGAGGCAAGAGCAGAGTCTTCAAGGTCCTGTTGATCCTGGTCATTAGCGGGCTGTTCTGCGCCGCCACCGTGGCGGTGTCCGCAGCGGGGGAGGTGGACGCGTGCTGCGGGAGCCATGGATGGTACTTCGCCGAGGGCTACACCGGCGGGGATTTCGATACCTGGATCCTCATCCAGAACCCCAACGAGACCGAGGCCGTCGTCCAGGTGAGGTTCTTCACGCCCAGCGGCGAACCCATCGTCAACGAATATAACCTGCTCGGCGAGACCCGCTACAGCATCTATCTGAACACCGTTCCCGGGCTGGAGAACCAGGAGGTAGCCGCGGAAGTAACCGTTAAGTACGGCGAGCAGGACGGCATCATCGCCGAGCGGGCGATGTACTTCAATTACGGAACGGATCAGGGAGAGCGCGTGGGCGGCCATTCCACCATCGGTGCGCCCAAGACGAGCGGCTCGTGGTACCTGCCCGAGGGCTACACCGGCGGGGGATTCGATACCTACGTCCTGATGATGAACCCCACCGACGGCGACGCCAACGTCCATCTGAAGCTGATGAAGCCGCAGGATGGTAAGTATTACAAGTTCAAGGTCACCGTGCCCGCCGGCAGGAGGACGACGGTCAAGCTGGACGACCTGGTATGGACGGAGGGGGAGGACAACATCATCCCCGCCAGCGGCGAAGGCGGCGAGGAAGAGGAGCCCCTGCAGGTCAGGTTCGACGACACCGACGTCTCCACCCTCATCTACGCGGACAGGGGCATCGTAGCCGAGCGGGCCATGTACTTCGACTACTACGGCAAGTCGGGGGGCTCCAGCTCCATCGGCACCACCTGCGCGGCCTCGGAGTGGTACCTGCCCGAGGGCTACACTGGCGGCGATTTCGATACCTGGGTCATGGCCATGAACCCCTCAGGCAATACCGTGGACATCACCTACACTTTCTATTCCAACTCGCCCGGCTTCGAGCCGGTGAGCGTCACCCATGAAGGCGTGGCGCCGTGGTCGCGTGACACCATCCACGTGGACGAGGTGGAAGGACTCGAGGGGACCGACGTATCCACCAAGGTGACCGCCACCCGGCCGGTGCAGCTGGCATCGGTGGAAGACGAAGTGAAGAGGTACGCGGTGCTCTTCGGGGTGGAGGACTATCCGAGCGGCGACGATCTGCAGTATTCCGTAGACGACATGTACGATATCAAGCACAAGCTGGCGGGTAACGGCGACTTCACCTACTACTACTACGAGGGCGAGAACGCGACCCTGGAGAACTTCCAGCACAAGATGGAATGGCTGGCCGCAAACGCCGACGCCAACGACGTCGTGGTCTTCTTCTTCGGGGGCCGCAGCGACACAGTGGCGGAGAACCAGATCGACCTCTACGACGGTAGCGTGACGAAATCGGAGCTCGAGGCGTACTTCTCGGCCCTGCAGACCGAAAACTTCGTGGGCCTGTTCAGCTGCGACAACAGCGGCGAGCTCGCCGAAGAACTGATGGCTAACGGCCGCGTGCTCCTGGCGTCCTGTGCCAAGGGAGGGGACTCCTACGAGTTCCCGGACGCCGCCTTCACGGCGGCCAGCGGCGATTCCGGCAACGGTGCCTGGGCCTACTACTTCGTCGAGGCGCTGGGCGCGAAGGCCGCGGACACCAGTGGCGACAACCTCGTGAGCGCCGAGGAGGCCCACGAATACCTGAAGAACAGGGTTACAGACCTCGTGGCCGCCGAGGAGGGCGCCTCCCAGGTGCCGCAGATATACGACGGCGTCGAGGGAGAGGTGAACCTCACCGTGGACGAGGTACCCGCCAACATCGTGGCGGAGCGCTCCGTGTACTTCAACTACGGTTCGTCTGACGACGGTGCCACCTCCATAGGCGCCTCCCGGACCTACCCCAGGTGGTTCCTGGCCGAGGGTTACACGGGCGGGCAGTTCGATACCTTCGTGCTCGTCATGAACCCCTACGACTTCTTCCAGAAGATCACGGCGACCTACATGACGCCGGAGGGTGAGCCCATCGTCATGGAGTACGTGTGCCCGCCGAAATACCGCATGACCATCAAGGTGGATGACCAGGACCCGAGACTGGCCTCCACGGACGTGTCCACCATGATCTACGCGCAGCCCACCGAGGTGGCTTCCGCCGGCTTTGGAGGCGGCGTGGTGGTGGAGAGGGCCATGTACTTCACTTACACCGATCCCCTGGACGGTTCCGTCAAGGCCGGCGGCTCTTCATCGATCGGTTACGGTACCTGGTAATAAACGAGAACAAGAGGGGCCGGGCCGACCCGGCCCCTCTTTCTTATCGTCTGCGCATGATGAACCGCTGCTTGAATCGCGTAAGCGGCAGCGGCATCCGAAGGATGACGCGGCGGTGTCCAGTGCCTGGACAAGTCCGGCCTCGCTGACGAATCCCGTGATTGTGGCATGACTTGCCCAGGCCTGACACGTTTACATCCAGATGATACACGTGTACGTTCACACGTTAGAATCAGGCTCGATTATTTCTGACACCTCGGACAGAAGTAAGAGCTGCGGCCGGAGATGACCTCGCGCAAGATAGCCGAGCCGCATGCGGGGCATCTCTTCCCTTCGCGGCGGTAGACGCGGTGGTCGTCCTGGAAGTCTCCCCTCTGCCCGCGCAGGTCCACGTAATCGCTCACCGAGGAGCCCCCGAGCGAGATGGCCTCGCCGAGCACCTCGCGCAGCGCGGCGTGGATGCGCTCGATCTCCGCCGGGAAGAGCTCGTTCAGACGGCGCAGGGGGCTTATCCCGGCGCGGTGCAGAGACTCGTCCGCGTAGATGTTTCCGATGCCCGCCACCCGCGACTGGTCCATGAGGGCGGACTTGACCCTGCATTTGCCGCTCAGCGCAGCGGCCAGGACCTCGCAAGTGAAGTCATCGGCAAGGGGCTCCGGGCCGATGGAATGCAGGCCGCGCAGGGGCGCGCGGTCTCCGCGGCGCAGCAGGGCCGTCTCCCCAAAAGTGCGCGGGTCGACGTAGAGCAGGTCCCTGCCGTCCTCGAGGTGAAAAACGAGATGGGTATGGCGGGGGCGTTCCTCCCGCGGCGAGGAAAGGACCAGGGAACCGGTCATCCCCAGGTGTATGATAAGTTCCTTCCCGTCGTCCAGGGCGAGCAGGAGGTACTTCCCCCTGCGGCCGATTCCCTCTATGCGGCGCGCTTTCAGGCCCCTGCGGTATCCCAGGGGCGTGGGATAGGTCACCAGCCTGTCCAGGCCGACTTCGCAGCTGGAGACGCGCGCTCCCGCGAGTTCCTTCTCCAGCTGTCCGCGGATTATCTCGACTTCCGGCAGCTCCGGCAATATCTCCACTTCCTTCATGCGAGGGCCCTACGCATACTATGCAACATCCACGCCCGGTCCGACATTGACGGATGTTTGTCGTGCGCATGCCGTTTATCTCAGCGCCGTCGTCCAAGCTGGCCGCACGCGGTTTCGCTGCGAGGAGATGCAGCATCTCTGCGCAAGTATAACCTTTGCTTGACACCTAAGGGCCGCCGGCGTTGTGGATGTCCGGGGGCGAGAGCGGCAGCTCCAGCGTGAAGACGGTCCCGACGCCGGGCTTGCTCCACAGCGATATCCTGCCCCCCAACAGGTTGAGGAGTTCGCGGCAAAGGGCCAGCCCCAGCCCCGAGCCACCATAGCGCGGTGAGCGGGAACGCTCCACGCGCGAGAAACGGTCGAAGATGTGCTCCAGCTCCTCCTCGGGGATGCCCTGCCCGTTGTCCCTGACCTGGATACGCGCTCCCCCGGGAAGGGGATCCACGGAGAGCATTACCTCGCCCCCCGCGGGCGTGAACTTGATGGCGTTGTCCAGCAGGTTGTACAGGACCTGCTCCAGGGTATCGCTGTCCGTCTTTACAGGTGGGGTGCCGGGATGGACCTCGACCTTTAGCTTGATGCCTTTTTCGCGTGCAGCGGGAAGGAGCTTCTCTCCCAGCGCCTCCGCGTATTCGGCCAGAGGAAGAGGCGCCGGATGCAGGGCCCAGACCCCGGCATCTATGCGTGACAGCGCCAGGAGCTGCTCCAGCACCCGTTTCAGGCGGGCGGTCTCGTCGCTGATGATAGTGAGGTAGCGCCGCTTGTCCTCGTCCGACTCCACCATGTCGTCCAGCAGGGCCTGCGAGAAGCCCTCGATGGAGGTAAGCGGGGTGCGTATCTCGTGCGAGACGTTGGCCACGAAGTCCTTCTGCAGCTGCGTGCTGTTCTGGATGCGCTCGGCCATGTAGTTGAAGTAGCGGGAGAGATCCGAGATCTCGTCCCGGCCGCTCACCTCCACTCGCCTGTCGAGGTTGCCGTGGGCCAGCTCCCAGGCCGCATTGCTCAGCTCGCGCAGGGGCTTGAGCACGTAGCTGCTGGTATAGAGGGCGAGGATGATGGAGAGTAACAGCGCCGCGCCGCCGGCGATGACCAGGTAACGCAGCAGCCCGCCGCTGGAAGTGGGGACCAGGTTCTCGTAGCGTTTGGCGACCAGCAGGTTGTAAAAGGAAGGTTGGCTGGATATGTCCAGGCGGATGGCGACTACGAGGGAATCGCCCATTATGGCGATTTCGGCGCGGTTTGTAGCCATGCCCTCGACGGCCAGGAGCGCGGGGTCGATCTTACGAGGCATGCGCAGCGGCAGCGGCAGCGGGGCTAGCACATCCCCGCTATCGTTCACCACGACGCTCGCTGCGTTGATCAGCTTGCCCTCGAGGCGCAGCAGCTGGGTGACCCTTTCGACGTTGGCGATGGGCTGCTCGGGGAACTGCTGTCCCAGCCCGAAAGCCAGCTCCAGGTCGCGAGCCATCTCCTGGGTCTGCTCTACGAGCTCGCTGCGGGCGCTTTCCTCCTCGCGGTTCTTCTCCCGCCATACGAAGTACGCGAAAAGCGTCCCGAAGAGCAGGAGGCTCAAGACGCTCAATACGAGGAAGTAAAATAGGAACCTGCCGCGCAGGGAGCGGAACTGGGCACCACTTCCTGCGGCCATGCCCTACTTCTTCCCTTCCCGGAACTTGTACCCTATCCCCCAGACGGTTTCCACGTAACGTGGTTGCGAGGAGTCCTCGCCCAGCTTCTCCCGCATGTGCCGTATGTGTACGTCGACGGTGCGCGTGTCGCCGTAGTAGTCGTAACCCCAGACGCGTTCCAGCAGACGCTCGCGGCTCATCACGATGCCGCGGTTGAGCGCCAGGGTATAGAGGAGGTCGAACTCACGCGGAGTAAGGTCTATCTCCTTTTCCGCCTGGGTGACGCGGCGGCGTGAGGCATCGATCACCAGTTCGTCCGCGTACAGCACTTCCTGCGATTCGGACGCGGGGCGGACGCGCCGCAGCACCGCCCTGACTCTGGCCACGAGTTCGCGCGGGCTGAAGGGTTTGGTCAGGTAATCGTCGGCGCCCAGCTCCAGCCCTACGATCTTATCCACTTCGTCCTCGCGAGCGGTAAGCATGATGATGGGGAGCCGGGAGCGCGCGCGTATGCGGCGGCAGACTTCCCACCCGTCCGGTTCGGGGATCATTATATCCAGCACTATCAAAGCGGGGCTCACTTCCTCGAAGAGGCGCAGGGCTTCCTCGCCGCTGCCGGCCTCGGCTACCCTGAACCCCTCCTTTTCCAGGTAGAGGCGGGCAAGTTCTATGATGTTGGGCTCGTCATCGACGACGAGGATGAGTTCTCCGGCCATCCTGCTTCACTCCTCGAGTACATAGGCGCATGATCCTTGCGCCCGCGCCTTCAGGAGGACCTGGGCGCCCCACTCCGCCATGGCCGCATAGGTGGCGACGAAACGGAAGGCGTTGCATACCCCCCCGAGGGTGAGATTGACGTAAGGTACGTGTATGAGGTCGCCACGGTAATCGTAATATGTAAGCTCGCCGAGATTGCGGTGTTGTTCGAAGTAATGCTCCAGCCGCTCTTCCTCGAAGCGTTCGATCAGGGATTCGCACAGGGAAGGGATCTCGGCGCTGGGAGCGAGGAAAAAGAACTCCTCGTAGGAGGGCTGCCCCAGAAAAGCCCCGCCTGCAGGGAACCGGGACACCGCGTCTTCCAGAAGTCGCGAGACGTGCAAGAGCAGCCTGTCGCCGCGGCTGATGCCGTAGGCCTCCCGGTACTCCCGGAAGTTGTCGATGGCGGCGAAAACTGCGGTGAAGGTGTCTCCTTCGTGCAGGCGCCGGTTCACTTCCCTCTCGATGGAGGGAGCGCCGGGCAGACCGGTGACGGGGTGTGACGATAGCTCCTCCTTGCTGCTGCGGATGTGTGCCTTGATCCTGGCCATCAACTCCTGGTTGTTGAAGGGCTTGGTGATATAGTCGACACCCCCGGCCTCCAGCCCCACTATCTTGTCCTCCACCGATTCGCGAGCGGTGAGGAATATTATGGGTATAAGGCGCGTACGCGAACGGGTGCGCAGCTGACGGCATATCTGTATGCCGTCCATCACCGGCATCATCACGTCCAGGATTATCAGGTCGGGCTGGATGGACTCCGCGAGTTCGACGGCCTTGTTGCCCTCCTCGGCGACGTGCACCTCGAAGTCCTCGTCCTCGAGGTAGAATTTTACCGCCTTGAGGATCTCCGGCTCGTCGTCTATGAACAGTATTCTTCCCTGCATAGGACCCCTTCCTGACTCCTGTAGATATATTACCGCTGGCGCGCGCTTTGTCCAACACCGCGCCTCGCTCCGGGGAAGGCGGCCCGGTCCGCTGAGAGTGTCGATATGCCTACAGGTTAGGCCGCAATGAGCCGAATAAATACACAGGCAATGGACATGATCCCAGGTAGGGACTAACATAATATTACAAGTAAGGGAAGCGGACATTTTTGGGAGCGGGGGAACCCCGCTCCCACGCGGCCCTCAGGCAGGCATGAAAGCAAGGACAGGAGACGTGGATTCCGCCGTCTCGGACGAGGATTCCGGGCGGGATACGAAGGGGGTGCAGTGACAGTGGATGAGGCAAGGATGAGTAAAGGGTGGCGTCGCCTGGTGGCGATCTCCTGCACCCTGCTCCTCGCGGGAAGCTTGTTCCTGTTCCTGGGCATGACGGTCTGGGCACAGGACGAGCCGCAGCCCGCTGATACGGAGCAGCCGGTGGAAACGGAACAACCTGCGGAGACGGAGGAGACGGCCACGCAGCCGGCCCAGACCTCCGAGCAGGACGGCCTGACCATCGATTACTGGGAGCCCCAGGTGGGCACCCGCACCGTCTACTATATAAACGACTACATGAACGATATCCACGGTAACATCTTCGGGACGAGTATGCTGGGGTACTGGGACGCAGTGCTTCTCTATTCGACCAGTATAAGCCCGATAAACTACTCCAGCGATTTCTATTATTCGGTCGAAGCGCTAAGCGAGATGGTCAGTGTCTATTTTGACCTCGAGGGTCCCTGGTACTTCAATATGACGACGCCGTTTAAGTACATAGAGGAAGTCATAGGAATACACGAGGCGCCCGATGCGGACAAGTTCCCCGAGGCCACGTACGCAGTGGATTACCTGGTCATTGGCTCAGGAGGATGGCGGATCTGGGGCACCGAGTATCGCAGTAACGATGCGACTGAGAAGACATGGAAGGTCTGGGGCACTACGATGGAATATTTCCCACCGGGCGAAACTTACTCCGTAAAAGAGCTGTATTATACACGCAGCCCGATCGACAGGAAGACCCCGGTTGCGCAGACAATAGCTGCATTTCCCATGAGCGTGGGGATGACCGGTCATGTAGACGCTATCTTTGTAGAGGGTTCCGGGTTGAACGAGACTTCCGGTTCGGCGACTTACGAGGTGATCGCGGGAGGAGAACTGTCTTTGCCGGCAGGTACGTATGATGCCCTGCTCTTCAAGTACGATTGGACATCTCCGCCAGACGGTGAACAGTTCACGCAGATCGAGTACGTATGGTTCGTGCCCGAAATCGGTTTCGCCGTTGACGCTAAGAGCTTGCCCAACATCCTCGGTCCGACTTTCGGGGAAACCGTTGATGCTGCAGTACTGGAGGAACAGACGACCCCGTAAAGCAACACTGCGAATTATATCGGGGGGCGGCCCGCCGGGCCGCCCTCGTTAGTGTCCGCGGACGGGCACGGATACCTTATCTTAATGGGAGGAAGGCTTATCGTGGCGTTGCCCCCGCCCTCCGGCGAAGAGCCTTATAATATAGTCTGCGTTTCGTGATATATTACTCGGGGCGCGGTAGAAGCAGCGCCGCGCTCGGGCAAGTGAGTCGAAGGTCGAGCCTGGAGGTGCGAGATGCGATGGGCTAAGGTCTTCCCGGTGTTCATTCTGCTGGCCGCGCTGGTCCTGTCGGCGGCTCCCCTCGCCGAGGCCCAGGTGATCGCGCAGGTTCCCGTGATAGACAACATCCTGCCTTCAGCCGCCTGGAGGGGCACTCCCGTGGTCATCCAGGGCAGCGATTTCGGCAGCCTGCAGGTACCCTTCATCAGCACGGTGACCTTCAACGGCGTGGACGCCGGTTCGGCCATCGAATGGAGCGACAGCTATATCGTGGTCTTCGTGCCCCAGGAGGCCACCTCGGGTCCCGTGGTCGTTAGCAATCTCTTCGGGGAGAGCGAGCCCTACGAATTCACCATCTACGAGCAGCCCCCCGCCGTACCCTGCTACTTCGCGGAGGGCACCACCCGCGCCGGCTTCGAGGAGTGGCTGACGCTCTACAACCCTTACGACGTGGAGCACACCGCAACCGTGACCTACCTGGTGGCCGACGGGGCTAACCGCATCCGCTACTACAACATCCCCGCCCACGCCCGGGTGAACATTTACGTCAATTCCGAGATCGGTTCCGACCGCGACGTCTCCCTGGTGGTGACGGGCACCGAAAGGCTCTATGCCGAGCGCCCCATGTACTTCCGTTACAAGGACAGCTGGACGGGCGGCCACTGCAGCGAACCGGCACTGGATACCAGCAATACATGGTTCTTCGCGGAGGGCACCACGCGCGCCGGTTTCGAGGAATGGCTTTGCCTGGCCAACCCGAGCGCCGTGGACGCCGAGGTCGAGGTGACTTTTGTCTTCTCGGACGGAGGGGTTGTGACCCTGCCCTACACGGTGCCGGCATGGAAGAGGTACACGGTCGACGTGAACGCTACCATTGGGCCGGAAAAGGACGTAGCGATAGTGGTCAATTCCGACCAGCCTGTAGTCGCGGAGCGCCCCATGTATTTTTCCTACCGCGGCATGTGGGACGACGGGCATATCAGCATTGGGGCGCCTGCCGCCCTCAACACCTGGTATTTCGCGGAGGGCACCACGCGCGCCGGCTTCGAGGAATGGCTTTGCCTTGCCAACCCCAACGGAAAGGACGCCGAGGTGGAGGTGACGTATCATCTCGCTTCCGGCGATGAGATAAAGCAGTACGTCACCGTAGCGGCGGCGAGGAGGCACACCATCTTCGTCAACTCCATCATCGGTCCCGAGCAGGACGTCGCCATAAAGGTCGATTCGAGCCATCCTGTAGTCGCGGAGCGCCCCATGTACTTCGATTACCGCTCGCAATGGAACGGGGGCTCTCTCTGCATCGGTGCGGAGGCCCCCTCCAACTCCTGGTTCTTCGCGGAGGGCAGCACCCGCGAGGGCTTCGAGGAGTGGCTTTGCCTGCTCAACCCGGGTGATTTATACGCAGAGGTAAACGTCACCTACGTATTCCAGGACGCCACCACCCGGACACAGGACCTTATTCTGGCGCCCGGCCAGCGCTTTTCCGTTAACGTCAACGAAGTGGTGGGCCCCGGCAGGGACGTGGCGATATGGGTGGAGTCGGGACAGGGAGTGGTGGCCGAACGCTCCATGTATTTTTCCTATCACGAGGCCTGGGACGGGGGGCATACCGCCCTGGGCGTAGCGCCTTGATGTTATAATCTCAAGGTGTGAGCGCGGCAGAAAGGATGTTAGCTCGTGGTTTTCGGCAGGTGAACGATCTTGGATGAGGATTGCATCAGGCGCGCCGCACAGATGATCCTGGAGTCGATCCAGGTGGTGGCGCTCACGGGAGCGGGTATATCCGTGGAATCCGGAATCCCTGACTTCCGTTCCCCTGGCGGCCTGTGGACCAAGTACGATCCCCTCCTGTACGGCACCTACGAGTCTTTTGTGAACCATCCCGAACGTTTCTGGGAGATGGCCAAGGAGCTCAACCCCACGCTGGAGAACGCCGAGCCGAACCCGGCCCATTACGCCCTCGCCGAACTCGAAAGCCTGGGAAAATGCAGGACGGTCATCACCCAGAACATAGACCATCTACACCAGCGTGCCGGCTCCAGCGACGTCCTCGAGCTCCACGGCACCCACCGTACCGGCCATTGCATGACTTGCAGCCGCGTCTTCAGCCTGGAGGAGATGAAGGAGCTCAGCGGGCACGGCGAATGCGTAGCCTGCTGTCCCGAGGACCAGGCTACCATCAAGCCGGACGTGGTCTTCTTCGGCGAACCGTTGAATTCAAAAGTCCTTTCGCGCGCCGCCGAACTGGCATCCACATCCGACCTGATGCTGGTGGTGGGCTGCAGCCTGGAGGTTTATCCGGCTGCCGCCCTTCCCGAATACACCAGACGCCGCAGAGGAAGGCTGATATTCGTCAACACCGTGTCTACCTGTCACGATGACCAGGCGGACCTGGTCTGCCTGGGCAAAGCGGGTGAAGCCCTCCCCGCGATCGTGGATGCCTACAGGAAACTGTCCGCGAGGAGATGATCTAAGAGCGGTGGACAATGGCCGCCTGAAAGGCCAGCGACGGAAAGGGGGTTTTCAAGCGGTGCTTTTGTCTGCTTTTATTAAGGGAACGAATAATATAGAAGGGACCGTGACGGCAGCCGGCTAGTTTCAAACGGGAAACAGCACGATTGGTCTGGGCTCGGCTCGAGGCTCTTAAGGAGGATTTAAACGTGCCAGAAGAAAAATTCCCATGGGATTCCCTTTTCAGGGGTGGGGGTGGAGACGGGGGAGAACTGCCCTCCATATTCCGCCGCAAGGAGGGCAAACAGCCCGCAGAGGGGTTCAAGGAGAGATGGGACAAGATCAAGCCCCGCACCAAGTGGATAGTGGGGATCGTTATCGTCGTGCTCGTCGTCATCTTTCTCAGCGCGTCCTGGCTCTCTACCTTCTACACGGACCTGCTCTGGTACGACGAGGTGGGATATACCTCGGTATTCTGGAAGAGGATAGTCACCCAGATCTGGCTCTTCTTCGCCTTCGGCCTGCTCTTCTTCGTCATCCTTTACGCGAACATATGGCTGGCGCGGCGCTTCACGCCGCGCTACGAGAAGCCGGAGGGCAATATCTCGCCGATCGAGGAATCGATCGCCAACTTCCGCGAGTCGGCGGGCAAGTGGCTGGGCCGCGGCCTGATCATTCTCTCGGCATTGATCGCCTTCATCGTAGGTTGGGCATCCGCGGGGCAGTGGGAGAACGTCCTCAAGTTCTTCAATCACACCGCATTCGGGAAGGTGGATCCCATCTTCGGCAAAGACCTGGGCTATTACGTATTCGAATACCCGTTTCTGCGCTATTTCACGGGGTGGTTGTTCACCTCCCTTATCTTTATCCTGATCATCACGGCGGTGGTGCATTTCCTGTACGGAGCGATCAATTTCAATGCCGGTAAGGGCCAGCGCTTCGCGACGCACGTCAAGGTACACCTTTCGGTGCTGGCGGGTATCATCCTCCTCGTCCAGGCATGGCGCTTCCGCCTGGACATGCTGGGCCTGTTGTACTCGCCGCGCGGCACCGTCACGGGTGCCAGCTACACCGACGTGCATGCCCAGATCCCCGCCTACTGGATACTGATAGCGGCCTGCTTCATATGCGCCGCGCTGTTCATCCTCAACATACGTTACAAGGGATGGAAGCTCCCCGTGGCGGGGGTGGCGGGCATCGTGATCGTCGCCCTTCTCGCAGGAGCGCTCTATCCCCTCATCATCCAGAACTACGTGGTAAATCCCAAGGAACTTTCACGGGAGAGTGAGTACATCGGTCATAATATCGAGTTCACCCAGGATGCCTACCGCATCCAGAACGAGGGCGAGGGCGCAACCATGGACGTGCGCGAGTTCCCCGCCGACCCCGACCTGACATATGACGGTATCGTAGCCAATGCGACGACCATCAATAACGTCCGGCTGTGGGATCCACGGCAGCTCAAGCAGGTCTTTATACAGCGACAGGAGCTGCGCCAGCTCTACGATTTCGGCGACGTGGACGTGGACCGCTACACGGTCTTCGACGGCGTGTACACGCAGATGATGGTCTCCGGCCGCGAGCTGGTCGTCGATCAGCTGCGCGAGGACGCGCAGACCTGGCAGAACACGCATCTGTCGTTCACGCACGGATACGGCTCGGTCATGGCCCCCTCCAACCAAGTCACCTTGCAGGGCGACCCGGAATTGCTCATCAGGAACATCCCGCCCGTATCCGAGCCTGGCCTGGGCGTGGAGATAGAACGGCCCGAGCTGTACTACGGGGAGATGACCCAGGATTACGTAGTGGTGCGCTCCGGGGCCGATGAGGTAGACTACCCGCTCGAGGACACCAACAAGCTCGTGGAGCCCTATTACGAGGGCGAGGGCGGCGTACCCGTATCCAATTTCCTGAAGAGGCTGGCTTTCTCCATCCGCAACGCGGATATCACCTTCCTCTTCAGCGGTTACATAACCAGCGAGTCACGGCTCATGTTCCGCCGCAACGTTAAAGTCAGGGCGAGCGAGGTCGCGCCCTTCCTGACGCTGGATAACGATCCTTATCTCATGATCACCGAAGACGGGCGGCAGAAATGGATAATAGACGCCTATACCACGAGCGACCTTTACCCCTATTCCGAACCCCTCGACCTGTACGATAAGAGGATCAATTACATCCGCAACTCGGTGAAGGTGGTCATAGATGCCTACGACGGCACTCTCACCTACTATCTCGTGGACCCGGACGACCCCGTAGCGGCGACGTACGGCAAGATATTCCCCGACCTCTTCACTCCCCTGGAGGAGATGCCCGAGGATATCAAGAGCCATCTGCGCTATCCCGAGGACCTCTTCTCCATCCAGATGGAGCAGTATAAGACCTACCACATAAACGACGTGGACGCCTTCTACCAGAAGGAGGACGTATGGGAGGTCTCCACCGAGACCTACGACGTCAACCAGACCCAGCCCGTGACGCCTTACTACGTCATCCTCAAGCTGCCGGGCGAGGCGGAGGAAGAAATGGTGCTCATGCTGCCCTTCAACCCGCGCGGCAAGGACAACATGGTGGACTGGGTGGCGGCGCGCTGCGATTTCCCGGACTACGGTAACCTGATCAACTACACCTTCCCGCCGGGAACGCTGGTCAAGGGAACCCAGCAGTTCGAGGCCCTGGTGGACCAGCAGACGGAGATATCGGAGCAGATAACCCTGTGGAGCCAGGCGGGCTCCAGGGTGATGCGGGGCAACACCCTGGTCATCCCCATAGAGGGGTCGCTGCTCTACATAGAGCCGTTATACCTTGAGGCCACCAACCCCGCCATCCCGCAGCTAAGGCGGGTGATAGTCGGCTTCGCCGACCGCATCGAGATGCGGGAAACGCTGGAGGAGGCGCTGGAAGCCATCTTCGGCACGGAGCCCGAGCCTGAGCCCGAGCCCGAGCCTGAGCCCGAGCCCGAGCCGGAAGCGGTTGGCGACGTGGCGCAGCTCGTGCAGCAGGCGAACCAGGTCTATGACGAGGCGCAGGCGGCACTGCGCAACGGAGACTGGACGACGTATGGGGCGAGGATAGACCAGCTCAGCCAGATACTGGACCAGTTGGCTGAACTCACATCTGAGCTGGCTCAATGATCCGGAAGGCCCGCGCCTAGAGGAGACCGCACCACCCTCCAGGGTGCAGGGGCCGGAGGTGGCTGCGAAGCATGGCTCTGTGCAAGTGTAAGCAGTGTGGCCTTCCGCTGCGTTTGTCACAAGGATATATCTGGCCTGGCAACGGCGTCATACTCGCGCGCCAGGATCCCTCCACGCGCATGGTGATATTCGAGTCCGACTATAACGTATACGTATGGAACGAACTCGAGGAGCGCCTGGGGGTGAGCATTTCGGACACCATGATCCGCGGGCAAAAAGCCTCTAACCAGGATTATCTCGACAACCATATTCTCTACGGATGGCGCAAGTATGCGCTGCAGCACATACCCTTGCGCTTTATGTTCGAGCGCATCGCCAACGACCTGTCCCTCTTCGGGTTCGGCAGCCTCGAACTCCTCGCGTACCGCAAGAAGAAGACGCTGGTGATGAAGGTCAAGCACCCCTTCGACGTCATCTCCATAGCCTGGGGGGCCAAAGGGGTCTTCGAGCTCGCGGAGAACATGGGCTCGGAGGTGGCATGGATAACTGAAGGAGAGGAAACCATATTCACCATACAGTTCGTGCCCGGTAAAAAGTACACGAAGGAGACGGACCTGGAGGCGATGCGCCTGTTAAGGGATGCTAAGAGGGAGCTCTCCCTGGCAGGCAGATTGCTGCCCCCACAGGGCGACAGGGGCGAGCCCTGCCCTTCCTGCGGTCTCCCGGCCGCCCTTACGGAGCTGGAGTGGAGGGAGGATGAAGGGACCATACGCAGAAGCGACAGCGGCAGGAGGTACATCTTCACCAGCGGGCACATCTTCCTCGCTATCATCCGCGACCTCGAGAGAAGCTCCGGCAGGGATGTTGAATCAATAATCACGCAGATAACCAGGGGTTACCATCTGCGGGGCCTCAAGGGCATCAACATCCACAGCAGAAAAGGGGCATACCGTGCGGCGGCCAGATACCTTTTCGCCGGTGGTTTTGGCGAGGTAAAGAGATTCAACTGCGGAGAGGGGTACCTGGAGATGACCATCGTAAACCCATTCTATATACCCAGGCTGGTAGGCCGCATAGCCGGTCTCTTCGAATACGTGGAGGATCAGGAGGCGGATATCGATTACCGTCTCCCCGATGCCAATGTGCTCGAGCTGGAGATAAGGGCTACTTGATGATTTTTATTCCATCTCCTCGACGGGGGTGAAGCCTTTGAGCTGGGCGCGCACGATCAGGCGCAGCGTCGCATCTCCCTCCGGCGCGCAGGTAGTGAGGGTAAGGATGGCGTCCTCCGTCTGCAGGGTCACGTTCTCGATAGGATCTATGTAGCGGAGCTCATATACCTGGTATTCGTAAAGGCCCCGCGGGTTCTCGATATATATAACCTCTCCCGGCTCGAGTTCGTCCAGGTGGTTGAAGGGTTTTGTCTTGGTGGTGCGGTGGCCGGAAATGACGCAGTTGCCGGGACAACCCGGAAAGCCGGTGTGGGGAAGATGTACCGGCCCCATGGAGAGTATGGTATACAGCTCCTCCTCGTAGTCGCTTCCCTCCCTGACCTCCTCATCTATTTCTACCGCGGGGATACGCAAATAGGCGGGTGTCTCGAAGGAGAGGGGAGGGCCGAGGACCTCGTCGTGGGTAAGGGGCTCGAACTCCTCGGCCGCCCTTGCCTGCTCTTCGCTCGCCTGCGCGGAATCCCGGCGCAAGCGGTCGTAGAGCACGGGCCCCAGGAGAGCCAGGGCGATCAGGATGGCTACGCTCAGTGCGATGGCCAGGACGGCTCCTTTTCTGCCTTTCAAGTTCCGACGCCCTCCGTTCAATATGGACGCTATCTTTTTCTCGCCGAGAGAGAAATACGGCCGCCTGCGGACCCGGCCGGGCTGTTTTCCCCCTGCAGCCACTCCGTGCCGCTTAGCCTCCTGTTAAAAATTGTATACGTTCGTTGTTCGTGTTGACAACGTTATCGCGCGGAAAGGGACCAGCGGGGGCGCTTGCGCTGCACGGGCCCTTCCTTTACATTTACACCGCTTGCTGTTACATATAGTAATAGAACTTTGAAAAGCGATAATAAGTTCTTAAGCGGCGCGGGGTGGAGCAGTCAGGTAGCTCGTCGGGCTCATAACCCGAAGGTCGGGAGTTCGAATCTCCCCCCCGCTACCAGCGCATACCAGGCCGGAGGGTAATCCCTCCGGCCTGTTCGTAGGACCTGTTTACCTTTGTGGCGCAAATACAATGCCCGGCTCCGGTCGTCAATTCGTGCTCTCGCTGGCCGGGGTGTACATGGACAAGAGGCCGTGCAGGCTCCTGGACATCTCGTCCAGATCGTGCATGAGAGCGGCTATCTCCTGCACGGAACCGGCCTGTTCCTGCACCGATGCCGCAACCTCCTGCATGTTTGCGGCCACATCCTCGGAGAGCAAGGTTATGGCGCTCAAGACCCCGGATATTCTTTCGTTGCTCGGCCCCATGGCCCCGGCAGCCTCGCCGATAGATTCGATGAAGTGGCCTATCCTTAGCGATACGTCGTTTATCTCCGCCAGCATGGCCTGGGCTTCCGCAGCGACGTTCGTGCCGTCTTCCACGCGTCCGATGCTCTCCTGCATGGCTTTTGTTGCCTCGCCCACGTAACGTTCTATCTCTCTTATCAGACTTTCTATCTTCCCCGCAGCCTCCGCGGAGCCGTCCGCCAGCCTTCCCACCTCGCTGGCGACGATGGAAAAACCGCGGCCGTGTTCTCCCGCCCTCGCTGCCTCGATGGCCGCGTTCAAGGCGAGCAGCCTCGTCTCGTCTGCTATGGAGGTGATGACTTCCACGATCATCCCGATCTCCTCCGACCTCTCGTCGAGGCTCTCTATGAGGCCGGCGAGCAGGCCTGTCGCGCTCCTGATCTCCGCCATTTTCTCCGCGACACGCTCCACGGTGGCCGTCCCCCTTCCCACGGTCTGCATGACCTTTTGCGAGAAGTCCAGGGATTGCCCGGCCGCCTTCTCTACTAGCTTGATGTTATCCAGGATCTCGCCGGTGGCGATCTCGACCCCCGAGACGCTGTTCAACTGGTCCTCCGCTTTCGAGGTCAGGTCTACCAGGGTCCTGGTTATCTCCTGAAGGGTGACGTTGCTGGCGTCGGTGATGTGCAGGAGGGTCTCGCTCGAACCCGCGAGGTTGCCGGACGTGTCCCTGGTCTGCGACAGGAAGGTGGCCAGCGCGGTGCTGAGCTCGTTCATGGTCTCGATGGCGCTGCGCAGGAGCCCCGCCCCCTCCACCTCTTCTATGGTATGGAAATTATTGTCCTTGAGTTCACTTGCGAAGGCGTTTATGAACACCATCGGCTTGATATAGGTCTTGGAAGCGTATGCCACTGCGGCGAAAGAAGCCACCATCACCGTAAGCGCTCCGGTCAGTCCGCCTACCAGGTAGGGGTTTATACCTGTATTCGCTGCCAGCCAGGCAGTCAGGATAATGCCGCCGACTCCCGGCGGCATGGCGAGAAGCAATACCTTACCGTAGAGCAGTAAGGCCTCTTTTCTGTACCTCTTGCGTGTTTTTTCGCGTATGTACAATCTGTCGCGCCCCTCGATTCGAAGGAATTATTCACTAATATCGGCATAGCATGCCGCAACTTGAAGCGGCAGTTCTCGGAAAAGAGCGGCGTTTGTGGTTGAATATAAACGTGGTATTTCGGCTGCTGCGAAGGGAGGTCATACCATGTCCTGTTATTTCCGGCACATGGCCGATGTCTTCGCGGAGGCTGGATTAGACCTGGATGAGGTCAAGGCGGATAAGGCGAAGAAGAAGGAAATCGACGAGAAGATCCACGCGCTGGTGGGAGTGGAGTACAAAGACTGCTCTCCGACGTGGAAAAGGGTGAAGGAGATGCTGGCCGACGACGAGGGCCGCGCTAAGCTGGTCAGGGCACTGAGATCCTGAGCGGGAGGAGCGATCGGAGGAGGGGGCATGGGTTCAGAGGCTTTCATCGTAGAGATAGAGGACGGCGTCGCACGCTGCAGCATGAACCGCTCCGAGGATATGAACGCCCTCAGCGTGGAGCTGGGTTATCCCATGGCGGAGGGGCTTACCAGGGTGCTCGACGACGACGGCGTGAGGGTGATCGTGCTGCGCGGTGAGGGCGGACATTTCTGCTCCGGGGCGGACCTGAGCCTGCTGGGAGAGAACCTGGACCCTACCTTCCTCAACGAGAGCATGAGGACCATATCCGCCATCATCCTCAGGCTCTACGAGGGACCGAAGCCGGTCATCACCGAGGTGGACGGCTTCGCCGTGGGGGGCGGTCTGGGGTTCGCCCTGGCCTCGGACATAACCTATGCGACGGAGAGGGCCCTCTTCTGCATGGGCTTCATCAGGATAGCCGCCGTGCCGGACATGGGATCTTCCTATTTCCTTGCCGAGAGGGTCGGCGTGGCCAGGGCCAAAGAGATGGCTTTCACCGGCGATATCGTGGATGCGGCCGAAGCCCTGCGCATCGGCATGGTCAACAGGGTCGTGGAACACGAAAAGATATCGCAGGAAGTGATGGAGCTGGCGGGACGGATAGCGAGGCGGTCACCGACCGCCCTGGCTTCCACCAAACGCATGCTGAACCGATATCATCTGGTGGAGCTGCAGACTGCGTTGAGCATGGAAAACCACGCCCAGCCCGTCTCGCTCCTGTGCGAGGAACACCGCGCCGCCATTAAAAAGATCCTCGATCGCTGGGAAAGGGGGCTGGGCGCACGCGGCGCCGATTGATGCAGCCTGACCATTCCCAAGCATGTTCGAGCCTTCGGGTGGGTATCTGCTTATAGAGAGGATATCTATAGAGGATATCGAGACGCCGCAACGCATCGCGAAGGTATATAGTACGATAATAGGAGAGCGACGGGAAAAGAAAGGTGGGACAGCATGAGGGTGGCCTTGCTTACCGGCGGCGGAGACTCCTCCGCCATCAACGCCGCCATCCGCGCCGTGGTCTGCAAGGCCCTCTCCGAGGGTTTTGAGATCATCGGCATCAAGCGGGGATGGAGGGGGCTGGTGTACGATGAAGTAGAGCCGCTGTTTCGCGGTTCCGTATCCGGCATCATACAGAGGGGCGGCACCATCCTCGGCACCTCCCGCCACAATCCTTTCAAGACGGAGAGCGGGCTGGAGAACATCATGTCCAACCTACGCAAGCACGGCATAGATGCGATCATAGCCATGGGTGGGGACGACACCAACGGCGTCGCTCACCGCCTGGCGGACTACGGCGTTAAATGCGTCGGCGTGCCCCAGACCATAGACAACGACCTGCGGGGGACGGATTACTCCATAGGCTTTGATACGGCGGTAGCGGTCGCGACCGACGCCTTGGACAAGCTGCACACCACGGCGTTCTCGCACCACCGCATCATGGTCCTGGAGGTGATGGGAAGGGACGCGGGATGGATAGCGCTTATCTCCGGCATAGCTGGGGGAGCGGACGTCATCCTCATACCGGAAGTGCCCTTCACCCTGGAGGAGGTCATCGCGCGCATCGAGAAGCGCCACAAGGCCAACAAGCACTTCTCCATCATCGTGGTGTCGGAGGGCGCCAAGCCGGCGGGACAGGAGGAGCAGTTCGTGCAGGACCAGAAGAAGGACCCCTTCGGGCACGTGAGGCTGGGGGGCATCGGCAACTGGCTGGCCGACCGGATCGAGGAAATGACCGCCTACGAGACGCGCGTTACCCACCTAGGCCACCTGCAGAGAGGCGGGGTGCCAACCGTTTTCGACCGCGTGCTGGCTACCCGCCTGGGGGCTTATGCGGTGGATATGATAAAGCAGGGTGATTTCGACCACATGGCCTGCATGAGCGCGGGCGAGGTGATCTCCGTCCCTTACGACGAGATCGTAGGGGAGGTCAAGCAGGTGGACCTCAGGATCTACGAGCTCTCCAAGCTGTTCTTGTGAAGTAATAATCCGCCTTTCATAACTCGTGATTCAGCATTGAGGCTTGACATAGATAATGCATAATGATAATATGTAAGCCATTAATCACAATATATGATTATGTATTTACTCTGGGGAAGATATGAGCATCGTCGATAAAGCGAAAGAGAGATACGAACAGTACGAGCAGCAGCGTAAAAGGATAATACAGGCCGCAATAAAGGTCTTCGGAGAGACGAACTACGATGTTGGTACCATGGCCATGGTCGCAGAGGAGGCGGGCATCTCCGAAGCCATGCTCTACAAACATTTCGACGGCAAGAAAGAGCTCTTCGTAACCTGTTTTCATGAGATAGTCGATGAACTGATGTCGCTATACAGGGAATGCTACGCAAGAAACAGGGATGACCCACTGGGATACCTGGAAGACAGTGGCGTGGCGTACCTCAACTACATAAAGTCCTCCGCCGGTGGCTCCAAGTATTTCTCCCATCTCCTGAGCAGCACCTATGATCCCGAGCTTAAGAAGCCCTTGGTGGATTATTTCAAGGCCAGCGTGGGTACGGTAAAGAAAGCGCTGGATCGCGCAAAGGAAGCCGGCGATCTGGGCAAGGACGTGGACACCGAGCTCCTGGCTTGGGATTACGTGGGACAGTATTATGGCCTCATCCTGGCCAGGGAAATGGATATCAAACCCATGCTCGACGAGAGCAGGATACGCGCCTTCATGAGGGCGATGTTCGGCAGAAAATAACTTGTAACCTGAACAGGGGTGATAGAAACCAGCGGCGGCTAAGAGCAGTTTTCTTACGCTCTTGTATAATCCATCGCTCACAGTTCGTGATTTTTCACTTATATAGAGTATGCGTAACGAGAGGAGGAGAAAGATGATCATCGACTGCCACGTACATATCTGGATTCCGGGGATGGTCCCCCTGGCCTACGAGGAAGGTTGTATCCGCACCATGGTCATGGCGGCGGGTAGGGCCCTGGGGCAGAAGTTCACCTACGAACAGGGCAAGGAGATGCTCTACCCCATGCTCCAGGACGAGAAGGGCGAGAAATATCTTGCCCACATGGACGAGGCGGGCATCGACAAGGCGGTGCTCTTCGGGGTGGACTTTGGGGAGGAGATGGGCGAGCCGGAGATCCCCATCTTCGAGATGAACAGGATGTACGCGGAACTTTGCAAGGCCCACCCCGACCGCTTCGTCGCCCTCTGCGCCATCGATCCGCGCCGCAAGGGCGCAATGGATCACATAGTGCAGTGCATCGAGGAATGGGGCATGAAGGGGATCAAGCTCCACCCCTCCGCCGGCTTTAACCCCATGGACCCGGTGATGTATCCCGTTTACGAGAAATGCGCGGAGTGGGACCTGCCCCTGCTCCTCCATTCCGGGGCGCAGCCGGCGGCTCCGGTGGTGCTGGAGACGGCCCGCCCCGTGTGGATCGCGGAGGCGGCGAGCAGGTTCCCGGACACCAAGTTCATCGCCGCCCACTTCGGCATGGACTGGTGGCCCGAGGCCATCATGTTCGGCAGGCTGCTGCCCAACCTTTACTTCGACTGCTCCTACTGGCAGCTCCTCTTCGGTCTGCACGCAGAGGAGTACTACTCACTGCTGCGCCGCTTTATCGACGATTGCGGCGCGGAGAAAGTGATGTGGGGCACGGATACCCCGCTTCCCAACGTGCTCGTGCCGCCCAAGGAATGGCTGGATATCCACACCAACCCCAGGACGGATATCGCCTTCACCCCCGAAGAGATAAAGACCATCACCGAGGCAAACGCAGCGGAGCTCTTCAAGCTCTAGGCAGGAGAAAGCGAGGCGCCAGTATGGTTAACGAGGCAATCGTTGGAATGGAGTTCCCGCCCTTCGAGTTCATTATCGAGAAGGGTAAGATCAAGGAGTTCGCCAGGGCCCTGGGAGACAGGAACCCGGTCTACAGCGACGAGGAACTGGCCAGGAGCATGGGCTTCCGCTCCATCCCGGCGCCGCCGACCTACACCGCCTCTTTTCTGCATCATGTTCCCGACGAGAACTTCCTCCTCAACATGATGCAGGAGATGGGCATCTCCGTAGCCACCAGCGTGCACGGGGAATCGGAGTTCGAGTATCTCGCGCCTATATGCGCCGGGGACGTGCTGACCGTAAGGGTAAAGGTAAAGGACTACTATCAAAAGGAGGGCAAGCGCGGAGGGAAGATGAACTTCATCACCGTCGAATCCACTTATACCAACCAGGATGGCATGCTGGCGCAGAAGGACCGCATGCTCTTCATCGAGCGCGAGTCGGCGGCGTGAGGGGGGATGGCCATGCCTGTAGAGAAGCTTTTCTTCGAGGACGTGTCCGAGAGCGACGTGTCCCCGGAGCTCTCCCTCGAGGTCACCCGCACCCACATCGTCAAGTACGCAGGCGCGGGCGGCGATTTCAACCCCATCCATACCGACGAGACCTTCGCCACCGCCATAGGACTTCCCTCCGTCTTCGCCATGGGCCTGATGCAGGGAGGATACCTGGCACGCATGCTCACGGACTGGGTGGGCGCAGGAAACCTCCGGCTGTACAAGATCCGCTTCACGGGGCAGGTGTGGCCGGGCGAGACCATCACCTGCAGGGGGAAGGTGGCGCGCAAGTATGAGCAGGCCGGCGAGAAGCTCGTCGAGTGTGAGCTCTCCGTCACCAACCAGTCGGGAGAGAGCAAGATCGAGGGCACGGCAGTGGCAGCCTTGCCGTCAAAGGAGTGAGCAATGGATTTCGGTTTCTCGGACGAACAGAAGGCCTTCGCGAGATCGGTGCAGGAGTTCGCGGAGAAGGAGATAGCCCCCGGGGCGCGGGAGAGGGAGCAGACGGAGGAGTTCCCCCACGATATATGGAAGAAGATGGCCGATTTCGGGCTGTTGGGCCTCCCGGTCCCCGAGGAGTACGGCGGCGGCGGTGCGGACGCGGTGACCACCACCCTGGCCAACGAGGTCTTCGCCCGCTACTGTCGGGACTTCGACCTCATGATCGAGTGGGGCTCGCACACCATGATCTGCGCCATGCCCATCGCCGTGCTGGGAAACGAGGGGCAGAAGCGAAGGTACCTGCCGGACTTGTGCGAGGGCACCCGCATCGGCGCCTTCGCTCTCACCGAACCGGAGGCGGGCTCGGATGCCAGCGCCATGAAGAGCAAGGCGGTGAGGGATGGTGATTCCTACGTCCTCAGCGGCAACAAGATATACATCTCCAACGCCCCCCACGCCGACACCTTCGTCACCTTCGCCAAGACGGCCGGTGAGGATGGAGGCGAGGGCATCTCCAGCTTCATCGTGGAGAGTTCATCCCCTGGTTTCGTGCGGGGCAAGCCCCTGAACCTGTATACACCCTCGCTGGGCTCCGACGTGGGTGAGATAGCCTTCGACGACTGCCGCGTGCCGGCGGATAACCTCCTCGGGGTGGAGGGTCAGGGGTTCTACGCCATGCTCACCTCCCTGGGGTGGGAGAGGCTTGCCTTCGCCGGTTTCCTGGGCGCCATGGCCTGCAACCTCGAGGACTGCATCGCCTACGCCAAGGAACGGCAGGCCTTCGGCAAGCCCATCTCCAAGTTCCAGCTCATCCAGGCCAAGCTGGCGGACATGGCGGTGGACCTGGAAGCAGCACGCTTGCTCACTTACAAGCTGGCCTGGATGTTCGACACCGGACAGGTCATCCACCTGCAGGCGGCCATAGCCAAGCTCTTCACCACCGAGGCCGCGCTGCGCAACGCGCTGGAGGCCATCCAGGTCTTCGGGGGGTACGGCTGCATGACCGACGAGAACGTCGGTCGTACCCTGTGGCCAGCCAAGGCCTCGGTGATAGGCGGGGGGACCTCGGAGATACAGCGCATCTTCATCGCCAGGATGCTGCTGCGTTAGAGGCGGATTAATACGGTGTATGAATCGAAGGATATCGCCGCGAAGGGATACTTCCGCGTGATAAGGGAGGGGTGAGACTAAAAAATGGATATGTGGAGCATCATGAAGAGGGGCTTCATGTACAGACCCGACAGGGACTGTGCCATCTGCGCTGAGAAGCGGGTTACCTACCGGGAGTTCGAGAAGCGCATCAACCGCCTGGCGAACGTGCTTTACGGCTTGGGACTGCAGAAGGGCGACCGGGTATCGGTTCTGGCCGAGAATTCCATGATGGCCAAGGAAGCCATGATCGGCATCGAAAAATGCGGCCTTGTCTGGGCGCCGCTCAACTTCCGGCACGTTCCGGCGGAGCACGTTTACCATCTAAACAACGCCGGATCCAGGGCCGTTATCATGCAGCAGCAGTTCGCCGAGGGCATCGCCTCGGTGCGGGACGAGCTGGAGACGGTGGAGCACTTCATCGTGGACGGAGAGCGCTGCGGTGGCATGGAGTCCTACGAGGAGCTCATGGCCAGGGCCAGCGCCAAGCATACCGCGGTCGATATTGACGAGGAAGACCCGGTGGCGCTCATGTACACCTCCGGCACCACCGGCAAGCCCAAGGGGGTGCTGCACACCCACAAGAGCTTCGGCGCCCTGGCCACCTTCGCGGCCATCGAGCTGGGAATACAGGACAGCGACGTGGTCATCTACGTGGCCCCCATCAACCACGGCGCGGGCATACTGCTCCCGCCCCACCTCATGATGGGGGTGCCCAACATCCTCATAGCCCACCTGGACGTGGACTACATCCTGGACGTCATCCAGAAGGAAGGGGTTACCACTATGTGGCTGGCTCCCACCATCATCTACTTCCTCCTGGCTTATCCCAATCGGGCCAATTTCGACCTCTCCTCGCTGAGGTCGCTTCCCTATTCATCGGCCCCCATAGCGGTGGAGAGACTGAAGGAGGCGCTCGATGTCTTCGGGCCCGTCTTCGCCCAGGCCTACGGGCTGGTGGAGTGCCCCGTGATCAGCATGTTGTCCAGGGACGACCACGTGATCGGGGGCAGCGAGGAACAGACCAGGAGATTGGGGTCGGCGGGAAGGGAGATCATCTACACCCGGGTGCGCGTGGTCGACGACGACGGCAACGAGCTGCCCCCCGGTGAGACGGGGGAGATCATCGTGAACAGCCCCCTGGTGATGAAGGAGTACTGGCGGGATCCCGAGGCAACGGCGCAGGCGCTCAGGGAGGGGTGGCTGTACACGGGGGACGTGGGCTACCTGGACGACGACGGCTACCTCTTCATCGCCGACCGCCTCAAGGACATGATTATCACCGGGGGATACAACGTATACCCCAAGGAGGTGGAGAACGCCATCTTCAAGCACGCGGCGGTTCTCGAGGCAGCGGTTATCGGCGTCCCAGACGAGACCTGGGGGGAGTCGGTGAAGGCCTTCGTGGTGCCCAAGCCGGGCATGCAGGCCACTGAGGAGGAGATAATCGCCCTGTGCAGGGACAACCTCGCTTCGTATAAGAAGCCCAAATCGGTGGAGTTAGTCGATGCCCTGCCCAAGAACATGGCGGGCAAGATCCTCAAGACGGAGCTGCGCGCCCCCTACTGGGAGGGCAGGGAGCGCCAGGTTTGACGGACCCGAGTCAATGGGATGGAGAGAAAGGGGAATGCCGTAATGTCCAAATACGACGCTTTGTTCGAGCCCATTACCCTCAAGAACGTGGAGCTCAAGAACCGCATTGCCATGGCGCCGATGAACGTCTGTTTCACCGGCCCCAATCACATGGTCAGTAAACAGCAGACCGCATACTACGCCGCACGCGCCATGGGTGGGGCGGGGTTGATCATCATCGAGGCGGTGGGGGGCACCGACCACGAAACGGTCAAGACCTACGAGGCGCACAACAACCTCATGCTGGTCTACCCCTACCAGGCGGCTGACCATTCGGAACTGGTGGAGACTATCCATACCCACGGAGCGAAGGTGATGTGCCAGATCGCCCCGGGAGCCGGCCGCCAGGGGAGCTCGGAATATTCCGGCGTCCAGCCCGTAGCCCCCTCTCCCATTCCCTGGGCACCCCAGGAGGAGATGATGCCCAAGGGCGTGAAGATGGAGGACATGGCGAAGATGATGGGGCTGTTGGGGGGATCGTCGACCCTGGTGCCCGAGACGCCCCGCGAGCTGAGGAAGGACGAGATAGCGGTGCTCGCGGAGGACATGGGCAAGTCGTCCCGCCTGGCCAGGATCGCCGGCTACGACGGGGTGGAGCTGCATGCCCCCCACGGCTACCTGCTGCACGAGTTCCTCTCGCCCCGCTCCAACAAGCGAGATGACGAATACGGGGGTTCCCTGGAGAACCGGGCCCGTTTCATGTGTGAGTGTATAAAGAACATGCGCCAGGCAGTGGGCGATGAATACCTGGTAACGGTGAGGATCAGTGCCGATGAGCACCAGGAGGACGGCTTCCACGTTGAGGAAACCATCGAGTTTGCCAAACTGGCCATCCAGGCGGGGGCGGACGGCCTCCACCTCTCCGACGGTTCCTACGAGTCCATGCGCTATTTCCTCCCCGATACCGACGGGCAGGTGGTTGAAGAGTCCGGGATCATAAAGGCCGGCATAAGAGAGGGATTGGGCGATGACTATCCGGTCATATGCCCCTCGGTGCACGATCCCGACCTGGCGGCCGAGAGCGTTGCCTCGGGCAAGGCGGACATCATCTCCCAGGGACGGGCCCTCATCGCCGACCCCGAGTGGCCCAACAAGGTCAGAGAGGGGAAGGTTGAAGATATTGTGAGGTGCACCCGCTGCAACAAGGGGTGCATCCAGCGCTTCGTCCTGGGCCTCCCATCCCGCTGCGTGCTCAATCCCGAGATGGGACAGGAACAGTACATAGAGAAGTACAACACCAGGCAGCTGCTGCCCTTGCAGGAGAGGGTCTGGAAGATACCCAAAGAGATCTGAAAGTCGACTGCCAATGCATGTTAAGAAGACGAGACGATATGCGCGCCGGATATGCAGGAGAGGGTAATGATCGGACTGCTGGCGGCGACGGCAGGCAGTCTGGCACGCTGAAGGAGGGCTGAAAGTATGGATAGTATTAGAGGCAAAACGGCCATCGTGGGCATAGGCGAGATACCCACCGGCATCTACCCGGAGAGGTCTTTCATCGAACAGGCGGTAGCGGTCGGCGAGATGGCCATACGGGACGCGGGTATCGACAAGGAGGAGATCGACACCGTGATCCCCATCATCGCCGTGGCCAACCCCATAGACAACGCCAACCTGGTCTGTTCCTGGCTGGTGGAGGAGATGGGGATGGGAAAGACCTGCAAGGCAAATTTCGTCTGTGCCTCCGGCGGGTCGAGTTCCTCCAACTCCCTCAAGACCGCCATGGGGATGATCGTCTCCGGGCTGTCCGAGGCGGTGCTGGTGGTGCACACCGACAAGCTGGGGACGGGCCTGGACATGGGAGCGGCCATCGCCCAGTTCGCGGTGGTCTCCATGAGCCAGGAGTACGAGATCCCTTACGGTTTCAGCCAGCTCGCCCTGGCGGGGTTCCTGCAGCAGCGCTACATGTACGACACCGGCACCACGGAGAGGCAGATAGCAAGCGTAGTAGAGACCCTGCGCAAGTGGGCGGCGCTCAATCCCAATGCCATGCTGCGCGAGTTGAGGACCGCCGACGATGTGCTGGCCTCCAAGATGATCTCCGCCCCGGTGAGGAAAAGGATGATGAACAAGCTGGCCGACGGCGCCTCTGCCTTCATCGTCACCAGCGCGGAGAGGGCCCGGCAACTCAGCGACCGGCCGGCCTACATCCTGGGGGTGGGCTCCCGCTGTACCAACTTCACCGCCACCGAGGGACAGGGTGATTTCTACCAGACCTGGACTCCGGCGGCGGATGATGCCTTCGCCATGGCGGGCATCGGACGCGAGGACATCGACGTGGCGGAACTCTACGATGCCTTTCCCACCTTCATCCTCATCTCCATGGAACTTGTCGGGTTGTGCAAGAGAGGCACGGCGGGGGTTTTCTTCGAGGAAGGCAGCGCCGCGCCGGGAGGAAAACTCCCGGTGACCACCAACGGCGGCATGATGGCCCAGGGCCACACCGGCGCCGGTGGCGGCGTGGCGGTGCTGGTCGAGGCGGCCCGCCAGGTTATGGGCAAGGCGGGGGAGCGGCAGGTGCCGGACGTGAAATATGCCCTGGATACGGCCTCAGGAGGCATCGGTATGGACTTCCACGTCGGCATACTGGGAAGCGAGGTGTGAGAGATGAACGAATATAACCTGCCGCTGCCGCTGATAACCACCCTGAGCAAGGTCTTCTGGGACGGGTGCAGGGAGAACAAGCTTCTCTACCAGCACTGCAGGGACTGCGGGAGGGTCATCTTCTTCCCCAAACACCTCTGCCCGGACTGCATGGGCCACGACCTTGAATGGCTGGAGTCCAAGGGAAAAGGAGTGATCGACACCTTCACCGTGACCTACGAGGGCGCGCCGCCCGCCTTCATGGGGGTGACCCCCTACTGCGTGGCCGTCATCCGCATGGACGAGGGCTACCGCATGATGAGCAACATCATCGACTGCGACTTTGAGGAACTCGAGTGCGAGATGCCCGTAGAGGTAATCTTCCAGCCGGTGACGGAGGAGATCACCCTCCCTAAGTTCCGGCCCGCAAAGTGCTAATGGTCTACGTTGCGATAGAAAGGGGAATTCATAGTGCATGAGGGAGATACGAGCAAGCTGTTTTTGCTGACCCAAGCCGTTGCCGCCTTGGAGGAGGACGACCTCAATGATCTCCTTGAAGGTCTTATCTCCGTTGCAACACCTCCACTGGAGATAATCAACGCTCTCTCGAGGGGTATGGAAAAAGTTGGAGCGATGTACGATGGAGGTATATATTTTCTTTCGGAACTGATCTTCTCGGGGGAGATATTCAAGGAGGCCATGGGCAGAATCAAGCCTCTCCTGGAAGATGAAGGGTGCGGGGAATCCATGGGTAAGGTGCTCATGGGAACGGTAAGAGGGGATATACACGACCTGGGCAAAAACATTGTAATAGTCCTTCTGGAGTGCGCGGGCTATGAGGTGATCGATCTCGGTGTGGACGTACCGCCCGAGGTTTTTGTTCAGGCCCTCAAAGACGATTCTATAACCCTGGTCGGGATGAGCTCATTGCTGACAACCGCTTTTGAGGCCATGGAGCAGACAGTCGAGGCTGTTTGTGAGGCGGGCTTGAGAGATGACGTAAGGATCATGATTGGTGGCGGGTCGACCAGCGACATGCTGAAGGAGAAGATCGGGGCCGACTTCTTCGGTAAGAACGCCACGGCGGCAGTTGAATTCGCAAACATGGTTTACGGGAAACAGCGGTGAAGGTGGCACCCATGTCCGATCGCGAGCAACCATCGCATGGTCCGGGTGTATTCGAAGCGTTCTATACCCGCAAGTGGGAGGTCTTCGAGGCGGGGTTCTTGAAGGATAAGCGGATAGATTTACTCGCTGCCAGGCTGTTTCGTCATGCTACTCGCTTCAGGAGATTCAAAGATCCATTGGTCGAGGATTCCTTTAAAAGGAAACTCGAACGGTGCTATACAGCCATCGCTATCGGTATTCCTGACCGCGTGCCTCTTATCAGCAGCGGGATAAATTTCTACCCCGCGTATTACTCGGGCTTATCCTTCGCCGACTACGTTAACGACAGAAAAAAGAACCTGGCGGCATTCTTCAGATTCTCGCGCGAGATGTGTGGTTTTGATGCCATGTTCCCATCGCAGATCGCATGCATGGGCCCGCTGATTCAAGCCACCAAACTGGATGTGCTCAAGCTGCCCGGCATCGATCTGCCGGACAACGTTGGCTACCAGTACGTTGAGAGGGAAAGGCTGAGGCCGGAGGAGTACAGGCAGTTTCTCGACGAGAAATGGGATTTCTTCAGGAAAACGATCCTTCCTCGCATGAGCCCTCTTCATCGCGGTGGAAGGGGCTGGGAGACCGGAACGCTTCTCAAGGCGGCCTTCGCGGCAACAGCGTATGCGCATTCCTTCAACCACGCAATAGATATCATAGAGAAGAACTACGGAATACCCATACTCCCAGGCGCCTTTTCGTTCGCCCCCTACGATCTCGTATCTTTTCTCTTCAGAGGTTTGGAGGGTATATCCGGTGACCTGTTCCGGCGTGCCGAGGACCTGGAGGGTACCGTGGATATGATGGTCCAGGTCATAACTATGGCCTGTGAGAACATCGCCGTGCTTTCGGGGATAAACAGCGCCGTTATCCTTTGCGAACGTGCCTTTTCTTTGTCCCCCCGCCAGTTCAAGCGTTTCTACATGCCGTATTTGAAGAAACTCGTGCATAACCTGATTGACCGGGGCATAATACCGCTGCTTGCTCTTGAGCAGGATTGCAGCCATCTTATCGAGTTCATACTGGAGTTGCCACCCCGGAAATGCATTGTAAATCTGGATACCTCGGATATCTTCAAGGCAAAGAAGATACTGGAGGGACATACGTGCATAGCGGGCAACGTTCCCATGAACCTCATGGTCACCGGGACGCCGCAAGACATCAGGGACTACTGTGCCAGGCTTATACAGGAACTGGCGCCCGGAGGGGGGTTCATGATGAGCGGTGCTTTAGGTATTCCCGACAACGCCAGGGAGGAAAACGTGCGGGCCATGATCGAATATACGCTGGAGCAAGGAAAATACTAGAGAGATCGCGATTCAGAACCGCCAATATCGAGCCATATGGATTGCGGCCTTCTCACGGGCATCCCAGGTTGCAGGGAGGCAGAAGACTTGAAATCGAGCGTTCACAAGCTGAAGGTCAAAGAGCTTAAAAAGGGGCGCCGTGCCAACCCCCTGTTTTTCCCCGTTACCTTTTCCATGTTCGGTTTGTTTAATGCGGCACGTATGATCACGAAGATCCTTGGGCGCATCTACGATGGTTACGGACCCACAGATACGAGTCCGGAGAGCCAGGAATATTTCATCAACTATCTCGATTTTGTTGGCTGGAAACCTTTCCTGCAGGAGGTGAAGGATCTGGCTCCCATCAGCCCTTATTTCCTTGCAAACGAAGCCGTGGTCTTTGGCGCCTTACGAAGGATGATCAAGTCCCAATGCATGAAAGAAGCCAGGACAGAAGCGCAGTCGGATCTGTGGCAGGAAATGGAGGAGAATGCGAGAAAACTGGGTGTGGATATGGTTGGTTATTCTCTATTGAACAGGGACTATATCTTCCAGGGTATGCATGTCTTCTACCCGAATCTTGTCGTGCTGGGCATGGAGATGAGATGGCAGGGCATGTTGGATGCGCCGGGTATTGGAGCGGGCAAAGAGACCATGAGGACCTACCATAGACTGGGCGCAGCCACCAACAAGCTGGCCGATTTTTTTATGGACCGCGGCTACCGCGCCCAGCCGATGCCACCTTATTCCGCCTACGTCCTCTGGCCGGCCATAGCAAAAGAAGCCGGCCTGGCGGAACGGGGCCTTCACGGGCTGATGATAACCCCCCGATTCGGCCCGTTACAACGCTGGTCTGCGGTAGCGGTCGAGGCCGCGCCTCTGCCCGAGACGGATGCCGTGCGGCTGGACTGGCTAGAGGGATTCTGCGCATCCTGCAGGCAATGCATCCAGGCGTGTCCTGCGCAGGCGATAATGAGCGAGCCGGTTCGCGGCCGGGGTGAGCTGGTAAGGTATATAGATAACGAGAGATGCTATCCTTATTTCGCCCGTTACAAGAGCTGCTCCATATGCATCAAAGTATGTACGGCAAAGCTTAGGAAGGAAGGGCGAATCTGACCGGGTATAGAGGAATCGTGTACATGGGAAAAAGCGTATGCGCACGTGTTCTTAATGAAGTGAAGGCATCCGCTGGCATTCCTTCGCAAATGGCTCGCTCATCAGCCCCATGCTTCCCGCCGTCTCCTTACAAAAGGCGCTTGTGGCCCGTTATGAACTCGAGGAGCTGGTCTTCGGCACAAAGAAAGGCCTTTGCATCTCAAACAGGCGGAGTTATCTCGATGGGCTGGTTGATGCCGGTTATGTCTATGTCGATATATACGTCGACGCCTTCGTAGCCGGATCCCAGGGTCACTTTTCGGAAGACCATCTCGTATTTCAGCGGGTAATATGACGCCGCATCGATCCATATATCCACCTGGCCGCCCGTGCTCGCCTGCAGGCTGGATGGGGGGATATCGTCGAGAAGGCCGGAGAGGTTTTCGGGGCTCAATTCAAAGCGCAGGTGGACCGCCTGTACGCCCCGCAGATCCTCTACCCCGAGCTTCTGCGCCGAGATGGAAAGGGAGAGGTAATCGGAGATATGAGCCGTGTAGACGGTGGCGGTCTCCTCGTCCAGGGTGGCCTGCTGTTCCACCCAGCCGCCTCCGGCAAGGTCCTTTCCCCACTGTCTGTCGCCGACGCGCACGACCTCCTGGATAATCGTGCCCTCGCCGCTCTCCGGGTCGTAGTAGGTGTCGGTGAGGCTGATATCGTCACCGGCCGTATCGATTACCAGTTCCTCCGTCTTCACCCGGACCGCATCCGCGCCGGCGAAGGACATGGAAAGCACCATGTGATACGAATCTATCGTCTCGCCCGCTTCCTGCGCCTTGGCGACGATGGATTCGACCTCGGAGGGTGGCGTCCCGTTCCCACCGCATCCCGCAAGAATCACTACGGTCAACAGCGCAGGAAGGGCGAGAAGCAGAGGCCTTCTCGAGACAGCCGTTCTTCTGCGACTGTGCATCGACACTCCAGTCACTAGGATATATCCGTCCTCCTAACCAATGGCGCCGGGAGGTTTTTCAGCGGCGAAGATCAGGATCCTGTCCCCCTCCTGAATACGGTATTTACTATCGTTGGGCCTGACCCCGTCCCGCCATGTTATCGCCACCATCTGGGCTCCATATCTCTCCTGCAGTTCCTTGTTCACCTCTGACCTTGTTTTTCCAACCATCTCCTTGTCGGCGGGGATATAGTAGGAACTCACTCCCGCCTCCCTGGTCACCAGGTCGCTGACCGTGCTGATCAGGCCGTAATGCAGGGCAGAGCGGGCCATGAGGTTGCCCAGGAACGAGGTCACGTCGAGTATCTCCCGCACACCCGCCAGCTTCAGGTGGTGTATGTTCTCGGGCCTCAGGGCCTCCGCCGTTATCTCGATGTCGGGGTTCAACTGCTTTATGTTCAGGGCGGAGAGCACCGTCCTCGCGTCGATGTCTCCCTCGGATACGCCCCTGCTCTCGTCCGCGAGGAGTATGGCCGATTTCGCCTCGGGGATGTTCACTCTTCCCAACGCCTCCACGCTCGTGGGGTCTCCTCGGAAGAAGAAGGTGAAATCGTCGTCTATGGGGCTTCCCTCCAGGTCGCACAGGAGAACCACCTGGACGCGTTGGTGCTGCAGCTCTTCACGCAACCTGTCCAGGACATATTCCCCCAGCAGGTTCCAGCCGCACACGACTACGTGGCCCTTGCTCTTCAGTTTTTCCTGCAAACCGCTGTACCTCCTTCTCGCCTTATCCGCTCTCCTGGTAGCCAGCAGGGTAATAAAGGCGCTCAGGGTGCCGACGCCGAACACCAGGACCAGGATAACAGCTATTCTGCCGCCGGTCGTGATAGGAGTAATATCCCCGTATCCAACCGTGGCGATGGTTATTATGATCATGTAGAAAGCGTCGAAGTAGTTGTGGATGTTGGGGTTCTTACCCCTCTCGAGCAGGAAGACCACCAGGGCGCCGAGGAGTATGATTATGCTCACGTTGAGCAGCAGTATATATCCGGCGCGCTTCCTGTAGAAGCCCTGGCGCAGGTTTTCCCTCTTGTAACGGACCCAGGAAATCAGATTTCCCTCCGACATGGTCATCCCATCCCGCGGTATATTCGCTCCGCCGCACTATCTGGCTAAATGCTACCAGATAACCCCTTGCAGGTCAGCTTCCTCGGGGTCAGGTGTCGCATATCGAGTTTCTCGTATAATATTGGAACATGCTTACGCGATCACGCTTGCATCATGCCTGTTGATGTTAGGTTAAGCGATGTGCGAGACCTGACCCCGAGGACACGGGAGGGAGGCGGAAAATGCCCCACTACGATCACCGCGAGGAGGAGGCCTGGAAGGACTTCGCATTCAACTTTCCCTACGAGAAAGGCCTGCGTAGGCTGCGGGAGGAGGTCCTGGACAAGACCGACTTCGATCCCGGCGTGTTGTGGATATGGGGGACGATGCAGGCCATGGCGGTCATCCGCGTCCTCAAGGCCTGCGAGCGCGAGTTCGGGGAGGAGGGGCAGAGAGTGGTCACCGCTGCCCTGCGCGAGGTGGGCCTGGATATAGGCCGCCAGATGATGGAGGGCCTGCAGAGACCGGAGGGCATGAGTGATGCGGAGATGGCCAGCTTCTTCGCCACCGCGATAAACTGCATCGCCTACGCCTCCCTGGAGGATCCCAGCATCGATTCCGAAGAAGAGGTGAGCTTCCATATCCTGTGGTGCCCCCACCAGGACTACTACGCCCCTTTCGACTGCCGCGTGCAGCGCTATTTCGTGCAGGGGATGCTGGAGGCGGTGAAGGAGAAGGGGATGCTGGAAGGTTGGCAGGTTCGCTTCACCCAGACCATCCCCGCCGGCGCGGAGACATGCCGCTTCGTGTTGTGGCGCGCCCCCGACGAAGAAAAGTCGCAGTGGGAGAAATACAGCGAGCAGCTGGAGGCCAAGGCCCTGGAGATCGCCGCGCAGGAAAAGGGGTCAAATCTTTACTCTTGAATTTACATCCAATATATGGGAATTAATTAAAATATAGAGATGTGACATCGTGCCGGTTACACGAGGTTGGCTACACGGGATAATATTAGTGTGCGGGTGTCACGGTCCTTATATAACGTGTAATGAAATCCGGAAGAGCACTGGGAGACGTTATCTTCGCAGGGGGTGAGGTGCCATGAGTAGGAAAGAGGAGCTGGTATCCGAGATACTCGAGATCGAATGGGAGATGTTCACCGCCGTGCAGGCCAAGGGGAGGAGTGCATCCTGCCAGGAAGACCCGGATTCCTTCCGCGTCATCCGCACCGCCAATTTCCTCACCTGGTCCGAGACCACACTGGCCAGCTATCTTAACGACCTGAAGATGGCCAGGGCCAAGGGCAGGAACTTCATGACCGAGAAATACGCGCGCATGGAGGGCCTTATCCCGCCGCTGAACCCCGAAGCCGGATCCCTGATCGACCGCATCGTGCGCAAAGAATGCCTGTGGGCCGAGGAGCATCTCAAGGGCACCCCGGGTGCAAGGCTGGCACGGCCCATATACTCACGTGACGACACGCCGGAGATCACTTCCTCGGAGACTTACTCCCGCGCCGAGCTGGACACGTATTCCACCAACACCCTCGACTTCTACTATGCGGACATCCTCGGTATGTCCGCGCGGGGCGAGAACCGCATAGCCCTGGCGGTAGGTTACATGGAGGCGATGTCCTCCGACAGGGATCTTGACTGGAGGCAGCTGCTTTCTTCCCAGGAGAACGGCTGAGCGGGCAGGCTGAAGAACTCAACATTTTCGCCTCCAGTAATGCAAGCTGTCATTGAGGACCGATGTGGATTATGCTTGTGTGGTAAAGACAACAACGGGGTTGCTCAGACGTAGGAGGCGGGCTCGCGTACAGCGATGGGTGTCCTTTTAGCGTGAAGGGAGATCGTCATGGAGGGGGATGAGAAGACCGGTACCTATCGCTACAGGTGGGTGGTGCTGGTGGCGTTCATGTTCGTAGCCGCCCTCACGCAGCTGATGTGGTTGAACTATGCCCCCATACTCTCACGCACCCAGGAGTTGATGGGCTTTTCATCCGAGCTGCCCATAGTGATATTGATGCTCATGTTTCCCCTGGTTTACATACCCGTATCCATCCCGGCCGGTTTTATCATCGATCGCAAGGGCTTCCGCTACGCGGTCATGATCGGCGCATTTCTCACCGCGGCCTTCTCTTTCCCTCGCCTCTTCGTGGACAACTATACCCTGGTGCTTATCGGGATGATCGGTATCTCCGTCGGTCAGCCCTTCGTGCTCAACAGCATCACCAAGATGGTCAGTACCTGGTTTTCCACCGAGGAATCGGCGCTCGCCAGTGGTCTGGCAACCCTCTCCCTCTTTCTGGGCATGATCGTCGCCCAGGCTGCCACCCAGCCGATGCTCGAGGCTTTCGGCGACGACCTCGGCGCCTTGCGCTTGGTGGTGCTCGTCTACAGCCTTCTGGCCCTGGGCGGGTTCGTACTTTTCGCGCTGTTAGGCAAAGCACGGCCGCCCAAGCCGCCTCTGCGGACGGAGAAGGAGGTACTTGGCGAGGACGTGGCCATAAACATGCAGAGCCTGCGCTCCCTCTTCAAGCTGCGAAATTTCCGCATACTGTGCTTGATAATATTCGTAGGCAACGGGTCATTTGTCGGCCTCATGCAATTGATCGAGGATGTCCTCGGGCCTAAGGGCATCACATCCGAGACGGCGGGATATATAGGCGCGGTGATGGTGCTTGCGGGGGTAGTGGGGTGCATTGTCATCCCAGCTGTCTCCGATAAACTCATGTGGCGCAAGCCTTTCCTGCTCCTGGCGGCGTTTATGGCGGTGCCCACCCTGTACCTGCTGGGAGCCCTGGATAGCACCCTCCTCATCTTCATCGTAGGGGGTTTCCTCGGTTTCTTCCTGCTCAGCGCCCTGCCCGTCCTGCTGGCTTTCGCCGAGGAGAATACCGGGGCCCAGCTGACCGGCACGGCCACGAGCATGTTGTTCCTGCTGGGAAACGCTGGAGGCGTGGTCCTGACCCTGGCCATGGAGGGCATCAAGGCAGCGACGGGCGGTGAGAATTTCTTCTGGGCTTTGGTCTTCCTGGCGACGCTTTTCGTGGCGGCCTTCTTCGTCGCCCTGCGCATCGAAGAGGAACGACCCTAGGGGGTCAGCCCCGGACATGGGACAATGTCAGCGAACTCAGCGAGCGCAATCGATTTAAATCCAAGGTTAGCTAAGAATGTCCCATGTCCGGGGCTGACCCCACAATCGGGACATTAGACGAGAAGGCGGGGCGCATGAGCTCTTTTCTCAAGAAACTGGCAAAAGGGATATTCATCTTCGTCCTGGTCTGCTTTGCATTGCTGGGAGGATTGCTGTCTTTTTTGCACTCGCCCTTTTTCAAGTACCCCGCCGACGGCGAATACCCCCCGCCGCGCATCAACGAGCTCATCTGGCCCACCATAGGGTATCCAGCCATGGTCGAGCCGGGAGGAATCATGGTGATAGAGGTGGACCTCTGGGCGGGAGAGGCGTCGAAGGCGGTCGAGGCCTCGGGATGGATAGCCAGTTTGACCCCGTCCCGGAAAGAGCTCGCGGGCTTGACCTACGAACTCGAAGCTGCGGGCGTGCGCACGGGCGCCTCGGAGAGGTGGCCTTACCGTAGCGCTCATGGGCGCAGCGAGGAGGTCTGGCACGTCACCTTCACCCTACCGGAAGATATAGCCCCCGAGCTATACGACCTCAGAGTGGAGGCCAGCGCCGGTGGCGCACTTATAGCGGACAGCCAGCCCCACGCCGTGGCGGTCGCGGGCGACGACGACGAATTCACCTTCGTCACCCTCTCGGATATTCACGTTCACGAACGGGATAATTCTACCTTCTTCTCAACCCAGACGGACAAGGGTATCTCGGAGGACGGCGACCCCGTTTTCTTCTCGGAGGCCATCCGCCAGGTCAACCTCATCCGGCCCGACTTCGTGCTCATGCTGGGGGATTTCGTGCGCGGGCAGCGCCGCCCCGGAGAACTGCTGAGGGAGTACGGAAAGTTCTACGAGACTCTGCTGGAACTGGAGATACCCGCTTTCCTGCTGCCCGGGAACCACGACCAGTACGTAAACGAGATCGACGGAGCGAGGTGGTACGAGAACAATATAGGGCCCCTCTATTACTCGTTCGATATCGCAGGGAGCCATTTCTCGTGTCTCAATACCTACGAATGGCCCGAGGACGACCGCCTGGTGATGAACAAGCTCTTCTACATGGAGCCGCGCAAGTGGCAGGGACAGGTCCTGGGCGCGGAGGACGAAAGTGACCCTTCCACCTACTCCAGCCAACTGGCGTGGCTGGATGAAGACCTCGCGGCCAGCCGTACTGCGCCCCTTAAGGTGGTGGCGCTGCACCACGATCCCTATACGCCGGACGGTAAAGGTTATTCCTACGCCAATATCATCTACGGACTCGTATACGTGTCCGCGGGAGGCGGGCAGGGGAAGCAGGCGTTGCTGCATACGGTATCGCGCCACGGCGTGCACGCCGTCTTCGGCGGTCACCGCCATAGCGACGAGATAGCGTGGGTGCCGTGTGCGGATGGTGGTGATACCATGTACTCCTGCCAGACCTGCGTCTATTTCGACGAAGGCGGGGACAGCGACCATTACCCCGGCTACCGCCTGGTCGAGGTGGAGGAGGGGGAGATAACCTCCTATGCCTACCTGGACGGCGTATCCTCCTACCCCTTCTACGACGGCTCGCTCCCCGGCGGCACTACCGATCTGGACGGGCTGGAGGTCCCTTCACTGGACGTGGAGGTAGTGCAGACCCGGACCGCGGGGGAGGAGGAACCGTATATCCGGCTCGTGGTGGAGAACTACCTGGCCGCCGCCATGGAGCTGGAGGGCATCGTGGTGGAGGTGCCTGCACCGCCCGCCGAGGGCTATGCCGTCACGGGAGGAGAACTCTATCGCATGGTCGAGATGCCCGGACGGCCGGACAGGGTCCTTCTCTACCTCAGGACGGATATCGACGCCGGATCGCCCGGCGAGGCGGCCGGATCGCCCGGCGACCCCGCCGTGAAGTACGTAATCATAAGGTAAACTGTTCACGCGGTGTCAGGGTGACCTATCCCGTACGATATGATTGAATGTATTCGAGTTCGCGGGAGTTTTTTGAAGTACGGGTTTTGCGCGGCTGCGAGAGGGGGAGATGCGGTTGTTCGATATCATTATCGAGGATGCGCTGGTGATAGACGGCTCGGGCAGGGAGCCATACGAGGCGGACGTGGGTATTATGGGCACCCATATAGAGAAGACAGGCGACCTGGGGGGAAGCGAGGCGGCGAAGCGGATCGACGCGGGAGGGCGCGTGGTCTGCCCGGGCATCATCGACGTACATTCCCACGCCGACCTCACCATGTTCAAGGATGACGCCGCGGTACTTCTGCAGCCCCTGGTGAGGCAGGGCATCACCACCTTCGTGGGCGGAAACTGCGGCATGTCGCTTGCGCCCATCACCGACGAGCACCGCGAGGGGCTCAAGACCTACCTGGAGGTCTTCACCCAGATGGACTTCGATACCGACATCCAGTGGAAGAGCATGGGCGAATTCATGGACCGCATGGACGAGAAAGGTCTTTTGCTCAACATGGCTCTCCTCGTCCCCCACGGCATGCTGCGCATCTCCGCCCTGGGAATGGAGGACAAGCCGGCGGACACGGGCGCCATAGAGATGATGAAGTGGCTGCTGGAGGAGTCCATGGAGGCGGGTGCCTTTGGGCTCTCCACCGGTCTGCAGTATTTCCCGGGGCTTTTCTCCGACACCGCCGAGCTCGTGAAACTGGCCGGGCCGCTGCAGGGATACGGCGGTATCTTCACTTCCCACTTGCGCTCCTATACCTCGTCGACCCTGGGCAAAGCCATCGACGAGATAGGGGAGGTTGCGCGGGCCAACGGCATCCGGGGCCAGGTCTCCCATATCTTCTCGGTACCGTGGGCGGGACCGGTGCACCCCCTGGCCCTCAAGGGTCTGAAGTGGATGTGCAAGCACCCCGATTTCACCCTCAAGGTCGCCCCGGATTTTCTCCTGGACATGTCCATGAACGTGGTGCTGAAGAGGCTGGAGAAGAACCGGAAGAACGGCGCGGACATGGCCATGGACATCATGCCCACCACCGCCGGCTTCACCCATCTCCTCGCCTTCTTCCCGCCTTGGGTACTCGTCGGCGACCGGGAGAAGGTGCTGGCGCGCGCATACGATCCCGAGCAGCGCAAGGAGATGCTGCGCGACATCGAGAAGGGCAAGCCCACCTGGCCCCATCGCGGGAAGAACGACTGGTCCCTGAACATCATGAGGCAGATGGGATGGGATGCCGTGACCATCATGGCCGTGCACAGCGAGAAGAACAAGCACCTGGAGGGCCGCCTTTTCACCGACATCGCCGAGGAGCAGGGCAAGCACCCCTTCGACGTCATGTGCGACCTGCTCATCGAGGAGGACGGGCAGGTGCTCGTCTTCGAGTCCATGTCCGAGCCAGACGACGCTTTCACGGAGCGCTACACCTTCCCGGCCCTGCAGGACCCCCGCACCATGATCACCACCGACACCATCCTCATGGGGATGGGCAAGCCCTCCTACCTCTTCTACGGCTGCTATCCCAAGTTCATCGGCCGCTACGTCAACGAGAGGAAGCTGGTGGAGCTGCCCGAGGCTATCCGGCGCCTGACCTCCATGCCGGCGGAGTTCTTCGGCATCGAGAAACGCGGCCTGCTGGAGGAGGGATATTACGCCGACCTGCTGCTCATGGACGCGGACAACTTCAAGACGGAGGCGGTCTTCCGCGACCCCGAGCGCTATCCCACCGGCCTGGACACGGTGATCATCAACGGCGTCCCCGTGGTGGAGAAAGGGGAATCCGTCCCCGGCGCCCTGGCGGGAAAGATGCTGCGCAAGAATAAATAAAGGCCCCAGTCACTGTGGGGTCACATCTTTATATTTGAAATCCCTACCATATTATGGGTGATAATTCAGAAATAAAGATCTGACCCTCAGCTTCCCCTCAATCTGAGATATACCTTCGGCAGTTCTACGGGAAGGTCCTCCACGCTCTTGAGCACCAGGTAGCCGTGGGGTGGGCACATGCGGCGCAGGTAGTCGTGACCGGCGGCGTCCACGGTGAGGTTGAAGGGGATGATGTGGTCGGCCTCGGCCTCGCGCAAAGCCTGGGCGGTGTCGCGCAGGCCGTACTCGCGGTCGGTGCGGTCCTCGCCGTAGTCGAAGTCCTGGGGATAGCCGTCCGAGAGCAGCAGCATCATCTTCAGCGACGAAAGCTCGGTGTTGAGCAGGTGATGGGCGTGGCGCACCGCCGTCCCCATGCGCGTGCTCTTCAGGGGCTTCAAGGCGCCCAGGCGCTGCCAGACCGCGTCGCTCAACGGCTCGTCGAAGGACTTGATGCGCAGGAAATCCACCTTCTTGCGGCCGTAGCCGGAGAATCCGTAGATGCCGTAGCGGTCTCCCAGCTGCTCCAGGGCCCGGGCCATGATGGCCACGCTGGCCACCAGCAGCTGCAGTACCGTCTCCCCCGCGTGGCTTCCCTCCGCGACCTCGGAAGAGGTCGAGGCGGAAAGGTCGAGCAGAAAAAGGGCGCTCACCTCGCGGGTGACGCGCCGTTTCTCCATGTATACCTTCTCGGTGGGGGGCAGCCCGCAGCGCAGCTCCACCTGGCGCTCCACCGCCGCGGCGATGTCGATCTCCTCGCCCCATTCCAGACGTTTCCTCCAGGTGCGTTCCTGCAGCCTCAACATGCGGAACTGCCTGGTCACCTCCCTTACCAGGTCGTCCCATTCATCCAGCAGGTGCTTGGCGGCTTGTGCGCTCCCTTCATCGGCCCTCAATGCATAGAGGGTCGCCCAGTCGCGGCGGTAGCCCGACGCGAGATAGTCCCACTCCGGGTAGAGTATGCGCTGCTCCTCGACTCCGGGCTCTTGCGCCTCGCCGTTATCCGCGCCATCCGCATTCGCGCTGCCGTCGGCGTCCGCAGGGGTCTCCTGCCCCAATCTCCTACCCAGGGCGTCCTCTATCAGGAACTCCCCGACTCCTGTGGGCAAGAGGTAGGAGTAGAAGTCCAGGCCCAATGCCTCGGCCAACTCCGGCGGCACCAGCGCCATACCCTCTTCCTCTTCCTCCTCCCTGCCGAAACGGGTGGCCCTGTTCCCGCGCAGGCCGGGCATGGTATCGGTGAAGAAATCGTCGAGTCCCTCCAGCATAATGCGCTCCCCGGGCATGAGGGAGGACTTCAGCATGGGCTCCAGGACGGCGTAGATAGCCAGGGTCGCGTTGAGGCTGTCCTTGAGGCCGGCGCCGGGAAGGACTGCCGCCTCGGCCGCGTCCATTATCTCGCGCGGGTAACCGCCCTGCGCCGCGCTGCCGCTAAGCGTAGCGAGCAGGTCGAAGAAGAGGTTCCAGAGCATGGCGGAGTGGTCCACGGGCTCGATGTTCGGCCCCAGGCGGGCGAGGAACCACGCAAGGTCCGATGCCAGACCGCCGAAGAGCCTGGCCATGGCGGAGGATACGCGCGCCGTCTCCAGGGTGATGAAGATATCCGCGGCCAGGAAAGGCATGGGAAACTTTCCCAGGAAATAACGCAGGAAGGCCATGGGTTCCTTCCTGTCCATCCAGGCCTGCCGCCCGTGACGGCCTGCCGCTTCGTCCGCGCGCGGGCGATCGAAGGTGCCCGCCTCCCATTGTCCCGCCTGCAGCGAGGTATAGAGGCGGAAGGCTCTCCAGTTATCCTCGCGGGAAGCGAAGACGTCGAGGTAAGGGGGGAGATATATCTCCCTGCCGTTACTGAAGGGGAAGGCACGGCGGGGGTTGGCGAGGATCGCGGGGGCATCCCCCAGCGATTTCGCCTGCAGGTACTTCTCGCTCAAGCCCTTTCCGAAGAGAGAGAAAGACGCCCGGGCTTCCTCCAGGGTTACCACCATGCGGGACGCCTCGTCGCCTGAGTCCAACATGGCCTCGTCCAGGAGGGAACAGGTGTAGATGGATATGTTCAGCGAAGAGGTCACCGTGAACCTGCCTTATGTCTCGCTCGCTCTCTCAGGGAAAGACCGCGGCCACCAGGTCGCGCATGGCCTGCTGCATGACCGGGTCGTCGGATACCGCCGAGACCACCGCCGTCTCGCAGGAGCGCCTTGCTCCGACCCCCTGCCCGATGAGCCTGGCGGCATAGATGAGCAGCCGCGTGGAAGGGCCTTCCTCGAGCTCCTTCTCTCCCAGGTTGCGTGCTTTCTCCCCCAGCAGTGCGAGCTGTTGCGCCACATTATCACTTACGCCGCCCTCTCCCGCGATGATGCGGGCCTCAACCGCGCGCGCGGGATAGGAGAAATCGATGGCCGCGAAGCGCTGGCGGGTGCTTATCTTGAGGTCCTTGAGCATGCTCTGGTAACCGGGGTTGTAGGAGACCACCAGCAGGAAACGCGGGTGGGCGCGGATGAAGCCGCCTTTCTTCTCCAGCGGCAGGATGCGCCGGTGATCGGCCAGGGGATGGATGAGCACCATGGTGTCCTTGCGGGCTTCGACCACCTCGTCCAGGTAGCATATGGCTCCCGTCTTCACCGCCGCGGTGAGGGGGCCGTCCACCCATACCGTCTCGTCCCCACGCAACAGGTAGCGTCCGACCAGGTCCCCTGCGGTGAGATCCTCGTGACAGGCGACGGTGATGAGCGGCAGCTTGAATCCACCCTCGTCCCCCAGCAGCCAGGACATGTATTCGAGGAAGCGGGTCTTGCCGCAGCCGGTGGGGCCTTTGAGGTTCACGGGAAGGCAGGCGTGATAAGCTGCGCGGAAGGTCTCCACCTCGTCGCCGGTGGGGATGTAGAAGGGCTCCTCCTCGAAGACGTGTTCCTCGTAGGGTATCTCCCTGCTGACGCTGGTGACTTCTTTCACGTGATTAACTCCTTGACCGTCACGCCCGACCTCGCCGCCATCGCCGGCGGGTTCGCTGTCAAGGATTATTCTAGCAGAGTTTGTTTATTGACCCCGCAGCAGTGCAGAGGAAACCACGTCCGCGCAGGGTTTTCAGCGTAAAAGTCCGGGGACGGTGGATCAGGGCACGGCACCGCCTACCTTGACCCTGATTATCCCCTCTGCGGGACTGTCCCAGCTCCAGACAGGATGGTTACCGCCGCACACGGCAGCGACTATGCCGGCCAGTATGGGCCCGTTGAAGCCGTTGCGGATCCTCACGCCTTCCTCGAGTTCCAGCGGCGTGGGAGCCTCGATCTCCGGGATCCCTATTCCCCGCAGCTTCAGGAAAGCGAGGTCGCAGAAGACCCCGGGGTGCTCTTCTTTCATGCGGCGGAAGAACTTCCAGGTCAGATCCGCGACAAGTCCGGGTATCTCCTCGCCCAGCTCGAACTCCAGTTCTCTCAATACGGCGTCGAGAGCGCGGGTGCCCTGGATGAACATCCACTCTCCCGTCCTGCCGTCGAACATCCTGCCCGTCTCCGGCTCCCACCTGAAACTGGAGAGCTCCCCGGGCATGCCGCAGACCGGGCATCTTTCATAATGTGCATGGGCGTCAATGACCGGACTTTCCTGCAGCCGCAGCCTCTGTTCATCCTCTCTATCTTCAGAGGCCTTGACACTGACGAAGAACTCCTGCCCGAAAAACCCGCAATCCATACTGGCCCTCAGCCCCTCGAAGTTCTCGAAGGCGCCCCAGGCGTCGCCCGCGAAGAGGGCGTGATAATACACGGGGTCTATCCTGCCTATCAGCCTTTCACCCTTGCGGTGTTCCAGCAGTTTGACCTTTCCCAGCCCTATCAGGGCGGCCTGTGCGACCATGGCGTAGTATGCGAACCGCCTCAACGGGGGCAAACGCAGCAGTCTTCCCAGCAGCGGCGGCAGGACGTCCTGCACGTAGGCGAAGGCATCCCTACGTTTCGCCTCGGTGATGATCTTGTCGATGGGAAACCCGAGCTTCTCCTCGATGCCCAGGAAGATCTCCACCATGTGTTCGCGTTCCATCATGATCAGGCGGACCAGCTTCCGGGGCATGGAGAGCAGTATGCCGTCGTCCGTCCATTTGTTGCTGAAACTGAAAAGCCTCGGAACTCCGCAATCCCTGCACCTCAGCATAGTATTCCTCCAGCACGCCGGTTCTCGAGCACGCCCCTAACATTACCTTCGGTATTATTCGCGGGATGTATTAGAGCTCGACGCTCCGATCACGACGTCGTAACCGCCGTGGGCGTGGTCACGCAGGCGCGCGCCCGCCATAAATGTCGCCGCCGCCCGCGTGCCCTTCTAAACGGACGGAGGGGGATCCGACCATGTCCTGTCCTTGATCAGCTCCAGCAACCTCGAGAGTTTGCTTTCCTCCACGGCCGAGAGGTCGAAATCCGCCTCTCCCGTGTAGAACCCCGCATCGGCTGCTTCTCCCGGGTCCAGGGCATTCCGGATCTTGCGCTGCCAGTGGTTGTAGTTGCCCTGCATGGGGCCGAAGAGTTTGCGCATGCGCGGGTCGAAATTGAAACCCTGCTCCATGCACTGCTCGATGGCGGTTATGGCGAAATCGACGCTCAGCGGGTCTATGGCCTCGGTATGCGAGCGGTTGCGCGGGTCGTAGGCGAAGATCTCCTCGCAGTGCGCGTAGGCGCTGTTTTCGTAGAGGGTCATCCAGGCGCAGTCGCCCATGTCATCCAGTATGCCCCCCCTCTCTATCCATTCCTCCTTGGTCTTCTGGCTGAACTCCGCGTAGTCGACCAGCTCGTCCCAGGTCTCGTCCTTGGGCCATCCCGTGGAGAACTGCCCCCCGGGACGGTAGATGAGGGGTATTATGGTAACCCGCAGGAAATTCATCCAGAACATGGACCCCATGGCGGGGATGCCATGAAAAAGCTCCAGGCCCATGCCGGCGTGCTCGGAGAGCACCCGCTTGAGCACCTTCTCCTGGTAGGCCATCTCGCTTTCGGAATCGCATGCCAGAACCACCATGAGGAGGTACTTGAGGGAATCTCTTAAGACCGCCCTCAGGGCATGCTTACCGGGGAGCTTTTTCAGGAAGTGGGGCAGGATGTTAAGGAGATAACCGGCAATCGAGGCCTTGGTGACCACGTATCCGATCTCGGCTTCGCCCAGTTTATACCCCGCGTCCGCGAACGTCTCCTTGGTGGGGAAAAAGCACAGGAAGAACTTGAGCTCGTCGGGCACCTCCGCGGCATAGTCCAGCAGCATCCCGCTGCCCTCGCTGGACGGTGGCCCCGGCCAGTGGAAGAGCTTCAGCGCGCAGCGCGTGAACACCCCGTTACCCCCCATGGCCCCCACGTACCCCCGCATTATCCCCCGCAGGGAGGGGCCCGGGCCGTCCCCGTTGAACCACCCCATACCTGATCCCAGGCTACCCAGTTCGAGGATCTCTCCATCGGGCAGCACCCACTCGACTCCGAGGAGGTTGCGCGGGCTGTAGCTCATGTACTGGCCGTCCCATCCCACTCCCCAGCACGACGTGGCGCTGGCCAGCGGCGAGCAGGCGGGACCGGCACCGATGATGTGGGTGTTGAGCCCGAGCTTCATGGCCTCGGCCTGGAGTTGCGCGCCGGATACGTAAGGCTCGACCACCGCGTACATGTTCCTCTCGTCTATCTCCAGGATGCGGTTCATCCGCCTCAAGTCGATCTGTACCACGCCGCCTTCCGTCGGGCCGCCGTGGGCCCCCCAGCCGGTGCTGAACGCCTTGAACTTCAGCCCGTGTTCGTTGCATATCCTCACCACGGCTTGCACTTCCGGGGTAGTGGAGGGCAGGGCCACGGCCGCGGGTCGCGGCACCCAGATGTCGGGATCGGTGTTGAATGAAGGCTGCCAGGCATAGCCGTCGAGCACCGCGGGTTCCCTGGAGACGTTTTCCTGCCCCAGGGCTTCTTCCAGTTCCCTGTACGCTTGCGCGGGGATCACCGTGTATGCCCTCCCTGCACTATGCCGAAGCCTTCCCGTCGGGAAGCCTATTCTGCTGACAGCCTCACCATCATTGATATTCTACCATTTTCGGCGGCGCTTGCCTGACAACGTCGCGAGGCGTTCCGCCGGCCCTGTTCCGGTCTCGGGGCGTATGGGCGTATTGCTCCGGGCTCGGGCGCTTCCTTGCTCCCCGCTATATTGCAGTCTGCTCATCCCGTTTGTGGTCTCATACCCCGGGGGCGGGATATAATCTTTGCAGGCAAGAAGGCTTTTACCAGCGAGCTCGCACGCAGCTGTGAGCATACCTACGCGGAGCGGGGCTTTCCCGCCCGCGAGTAGAGGAAGGAGTACGTGGCTATGCTAAAAGTCGGCATTGTCCAGATGCAGGCCGAGCCGCTCAAGGTGGACGAGAACCTTCTCAAAGCAGAGCGCTATATCGCGAAGTGCGCCGAAGGCGGCGCGCGGCTGGTAGTGCTTCCCGAGATATTCAATGCCGGCTTCCACCTGGGCGAATCCCTGATGATGGTCGCCGAACCGCTGGAGGGCAGGACCGTTGCCTGGCTCAAGCAGCAGGCGTCCCGGCACGGCGTTTACATCACGGGAAGTATATATGAGATCTACCGGGAGCATTTCTACAACACCATGGTCATGGTGGGCGACGACGGCAGCGTGCAGCATTATCGTAAGCGCAATCCGACCTGGTCGGAATCGGCAGTATGGCGCCGCAGCGATGAGCCCGGTCCGGGGATATTCGATACCCCCTGCGGACGCATCGGGGGTGCTATCTGCTTCGATTCTTTCGCGCGCGAGACCTACGAGGGTTTCCGGCGCTCCGGCGTAGAGGCGGTGGTAATAATCGCCCTGTGGGGGGCCCCGCATGCCAGGTCCTTTCACTGGCGCCCCGACCTCTTTCTCTCCAGGGCAAGCCTGAGGCGCTGGTCGAAGATAGCCTCAGGTGACGTCCCGCGCCAATACGCGAAGGAGCTGGGGGTGCCGGTCGTCTTCGTAAATCAATGCGGAAGGATCCGTATGAGCAGTCCGGTCCCCTTTCCCGATTGGCCGGTGCAGAACGGGTATTACGATTTCACGGGCAGGTCCCATTTTCTCGACGCTTCGGGCGAGGTCGTCGCCCGGGCGGTCGACGACGAGAAGGATTCCGTCATCGTCGCCGGGCTGGACGTGAAGACATCGCAGGGCAGGACCGAGGTAAGCCGGGTCGACATCCCGCAGCAGTACCTGAGCAAGGAATACTATTTCGTCCAGCCGCCGCTCGTATGCAAGCTCTTTCAGGTCTGGTTCTTGAGCGGGCTGGTGGCGACCGAGTACGAGGCCCGCCGGGTACGTCACGCACCCTGATCGCTGCGGCCGGCGATGCCGGCCCTCGCGTCCTTGATCGCGTGGGACAATGCATGTTGCACGGCGGCACAGACGGCCGGAAGCATCCCCCGAAAAAAGCCTGAAAAAACCCTGTGAAAAACGGGAACCTTTCCCGGAAAACAGCATCGAAAAGGGCTGTAGAACGCGGTCTGAAAAGCCGATAAAAAAGCAGCAGAAAAGTGCTTGCATGTGTCTTGCGGGGGGCGTAAACTCCCTCCTGGCAAGATTGATAACCCACCATAGAGATTTCCTTAAAATCCCAGGAAGAAAGGTATGCCCTGATGCCTGGTACCGTTCTTGCGCTGCTGGTCGCCTTTTTCGTGGCCGGCAGGGACGCATTGAGCAAAATAACATTGCAGGAGACCGACGAGTACGTGGTTTGCTGGGCCACGGCTCTCTTCAGCTTTCTCTTTCTTCTGCCCACCCTCTTTTTTGTGCCCATGCCCTACATCAGAGAGGGGTTCCTGCTGTCACTTTTTATCGGGGCGGTGTTGAACCTGCTGGCGAGGCTGGTCTTCCTCAAGGCCATAAAAGGGGCGGACCTCTCCCTGGTGGCTCCCCTGCTCAGCTTCTCTCCGGCCTTTCTCATGCTCACATCGCCCTTGCTCTCTCATGAGACCCCCACGCTTTACGGGATGGTTGGGCTGGCGCTCATGCTCACCGGCTCCTGCGTTCTGGCCATCAGGAAGGGCGAGGCGGGGTACAGGGCATCCATCAGGACCTTACTCATGCAGAGATGGGTCAGGATGGGCCTTATGGTTGCGGTTATCTGGGGGATGGCGGGCCTGGTGGACAAGGCCGGCATCCACGATTCCTCGCCCCTTTTCTGGGCGGTGTGCATGCAGGGCTTCATGGCCGTACTCGCCATGCCCTTTGTCGTGCGCAGGACCTGGGCCAGAGGGAAAAGGATCCGCCCCGTGATCAGACCCATGGTCCCCATCGGATTCAGCAACGCCATAGTCATCGGTTGTTACGTGCTGGCCTTGAGCATCTCCCAGGTCTCCGTGGTCTTCACCCTCTATCAGACTAATATAATCATCAGCGTCCTGCTGGGATGGCTGCTGTTCAGGGAGAAGGACATCAAGGACAGGCTCAAGGGCGCGAGCGTCATGCTGGCCGGGGCCGTCTTTATCAGCGTCCTCTAGGGTCGGGGGCAGGGCTCCGGGTGCTCCTTGGCGGCGGCCACGTCCTCTTCGTCCTTTGCGCGGGGAGCTCTCACCGTAGCGGTTGCTTCGTGCAACAGGCTCCGCATCTATGTTTGGCCTCATGTAACCTTTTACGTCTGCGGCGTGTTTCCCCATTCAATACAAACAGTCAACACAACAGCCCGGGCACACGCGGATGCGGGAGAAGGAGGCTGTCCCGGGGCTGCACGGCAACAACTGGTTAGTCTATCAGGGGGCATCTCTTTGCCTTTTTTCTGAAAGCGTAGGGTAAGGCATAAGTCAAAGGAGGTAATGTTTATGGTGAGCGTAAGTAACGTATGGCAGGGTATCTGCAAGGGCCTGTCCCGGTCTCAGCGGGGCTTGAATATATTGCTCGAGGAAGGCGAGAAGGTGTATACGCCTGCGGAGCTCAAGGCCGCCGCCGAAAGGGCTGCGCTCGGGCTGGTAAAAGCGGGCATAGTGCCCGGAGACCGCGTGGGCATCATGGCCCAGACCACGCCTTCCACGGTCGTTTCTTTCCTTGGTTGCTGGGCGGCGGGAGCGGTGGCCGTACCCCTGCCCCTGCCCATGCGCGCCGTCGAGCCGCACTCTTTCATAGAACAGAGCCGCAGGCGCCTGGAAAAGGTCGAGGCGAAGCTCCTCACCCTTCCGGGCTCACTCATCCCCATGGTCGGAGAGATGGGAGAAGGCATGCGCATCGTGGCAAGCGAGGAACTCGACCGCGCCGGGGACCTGCCTCCCGCATTATCCAAGCCGGGAGATACCGCCCTGGTGCAGTTTACCTCCGGCTCCACCACCGAGCCGCGCGGCGTCATCCTCTCCCATGCCAACGTCATGGCCAACGTAAGGGCCATAACCCGCAAGGTCAAGGTCTCGCGCCGCGACCGGATAGTCTCGTGGATGCCGCTCTATCACGACATGGGCCTCATCGGCTTTCTCATCACCGCCCTGTCCGCGGGCGCAAGCCTCATCCTGATGTCGCCGCAGCGCTTCGTCTCCGACCCGGCATTCTGGATGCGTGCCATGGGCGAACACAAGGCCACCATCACCGGCGGGCCCAACTTCGCCTACGCACTCTCTACGCGCGTGCTCGCGTCGGGGAGCGCGGGAGACCTGGACCTCTCCTCACTGCGCCTGGCCTTGAACGGGGCAGAAGCGGTGGATCACGAGGTAATGGACGGCTTCGTCACGGCAGGGGCGGCATACGGCCTGCGGCCGGAGGTGCCGTACCCCGTTTACGGACTGGCCGAGGCCACGCTCGCGGTGACCTTCCCGCAGCCGGGAAAGAGGTACGGCCTGGACCACGTATCGCGGGAGGGCATAGAGGAGGACGGTTTCGCCCGCCCGGCGGAACCGGGAGAGGAGGGAACGCGCACCCTGGTCTCCCTGGGGAGCCCTCTCGATGGGGTAGAGGTGAGCGTGTTCAGGGAGGACGGCAGCGAGGCTGGTGAGAGGGAGATAGGCGAGGTGTGCGTGCGTGGTGATTCCGTGATGCAGGGATACTGGGCGAATGCGGCCGCCACCGCCGAAGCGCTGCGAGGAGGCCGCCTGCATACCGGAGACCTGGGCTACTTCGCCGGCGGCGAGCTCTACCTGGTGGGAAGGATCAAGGACATGGTCATCATCGGAGGCCGCAACCTCTTCCCCGAGGACGTGGAGCGGTGCGTGGAACGGATAAGGGGCGTGCGCAAGGGGAATGCGGTTGCCTTCGGTGTGAGCACGCGCCGCGGCCGCGAGCGCCTGGTGCTCGTCGGTGAGACTCACCTCTCATGCATGCAGGCAGCCGGGGAGACGGCGCGCGCCATCTCCTCCACAGTGAGGGAGGAGATAGGGGTACCGGTGCGGGAGGTGGTCCTGGTGCCAGCGGGCAGCCTCCCCAAGACGTCGAGCGGAAAAAAACGCCGCTTCCTCTGCCGCGACCTCTACCTGGGGAACGCCCTGCAGGCGGTGGCCCGCAGCGGTGCGGCGGTCATCGGCATTTGAACCCATTCCCCTCAAGGGGTGATGTGAGACCGGCAAGAGGGGCGCAGTATGCGCCCCTCGACCATGCTTTGAGGCCGAGGATGAGGGTTACACATGGCTCGGTTCTGATACGGGACTTCGGTCGTATATCGCCGCGTCGTCTCTATAAGGAGCCGAGTATTCTTTCTCCCTCCTCGACCATGCGGCGTATCACCTCTCCCGCGGGCAATATCTCGTTTATGGCCCCGCAGCATTCCCCGGCTATTACCAGCCCGGATCTGACGTCGCCGTCCTGGAAGGCGGCTGGTGCCCGCATCCAGGCCTCGGTGGCCTTGGATACTCTCTCCTGCGGCGGCATGTCTCTGATACTGCGCGCGAGTTCGTTTGCCAGTACCCTGACGCTGCCCATGCCCATGGGAAGGACGGTGGTGTCTCCCGGCTGCGCTTCCAGCAGGGCTTGCTTGATATCGGTATGGATGCGGCATTCCTCGGTAAGCATGAGGCCCGTCCCGATCTGCACGCCCTTTGCCCCCATGGCGAAGGCAGCCGCGTAACCGCGCCCGTCGTGGATGCCGCCGGCGGCAATAACGGGGACGTCCACCGCCTCGACCACTTGGGGGACAAGGGTCAGGGTGGAAACGGCCTGGGGAGCCTGTACGCCGCCCGATTCTCCTCCTTCGGCCACGATGCCGTCCACGCCGGCCTGCGCGGCCTTGACCGCCAGGGCGGGCGAAGGGACGACGTGAAAGACCCTTATGCCGGCCTCGGCGAGCAGGGGGGCCAGGGTGGCGGGCGAACCTGCCGATGTGGTAGCCACCGTTATTCCTTCATCGGCCATGACCTCCACCATGGCGGGGGAGAGGGGATTGCGGGCCACCAGGTTTACGCCGAAGGGCCTGGAGGTGAGCTCTCGCACCTCGCATATGGCCTTGCGCAGGCCGTCCGCGTCCATCCCCACCGAGGCGATCAGGCCGAGGGCCCCGGCCTCTGAAACGGCGGCCACCAGTTCCGCGTTGGAAATGGTGCCCATGGCTCCCATTATCACCGCATGTTCAATGCCGAGAAGCTCCGCTACTGATTTCATCATCCCCTCCTCAGGCCAGGCCGCGTTCCTGCAGTATCCTCGCGTTCATCTCCACCATGTTCGCGGGCGGCACCACGGCGTCTACCTTGGGTACCATCTCTATGGCGTCCGCCGGGCAGGTGGGTACGCACAACCCGCACCCGATACACCTGGCCGTGTCCACATCCATGTATTCGTCTCCCTCGACGATAGCGTCGATCTGGCAGCGGTCCAGGCAGGTGCCGCATGCGGTACATTCATCCGCATCTATCACGGCCCTGTAGGTGGACTGCACCTCGTCGGCCGGCCTCTCCATGGTGGAGAGCCCCCGCAGCATGCCGCAGCAGCAGCTGCAGCAGCAGCAGATGTTCACGAAGTTCTGGGCGTTGCTGGGTGAGAGCACCAGCGCGGCCTCCTCGGCCTCGTCCAGGATCTCCAGGCATTCCTCGAGGCTTATCTTGCGACCGATGCCGTTCTCGGCGTAGTAGTCAGCGGCGAAACCGAAGACCAGGCAGGTCTCCAGGGGGCGTTCGCACTCGCGCCCCAGGAGACCGCGCTCCACGCGGCAGATACAGTCCGCCACGGCAAATTTGTCCTGACCTTTCACCATCTCCCGGACGCGGTCGTAGGTCGCGACCTCCTTGCCTGCCTCCACTGCCGTCTCCACCGGGACCACCCTAAGCTGTTTTGTCTTTCCGCCGCTCCAGGATTCCGTCAGGTGGGGCAGGTATTCGTCGAGCAGCTCGGCCAGCTCACGGTCCATGCTCTTGAGGTGAAACTCGTATATGCCGACGAGGAAGGACATGGCCATGTACATGGTTTGCTCGCCCGCCCTGATCCTGAAGATCGACCCCTGACCGGACATGGACTCCAGCATCTCTGCCGCCTTGGCCTCGTCCATGCCGGCGCGCTCCGCGATGGCTGCCGCCGTCTCCGGAAAGATATTAAGGTGCATCTGGAGTTCCGCTTCCTCCGGGGTGAAATACCGCGCGAGCAGCTTCAGTTCCACCCCGCTCTCGGTGGAGGGAAATCCACCCGGCAGACCGTCCATGAACTCCCGCAGCCTCACATAAACATCCTCCGCCATGCTCGCTCCTTTCACCCCTAGGGTTTGATGACCTCCATGAACGCCTCCAGCTTGCCCTTCTCCTGCAGGATCTTCATGCCCATCTCGGAGGTGGTCAGCGGGGGTTCCGCGTACTCGTCCGTCTTCACCAGCCGCAGGGCTCCCTCGGGGCAGCCGCTGACGCACAAGCCGCACCCTATACAGCGTTCTCGCTTCACTACCGCCGTCCCGTTAGATACCTCTATGGCCTGCACCGGGCACCTCTCGTCGGCGCAGATCCCGCACCCCGTACACAGCTCCTCATCGACCAGCGGTGTAAAACCTGAGGAGGTGAAGACTGGGGGGTTGCCCCATTGCGTGCTCATGCGCAGCAGGCCGCAGCAGCAGGTGCAGCAGTTGCACACGAAGGTCAGGTGCTCCTGCACGTTGTTGATCTGGTGCACCAGCCCGGCCTCGTCGAACTCCCTGAGCTTCTCCTTCATCTCCTCCTTGGTTATATAGCGGCCGAAGCCCCGCTCCACCAGGTAGGTACAGGTCTCGTCGAAGAGCATGCAGGCTTCAAGCGGGTTGTCGCAGTTCCTCTCCATGTCGCGGCAGGCGCAGGTGCCGATGCCCACCACCCTGGCCTTGTCGATCATCTCGTAGACCTTCTGGTAGGGGAGCACCCCCGGCTCGCTATCCACTTCCTCCTGTATGGGGATGATGCGGGAGAACCGGGTGTCGGTGCCGCCGAAACCCCTGCCGAGCTTGGGCAGGTAGCTTTTCCACAGCGGGGTGAGCCTGGCCCTCATCTCGTCTGACATCCCCTTCATGTAGGGGAACTCGAAGAGGCCCGGCATCACGGGAAGCAGGGCGTAGCTGCGCTTACCTTCCTTTTCGCGCACAAAGACCACGGCCTTGTCCGCGAGTGACTCGAGGCAGCGTTCCGCCGTCTTCTCGTCCACGCCGGCGCGGCGCGTCACGTCCTCCACGCTGAAGGGCCTGAATCCGAGGCCTAAAGCCACTTCTGCCTCCTCCTGCGTGAAGAATATCTTGAGGATCTTTATGATCTCGGGCGCGGGCTGGCAGCCGGTGGGGTGGCGGTCCAGCAGTTCCCGCAGCTGCTCGTATACATCTTCCGGCATATGCATCTCCTCTTCCATGCACTCGTTGTTTTCAGGAATGCAATATTTAAATTAAATGTGTTGTTGGATGCTACTGCGTCTGGCCGACTATGAACTCCTCCAGGGTGGGGACTCCCTTGGGCGCCTCACGGCGCTCCAGGGTCAAAGCCTCTCCGGAGCAGGTGGGGATGCACACCCCGCACCCAAGGCACAGGTCCTCGTCTACCTGGGCGATCTCCTCGTCGTCAAGCTTAATGGCCTCCACCGGGCAGCGTTCCTCGCAGGTGCCGCACCCGATACATAATTCCTCATCCACCCGTGGTACGTAGCTGGAAGGGGCCATGGCATTCGCATAACCCAACTGCTTCCTGGTCTGGATGAAAGCGCAGCAGCAGCCGCAGCAGCAGCAGATGGTGGAGACCTTGCCCTGGTAGTTGTCGGTGGAGAACACCAGCCCCTCCTCGTGGGCATCCTCCAGCTTCTCGAGGGTCTCCTCCAGGGTCAATTCCCTGCCCATGCCCTGCTCCACGATATAACGTCCCATGGAGCCGAAGTGGAAGCAGTTCTCCCGCTCGTGCTCGCATCCCTCACCCGCATAGGCCCTTATCTGTCGGCAGGGGCAGTAGGCCACCGCCCGGTAGTCGACCTCCTCCACCAGGTTTCGAACCGTCTCATAGGGGAGCACCTGCGATTCGGAGGCGATCTCCTCCTGCACGGGCACAGCTCTCAACAAGGGGACCTTTCTGCCGCCGACCTCTTCAGCGAAAGCGGATCTGAAGTACTTGTTCCAGAGCGGGGCAAGTCTGCGCACTATCTCGTTGTCCTTGCCCGGCCAGAAGGGCGTCTCGGAGAAGCCCACTACGGTGGGGAGCAGGCGGTATTTCGACTCCGCTCCCTTCACTCTTTTGAATACGGTGCCCTTGGAGGCCATGGTGTCCAGCATTCCCTCCAGTTCCTCGGCGGGCATGCCAACCGTCCCGGAGAGCTCCTCCAGGGCCGTGTTCATGAAGGGAAGCTTGACTGCCAGTTCCGCCTCCTCGGGAGTGAACAAGATGCGCAGTATGTCCATCAACTCGTCGCTCATGGGAGCCCCGATGGGCATCTCGTCCAGGTGCTGGGCCAGCGCTTCGTACACATCGTCCGACATGTGATTCTCCTCCCTGTCTAAAAGTATCTATGACCGTTCCTTAGTCTCCGCGAACTGCTTGAGGATGAGCGTGATGCTGTTGCGCATGGGTGCGGGGTCGTGGGTGACCTTGCTGATCATGATCCCGCCCTCCAGGGCGCTGATGGCGAAATCAGCGTACCTTGCGCAGTCGAAGTCGGGCGGCAGCTCTCCCGCTGCTTTCATCTCCTCCAATCCGGAAGCGATGATTCCCGACCAGTCGCGGAAGGCCCTGGCGAGTCGCTCGCGGAAGCCCTCGCTCAGGTTGCTGGTCTCCAGCGCCAGGTTGCCCAGGATGCATCCGCGGGTGCATTCGGCCTCCTCGACGATGCCCTGTATGCCCTTGAGCATGGCCTCGATGCGCTGGTAGGGGGACAGTTCCGGAAGGTCGAGGACCTTTTTCAGGCTGTCCATGATATGAGCGGAGGCATTCTCGATCACCGCGTATCCCAACTCCTCCTTGGACGAGAAATGAAAGTAGAAGCTTCCCTTGGTGACCCCGGCTGCCTCTATGACGTTGTCGATGGTCGTCTTGGCATAGCCCTTCTCGTACATGAGGAGAGTGGCGTAGCCTACGATGCGCCGTCGCGTCTTCTCTCCCTTGGATACTGTCGTCTTTGTACTGGACAAATCAATCTCCATAAATAGACCAACTAGTCGGTATAATTATTTTAGCAGCCGCTTTCTTCCTGTCAAGCAAGATTGAGAGGCTTGATCGGGAGGGCGGTGTCCGCTCGGCCTTTGCAGGCAAGGCAAAAGCTATTTCGAGAAGTGCGGGAAACGAATGGATCGCTCAGATCGACTGCAGCACTCGCTTCGGTAACCTCCTTCGCCACCAGGCGAAGAACTTCGCCACGCCCAGCCCGGAGCGGGTCGCCAGGCGTGGGAACAGCCGGTGGTAGTGGTAAATGATCTTCGAGGGCAGGCCTGGTATGACCAGGAACCGGTTGCACGAGATCGCGTCCACCACTTGGCGGGCTACCTTGCGAGGCGAACCGCCCAGGCTCAGAAGGAATCTTTCCACCAGACGTGCGCCGATGAAGTGGAGTGGCAGGTCCTTGATGGTAGACGTATTCGCCAGGGGCGTCTTGACGTAGCCGGGGCAGACGAGAGTCACACCTACGCCGTTGCCCCTCAGATCATAGTAGAGGACTTCGGTGAAGCCGGTGACGGCGAACTTGCTGGCGCAGTATGCCGACTGCCCGGGGATGGGGATGATGCCGTCGATAGACCCGATGTTTACGATGTGTCCCGACCTTCGCTCTATCATGGACGGCAGGAAGGTCTCGATGGTGTTGATGGTGCCCATGAGGTTGACGTCGATAATGCGCCGCATCTCGTCGTGGTCGGTGGCGGAGAAATGGGCGATGAGGGTGATGCCGGCACAGTTGACCAGGATATCCGGGCTGAGGCCTTTCTCTTCCAGTTCCTCTCTGACGCGGCGCAACTCGTCCCTGGAGGTCACGTTGGCCTGAAAGCCGAAAGCCTGGTAGCCCTCGCCCCTCAACTCGGCTAAGCTTTTATCCAGGGAATCCCTGTTTATGTCGAGGAGGATGGGCTCGGCGCCCTTGCCGGCGAGTCTTGCCGCTATGGCAAGACCGATACCGCTTCCACCCCCGGTTACCAGGGCCTTTTTGCCCTTTACGTCCATGCTGTTTCGCATCGCATTCACCCGTCTATTTATATCACGGATACCGGCAAGTTACACTGATGGAGGTTAGCGCTTCTCCCGGGCGCAAGCACGCCGACTGCGCACCCATCTTCCAGAGCGTCCATCGCGCTCCTCCTCATAATATTTGAAATGAGAAACCTTTGCAATATGCAAATTATCGCGGGAAGGCCGGCGCAAGCCCGTTGCTGGTGTGTTTGTGCGCATATGCCATGTTTAATATAATCGATGCAGCGTCTCGGTGAGTATTGCTCATCGTAAAGCGGCGTTTCCGCGGACTTATGCGGAAAACCTCAAAGAGAAAAGGATGGTATCATGCCTGCCCTCGAAACTGAAATCCTCATCATCGGCGCCGGCGTGCTGGGCGCTGCCACTGCAAGAGAGCTCTCCAGGTACAAGCTCGATGTCACCGTGGTGGAGAAGAACGTTGATGTAGGCTGGGGCATCACCAAGGCCAACGTCGGCGTGGTATGCCAGGGAAGGGATACTCTCGAGTTCCGGCCCGAATACCACCGCAGCCACCTCCTGTGGAAGTCCATTCCCGTTATGGAGCCCCTGTGCAAGGAACTGGAGGTGCCCTTCAAGAATATAGGGTGCCACATAATGATCAAGGACCTGACCAAGAAGGAGAAGCTGGACAAGGGAGCAAAGCGCACGGAGAGCCTGGGGCTGGGCACCGACAGGTACTGCACCTACTCCGAGCTCAAGGAGATGGAGCCCTACGTATCCAAGGACATCGTGGGCAGCCTCTACGATCACGCCATCTCCATCGTGCACCCGGTTGTCTATACCGAGGCCCTGATGGAGAACGCCACGGCCAACGGGGTCAAGCTCATGCTGGAGACGGAGGTCACCGGCATCGAGCATGACCACCACATGTTCACCGTGCAGACGAACCAGGGGGAGATAAAGGCGCGCTATATCGTCAACGCGGCGGGGGAGTGGGTGGACAGGATAGCGGCCATGGTGAACGCCGACGACTTCGTACTCTTTCCCATCAAGGGATACGTGGGCGTGATGGACAGGAAATGCGGCGGCATGGCCAACAGCCTGCTGGCGCTCTTTCCCGAGGAGCCAGGTGACATGAACATCATCGTGCCCTCGGTGGAGGGCAACCTTCTCTTCGGTATCCAGCTGCAGATAAACCGCAGGCACGATCGATCCTTCACGGATCATATGGCAAGGGAGGCCCTGAAGAACGCCCGCAAGGTGATACCGGACCTCTCCGAGAAGGACGTCATCAAATCGTTCTGCGGTTTCCTCATGTTCCGCAACTTCGAGATAGGATGGCACGAATGCGAGGTAGCCATGTCGCAGAGGGCGGAACGTTTCATAAACATGACCATCGGCTACCCGGGGGTGAGCGCAAGCCCCGGGGCCGCCATGGAGGTGGTGGATATTCTCCAGAAGGACGGCGTGAAGATGGTGCCGGACCCGAAGTTCAACCCCCGCCGCAAGGCCATCCCTGATTTCAGCGAGCTGTCCGATGCGAAGAGGCGCGAGCTGATCAAGAAGGACCCGCTCTACGGCCACGTGATATGCCGCTGCGAGACGGTGACCGAGGGAGAGATCGTGGAGGCTATAAGGCGTGGCGCGACCACCCTGGACGGGGTCAAGTTCCGGGTCAGGCCCGGGACGGGACGCTGTCAGGGAGGTTTCTGCGGGCCGCGCGTCACGCGTATCCTCGCCCGCGAACTGGGCATACCGGAGACCGAGGTCACCAAGAAAGGCGGCGAGTCCGAACACCTCCATTACCGGACGAAGGAGATCCTGGAAGAAGGTGAAAAAAATGCCTAGGCGGGTGGACGTTGCGGTTATCGGAGCCGGTCCGGCGGGCCTTGCCGCGGCAATCGCAGCCAGGGAGAGGGGAGCGGAGAGGGTCCTCATCGTGGAAAGGGCGGAACAGCTGGGAGGGCTCCTGCCCCAGTGCATACACAACGGCTTCGGGCTTCTCTATTTCAAGGAGGATATGACCGGGCCGGAGTACGAGAAGGCTTTCATCGACAAGGCCATGGACCTGGGTGTGGAGGCACAACTCGAGACCATGGTCATCGACTTCAACGCCAAGCGGGAGATGACCGCCGCGAGCCGCAAGCACGGTTACATGAAGTTCAAGCCGGGTGCGGTGGTCCTGTCCATGGGGTGCCGCGAGAAGGCCAGGTTTGCTCTGGGCATACCGGGAAACAGGCCCGCGGGCGTGATGACCGCGGGGACCTGCCAGCGCTACGTCAACATCGAGGGCTATATCCCCGGGAAGAGATATGTCATCCTGGGCTCTGGCGATATCGGGATGATCATGGCCCGCCGGCTCACCCTGGAGGGCGCCGAGGTGGAGGCAGTAGTGGAGTTGATGCCCTGGGCGGGAGGCCTTATACGCAACGAAGTGCAGTGCCTGCACGATTTCGGCATCCCCCTGCTTCTCGAGCACACCGTCACCTTTATCCACGGTGAGGATAGGCTGGAGGGTGTGACGGTGTCGAAGGTGGACGCGGAGAGGCGTACGGTGAAGGGCTCGGAGCGCTTTTACCCCTGCGACTGCCTGCTCCTCTCCGCCGGGCTCATCCCCGAGAACGAGCTCTCTCTCAAGGCCGGGGTGGAGTTGGACGCGGTTACCGGCGGACCGCTGGTGGACCAGTACCGCCAGACCAGCGTGCCCGGTGTCTTCGCCGGCGGCAACGTGGTGCAGGTGCACGACCTGGTGGACTGGGTTAGCTGGGAGGCGGAGATAGCCGGCGCCGCGGCCGCGGAATTCGCCGATAAAGGTAAGCTCAAGGCCGCGAGGGCGGTAAGGGTGGTGCCCGGCAAGAACATCAAGTACGTGGTGCCCCAGTATATATCGGGCAAGGACGACGTAACCCTGTACATGAGGGTGGCGGAGCCTGGGATGAAGGCGACGGTCAAGGTGGGCGACGTGATTTCGAAACGCTACCGTACCGTGCGGCCCAGCGAGATGGTCATCATCGACATCAAGGCCGACAGGCTGAAGGAGTCGGGGGTGGGCGAGGAGTTGGTCGTTGACTGCGAGACAAAAGGAAGTGGTTGAGATGGCGGCCAGGGAGACCATCATCTGCATAGGTTGCCCGCTGGGATGCAGGGTGACCGTGACCCAGGACAAGAAAGGCAACGTCACCGCGATGAAGGGGGCGGAGTGCAAACAGGGTGAGAAATACGTGCTCGAGGAGCTGAAGAACCCAGTACGCACCCTCACCGCCACGGTACGTACCGGCGACGAGGCCTTTCCCCTCCTTCCAGTCCGCACCTCCAAGCCGGTTCTCAAGGTGTTGTTGAAACCGATCATGAGGGAGACGGTCAAGGTAAAGGTAAAGCCCCCCGTCAAGGAGGGTGACGTGATCGTCAAGAACGTCGCCAAGTCTAAGGCGGACCTCGTAGCCACCACGGATTGGCCCGGACAGATGGGAGTATAGAGATGTCTAACGGCAACGAGATCGACGTTGTGACCTTGTACCTCTCGCGCAAGGGCCTCCAGGCGGCGGAAAGGGTGGCCGACGACCTCATCGGCTGGCCCTGCAGCATAGTGGTGGTGGATAAGGCGGGAGCTATAATCGCGGGACACCGCATGGAAGGCGCACCGCCCGCCACCTTCGATATCGGGGTGGAGAAGGCCTGGACGGCGGCGACTTTTCTCGCTCCCACCCTCATGCTGGGGCGCATGACCGACCCCCGTACCGCACTGATGCCCCTGGACCAGCTCCCCCTCGGCCAGCACGGCATGGGCCTGCAGTTCAAGCACAAGGGGAGGCTGACCACCATCATGGGAGGCATCCCCATACGCGATAAGGACATGAAGGTCATAGGGGGCGTGGGCACCAGCGGCACCCCTTCAGCCCTTGACGACAATACCGTGAGCCAGCGCTGCTGGTCCGCCATGTACGACGCCGAGGACCCTCCCCTGCAGAGCGGGCTGGACGACTACGTGAAAGTGGTGGAGGCGGCCATGGCCAAGGCCGAAGACATGGGCCTGCCGGTCAGCGTGTGCCTCTCCGACGCGGAAGGATGGCCCAGGGTGTTCTACCGCATGGACGGGGCCATCTATCCTTCTGCTGAGCTGGCCAGGGACAAGGCCTGGACGGCGGCCGCCTTCCGGGCGCCCAGCTCCGATATAGCCGGCTATGGGGTCAAGTCCCTTCCCGGGCTGGGTATACCCACCAGCGGCTGGAACGAGCGGGTCTGCCCCGTGCCCGGCGGGCTGCCAATCTTCGACGCGGACGGCGCGCTGGTCGCCTCGCTAGGCGTTGCCGGCGGCACCACCGAACAGGACGTGCGCATAGCCAAAGCCGCCGTAAAGGCCTACAAATGAAAGTCATCGACTGCCTTTGCAACCTGTCGACCAGGGAAGCCGTCATCGACCAGATCACCGGCCTGCCGCCGCAGATGTCCGAGTACCTCAGAAAGATCTACGGGCCGCGGGTAGCTCCCCTGCTGGGCATTACTCCCGAAGAGCTCGCAAGTGCGAAGGAGGAGATGAGCGAGGACGAGCTCTACCGCTTTCTGGAGCCCAAGGTGGAGCCCATGGCCCAGACGGAAAAGCAGTTCCTGGCGATGCTGGATTCCTGGGACGTGGAGATAGCGGTGCTCTACAACATGGACGAGGAGACGGTCGCGGGGGTAAAAGGACTTCCCAACGATTACTTCGCGGAGGTGGTCAACCGCCACCCGCAGCGCCTGCGCTGCTTCGCAGGTATAGATCCGCACAAGGGCATGGATGCCGTGCGCGAGGTGGAACGCTGCGTGAAGGAATTGGGGCTGCACGGCGTGGCCATGCGACCTTTCATGCAGCAGATGCCGGCGGACCACCGCCGCTTCTATCCCATCTACGCCAAGTGCGTTGAATTGGGCGTTCCCGTATGGCTGCACCAGTCGGTGAGCTTCGCAAGCCTGCCCATGTTCCTCGAGCATCCCTCCCACCTCGACCAGGTGGCGCTGGACTTCCCCGAACTCAAGCTGATAGCGGGACACGGGGGCTGGCCCTGGACCGCGGAGCTGGTGGCGGTGGCCTGGCGGCACCCAAACGTGTATATCGACTTCGCCTCCATGCGCCCCCGCTACGTGGGAAGGCACAATACCGGCTGGGAGCCGCTGGTCGAATACGGCAATACCATCCTGGCCGACCGCATCCTCTTCGGCTCCACCTGGATCTTCATGGGTATGAGCGTGCCGGAGATGGTGGAGGAGATAGAGCAGATGCCGCTGAGGGAGGGCATACTGGAGAAATGGCTGCACGACAACGCTGCGCGCCTTCTCAATATTCGGTAAACATTTCGCAAGTATGAATCGCGAAAGCGACAGCGCCGAAGGCGCGGCGGTGCCAGTCGCCTGGACGGAGACGGAAAGAGCCAGAGGCGAGTGGAGCGAGGTCCAGGCCTGGTACGCATACGTATGGTGATATGAAAGTTTGAAGGCATGGCACGCATACTTTGTCTCATAAGGAGGTCCGCATGCTGACCAAGTACATGCAGGAAGACAAGCGCATGACTGCGAATGAGGCGGTGGAGCGCTTCGTCGCTGACGGGGATTCCATGGTCATCGCCAACTGCCTTTACGGCACCCCCTACGCCCTGCTGCACGAGGTCATCCGCCAGCGCAGAAAAGACCTCACCGTCTTCCAGCAGGGCGGCATCGACGAACTGGACCTGTTGATCCTGGGCAGGTGCGTGAGCAAGCTCCTGATAGCCTACAACTTCCGCATAGCGGGCGAGCGCATAGAGACGGTGCTGGAAAGGGCGCTGCGCAGGGGAGAGGTGGAGATAGAGGACTACTCCAACTACACCCTGCTCGCCATGCTGCAGGCCGGCGCCATGGGCTATCCCTTTCTACCCGTGATGTCCGGCATCAGGGAGAGCGACGTCTGCCGGGTTGAGAGTTTCTGCGCGGGCCAGAAGTTCGGGGAGGTGGAGTGTCCCTTCACCGGCGAAAATGTGACGGTGGTCAGGGGCCGCAATCCGGACGTAGCCGTGGTGCACGTGCAGAGGGCGGACAAGTCCGGCAACGCCCAGCTCTGGGGGGCCCTCATCAACACCAAATGGGCCTGCCTTGCCTCTGACCGGGTCATCGTATCCTGCGAGCAGATCGTGGACGAGGAGGTGGTACGCAGCTCCCCCCATCTGACCGTCGTGCCGGGTTTCCGGGTGTGCGCGGTGGTGGAGGAGCCCTGGGGCGCCCACCCCTCCGAACTGCTCGGCTTCTACGACTACGACATGGTCTACCGCAGCCTTCTCTTCATGCAGACCATGAGCGAGGAGGGAGGAAAGGCCTTCATGGACGAATGGGTTTACGGGACGCAGGACCGCCAGTCGTACCTGCAGCACTACGCGGACCGCTTCGGTTTGAAGTATATAAACGAGCTCAAGGCAAAGCCCTATCTCAGCGTCCCCGCCGACTACGGCGCGTCCTGGCGGCGGGCATGGGACGACAACGACGTGAGTTTCAACTTCCAGATGACCCGCGCCGAATTCCTGCAGGCCCTGGAGGAGAAAGGGGGGTTCACAGGTGGTTAAGTACACCGAAGCCGAGATCATCGTGGCCAACGCCGCCAGGGAGATTGCGGACGGCGACCTCGTGGTGATCGGCCAGGGTATCCCCATGGCGGCGGGAGTGCTGGCCAAGGCGACCCACGCACCCAACTGCGTCATCCTCACCGAGGCGGGGATGGTGGGCATCGACCCCTTCCGCAACCTGCTGCACATCGCGGATCCTACGTGTACGCACGGCTACGCCTACTCATGCGACATGATCGACGTCTTCACCACCATCGTCAACCGCGGCCTGGTGGACGTGACCTTCCTCGGCGTGGGCCAGATAGACCGCTACGGGAACATGAACTCCACCGTTTTCGGCGACTACAATGACTTCCGCATGCGCATGATGGGGGCGGGAGGGGCGCCGGAGTTCTTCGGTTACGCCAGCAAGGCCGTGCTCACCATGCGCGGAGGCAAGTTCGTGGAGAAGGTGGATTACGTCTCTTCTCCAGGTTATCTCGACGGCTACGATGCCAGGGAAAAGGCAGGCTTTCCGCCGGGGAGCGGCCCCAAGGCGATCTACAGCACCATGGGGGTCTTTCACTTCGCAGCGGAGAGCAAGGAGATATATCTCTACGGGCTCTTTCCCGGCCACAGCGTCGAGGAGGTCAAGGCAGAGGTTCCCTGGGAGCTGAAGGTGGCGGAAGACCTCAAAGAGCTGCCTCCTCCCACGCAGGCGGAGGTCGACCTGATACGGGAGTTCGCGCCGGAGATATCCGCGGGACGCAGGCTGCAGGTGGAGCTGTCCATCCCGCGCATACTGAACATAATCTCGGAGCGGTCGGCATAAGGCCGATCCTTCTTGCTCGCCGGCGTACGGCTTTTCGGCCCGGACCCTTATATTCAAGATTCCTTTCTATGCGGTCGAGGCAGGGATTAGTAGTTTGGAGGATTACATCTGCTGGTACTGGACATGAGGGCGGGACTACCTTGAAAGCATCCGGAAAGGCGGGCCGGTTCCCGGCAGTCGCACGCAAATACACAGAGGCATGGTACTGGGGCTATCTGCTCCAGGGGGTCATCGTGCTGGGCCTGGCGCCCATCCTCCTGCCTCTCATCGTCGAGTCCGCGGGCCCCGAGAACGTGGGTATGGTGGTGGCGGCCCTGTACGTAGGGCAGGTGATCTCTCCCGTGCTGGGCGGCCTCGCCGACCGCACGCGGCGTTACAGCTTTTTTTACCTCTCGGGTTACGTGCTTCTGGCGGCGGGCTTCGGCGGTTTCGTCCTCTCGGACATGACCGCGCTGTGGGCGGTCTGCGCCTTCGTGATGGGCGCCGGCGCAGGCGCGAGCAACACCGTCTCCTACAGCTATATCGTGGAGTTCCATCCCCAAAACGAGTGGGACGACAGGCTGGGCTGGCTGCAGACGTTCTACGGCACGGGACAGGCCGCAGGCCTGATGCTGGCGGCCATCGTGCAGGCGCATGCGTCCTTCGGTATGTGGCTGGCCGCGGGCCTGATGGTCCCCGGATTGCTGCTCGGCAGCATCCATCTTCCCAGGGCAAAGGATAGAGAGGTTACCTCGCACCACCGCCCCGCCCTCGATCACAAAGTGCCCGCCATGGGACCCGGACGCACCCCGGCTTCCCTTCTCAGGCACTACGAGCACCTCACGGCCTCCAAACTGAAGGCTTTGGGGAAGGAGTGGCGGAGCCTCTTCGGTCTGTACTTGTTGAGTTGGTTTTTACTCATGGTGGGCACGTGGATAATCTACAACTTGTATCCCCTGCTCATGAAGAACACATATGATATACAACCCGGCCTCTCCTCGCTCTATTACGCCGTCGGCGCCGTCATCGGTATCTTTTTCTACGCGCTCTCCGGGGACTGGTCGACCAGGTTCGGCGCGGACAGGATAGTGCTGCTCGGAGGCCTGATGACCCTGTTCTCCATCGGGGGCATGGCGCTGCTCGTTCCCGCCGGCGCAGGGCTGCATGAATGGCTGGTGCCCTTCATATTCATAGTGCTGCCGGTTGCATGGTCTCCGCTGATCGTCGCCGGTACGGCTCTGACGGGCGAACTGGCAACCATTCCCAAGGGCACGGCCATGGGGCTCTTCAATGCCTGCACCGCCGCGGCCAGCGTCCTGGCCGCCATCGCGGCCGGCTGGGTGGCCAAGCTGTTCAGCTACGGTACGACCTGCGTCGTGGCGCTGGTCTTTACCGCCGCCGCCCTCATTCTCTTCCTGCCGGTCCTCCTGCGCCACGGTCAGGCCTAGGGGTCA
>CAZGWK010000014.1:0-68737 GCA_964529285.1 uncultured Actinomycetota bacterium
CTGCAGGGCAAAGGAGAGACGCTTTTCGGAACGTCCCATGCCGTACGCCTCGGCGGTATCGAACCAGTTGATCCCGCCGCTCAAGGCTCTGCTGATGATCTCGTCCGTCTCATCATCTGAAACGCTCTGCCACACCAGGCTGTCCAGGCCCTGGCCCCCGGCTAACTGCCATGTGCCGAGGCCGATTGGGGTGATCTCTATATCCGTGCGGCCCAACCGTCGTTTCGGGATCCTGGTTTCAAGCGTGGTATTCATGGCCATTCCTTTCTCTCTGCAAGCAGCCCCTTACTTCTCCTTGTCTTGATCAGCTTGAGATGAATGTTGCTAGACGAAGTACCCCAGAAAACCGCCTGTTTTCTAAACTACCTTCAACGCAGCCACTTCTTCTACCTGCAATAACGCTGGCCGCAGCCAGGCGCAAATCGAGGATTTTTATTAAGAAAACACTACAGAGGGCTCTTTTCGGGCTCTTTTGGTATTGAAATCGAGCATGCGGCCGCGGCCGCCAGGCGCGGCCCCGGGCCTGCTCACGCCGGGAAAGTGTACCTGATGCCGGCCCCGTAAGGGCCGGATGCTTACCAAAGCATGCTAGAATAGGCACACTATCCCTGAAAGCCCATATGCCCATATGACTTAAGGGAATAGTGCAGGCGGGGACCCGTGCTGGGGACCCCGCCACCTTTTATGTCCGGTGGGGGAGAGGGGAGGGGGAGGATTTGAGATGAGGGCGAAGAGAGCGCGGCGGATCACGCGCTTTTGCTCTGAGCTATCTTCAGTTTCAATATCTCGGGGAAAGCCTCCAGGGAGATGTCCGCCGCTTTGTTCATCAGGCCTTCCTTTATCAACATGCGCGCCAGAGTGGATGGTTTCTCGCCGATGCTGCGCGCATAGATCTCGAGATCGCGCAGCACCTCTTTCTCGATCCTCAAGGCCATGGTGATCTTCGCCCCTCCCGGAGGCAGCGAAACCGCCGCCTCCTCGGATCCCTCGAGCATGTCCTCCAGGGGGACCTCGTCCAAGGCGTCCATGTCTTCATTTGAAAAATCTTCTGTACTCATTTTCATCCGGCCTCCTCGCCGTCCTCAGCCTATAGAGCCCCTGCCGTTCATCTACGAAGCTCATGTACAGGATCAGGGGCGTTCCGCCTCTATCTCTTCCCCTGGCTATGAGCACCCTGCCGTGCTTTTTATCCGTCTTTTCATCCATGCGTGTGTTCGAGTCCTCGATTACGTCGTAAACCTGCCACCCATAGATGCGGTGCCGGTCCCAGATATGGTCAGCGACCTTATCCGGGACATCCAACTCGGCTATGGCATATTCCTTCAAGCATCACTTCCATTATCGTAATACTTAAGTTATACATTTAATATAGCTCCTTGCCTCCTGTTTATCAAGGGAGACGAGGGAGGGAAGGGGAGTCCCCCAGGGCGACGTGCCCATGCCGGCGGGGGAGGGGAGCGTGGGAACGTGGCGAGCCTTCCGCCCGCTGCCCCCGAGCATGCCGGCGCTGCGGCGCTTGGCGAGGGGAGACACCCGGGCGTGCGCTCCAGTAGGGGAGGTTGTGGCCCGGGTGGGGGCGTTAGGCGGGAGAGGCAGCCCGAATCCCCATAAATCAGCGCGGGTGTCATCTTTACTGAAGGTAAGGAAAAAACGGCGCTCTGAGAGGCCGCAGGAGGCCCGCTCTCGATCGGGCAAGGGGTTTTGCCTGGGGTCTCCAGCGGTGCAAACGGCGGGATAGGGTGGGGGAGAGGTCCTTGAGCAACCGTGCTATAATGACGATATGGAAAGAGACTACTTTTAGGACCACTATTTAGGAGTGAGGAATATGGCCAAGAACAAGGCATCGGCGGGTCATATGAAGATAGAGGCCATGGAGCCCCCTTCATCTATAGACTTCATGGGAGTGAAGGAGATGAAGGTGCAGATGTCCGCCGTGGTGCGCGACGTTGCCGAGGAGGACAAGTGGATCATCGTCACCTGGCACGGTAGGCCCAGGGCCATGCTCATCCCGTTCTCGGAAGAGGACCTCGAGGACTTCATCCTGGCCAACCATCCCGAGCTCATAGCCCGGCGCAGGGAAGCGCGCGCCGAGATAGAGGCTGGCGATTATCTCACAAGCGAGGAGATGGAAAAGCTCGCGGGTGAGTAGATGGCCTACACCCTCCGCTACTCAAAGCGGTTCGCCAGGGCCTTCAAGGCCGTCTCGGCCGCGGACCGCAAACGTATAGCCAAAGCCATCGAGAAGCTGGCTGCTGATCCCTTTCCCGAGGGGAAGAGTGTGAAGCGTCTCCGGGGCCCAAAGGATGAGTTCTATCGCCTCCGGGTAGGGGACTGGCGCATCCTCTACGATGTCAGCGGTGAGAACCTGGATATCCTGGATCTCGTGCCCAGGGGGGAGCTGGAGAAGGCTGTAAAGCGGTTGTGACCCCAGGTCTCCGGTCCCTTCGCGGTGGGGGAGAGGCGCGGAGATCTCAACGGTGGGGGAGAGGAACAGAAACAAACATGATGTTTACTCTTCAATAGTTATGCTAAGATTATAGATGGTACAAAGGTTCCCCCTTGCCGAAAGAACTCGGGGAGTTCTGCCGGGTGGCTAGGTAGGGGGGTCATTTTTATGCCTGTAATATTTCGTAGCCCCCCTGCGGCAAACAAGTGCCCGGGCCCGAGAGCGTTCGGGACTAACTGGTCCCAGCTCAATATCAAGGCCAGGGACGGTATTCCATAAGCAAAGCAAGCAACGCCGTTAATATATGTTATGTAAAGTTGATAGCTGTTGAATAATTAGTCATTTAACTAGGTGGATTTGGCCAGAAAAGCCCTGTTTGGATACAGTTCATTAACCCGCTATTTACCCGAACAGACTGATGGGCAATAATTTAAGGGTGTTCTTCTTTAAAAAGCGTGGATAAAGGACGATGCGGACATGTTCAAGCTCAGGCAAAAGTCCAGGGCCGGCCCCTATGGCTGAGACCTGCCCATACTTCATAAAGAGGAACCTCTGAAGCAAGGTCTGCGCGGAACGGTACGCATGCAAGGGCTGATCGCTTGATCTAAGGGGGATAAGAATGCTCAAGGACGGCTGGCCCCGCGACGGCGTAATAGACGAGTGGTTCGAGGGGGCACTCGAAACCGCCTACTCCTGCAGATACCCGAACCTCATGGCCATATTCCAGGACGGCCTCGCCCGCTTCGGCGACGAGGAGATATTCATATTCCCGACCCTGGGCGAGCGCTATACGCGCAAGAGGCTGGATGAAGCGGCAAGGAAGGTCTCCGCCGCACTCACGGAGGACTACGGCGTGGAAAAGGGCGACAGGGTGGCCATGATCCTCCTGAACAACCCGGAGTTCTGCATCAGTTACCTCGCCATCGCTGCGGTAGGCGCGGTGTCGGTGGTCATCAACGCCAGGCTGGAGACGGAGGAGGTCGGGTTCCAACTGCGGGATTCCGGCGCAAAGTTGCTGTTAGTAGAGGCGGAGCTGTATGAGAGGATCAAGCCCCTGCGCGAGCGGCTGTACGGGCTCGAAGCGATAATAGTGACCGGAAACGAGGGCACAGGCGGTAACGATCCCTATACCAGCCTGCTTGCCCGGAAGGCCCCCGCGCACATAGAGATAGAGGTGAACGAGAAGGACATCTGCAGCATATGTTATACCAGCGGGACGACGGGCAGGCCCAAAGGAAGCATAATCACCCACCGCAACGTGGTCTCCAATGCCATGGCCCAGCTTTCCTGCATGCCCTACCTCATACCCGAAAAATACACCATGGAAGATATCTACAAGATCAAGCAGATGATATCCGTGCCCCTGTTCCACGTCACCGCGCTGCATACATTGTTCAACCTGTGCCTGCTGGGCGCGGGAGCGGTGGTGCTGCCCATATTCCAGGCGGACCGGGTCATAGAGTCCATGATAGAGGAGGAGGTCAACTTCTTCGTGGGGGTCACCGCCATGTTCTGGCTGCTGCGCATGCAGCCGAATTACCACAAGCTCGTGGACGCGGGACATATCGAGGTCATGTTCCAGGGAGGATCGCCCATGCCGCCCGAGCTGGGGGAGCTCATGCTGAAGGATTTCCCCGCTGCGAAGATAGGAAACGGTTTTGGCATGACCGAGACCACTTCCATCGGCGCGGGGTCGCTGCTCCCCCCCGAGCAGGTCATCAAGAGGGGTTCCTCCATCGGTTGGCCTACACCACCCACGCTGTTCAAGGTGGTGGACGAACGGCTGCAGGAGGTCCCGTTGGGCCAGCCGGGGGAACTGCTGATAAGCGGCTCGGGCACTTGCCGCGGATACTGGAACCTTGAGGACAAGACCAGGGAGAGCTTCATCATCGACGAGGAGGGGCGCAGGTGGCACCGTTCCGGGGACGTGGTGATAAAGGACGAGGAAGGCTTCTACACCATAGTGGACCGCAAGAAGGACATGATCCTCAGGGGCGGTGAGAACGTTTACTCGGTAGAGGTGGAAAACCTGATAACCATGAACCCGAAGGTGCTGCAGGTAGGGGTGATAGGGGTACCGGACCAGGTCCTCGGAGAGAAGATCAAGGCCGTGGTCTTCCCCATGCCGGGGCACAGCATCACCGCCGCTGAGGTCCTCGAGTTCTGCAGGGGCAAGATAGCGGACTACAAGGTTCCCGATTTCGTGGTCATCTCTGATGCGCCGCTGCCCATGAACGCGGGCGGCAAGATAATAAAGAGCAGGCTCCACGAATTATAGCTTACGCTTCGATGGTCTGAATCGCGTAAGCTAGCCTTTTCGCGAAGCGAAAAGGCGTATTGCGAGGAGGCGAAGCCGACGCGGCAAGCTCGCTTGAGTATCGCGTTGCGAGAGAAAAACCCCGAATAAGACGGTGTCCCAGCGCCTCCACATTTCCGAACGTGGAGGCCTGGCACGTGTACGATACGGTAGAGAGACAACCGTGTGCCATGGCCACAGGGCCTTGGAATGATAATAGGCGGGGGCCGGCACGATGCCGGCCCCGTCGTATGCTTCTACATGAAGATGTTGCTGAGCGAGAGGCCGAAGGCCATATCCCCCTCCATTTTTATCTTCCCCTGCATGAAGGCCGTGGGGCCGTTCAGCTCTCCCGTGGCGATCTTGGCGAGGTCCGCGGAGGAGCCCATGATCTTCAGGCTGGGCTGAGAGGCTCCATTGAATACCGTGGATACGGGCATGGTCCAATCGCCGGGCATGTCGACTTCGAAATCCACGGTACCCTTGGCCTGGCTCGCGGCATCGTATTGCTTGCGCCCCGTGAAGGAAGAGGCCAGGTCCACCAGGGGCTTGATGAAATCCTCGGACAGGACCACCTCAAGCGTGGGGCCTTCTATCGCTCCCTCCGTCACAGATATCTCCCGCGCGTCCTTGATGGTTATCCCGAACACGAGAGATTTCTCTCCCTTGATGGTCACCTGAAGCTTGAATGCGGTGCCCTCCATGTCCGCTACGGGTTTTTCGGCCAGACGTTTCGCCACCAGCTCCGGGATATAGGATTGCACGTATTCCTGGATCCCGATCGAATTCTCCGCCATCGTCCTTCCCCCTTTCCTTTCCACTGTCTTTAACCGCCGTAAAAGCCCGCCTCCGCCGCCAGCGTTTACGGAGAGCGGGCCTCAATCACTTTCCGGCGATCCCGGATACCAGGGATCGCGCAGCTTGTCCACATTTTCGTCACTGGATACACAGAAAGCCTGTCTCTTTCCCTCCAGGCGCAGCAGCGCCCGGTGGGCGTCCGCTTTCTTCATGGCCAGGGCCTTGCAGATCTCGCCGGCGGGTGCCCCGGGGCATTCCTCGAGGTAGGTGAGGATCCTGCCGGCGTCCGCTTTGATCTTCGCCATTGTTTCCAGCCCCTTTTCGGAGAGGCCCAGGCGCTCCAGGGACAGCGATTCCTTTCTCCTGTCCAGGAAGGCCTCGATGTCCTCCTGGGTGACCACGTACCTCTTGCCTACACGCGCCGCTCGCAGTTCCCCCTTGCGGATGTAGTGGCGGACGGTCTGGATGTTCACGCCCAGTATCTTAGCTACGTGATGGGTGTTCATGTAATTGCGCAATGCGTTGTCTCCCGTATATTAAGGTTGTTACATGTTGTTTCACGTTATGTAACATATATGTGGCGTTGTGTCAAGTTAGCGAGAAAAAACGCTACATGCCCGGCGGAGGTGAAAACCGACTTGACGCGAGCGGCGGTGGAGGATCAGCCGTTGAGCAGCGAAAGGGCGCGCATGGCCCGCGGCATGGAGGGGTATACGATAACGCCTCCCTCCAGGAGGCGTGTCTGCAGGCGCCGCATGACCTCCTCGAAGACGATATCCTCGCTGCCGAGGGCCCTGGAGTAGAGCACTACGACCACGGGTTTGCCCGATTCCTTGCGGGTGCGCACGAGGATATCCATGGCCGCGTTCAGACCCTCCTCGCCGCCCAGGCCGTAGGCGAAGTTGAGGGCGATATCGAATACGAGGATGTCCGCGGCCGGGTTGGCGGCCGCCTCACGCATGGCCGCTTCGAATACGGGCAGATGGATAAGCGGCGCCCCTATGTCCAGGGGGTTGCCCACCGCCGCGCCCGGCGCGTTCAGGATCTCGCGCAGCCGAAACAAGCTCTCATCCGCGAGCGGCGGCACCTCGAGCCCGGAATCCTCCGCGAGGTCCGCGGCATAGGTCCCCAGGCCACCCCCACCCCCGCTGAGCATCAGCCTTCGCCCCGGCCTGCGTCCCAGGTGCCGCAGGGCCAGGAGCACGTCACAAAGCTCGTCCACACCCGAGACCTCGATAACGCCGCTCTGGCGCAGCATGCCCTCCCATATCTCCGCCGAGCCCGCCAGGGACCCGGTATGGGAGACCACGGCCCTGGCCGAGGAAGCGCTCTTCCCCACCTTCCATAACACCACGCTCTTGCGCGAGCTTGCCTCCTTCAAGGCCTGCATGAGGAGCCGCCCGTCGGATGTGCCCTCCAGGTAGCCGGCGATGACCGCGGTCTGAGGGTCCTGGGTGAAGTAACGGATGAGCTCGAGCTCGCCTAAATCGGCGCCGTTGCCGTAACTGACGATGGCGCTGAAATCGATGCCCAGGCTCTTGCACTGCCTTCCCACGTGTACCGAGAAGCCGCCGCTCTGGGAGATAAAGGCCACGTTTCCGGGGTTGTAAGAAAAGTCGTGGCCGGGAAGGAGGGTGAGGCGGTTGCGCGGGTTGTAGATCCCGAAGCAGTTGGGTCCGACGATGCGAAAACCTCCCTCGCGGGCCAGGCGCAGCGCTTCCCGTTCCAGTTCCTCCCCACCTTCTCCTATCTCCCGGAAACCGGCGGCCATGATGATCACGCCTCTCACCCCGAGGCCGGCACAGTCCCTGAGGATGTCCATGGAGCGGTGTGCGGGGATGGTGGTGACGACAAGCTCCGGCACTTGCGGAAGCGATCTCAGATCGGGATAGACCTCCCTGCCCATGATCTCCGTCTCGCCGGGGTTCACCAGGTATACCGGACCGGAGAACCCGTAGGTGAGCTGGGAAGCGGTGAAGAGAGAGCCGAATTTGACAGGCTTGGCGGATGCTCCGACGATGGCCATGGAGCGGGCGTTGACTATAGCGTCGATTTCCGCGAAGGCGAATTGCAATACAACCACGTTCCTTATGATCTGCGACATTATATCACGAGGATCTACTGATTATAGGAATGGCTTTTTTCCTGATAGCGTACACGTGCCAGGCCCGGACAAAACATTCTGCATATTGTGTAAGCCCAGCGAACTCAATTGTTTTGTCCAGGCGCTGGACACCGTCGCGTCTAAGAAGACGCTGTCGCTTACGCGATACAATCCAACGTACGTAGCTGCAGACTCCGGATCTACGAGGCGCAGTGCTATACTTGCGATATGAGTGGCAACGTGCTGGAGCTGGCGGAGCTGTCGAGTCCCGAGATAGATTCCCTCGATCGGGAGAGGACTCTCTTCGCCATGGCCTTGAGCCCCCTGGAGGTACACGGGCCCCATCTCCCCCTGGGCACCGACGTCTGGCTTGCGGAGGAGGTGCGGGACCGCGCTCTCGCCAAGGTGCGCGAGCGCCACCCGCAGCTGGACTTCGTCATCTTCCCCTCTTTCTACATGGGGAACGATACCATCCCGGGATCGGTAGAGGTCGACAGCCGGGCCGTCAACCTGGTCCTGCGCGCCAATGCCGCCTTCCTCGCGGACCGCGGATTCCGCTACCTTCTGGTTACGGACAACCACGGCGGCCCGCGCCACCAGGTAGCCACGGCCAAGGCGGTAAAGCGGTTATACGATAAGCGCGGTTTCCACATCGTCGCGCCGTTCCTCTCCTTTTTCCGCCGCATGGTGGAGCTGGATCCCGTTCTCCTTTCGCGCCTGGGAGTGGGCGCGGGAGCCTGCGGCGACGATCAGGACAGCCATGCGGGGCTGAACGAGACCTCTCTCATGCTCAATGCCATGCCGGATAAAGTGCGTCTCATGTGGAAGGACCTCACGCGCGTCAGCATCAATCCGCGTCGCCCGCCCAATCTCGTGCTGGGAACGATCGGCAGGGCCTTGCGCGCCCTGGGACTTGAGGAACTGGGAAAAGATCTGGGCCACGCGGGGCTGATGCTCTCGTGGGTTACGGAAAAAAACCCCTCGACGTACATCGGTGAACCGAGCGGCGCATCGCCGGAGGCGGGGGAGCGCATGCTCGGCGCTTTCGCGGACGAGGCGGCGGACGGGGTCGACGCCGCGCTGGAGGGACGGCCGCCCTACCATACTCCGTTGGGCTGGTCGCTGCGCGTCATCGAACCCAGCCGCTAGAGACCAGAAAGAGCCCGCAGCCGTCCCGATACTTCGCTAAGCTTCCCACTATCCATGCAGAGGCGGTAAGTGCGGGAACAGGCTCGAGGCTGCCCCGGGGGCATGCGTTAGAATATAATCGAAAAGAAACGTATAACAAGGAGGCACAAGGATGAGGTGGGAGAGCGGCAGGACGCGCAGCATCGCAAACGGTATACCCTGGGTGGACCCGCACGTGCATATCATGCCGCCCCGCCGCATGGCCGGCCTGGTGCGCTGGGTCAGGAAGTTCACGCCGGGGTTCCCCTTGAGCGAGGACATAACTGCCGAGGACATCCTGACCAGCATAAGGGAGTCCGAGATACCCTACTTCTTCAACCTCGTTTTCCCGCTCTGGGAGGAGGAGACCGCGGACCTCAACCGCTTCAACCGCGATATCTGCGCCGGCATACCAGAGGCCATACCTTTCGGTTCCGTACACATAGAGACGCCGGACAAGGGAGAGGAAACGCGCCGCTGTATCGAGGACTACGGGTTCATGGGCATGAAACTGCATCCCTTCGCGCAGCGCTTCCCGGCCTTCGGGCCGGAGATGCGCCCCATGTTCGAGGTACTGAACGAGCACCGGCGGCCTTTCCTGGTACACACGGGATTCGACGTCTTCTACGGTATGTACATGGACCTGGACGAGATGGAGTCGGTCGTACGCGATTTCCCCGGCATGCAGATGGTGGCGGTACACTCCCTTTTTCCCCGTTTCCAGCTTGCCCACCGCCTGCTCTCCGAGTATCCCAATTTCTGGCTGGACATGACCAACAGCATCTCCTGCATGCGCTTCTTCGAGGACATCAAGGACAACAAAGATGACGTACCACCCATGGCGACGAGCCTGGAGATGGACGACGTGCGCGACAATTACGATTGGTTCTTCCGCCTTTTCGAGGATTACCCCGGGCGTATAATGTACGGTTCGGATTTTCCGGTAGGTTTCGGATATCACCCAGCCCTCCTCGAAGACCTGCGATTCTTCGCATTCGGCCGCGAGGTGGAGGAGCAACTGCTCTTCGGGACGGTGCACAGCCTGCTGAGCCGCTGCGGCCGCCCCGATATACTGGCTTCGCTGTCTCAGGCATAGGGGGCCTGGCATCTTGCCCGGGCCTTATTGACGGAGCCCCGCGGGCCGGCGGATAATTACACTTGAGAGAGTCAGCCGGGTGGTCGCGGGTACTGCCACGGCAGTGTTCGAGGAAAGTCCGGACTCCGAAGGGCAGGGAGCTGGGTAACGCCCAGGCGGGGAGACCCGACGGAAAGTGCCACAGAAAGGAAACCGCCCTCCGGCGCTTTAGCGCATGCGACGCCGGCGGGTAAGGGTGAAAGGGTGGAGTAAGAGCCCACCAGCGGCCCTGGTGACAGGGCCGGCTAGGTAAACCCCTCCCGGAGCAAGGCCAAATAGGAGCCGATGCTGTGGCCCGCAGCGCTCGAGGCTCGGGTGGGCCGCTAGAGGCCGCCGGTAACGGCGGTCCCAGATGGATGACCACCGCCCGGTACCAACCGGGTACAGGATCCGGCTTACAGGCTGGCTCTCTCTCCCTTTGCCCGCCTGCATATTTCTGGGATGTCTTCTATGTTATTCTAGCCTTTGAGGAAGCAGATCAGGCAATTCGGCTTGAGGTATGTGGCATGTCGCTTCGTGTGTGGAGGGGATGAAGAGGAGTACACCTGGGAGATACCCGAACCCGGCCTGGTCAAGGTGAAAATCGCGTAGGCGCGGCTTCGGCGCAGATGGTAGACTGTCTGTGACCGCTTCCCTGCAACCCGCTTAGGTCACGCAACGGGAGGAGATGTGAGCTCAACCCTGACGGGGGACGACTGGAAAAGGCTGGTAGAAGAGTCCAGGCATGTCTTCGCCGTCAACGAAGTGGACGAGGGAGACATCTATTATCATATGCCCTCCCGCCATCATTACCCTTCCCTTTTCGCATGGGACAGCGGCTTTCATGCTGCGGCCATGTCCCACATCGACCCCGCAAAGGCGGCGCGTGAGCTCGAGACGCTGTTCCGACAGGTGAGGGCTGACGGTCACCTCCCCCACGAGGTCCTCCTGCCCCATCGTGCCTCACACCCATGCGTGAGGAAGATGCAGACATGGCTGGTGCGCTGGGAGTTCGACCGCAGCGGAGCATCTTACATGGTAGACCCTCCCAGCTACCATTTCGCTGCCGAAATCGTCTTCCGCCGCACGCGGGACAAGGCCTGGCTGCAGCGGTTGTGGCCCGAGATGTGCCGCAGCCTCGATTACCTCGTGGAAGCGAGGGCGGGATACGGAGACGGCCTGGTCACTATCTTCCACCCCTGGGAATCCGGGACCGATATGTCTCCCCAGTTCTTCAGCGCCATGGGTCTTGACGGAAAGAGGTGGCTCAACGTACTGCGTTCCCGCCTCTACCCCACCCTTCTCTTTGCCTTCAACCGCATCAAAGGCTGGGATGTGGCAGGGTTGGCGGCCGCGGACCGCTTCGTGTGCAGGGAGCTCACCATGAACTGCCTGGCTATACGCGCCTGCCGCAGCATGTCCTACCTGGCGCAGGAATCGGGCGATGCCGCGGGCGTGCAGAGATATTCCCGCCGGGCGGACGCTCTCATGTCGGCCCTGGACGAAGTCTGCTGGGACGAGAGGGAGGGGTGCTATTTCCCGCGTTTCGGCCTTCGGCGACCTCGGCTTGCCAGGCGCAGGACAGCCGATTCCCTCATGCCCCTGTTCGGCGGGTTATGCAGCCGGGAAAGGGCGCAGAGGTTGATAGAGGAGCACCTGCTCAACCCGCACGAATTCTGGGGAGAGTACCTGCTGCCCTTTAACCCCCTGGACGAGCTGGCCGGAAGCGGTGAATGGATCGACAGGCACCTGTGGTCGGGACACTGTATCTGGACCAATTTCTGCTGGATGCTTGCCATAGGGCTGGATGAATATGGATACAGGGAAGAGGCGCGGGAGGTAACCAGGCGCGTGGTTCGAATGGTCCTGCGCGAGGGGTTCTACGAGTATTACGATTCCCGCACCGGAGAAGGCCGCAGGATAGCGGACTTCTGCTGGCCTGCCCTTGCGCTGGACATGATGGCTCGTTTCTGGCCCGAAACGGTGTATGTTGCTACCTGAAAGAGGGCGTAGCCCTGCGGCCCGCCGCCTTTCTCAGTGTCTTACGATACGGTCCGGGAAAGCGTCGCTCATAACCCCCGTGCGCATGTAATCCAGGTAACGCTGCCTGCGGCGGGCAGCCGCAGCATAGAGCGGGATGAGGACGGCGGCGGCGATCAGGGTCAACCACGACCGGGAACCGATAGCGACCCCCAGGTTCATGATAGTCCTCGCGGTTATCCTCTGGTAGCTGCGCCGTGCTTGCGCCGTGCTGTGAGTGGCTGACCCCCGGCGATGGCGCTGCATCACGCTTAAGTTGTAGAGAAGCCCCAGTACCCAGATCATCAATCCGAGGGGTATGGATACGATGATGGTTACGGGCATGCGCCATCCGGCCGCGAGGCCGGTTATCACGCTGCCCCACAACAAGAGAAAATGTAATACTATAACCCAGTTCGCTTGCGGCATAAGCTCTATATACCCACAGTTCGGCATGGAAAAACAAGACCCCGGATGCACGCGTTGTACGGAAATGAGGCGATGAATAGAGGTCAACGGGATTATCGTGCAGAAGATTTGCATATAATAATAAGTACAAAGCGGAGACAGATCAGCGCTGGAAATGCCGCCGTGCGGGCTGTCCCGCCAGAGGGCTTTTCCGCAAATCAGCCATATATGTATCAATCATGCAAGAGAAAGGAGGATGGTTGGGTGAATAGGGTTGCAGAGATAAAACAGCGCATGCAACATCTCGTGGAGCTGAGTGCCCGCATGAAACAACAACTCGATAAGTTGAAGGGCGCGGAAGGTATAGAGATGCGCAAAAAGGCCAAGGAGGCCGGCACGCGCCTGGGGATCGGAGCGGGTATCTCCGCATTCGGGCTTACCATCATCGCGGTGGCGTCCGTGTACATAATCGCCGTCGTCATACTGCTGGTCAACATCGCTCTCGACCGCATGTGGTTATCCGCCCTGATAGTGGTAGCGGGTTTCCTGCTCATCGGGGCTGCGGTAGCGGTTATCGGCGTGACCATGGCGAGAAAGGCCGCAAAAGACATACCGAAGATAGGAAGCGAAGTCGTGCAGGAGCTCAAGGATGCCAGCGAGGAGATGAAAAAGACCGTCGAAGAGGTGCAGGCTATCGCCAAACAGGAGGCGGATCAACGCCAGGAACAGATGAAGGAGATGATGGGGCAGGCCATGAAGGTGGCTCCGATCGTAATCGGGGCATATGTCGGATACCGGCTGGTAAAGAAGGTCGTCCGTAATCGCAGGACCAGGAGCAGGATAATACGGGAGGAATTTGAGGAGGAGTAAGCCCAAGGGGAACAGGAGCGGAAGGGGCCGGCGGGACCGGCCCCTTCGACTTTATACGGGAAGCCCGCAGCCCCCGTGATCGCCTTCACCGCGTCACGCTACACGCGCAGGGGCATGCTGCCAGGCGGGGGTTTGTGCAGAGATATCAGGCCTCCAGGAAGGCGAGCACTTCTCCTGCGAGCTTGTCGGGGTACATGGCTTGAAACCCGTGTCCGGCGCCTTCGATTTCCACCAGCCGGCTGTCTGGTATGGCTTCCGCCAGGATGCGCGAATTCTCGGGCGGTATGAGTACGTCCTTGCTCCCGGTGACGATAAGCGTGGGGTGGCGCAGGCTCGCCAGGCGGGAATGACAGGACCACGTGGACACGCCGGTTATCTGCCACACGAAACACCTGGGTTCGATGGGAGCAATGAGGTAGGTCTCGAGTACCTCTTCCATCAATTCCGGGTTCTCCTCGATATAGCGCTGCGGGAAGAGCAGGGGCAGCGAGAGGCGGGCCATGTCCTCTGCGCTTAGGCCTTCCCTGGGCGTATGCAGAAGGTTGTATACCTCCGGGGCGGCCAGCACCTGTTCGCGGCCGCCGCAGTTGGTGCATAACAATATCAGGCGCCGCACGCGGTCCGGATGATCCAGTGCCAGTTCCTGTGCGATCATCCCGCCCATGGAGGCTCCCATGACGTGGGCCGATTCCCATCCCAGGTGATCCATGAGCCCCACAGCGTCGGCGGCCATGAGGGGGATGGGATAGGGACCTTCGGGCTTGCCCGACCTTCCGGCGCCGCGGTTATCGTAAGTCACTACGTGAAAGCGTTCGGCGAGCGGCTCGAGGAACCTTTCGCCCCACCAGTCTGCATTGGCGCTCAGGCCCATGATCAGAAGCAGGGGCTCGCCCTCGCCATATTCGCGGTAGTATATGTTGATACCGTTGATCTCTGCCTCGTTCTCCTTTGCTTTCATGTCAGGCCTGGACCTCCTTTCGCTTGACCCCCAGCGCCGCCAGCAGTGAGAAAGAGGAAAAAGAGCAGGCCCGTCAGGCCGATGGCGGCGCTTGCCAGGTACATGGTGGTGTAATTCCACAGGTCTGCCAGCGGGCCGAGCGCCAGGCTGCCCAAGCCGATCCCTACATCGAAGACGGCCATGAAGATGCCCAGCGCTGCGCCGCGGTCACTTTCCGGGGTATGGTCAAGGAGAAGGGCGGACAGGGTAGTGGGCAGATAGGCGAATCCCAGTGCGTAGATAAAAGTCCCAGCGAAAAGGAGGGCGATGCTGGAGGCGAAGGCGATGATCACCAGGCCGACCAGGGTCGCACATGCCGACGCCACTATCAGGGGACGCCGCGGCCAGCGGTCCGCTTTCCTTCCTACGCCAACGCGGAAAACGATGAGGGTCACCGCGAATATGGTGAAAAAGAGCTGCCCAAGCTCGATGCCCTTGGCCTCGGAGGAGAGGATGACGAAGGCCTGCAGCGTTCCCAGGGTCAGCGTGAAGCACATGGTGTTTACGAATATCGCCTTCTGCAGCGCGGTCAGCTTGATGCGCGTCCGCTTTCCCCTCTCTTTTTTTACTCCCCTGGTGCCCGTCTCCCTTAAGGCCAGGGATGCGAACATGGCCAGGACCGCCAGGCTCGCCGCGATTATATAAACGGGCGTGAACCCCCAGGCTTCCTCAACGGCCAGTGCAGCCCAGGGAGCGGCGGCAATGGAAACGTCCACCGACATGTAAAAGATCGCAATGGCCTGCAGGCGCCGCGAGGAGGGGGCGAGATCGCCGATGACGGCATAAGCGGCGGTATGGAATGCGGCCAGCCCCAGACCGTTTACAAAACGGACGAAGAAAAGAGGCAGCGCGGAGTCGAAGGCCGCATAGAGAAAAGTAGAGATGCCCAGCAGCATGGTCCCCAGGAATATCACGAGCTTGCGGCCACTCATATCCGCCGCTCGCCCGAAAAGGGGACGCAGGAGCGCCGCCACCGTGAGCATGGCCATCAAGGCGCCGATGAGCGCGTTCGAGTAGCCTTTCTCCTCGAGGAACAGGGGAAGTACGGGGACGATCATGTAGATGGAAAAAAATGCTAGCAGGTTGCTGGTGCACACGGCCATGAAATCACGCCTGAACAACCTTTCATCTGCGGCCGGCGTTCTTTCCATGATCTCTCCTGAGTAAGCGGTCTCTGTATTCGGGTTTTATCTATTCTCGGCCAGCGCAAGTCAGAGGTCAATCGTTATTCGACTTCTCCGGACCTAGGAGAAGTTCTCGGTGATGTAGACCTCGCCCTCCACAGTAACGTAGACACCAATGCCTTCACGCGTAAAGGGTGCCAGTATGTTCTCACGGTGCCCCGGGCTCTGCATCCATCCCTGTACCGTGGAGCTGGCGATCTCGTCGAGGTCGCTGTAGATATAGTCGAGCTTCTCTCCTGTCTCCTGGTCATAGGTATATGAGCGGACTACGTTGTTCAGAAACAGGTTCTCCCCTCCCACGTAGACGCGGTCCCCTATGCGGGTCTCCAGGTTGTAGCCCGCCTTTTCGTAGCGGTCGGCGAAATCGTCCCCTTCGGGGCTGATATGATCGAAATAATCCCTTTTGGCCATGTCCATGCTGTGAGCGTATGCGATATCCGCCAGCGCCTCGTCCCACTGCAGGGCAGCGAGGCCGTTCTTCGCGCGTTCCTCGTTGACGAGATCGTGTATGGCGGATGCGAGGACCTGTGAGTCATCTCTGACCTGCGCGATCTCTTCCTGCAGCTCTGCCTGCAGCTCGCTCTGCAGTGCGGCCTGCAGGTCAGCCTGGTCTTCTTCGGTGTTGTGATCGCCGGGGACCGTAGCTTCAAGGCACCCTCCTGCCAGGGCGAGAGCCGAGATAAGGAACAGGTACATCATCGCCAGCAGAAAGGCCTTACGGCCGGCATCCATTGTCGCTCACCTCCATGCACATTCTATCAGAGGGAAACCCGAAAAACGCGGCGAACTTCGCACTCGCCACAGCACGCGCGGTAGTGGGACCTGAAATGCACGGAATAGACCAAGCTGCATACAGCCGGAGGTATAATACTTGTGGCGCGGGCATGCAGGAGGAGGAGCGCGGTAGCCGTATCGTCAGGAAGGACGTGGTTCTTTTAGGGGGAACCGTGCGGCGCAGAAACGCAAGGAGGGGACGGAGATGAGGATCGCATTGGTGGGAGCGGGGGCCATGGGCACGATCATCGGTGCCTTGATCGCCAAAGGCGGAGAGGACATCGTGATGGTGGACGTGAACGAGCCGCATGTAAAGGCCTTGAACGAAAAGGGGGCCACGATAACGGGACACATGGATATCACCGTCCCGGTGAATGCGGTCACCCCGGACGGCATGGAGGGCACCTACGACCTCGTCATCTATCTCGTGAAGACCACGTACGACGACAAGGCTCTGCCTGAGATACTGCCGTTTATCGGCGACGGCAGTATGGTCATCACGCTGCAGAACGGGGTTCCCGAGGAGAGGGTCGCCGCGGTCGTGGGCAGGGAAAGGACGCTGGGCGGCGCCATCGGATGGGGGGCTACCTTCATCGGCCCCGGTGTCTCCGAGCTCACCTACGACCCGGTCGAGATGACCTACGATATCGGCGAGCTGGACGGCTCGCTCAGCAAGCGCATCAAGGCGGTGAAGGGTGTCCTGGACCTGGCGGGGAGTGCCGAGATCTCCGACAACCTGGTGGGTACGCGCTGGGTCAAGCTCATGGTCAACGTGTCCATGAGCGGACTGAGTGCCGCCCTGGACTGCACGTATGGGGATATCCTGGATAACGACAAGGTGACCGAGATAATAAGGGGCATAGAGGACCGCAGGTACCCGCTGAGTTTCGATAACCTGGATATGATCGAGGTTCGGCCGCTCGAGGAGATAATCTGAACCCGGGGCGGACGGCCTGCGCGGGGTCCCCGGCTTAGGGATTTCGGGGGACGGGGGCGGCGAGTCGACGTTTGCGTGGTTCAGATATAGATATGCAACACGGTACGGAAGGGACGCGAGGGGGAGGAAGGTAGTTTAATGAACGAGGAAATGACCCTTGAGGAGATAAGGAAACGCATCTTCGGGCTGCTTAACGAATCGCCGTTCTACCGCCATATCGGCATGGTCGTGGTGGAGGCGGGCGAAGGCCGTGCCACGTTGGAGCTGCCGGTGAAAGAGGAGCTCAAGAACCTCTACGGGATACTGCACGGCGGAGTGATAGCGGCGCTTCTCGATTCCTCCTGTTCCATAGCAGTCGGCACGCTGCTTGGGTTTGACGAGGCTGCCGTCACCATAGACCAGCGCATCAATTACATCTCCAACGTCAAGGGCGGGATGCTCTACGGTGAGGGCAAGGCATTGCACAAGGGGAGGTACACCGGGGTCAGCCAGGCGGAGGTAAGGGACGAAGACGGTAACCTGGTGGCCGCCGGGATGACCACCCAGTTCATAATCAAAAGGGGAGAGAGCCAGGTCAGGGACTCAAAGGACCCCGTCGATGACCGGCTGAAGAAGCCCGAAGCCTGAATACTCGAGAGAAGGGGATCTCCCTGGCGGAAACACCCTGCGAGCGTACGCAGCGGGTGGCAGGACTGCATGCGCATCGAGATGTATGAGAATAATGGCTCTGCGGTTATCATAATGGATAACCAGAAGGCATGCGCTGTGTAAGGGGGTAACTGATATGCGGGATTTCAACGGCAAGGTGGTGGTGATAACCGGAGCCGCAAGCGGCATCGGCAGGGAGATGGCGCTGGCCTTTGCGCGGCGGGGGGCGAGGATGGCCTTGGCCGATATCGATGCCGGGGGCCTGGAGAGGGTGCGGGGCGAGCTGGGTGGCCGGGGCACCGGCGTTTATACGCAGGTGGTCGACGTCTCTGTCGCCGCCGAGGTGGAAGCATTCTGCGACAGCATCTACCGGGAAATGGGAAGGGTGGACGTCCTCTGCAACAACGCTGGCGTGGCCGTGGGCGGCTGGATGGAGGACGTCTCCATGGACGATTGGAGCTGGCAGCTCGGCCCCAACCTCTGGGGGGTCATACACGGATGCCACTATTTCTACCCGCGCATGATCGCGCAGGGTGGAGGTGGTCATATCGTCAATACGGCGTCCGGAGCCGGCCTCATCCCTCTTCCCATCACCGTCGCCTACAATACCACCAAGTTCGCGGTGGTAGGTTTCTCCGAGACCCTGCGCGCCGAGGCGGCCATGTACGGCATCGGGGTCTCCGCAGTGTGCCCGGGCTTCGTCATCACCCGGGTGGTGGATAATGCGAGGATAGTCTCCGGGACGGAGCGTTCGTCGCCCGCGGAACTGAAGCAGCGGTTCGCGCGCTTCTTCGAGCGGCGCAACTATACTCCCGACAAGGTGGCGGCGGCGGTGATCAAAGGGATCGAGCGCAACAGGAGCGTGATCGTAATAGGCCCGGAGACTAGGTTGGGTGATATTTCCATGCGCTTGAGCCGCGGTCTGGTGATCTTCGTCATGCAGCAAGCCGCCCGCTTCATCAAGAAGTATGTATGAGAACGAGAGTCTCGCGGAGACAAAGACCATGGAAGCCGTGGAGCGGGAACGGGCTCCCTCGACCTGAGGGGCGGCGGGCAAGTCGCCCGCGCGAGCGCGGCTCCTGCGAAACGTGATAACTATGCCGCCAGGCGCGGTGTAAGAAGGAGACGAAAATGCCGGGGATGAAGGACTTCGCGGGAAAGGTCGTGGTGGTAACGGGTGCCGCGAACGGCATCGGTCGGGAGATGTCCCTGGCCTTTGCGAGACGGGGGGCGAGGCTGGCACTTGCCGATATCGATGGCGAGGGCCTGCGCAAGGTGCGGGCGGAGCTGGATGCGCTTGGAACCGACGCCTACATCCAGGTGGTCGACGTCTCGGTCGCCGCCGAGGTGGAAACATTCCGCGACAGCATCTACCGGGAAATGGGAAAGGTCGACGTCCTCTGCAACAACGCGGGAGTGGCGTTGGGAGGAGATTTCGAACTCATGACGTTAGGGGATATGCACTGGCAGGTAGGAGCGAACCTCATGGGGGTCATCCACGGCTGCCATTATTTCTATCCCCGTATGCTGGCGCAGGGGAGCGGTCATATCGTAAACACGGCTTCCGCTGCGGGGCTGATACCTTTCTCGGGCCTGGCCCTGTACAGCGGCACGAAGCATGGTGTAGTCGGCCTGTCCGAGACCCTGCGCGCCGAGGCAGCCCTTCACGGTATAGGGATTACGGTCATCTGCCCGGGTGTCATCGCCACCGACATCGTTAAGAGGAGCAGGATCGTAGCGGGGTCCGGGAGGTCGACTTCTCACGAGCTGGCTGAGAAGATGGATCGCATCCTGCAATCGCGGGGCTTTACGCCGGACCGGGTGGCGCGCGCGGCGGTGCGCGCGGTCGCACGGGACACCGGGGTGGCGCGGATAACACCGGAGACTTATGCCCTGGACTGGCTGCACCGCTTCAGCCGCGCCGTCTTCGGGCTGATGATGAAAACCGGCTCCCGCGCTGCCAGGTCGATATTGTAGGCTTTTCGGCCGGGAAAGCACTCGGCGCGGAACGTCTCGATAGGAAAGGGGTGCCCATGGAATTGAAGGGAAAAGCAGTGGCCGTGACCGGCGCGGCCAGCGGCATCGGCAGGGAAACGGCCCTGGCTTTTGCCCGCCGCGGGGCGAGATTGGCAGTAGCGGATATCGACGGAGAGCGCCTGCGGGAAGTCAGGCGGGAGCTGGAGGAAACGGGCGCAGAGGCTTTTGCGGGAGTGGTGGATGTCTGCGACGCGGAACAGGTCGGGGGATGGTGCGATGAAGTATACCGCGAGCTGGGAAGGGTCGACGTCCTGTGTAACAATGCAGGCATCGGTATAGGCGGGCGCTTCGAGGACGTAAGCCTGCAGGACTGGGAGTGGATCGTCGGCGTCAACCTCTGGGGGGTCATACACGGCTGTCATTTCTTCTATCCGCGCATGATCGCGCAGGGCGGCGGGGGGCATATCGTGAACACGGCGTCCGGAGCCGGCCTGGCGCCGCTTCCCCTCATGACCGCGTATTGTTGTACGAAATACGCCGTTGTCGGCCTGTCCGAGACATTGCGCGCCGAGGCGGCCCTGCACGGTATCGGCGTCAGCGCTACCTGCCCGGGTATCGTGGACACGCCCATCACCAGGGCGGTCAAGCTCTGCTCGGGGACCGACCGCTCCACCCCGCAGGAGCTGCAGGACAGGATCGTGCGCATTTACAGGCGGCGCGGCTATACCCCGGACCGCGTGGCGGCGGCGGTGGTGAAAGCAGTGGAGAAGAACAAGGGAGTGGTGCCGGTCTGCCCCGAGACCTATGCCGGCGACTGGCTGCACCGCTTGAGCCGCAGCCTCAACGACGCCGGGTTGAAGAGGTCCGTAAAGGTCTTTCTCAAGCGGCTGTAGGCATCCAGAAGGTATCGCATAAGGGCATGGGGGGGGCTTAAGGCATCCGTTCCGGCCGGATAATCGTGGACAGGGTTAAACGGAAAGGCAGATGAAGGTATGGATTATCGCGATAAGGTTGTCGTCGTGACGGGTGCGGGCTCGGGTATCGGGAGGGAGATCGCCCTTACCTTCGCGGGGCGCGGGACCAGGCTGGCGCTGGCGGACATCAGCGAAAAAGGATTGTGCGCAGTCCGCGATGAACTGGGGACCGGCGGAAATACGCTGTACACAGAGACAGTCGACGTCTCCAGGGCGGACGAGTGCGGCGAATTCTGCGACGCCGTATACCGGGAGATGGGCAGGGTAGATATACTGTGCAACAATGCCGGGGTAGCCGTGGGCGGAGATTTCCAGGACGTAAGCCTGCAGGACTGGGAGTGGATCGTCGGCGTCAACCTCTGGGGGGTCATACACGGCTGTCATTTCTTCTATCCGCGCATGATCGCGCAGGGCGGAGGGGGACATATCGTGAACATTGCGTCCGCGGCCGGGTTGTTCCCGGCCCCGTTTTCGATCCCTTACGTAAGCACGAAGCACGGCGTGGTGGGTCTTTCGCAGACCCTGCGCTCTGAGGCGGCGCTTCACGGCATCGGCGTCAGCGCCATCTGCCCGGGTTTCGTTCTCTCCAATATCTACCGCAACGCCAGGCAGTGCACACCCCCGGCCAGCGGCACGCAGGATGAGAGCATTGCGGAAACGGAAAGGAAGATGGCGAAACGCAGGTTTACCGCCGCTTCGGTGGCCGAAGCGGTAGTGGAAGCGGTGGACGGGAACAAGGGCGTGATGCGGCTCTGCCCCGAGACCTATGCCTGCGATGTCCTGCACCGTGTGAGCAGAGGTGTTTTCGGCTCTCTCATGGCCCTCGTCGTTGCCGCGAGCAAGCGCGGCACGGGTAAAACCTAGATCGCTTATTGCTCGCCTCTCTGCGGGGGGGGAGCGCAGATGGTGCTTTATCGGCCCGGGTCCGGGGGTAACGGTCCTTGCTCCCCACTCGCAGGTTGCATATCCGAAGCGCGGTCCTTCTCTCGCGTATACTGCTCGCGACGGTCGCTTCGTACCGACCCCGCAGTCCCCGGGCAAGGGGGAGCGCAGATGGTGCTTTATCGGCCCGGGTCCGGGGGTAACGGTCCTTGCTCCCCACTCGCAGGTTGCATATCCGAAGCGCGGTCCTTCTCTCGCGTATACTGCTCGCGACGGTCGCTTCGTACCGACCCCGCAGTCCCCGGGCAAGGGGGAGCGCAGACGGTGCTTTTGGGGGGATTAAAAAGGGGAGGGGTCGGACCCCTCCCCTTGTTGCTGCGCTTACCTATTCCCAGACGTATTTATCTTTCTCCTCTGCGGAAGCCTCCTCGACCTGTACGTCAGCTTCTTGGGAGCTTGGCGCCGCGGTCTCCTCAACTACTACTTCGCTTTCTGCCACATCCTCCGTATCTTCGGGCAGCACTTCCTTTTCGACTCCCGCGGACTCGGCGGCCGCAGCGAGGTCCGCCCTGGTGGTGTACTCTTCGTACTCGATGAGGAGGCTCTGGCTCTTGACCAGCAGCTCACGCATGGGTGAAATCTGTTCAACGATCTGGTCGCGGATGGCGGAGAAAGAAGAGAGGATATGGCTCTTTTCGCGCTCCAGGTCCTCGAGGATGCGATCGCTGCGGTCCTGGGCTCGCTTGATGATGGCGGCGGCCTGGCTGCGCGCTTCCTGAAGGATGTTGCCGGCGCTCCTCTGTGCATTCATCAAAGCGGTCTGCAGCGTTTTCTGCATCTCGTCGAACTGGGAGACCTTGCGGTCCATGCTGGCTACTGCATCCTCCAGTTCCTTGTTCTTGTTGGCCAGCTTCTCCAGCTCGTCCGCTACCACATCCAGGAAGGAATCTACCTCTTCCTTATCGTAGCCTTCCGTGCTTACCGTACTGAACTCCTTAAGATGGAGGTCCATCGGGATGATCGCCACTGCCATCTCCTCCTTCAAGAAGGTCCGCCGCCTCAACGAGGCAGCTTTTCGGCCTCACCCTAAAATATATAATCTCGCTGGTTTTTACGCTACTATAACAGCTTTTTCGTCAATTTGCGATAAACCAGGCCAACGTTCACAATCAGGTTCATAGTCATACTTGACGGCGTCATCATTAGTATTCTTCCTCCTTGTCGCTCCGTCCTTCCGCGGCATAACGGCCGAGCCCCGTCCCAGCCCGGACCCGGAGGGTTCAGTATGGGCGTTTTCGCGTTATTGCGGTAGATCCCATACGCGGTCAACGCCATCTTCACCGAGCCTTGACATGCATTCATATATAATAGATGTTAATGTAGGCGTATTTCGTTAACTTCCCAGTAATAATGCTGGAAGTGCATTAGGGCAAGCCGCCTTGAAAGTGCCGGATAGTAGCGGTTGGCCGAGAAAGTATGAATATCCGCGGCGGCCGGGGGGGCTGGAGCGAGATCGATCCCGTCTGGCGTTGGAGAAAGAGGGGAGAGCATAGGTGAGCGGATTCAAGTTACACAAGTCCCGTTTCGTCAAGCCGAACATCGAGAAGATGGAGGCGAAGAGGGATGTAAACGGCCTCGTGCAGGCCTTGAAGAACGAAAACGTGAATCTTCGCATCAATGCAGCTCTTGCCCTGGGTAAACTCAAAAGGGCCCGCGCCGTAGCTCCGCTTATCGAGGCGCTCAGGGATGAGGACGAAGACGTGCGCTGGGGAGCGGCATGGGCGTTGGGGGAGATAGGAAAACCTGCGGCCCGCCCCCTGATCCAGGTCTTGAACGACCAGGATGGCGACGTGAAATGGAAGGCGGCCTGGGCCTTGGAGAAGATAGGCAAGCCGGTCGTCGAGTCGCTCATCCAGGCTCTCAAGGTGGAGTCAGGGGAAGCAAAAGCGAAGGTAGCGCTGGTACTCGGCTCGATCGGCGACATCAGGTCGGTCAGGCCGCTGGTGCAGGCCTTGAGGGATGAGGACGAGAACGTGCGCTGGGGGGCGGCCTGGGCGCTGGAAAAGATCGGCGGGGCCGCGGCGAAAGCGCTCGTGAAATCACTGTCCGACGAAGACTATGAGGTGCGCAGGGATGCGGCCGTAGCCCTGGGGATCATCCGCGACGAGACAGCAATAGACCCGCTCCTGATGGCCATAAGAGATGAGGACGCAGGGGTAAGGCGGGAAGCGGCGACCGCGCTCATCAATATCGGAGATAAGAAATCCATCTCCAGCCTGCGTAAATTGCTCAAGGACAGCGACGAAGACAAGCGCAGGCTGGCGGCTGCCGTGCTGGGAAGCCTGGGCTGGCAACCAGACGAAGAAGTCGACAAGTTGCAGTTCCATATAGCCAACCGGCAGTGGAAGGAAGTCATAGGCCTGGGTGAGGAGTCCATGCAGCCTCTCCTGAAAGCCCTGAAAGAGGAGAGCTGGGAGGTGCGCAGACAGGCAGCCCTCGCCCTCAGGGAAAAGGGCGAGCCCATGATAGGGGCGCTTGTGGACGCGATGGACGACGAGGATGAAGATGTGCGCCGCGAGGCGGCACTGGTCTTCAAGGAACTCGGTGACGAAACAACCCTCGACGAGCTCATCTCGGCCCTCGGAAATCAGGATTGGTTCGTGCGCCGCAGCGTGGCGCTCACCCTTGGAGAGATTGGAAACGACAGGGCGATAGCCCCCCTCATAGAGTCCTTGACCGACGAAGACGAGGACGTACGGCGGGTTGCCGCCTGGGCCCTGGGCAGGCTCGGGGAGATAGCTGTGGACCCCCTGCTGGAAGCTCTCCGTGACGAGGATGCCAATAAGCGGCGTGGGGCGGCCTGGGCCCTGGGTGTAATCGGGGACGCAAAGGCCTGCGATCTTTTGATCGCGGCTTTGAAGGACGGGGACGAAGACGTCCGGCGCGGCGCCGCCTGGGCCTTGTCGGAGATCGGGGAGGAAGCGAAAGAACGGTTGAACGAGGCCCTGGCCGACGAGGATATCAGGGATATCATAGAGGAGATCCTGATAAAACTGGGCGCCAAGGTAGAAGCCGAGGTCAGACAGCCGGAACTGGCGAGCGAGGTCTCCATGGCCAGGGAGGCGGGTCTCGAGGAAAAAGTTGAGGCGCCCGCGCAGCCAGAAGCCGGGGAGAAAGAAGAGGAGATAGCGGAGGTTACCTCCGCGGTGATGGACAAGCTGGGCTGGAAGCAGGATGACGAAAGCGGGAAAGCGGATTATTTCATCGCCAAGAGGCAGTGGGACCAGGTCACCGAACTGGGAGACGACGCCGTAGATCCGCTTATCCAGGCGCTCGGGGACGCCGACGAAGAGGTTCGCGGAAGGGCGGCCTGGGCCCTGGGCGTCATCGGTAATGTAAGAGCCATAGAACCCCTCGTGGAGAGGTTGGGGGACGCCGAGAGGGACGTCAGGGTGAAATCGGCGGGAGCTTTGAAAAAGATCGGGGAAGCATCCGTAGACCCCCTTATAGAAGCGCTCGGATCCGAGGATGCGGAATTGCGTAAAGAAGCGGCGCGCGTACTGGGCGAGATAAGGGATATACGAGCTACCGCGCCTCTTATCAGGGCGCTCCGGGACGAAGACGAAAAAGTTCGCGGAAGGGTCGCGAATGCCTTGGAAAAAATAGGTAAACCTGCCATAGAATCGCTCCAGGAGGCCCTGCACGACGAGGATCCCACCGTAAGGCAGCTGGCCTCCTCCATACTGACCAGGTTGGGTTGGAAGCCGTCGGAGGTGGAACTGCCGTCCGAGCCCGGGTTGCCCGCCGCCGAAGAGCTGCCCCTGATGCCGGAGATGCCCCCGGTAGGGGAGGAAGCCGTAAGGGAGACAGTGCCGGAAACGGCGTGGGAACCCGAGAAGGTCGAGGCCGCCGAGGAAGAGGAAACGGCCGCCGAAGAAGTCCCCGTGCCGGAATTGCCTATCATACCCATGGCACCCGTAGAGGAAGTGGCCCCGGAGAGCAGGGCGAGGAGGCTGATCCTGGACGGAAAATGGGAACAGGTTGTCGCTTTGGGCGAGGAAGCACTGGAGACGCTCCTGGAAGCCCTCGAAATGGAGGATCCGGACGTACGCCGGGGGTCGGCGTGGGCCCTGGGAGTGATAAGGGACAAGAGGGCTACGGAGCACTTGATCGCGGTCCTGGACGACCCGGATACCTCGGTTCGCCGCGGTGTTGCCTGGGCGTTGGGAGTCATAGGCGATCCCGAAGCCACTATGGCACTTACCGCTTCTCTGGGCGACGAGGACGCCGAGATGAGGAGGAAGACGGCGTGGGCCCTGGGGGAGATCGGCGACGAGCGGGCCGTGGAGCCGCTCATCGCAGCCCTGCGCGACGAGGATGAGGACGTACGCAGGGTGTCACTGCTCGTACTGGAAAAGCTGGGATGGCAGCCTCCCAGTGAGGCCGAGGAGATAAGAAGGCTCATCGCCGAGCGGCAGTGGGACCGCCTGGCGGGATTGGGAGACGTGGCGGTGGAATCACTGATGCAGGCCTTGCGGGATGGAGACAGGGACACGCGCTTGAAGGCGGCCTGGGCCCTGGGGGAGATAGGCGACGAGCGGGCCCTCAATACGCTGATCCTTGCGCTGGACGATATAGAGGCGTCGGTACGGGAGAAAGCGGCGCTGGCGCTGGGAATGATGGGTGACGAAGGCGCCGTCGGTCAACTCATCAGGACCACCGAGGATGGCGACGAAAATGTGCGCGCGGCCGCCGCGGCAGCCCTGAAAGATCTGGGTTGGGAGCCCGAACCCGTCGTCCAGGAAATCACCGTAGAGGAGGTCACCGTAGAGGAGGTAGCGGAAACCGCGTGGGAGCCCGAGAAGGTGGAACCCGCGCCGGCACCCGAGCCAGCGGTACGCGAGGAAATCACCGTAGAGGAGGTGGCGGAAACCGCGTGGGAGCCCGAGAAGGTGGAACCCGCGCCGGCACCCGAGCCAGCGGTACGCGAGGAAATCACCGTAGAGGAGGTCACCGTCGAGATAACGGAAACGGTACTGGAGCCCGCCCGGGTCCTCACTCCCGACGAGGAAGCGCGGAGATTGATAAGCGAGGGCAAGTGGACGGATGTGGTCGACATCGGAGAGGCCGCGGTAGTTCCTCTCATCCATGCCCTGGTGGATGCGGACTGGAGCGTACGCAGAAAAGCAGCCAGGGCCCTCGGGGAGATAGGCGAGTCAGCAGTCGATGAACTGCTCAAGGTGCTGAAGAGCCCCGATGAGGACGTACGCGCCCTGGCGGCTGAGGTACTCTCCAGGCTGGGGGTGGAAACCGGAGACGAAGCCGAAAAGGCTCGCCGTCTCATCGCCGCCAGGAAGTGGGACGAGGTCGCCAAGATCGGATATCCTGCCGTCAACGCACTCGTGCACGCCTTGAATACCGAGGATTCCGAGGCGCGCAAGCAGGCGGCGGCGGTGCTGGGTGTCCTGGGCGACGAACGGGCCCTGGAAGCGCTCGCTGGAGCGCTCAAGGACAGCGATACCGACGTGAGGAGGAAGGCGGCATGGGCCCTGGGAAAGATAGGGGACGAACGCGTGGTCGAGCCCCTCATGGAGGCGATCGCGGACGAGGACGCAGACGTTCGCGCCAGGGCCGCGTCAGTGCTGGACCGACTGGACCGTGTGCCAACCGAAGGCAGAGAAAAGGCCGCCTACCTTATCGCGAAGAAGAAATGGGACAAACTCGCTGAGCTCGGTGACGCGGCGGTCGGTCCCCTCGAGGCAAGGCTCGAAGACGAAGACGAGCAAGTGCGCGAAGAGGCGCGGTGGATACTGAACGAGATAAAGAGCGCAAAGGAGCTGGAAGCCCTCTTCGGGAGCCTGAAGAGGGAATGAACCTCCACGCGTGCCCCATCGGAATATCGACACCATCACCAGCCACGGAGACGTAGTGCTGTCGTAATGAGGAAATAAGTTCGGGAGGGACATGGAAACGGAAAAATGCATCCGCGAACGGCGCAGCGTACGCAGGTATGCGGAGGGCAGAATAAGCGAGGAGGATATTGCGGCCATCCTGGAGGCGGCCAGGTGGGCTCCCTCGGGCTTGAACAACCAGCCCTGGCGGGTGGCCGTAGTAGAGGACAGGGACAAGGCTGAAGAAATCGCGGCCTGCACGAAATATTCATCCATAGTAGCGGGAGCGCCGCTGCTGCTCGCGGTCTTCCTGGATCGGGAAGCATCCTACGACCGCGACAAGGACCTCATGGCCGTCGGGGCCTTTATTCAGAACGCCTTACTCACCATACACTCCAGGGGATTGGGAGCGGTTTGGCTTGGTGAGATCCTGAACCAGAAGGACAGCGTAGCCCGCATACTCGAGGTTCCCGGGGATATGGAGCTCGTGGCGGTGCTGGCCATTGGAAAGCCGTCGGGAGAGCCGGGCGCAGGCTCCCGCAGGGAGCTGGAAGAGCTGATTATAAGACGCCTGTAGCGGCTCAGGTTACCCGGCGTTCCTTCACTCCCCAGAATGCCTCCCGCACCTGCATGGCGTCTATCTTCATGATCGGCGTTTTAGGCAGCGCAGCAACGAACTTTACGATGCGGGGGCACTTATAACCCGCCAGACGTTCCCTGCAGAAGGAAACCAGATCATCGGCGTCCAGGGAGCCACCCTCTTTCAGCACGACGACCGCTGCCACCGTCTCTCCCCATGTCTCGTCGGGGGCGCTGACTACGGCGGCCTCGCTAACCGCTGGATGCTCGTAGATAACGTCTTCCACCTCCTTGGGATATACGTTCTCACCCCCGGTGATGATCATGAACTGCTTGCGGTCGACGATGAACAGGTAGCGGTCCTCGTCGAAGTAACCCATGTCGTTGGAGTGCAACCAGCCGTTGCGGATACGGTCGGCGGTCTGTTCGGGATCTCTCCAGTACCCTTTCATGACGTTGGGACCTCTGATCACGATCTCTCCCACCTCGCCCGGGGGCAACTCCGTGCCCTCCTCATCAACCACCCTGACCTCGTTGTGCAGGGCCTCCCTGCCGGCGGACTGCAGCCGTTTTGCGGCGGTTGGGTCGCTCGAGAGTACGTGGGCCTCGGATCCCAGTACGGTGGCCAGGAGGGTGCACTCGGTAAGGCCGTATCCCTGGGAGAACCTGGGTTGCATGCTCGCGAGGCACTTCTCCAGGACGGCTGTGGGTATGGGGGAGCCGCCGTAAGTGACGTTGCGCAGAGACGAGAAGTCGTAGTCCTCGAAGTCGGGGTCGTTGACTATCCAGTTGAGGAGGACGGGAACCAGGTTTATATGCGTGATCCCCTCCCTTGTGAAGAGCCCCATGACGTGATGGAGATCGAGGCGCTTGTTGAGAACGGATTTGGCCCCGATATAGTGGGCGATGAGGGTTTGCCAGATGGTGAGGTGAAAAGGCGGCAGTACCTGGAGGGTCACGTCGTCCGCTGTCAGGTCTCCATAGATGAGGATGGTGCGCATGACGGTGAAGAAATTGCGGTGGGTGAGCATGGCGCCCTTGGGAAGCCCGGTCGTTCCCCCCGTATAGGAGATAAGGGCTACCTCGTCCTCGCCGACCTCTATACCCGGTTCGGCCGCGGAGGATCTTGCGAGGATGTCCTCGTATTCATGCATTCCCGGAACCGGACCGTCGAAGGACACCATCGTCTTCACGTGCTCCATCCTTTCCCGGTTCTCCTCCACGAAGTCGAGATATTCCGACCCGACGAAGAGGACCCTGGAGCCGGAAATATTTAGGAGGTAAAGCATCTCGTCAGGGCTCAAGCGGTAGTTGACGGGGGCCATGATCGCACCGATCTTGAAGCTGGCGTAGTAAAGTTCGTAGTACTGGTTGCAGTTTTGCGCCAGCGCGGAGATGGTATCGCCGGTCCCGAAGCCCTGGTGCAGAAGCCAGTTTGCGAGGCGGTTGATCCTGTCGTTCAAAGCCGACCAGCTGATCCTCCGGTCCTCGAAGACCAGGGCCTCCCTGGAGGGGGACAGACCGGCGTATCTCTTTGGTATATCTCCCAGGGTCCTCATGTCATCTACCGCCCTCTGGATCCTCGAGGCCTCCCCTTCTGTCCAGGAACCTCTCTATCTTGCTGCGCCGCCGCGGAGAGTTCACCGGCCAGTTCTCGGGCATGTATTTCTCGTAGCCCACCAGGGGGTTGACGGTGCAGCTGACCTTTGTGGCCTCGAAGATGGAGAGCAGGCAGTTACAGCATCGAGTGCATCTCACGATATCCTTCACGCGGCCGGCCCTGACCTTTTTCGGCCAGTCGGGATCGGCCACCAGCGCGCGCGCCAGGGAGATTATATCCGTCACGCCCTCCTCTATTGCCCTGACGGCGTTGGCGGGATCGTGTATTCCCGGGACCAGTACGGGGATGTCGAAATGTTCCTTGAAGCTGCGTGCGTGCCGGTTCATCATGTCGTCCTCATAGGGAAACATGGTGTTGCAGGCGTCGTAACAGCCGGCGGAGGTGTTGATATAGTCGATATATGGCTCGCACATCTTCAGCACTTCCAGCACCGCCTCGTGATGCAAGCCGCCGGGCAACTCCTCGTCGCCGGATATGCGCATGCCGATGCAGAAGTCCTCGCCGCAGGCATCTCTCGCCTTCCTGAGCATGTTGACGATGTGACGAGCCCGGTTCTCCAGGCTGCCCCCGTACTCGTCCTTCCTGCGGTTGGTCCGGGGAGAGAGAAAATTCGCGCCCAGGTATCCGTGGGAGGTATGGAGTTCGACGCCGTCACCCTCCATCTCCTTGACCAGGAGAGCCGCCGCGGCGAACCTGTCCTCCAGGTAGACGATCTCGTGGTGTTCCAGGGCCCTGGGTATCTCGCCGTCGATGAGGGACCTTATCTTGGGGCTTCTCTCGCCGATCAAGTCATAGACCATCTTCTCGAAGGCATAGTACTCATCGTCGCTCAACCCCTCCACGACGTCGATATCAATGAGCTTCATCTCATCCGGGAAACGCGACCGCAGCCCCTTGTAAAAGGACCGCACCGAATAGCGCATGTCCACCTTGTGAGCGACGGCGGAGGGTGCGGCGGAGGGCACACCGCTGGCCACGTGATGCTTTCCCTGATATCCGAAACCGGTCATCAGCTGGCATATGACCTTGCAGTCGTAGTCATGCACCGCTCGCGCCATCTCGTTGAAGATGCGGCCGTAGCGGAGATCGCTCATGCGCGCGTTGACGGTATGGGAGGTGCCATGCCAGTCGTCGGAGATGGGCACGGTGGCCTCGGTGATAACGGCGCTCACACCTCCCCTGGCCCTGGAGACGTACCAGGCCTGGGTCTGTTCGTCCCCGAAACCCTCCGGATCGGACATGATCATATTCATGGGCGACATCACCAGGCGGTTCTTGAGCTCCAGTTTCCCGTTGAGCGAGATGGGTTCGAAAAGCAAGTCATAGCCTGACATCTTGCCCCTCCTTAAAATCCGTGGCCGGTCGTATCGACAGGGCCCGCGTACGGTACCGCGCCGCTTGAGCCGAGAAGGATCGCTCCGGCAGCCATCTCATACCCCCTCCATCCTCTCCCTGGCCAGATCGACGATGCCCTTGACCCCCTCGCCGCGCATTATGTCTTGAAACTCGCGGTCGGCCTGGTGGCAGTGGGCGAGGATATCCATCTCCGAGCCGAGGACGATGGCGTCCCTGACCCCCAGGCGGTCGTAGATAAAACGGAAACAGAACTTACCCAGCCGCACCGTCTCCGGCAGGATCCTGGAGATTATCTCGGCCGTCTCCAGGACATGGTCCTCGAGGCGGTCTCGCGGCAAGCATTTATTGACCAGTCCGCAATCCTCCGCTTCCCGTCCGTTGAATCCCTTGGTTATCAGGAGCTCCTTCGCCTTGCGCATGCCTATGATCCAGGGAAGGATGAGAGAGGGAGAGAAGGCGACGCTTACGGTTGAGATGGGCCAGTATGTGAACACGGATTCCTCGGAGCAGAAGGCTGCGTCCGCGAAGCAGCTCAGCTCTATTCCTCCCGCTATGGCCGTGCCGTCGATCTTGCAGATAACCGGCTTGCTGTAATCCCACCAGCGCTGGTACCAGTCCCGCCTGAGAAATTCCAGGAATTCCCTCCAGGATTCCTGGGTGGTGGGCGGCGAACCGACGGGGATCTCCTCGGAGATATCATGTCCCGCGCTGAACACCGAACCCTCGGCGTCCAGGATCACCACCCTGCATTCCTCGTTCCTCTCGGCCTTTGCCATGGCGTCCCAGACCTCGGACATGAGCTGCTTGCCGAGAGCGTTTCGGCGACCGGGGTCGTTGAGGGTCAGGCGCGATACGACGCCCTCGCTGAAAAGGATCTTCTCGTATTCCATAATCCGCCTCCTCCTGGTTAACGAGCTTGCATATCAGGGAACGATATATCATTCCAACTATATAATTCCCGAGACATCAATGGGCTATTTATGTCCGCAAAACCATTAATAACGACAAATAAAGGTGCAGTCAAGTCAGTTTAGGGGTTGACGCAATACTTTTATAACTAAATAATATAGCTACATAGTTTTGTGGGAGTTTTATATAGTATGCGGGAGCAGCGAGATGGAGGAAGCCAGAGGAACGGACCTGCGCATATCCGACCTGGAGAGGATCACGGGGACAGGCAGGAGCACGATCCATTATTACCTGCGCCGGGGTCTTCTTTCCGCGCCCAGGCGGTCCGGCAGGACCATGGCCTATTACGACCAGGAGCACGTGAAGGACCTCAAGGCCATCAGGAAATGGCGCAGGGAGGGTTACCCGCTCACCATGATCGAGAGGAAGCTCCAGGAGGCAAGAAAACGGAAGGGCGGCGGGGGAGGTGGCGGGGAGTCCGTACGCACGGGTAGAAGGCAGCTGATCATGGACGCGGCGGTCGGTGTGTTCGCCCGCAAGGGCTACCACAAGGCCAGGATCAGCGATATAACCAGTGCCGCCGGGGTCGGCTACAGCACCTTTTACCTCTATTTCCCCGATAAACTTGACCTGCTGGCGCAGAGCGTGGACGAGATCCTCCAGGCCATGTTCGCCGACGTGATAGAGGAGATAAGGCACGAGACCGATCCCCTGAAGCGCTTGAGGAAGAGGGCCGAGGTGGCCGTGGTAGCGCACCCCGAATTCGTCGACATCCTTTCGGTGCTGCGGGGAACCACGGAGGAGGAACCGCGTCTCGAGGCGAAGCGCAGGGAACTCTACGAGTACATAGCCGAGCACGTCGGGAGGGACCTCGAAAGGGCCGTCCAGATGGGCCTGCTGCCCCCTATGGACGTGGAGATGACGGCGTTCATGCTGGTGGTAGGGGTGCTCGAATCCGCGGCCCTTCTCACCAGGAAGGGCCGGGAGTCCGAAGCGTACCGGCTGCTGGACTGCTTTCAGGATATGCTTCTTCCCCGCGGGAAGCCCCTTCAGCCCTTATGAACCGGTCCTACACGGGATTTAAGATCCCATTAAGGCAAGTTCCATTCTCTATGTCCGCCATCGTCCGCTGACTGCAGCCGCGCTCCTTTCGATCGACCTCCAGCAGAAGATCTTAACCTAAACGCCCACTCTTCTCTGCGAGGTATCCACTCCCAGAAGCCTGGCGAGGTTGAGGCCGAAGATCTTGGCGCGGTCCTCGTCGCTGAGGGCCGGGTAACCGTAGCCCTCCTGCATATCCTCGGGGAACTGGAAATCGCGCAGCCCCTGCACCGCTCCCTTGAGCTGCATGCCGAAACCCGCGTAGTCGGTGCCCCAGATGATGCGGTCCGGTCCCACGAAGCGCATGGCCTCGCCCAGGATCCTGGCGAACTTGCGCGGTGCCGAGGCGGCCCAGGGCACCAGCAGGGACAGGCAGGGATAGACATTGGGATGACCCAAGGCTACCATGTTGAGGTCGTCGCAGTAGGGATAGCCCATATGGAAGGCGACTATCTTGAGGTCGGGGAAGTCCCGCGCAACGTCGTCGAGCTGGATGGGAAGGGCGTACTTGCTCTTTCCCGGCGGCACCCAGCAGAAGCCGGTGTGGATGTCCAGGACGATGTCCAGCTCCTCCGCTTTGGCGTAGAAGGGCCACAGGTCGGGGTCGTTGATATAGGTATCCTCGGGAGGGTAGAACTTGAAGATCTTCGCTCCCCTCTCCTTGACCCAGTACTCCAGCTCCCAGACGGTGTTCTTCACCCCCTTGAACTTGATGGGGGAGATGTTGGGCTGGTACATGAAGCGGTCGGGGTGGGCGTCGGCCACCCTGGCCATCTCGCCGTTGGTGACCCAGCGGCTGGTGTAGCCGGTGGTGTCCATCATGGACTCCGGCAGCAGGCAGGCGATGTCCACCCCGTACTTGTCCATGTACGCGAGGAGGGCCTCCGGGTCCAACTGCTTGGTAAGCTCCTTGGGTTCCATCCCCTCCAGCATCTCCGGTTTGATGCCCATGATGAAGGGAAGCTTGATGGCGTCAATGGCCCGCCACCACATCTGCACCCCGGGGAAGTGGTTGATGGGCTCCATATCCCCGATGAGATGTGCCTCGGGGTCGATCTTGAAGAAATCGTCCCTCTCGAATCCGTCGCTCATGATCTCCTCCTCCTGGTCTCTCCGACTTCGAATCCGTTTCTCTATATACGCAATGCCGTATCATCCGGACAGACTGCTGGTATTCACCGTTGACCCTTCGTCTCCTTTCGACCTGTATATCCTGCACAGCAGCGCCCTCAGCTGGTAGGTGCCCATGGCGGGGTCGTAAGGAGGTCCGTTGTCCGTGAGCAGGTTGGCGTTGGACCTCCAGATGCCGTGCTCCGGTCCCTCTTCCTCGGGGAACCACCAGCCGTGCTCCACGTGCACCACGCGGGGGTCTATTCCCTCGCTGAGACTGGCCCGCTGCTCGATCCTGCCCCGGCGCGTCTCTATACACACCCAATCGTCTTGCGAGATGCCGTGTTCCGCTGCCGTGCGCGGGTGGATCTGTACCAGTGGATGGGGATGCCTGCGCCGCAGCGATGGTATCTGGCGGTGCTCGGAATGGAAGAAACAGGGCACCCTGCCGCCGGTGATAAGTATATAGGGGTATTCCCGCGCGAGTTCCGGGGTGCTGCTCGGGCTCTCCGGCGGTTCCCGGTAACTGGGGAGGGGGTCGTATCCCAGGTTCTCCAGTATGCTGGAGTAGAGCTCCACCTTGCCGGAGGGGGTCAGAAAGCCCCCCATGTCTTCGTACTTGCGGTACTTCATGGGAGGAAAGACGAAGCCTTCTTCCTTGAGCTGGTCGAAGTCGACACCCAGCGGCTCCAGCTGAAAGTCCAATACCTCCCGCAGCGGCTCCCCGCCCCTCTCCAGGCCCATCCTGCGGGCCAGCGCGATCATGATCTCCTCGTCCTGCCTGGCCTCTCCCACCTCCACCAGTTTCCGCTGGGCCAGCACCATCAGGTCGGCCACGATGGGGAAACCCTGGACGCAGTCCACCTCCAGCCAGGTGGCCGCGGGCAGGACGATGTCCGCCAGCTCGGCGGTGGGGGTCATGTAGATGTCCGTGACCACCAGGAGGTCCAGCTCGAGCAGGGATTCGCGCACCTGCCGTGGATTGGCGTAGGTGGCCAGGGCGTTGTTGCCGAAGATGAGGAAGGCCTTGATCGGGTAGGGCTCGCCGCTGCGCATGGCCTCGAAGAGGGTGGGGACATGCGAGGAGGGGAGAAGTGCCTGGGGGCCGGCCAGCACCTTGAAGGTGTCCGCGCCCAGCCTCTTCTCCCTGGCCTCCTGGCCCAGGTTCTCGGCCAGGTAGGGAAAGATGTTTATGGGGTGGCTGCTGAATATCCAGCCTCCGGGGATGTCTATGTTTCCCGTGAGTGCCGGCAGCATGGCCAGGGCCCGGCCGGTCTGGAAGCAGTTGGGGGTATGCTCGAAGGCCACCCCCCAGTCCAGGGCGGCGGGTTTGGACGCGGCGAACATGCGCGCCGCCTCCCTGATGCGCTCCGCCGGTATCCAGGTGATCTCCTCCGCCCACTGCGGCGTATATTCCTCCACGCGTTCGGCCAGGCGGTCGAAGCCGGAGGTCCACCGGCTCACGAAATCCCCGTCGTATAGTTCCTCGTTTATGATGGTGTTTATCATGCTCAGGGCGAGGGCGTCGTCGCTGCCCGGCCGGAGCTGCAGCCAGAGGTCGGCCTTGCGCGCCGTCTCGGTCTTCCGGGGGTCGATCACTATGAGCCTGGAGCCCCTCTTGATGGCGTCCCTCATCGTGAACTGCACCTCGCCGTCCGGACCGGTGATCAGGGGATTGTGGCCCCAGACCAGTATGCATGCGGGGGCGGTATCGCCGTAATAGTCGCAGAAGAGGAAGTCGCCGTAAGTGAGCACGCTTATGTTCAGCCGCGGTATGAAGCATTGGGCCGTGCCCGGCTCGCACCAGTTGGGCGTGCCCAGCGCGTTGGCGAACCTGGCCACGAAATGGTAGTGGTGCCTGCCCGTGCCGGTGCCCAGAGCGATGCTCTCCGGACCATACTCCCCCTTGATGCGGTTCAGCTCGCCCGCGATATGGCCCAGGGCCTCGTCCCACGAGATGCGCTCCCAGCGGCCCTCCCCTCTCTCTCCTGCCCGCCTCATGGGATGGGTCAGGCGGTGGGGATTATATACGTGTTCAAGGCTGGCCAGGCCCTTGGCACAGAGTCTGCCCCGGTTCAAGGGGGAATCCGGGTCGCCCTCGATTTTTACTATCTTTCCGTCTTTCAACTGCAGGAGCACGCCGCAACCCCCGTGGCACATCTTGCAGGAGCTCCTGTAAATCCCGTCTTCGACCAGCGCATCGCCTTCCATCAGACCTCCGTTCTATCCCACGCAATCGACTGTCGGGTTCGCCGCTCTGTGCGGACCGTCATCTCACCAGTTCGATCAGCTTGTCCGTGTTCTTCGTCTTCCTGAACGCGGGCTTCTCGGCCATGATCTCCTCGCGGCCCAGCACCTCTCCCGTACGCTCGTAGTGGTCGAGCACCTCGCGGGGGCCGTAGCGGTGCAGGGGGCAGGAGTTGATGCACACCGCGCAGGTATGCCACCCGGTGAAGAAAGCCCAGCACTTGAGGTCGTTTATCTTGCGCTTGTATACGCCCCGCCACCACATGGGTTTCTCGGGGATGGCCTTCGCCGGGCACTTGGCCACGCACAGGAGACAAGATTCGCACAACTCGGCCAGGCCGTAGTCCCCGGGTTCGTCCAGGGGCAGGTCGGAGTCCACGGTGATCAGGCCCCAGCGCTGCCGGGGACCGAACTGCGGGGTGATCACGCCGCCGAAGGCCCCCAGCTCCCCCAGGCCGGCGGTGATAGCATGGGTAGGATAAACCACGGCGCCGTCGAAGGGGATGCGGGCCGAGCAGGATACGCCCTGACGGCGTATGAAGTTGGCCAGCTTGTGCGTGCCCCTGCTCGCCCTGCGGTATACGTCGTAGTCAGGATAATTGCGCAGGCGGTAGTTGGGGGACTGCAGAAGGAATTCCTTGCGCATCTCCATACCCAGGACGACGGCCACGTTATAGGGAAACTTGCCGTCGTTGCCCCCGGTCACGAAGCGGCGGTCCAGGAGGGTGACCCCGCAGAGCGCGAAACCCAGGGAGGCTGCATAATCCTTGATGTCCTGTTTGAGCCCCACGGGATCGGGCCTTTGACCCGAATATTTTTTGACCAGCTTCCTGTCCACCATACCCTGCAGCGCCTCCATATAGATCAGGTCTGGAAGGGTCGGGGAAATCTCGGGTATCACCTCTCTCTTGTGGTGGACGAAAACGTAGCTCAACTTGTTGGAGCCGCGCAGGGGAGGTACGTTCTCCTGCAGGGGATCCACCTCGGAATAGAGGTTCAACTCCTCCGGCCTGTACTCCAGGTTGGGGATGAGGGCGACGCGGTCCTGTTCTATGTCGTTGGGGCGGAACTTGACGCGCTGGCCGCGGTATTCCCTCAAACGCAGCTGCTTTCTTTCGCCTTTGTTCATGTTCATACATCACTCCCGTCAGGTTTCTCATCATATCCTTCGCGCTTCGTTCTCCGGGAGGTCTGGGAATCAGGGCTTTTATATACCCTGCACAGCGCGCTGCGCAGGCATTCCGATCCGGAATCAGGGTCGTACTCCATCTCCCCGAAGAGGAGGTTTACGTTACTGCGCCTCCACCCGTGTTCGGGCGGATCTTCCTCCGGGAACCACCAGGCATGCTCGGCGCTGACCACGTCGGGGGCGATGCCGTCGGACAGCCTGGCGCGCATCCTTACCCTGTCGCGGGGCGTCTCCACCCATACCCAGTCCCCCTCGCCGATATCCAGGGATGCCGCCGTCTCGGGATGTATCTCCACCAGCGGATCGGGGTGCTTGCCTCTCAAGCTTGCGATCTGCCTTCCCTCGCTGTGAAAGAATTCCCTTATCTTGGCTCCCGTGGTCAGGATGAAGGGGTAGTCGCCGTACAGTTCCGGGCGGGAGAGCGGAGATAGTGGCGGCTCGCGGTAGACGGGCAGCGGGGATACCCCCATCGACTCCAGGACGCTCGAATAGATCTCGAACTTGCCGGAGGCGGTCGCAAAACCCTGCTCGCGGTACTTGCGGTAGCGCATCTCTCCCTGCAGTATTCCCAGCTCGCAGAACGCATCGAAGTCCATGCCCGTCTCCTCAAGCGCCCAGTCGAGGTGCTCCCGCCAGCTCTGCCAGGGGAAGGCCTCCCAAAGATCCAGGCGGTGCGCGAGATCGAAGATAACCTCCCGGTCGTCACGCGCCTCGCCGACCTGGGCCACCTTCACCCGCGCCAGCACGCACCAGATCTTGTGCAGGTTGACCACGTCCTCTTGCTCCAGCCAGGTGGCGGCGGGGAGCACCAGGTCCGCCAGCTGGGCGGTGGGGGTGAGAAAGAAGTCCGAGACCACCAGGTATTCCAGCAGGCGCAGGGCCCTCTCTGTCTGCAACGGATCGGTCATGGTGAGCAGGGGATTGGAGCCCACTATCCACAAGGCCCGCATGCGGTAAGGGTCTCCTTCCACGATGGATCGCCAGAAGGTGGGGGGATGGGTGATGGGGCATACGGGATACCTCCCACCGTCCACCTCCCGGGATACCGCCTCCGGCGGACGGAACTGCAGCCCCGGCACCTCGAGGTTCATGAACAGCGAGCGCTGCTTTACTCCCGCCGGTGGGACCCATAGGACGTCGCCTCCCGGACGGTCGATGTTCCCGCTGAGGGCGCGCAGGATGAGCAGAGAACGGGCGGTCTGGGCGTTGCAGGCGCTCATGTCCACGGCGTTTCCCCACTGTATGCAGGCGGGCGAGGTGGTCGCATAGGTGCGGGCGGCGGCGCGGATCTCCTCCGCATCCAGGCGGGTTATGGGCGCGGCCCATTCGGGAGTGAAGGGCGCTACATGCTCCACCAGCCGCTCGTATCCCACCGTGTAGCCGTCCACGAAATCGCGGTCCACCAGTCCTTCGGAGATGATGGTGTTGATCATGGCCAGGGCCAGGGCGCCGTCGCTCCCGGGCCGCAGCTGCAGCCAGTGATCGGCCTTCTCCGCCGCGTCGATGCGCCTGGGGTCCACCACGATGACCTTGTCCGCCTCCCTCAAGGCCCTCTGGAACATACCCCCGCACATGCCGTCGGAGGCGCCGCTGCGCGCGATGTCACATCCCCAGAGCAGGATGCAGGCGGGATACTCTCCACCGGACCCGTAGATGTCGCAGATGGGGAGCTGCCCCAGGGTATAGAGGCTCACCAGCCAGCGCGGAAGATAGCAGAGGTGCGCCACGCCGGTGAAATTGGGAGTGCCGAAGGCGTTGGCGAAGCGCGTGGTGTATCCGGTATAGGGCCGCCCTGTTCCCTGCAGCATGGCGAAGTATTCGGGTCCGCTCTCCTCCTTTATCGCGGCAAGGCGCCGGGCCATCTCGTCCAGGGCATCGTCCCACGAGATGCGCTCCCACCTGTTCTCCCCGCGCTCTCCCGCCCGGCGCAGGGGATGAAGCACGCGGTCTGGATGGTAGAGGAGCTCGGGCGACGCCTTTCCCTTGGGGCAGATGTAGCCGCGGCTGGTGGGGGAGTCGGGGTCGCCGGTCACCTCGACCACGCGGCCGTCCTCGAGGTGAACCAGCACCTGGCACACCCCGTGGCACATGCGGCAGGCCGACCTGACCACTCTATCGCTCAAATCTTGCCATCTCCTTACGCACTACACCGCATATCTACCTGTACTTGAGCACGGACTTAAACATCGCCTTCGCGTTCTCCGGTTTGGAATCGATGGGCATGGTGCATCCCGAACTGAGGATGAACCCGCCGTCCGCCCCTACTTCGGTGATTAGTCTGCGGCAGTACTCGTCCACCTCCTCCGGCTCCCCGAGTTTGAGCAAGGCGGCGGGCACGTCGCCCATGATGCACATGTGGTCGCCCAGCTGGTCCTTGGCCGCGAATATGTTCGAGGTGCCGTCCAGGTTCAGGATGCACTTGCCTTTGGGCAGGTTTTTCAGATAAGGGTAGAAACCCGTCCAGTCGCTGTCGAAATGAAGCAGCGGGGTGATGCCTTTGCCCACCCAGTACTCGCACATCTCCTGCCATTCCGGCAGGGCGAATTCCTCGAACTGCTTGGGGCTGAGGAAGGATGCGCTGGTCCGCGTCCCCCCCATGAAAACGCGCTTGAGGCCGCTGAGCTTCACCATCATCATCCCCTGCAGCTGCATCGTCTTCATGAGGGCACGGCTGGCCTCTTTGACTTCCTCGGGGTGGCGGAAGAGGTCCAGGATGAAATCGTTGAAGGAGCGCAGGAAGAGAGAGATGTATTCCATGGGGGTGAAAACGATATTGTAAGCGACCATGGATTCGACCCCCTTGCTCTGCCACCGCCGCATGGAGCGCCTGGCCTTCATGATGTCCGCGCTCACGCCCGCGAAGGTCTTGAGCATCCCTAACGGGTTTCCCAGCTGGGGATTGGATAACTTCATCTTGTCCATGATCCAGCGCAGAGGGCCGCGCTGCTTTATCTGCTCGTATTCCTCCCACTCCATGACCGTCTTCTCCACGAACTGGAACTGGCCGTCTGCGGGTTCCCCGCCCACCCCCGGCATGATGGGAGGTGTGGGGAAGATCACCTGCATTATCCTGCCGAGTCCGGCATAGGAGAGGTTCTGCCCGTCGATGGGACCCAGGTCGCGCAGGGTCTTCTCCAGCGCCGCGTCCGCCTTCTGGATGTCGAAGAACATGTCGTGCTGGGTGATTCCGCCGTAACGGCCGGCGAAGAAATCGATGATGGGCACCACGGGCACGCGGTCCGGCTTGCCCAGCCTGACGGCGGTGTCGATGCGTTCGCGAGCGGTCATGTCGGCCACGGTTCACCTCCTTGCCCTCCCGGGCGTCTTCGCTCTTCCACCCCCTCAGTCCTGGAGCGCTTCTCGCACCTGGCGGCGCAGCACCTTGCCCAGGGCCGAAGTGGGGATGCTCTCCATGAACACAACCATTTTCGGGCACTTGTAACCGGCGATCTTCTCCCGGCACAAGGCGATCAGTTCCTCCTCTGTGGCCTCGGCATCCTGCCTCAAAGAGACGACGGCGGTCACCTCCTCGCCCCACTTCTCGCTCTTGAGGCCCACCACCGCAGCCGTCAGCACCGCGGGGTGCTCGTAGAGCACCTGCTCCACCTCGAAGGGATAGACGTTCTCGCCCCCGGTGATGATCATATCGTTCTTGCGGTCCACGATGTAGATGAACCCGTACTCGTCCACCGTGGCCAGGTCGCCGGTGTGCAGCCAGCCGCCGCGCAGTGTCCGCGCGGTCAGTTCGGGGTCCTTCCAGTATCCGCGCATGACGTTCTTGCCGCGGATTACGATCTCCCCGATATCGCCCACTGGCACCTCATTATCCTCTTCGTCCACCACCCTCACCTCGGTGACCAGGGTCTCGCGCCCGCAGGAGTTGATGCGCCGCACCACTTCCGGCGGCCCCTCCAGCCGGCACTGGTCCTCTTCCAGCAGTATGGTGCCCAGGGGCGCGGCCTCGGTGAGGCCGTATCCCTGCTGGAAGATGGGGCCGAACCTGGCGATGCAGCGCCTGAGCACCTCCTCCGGCATGGGGGCGCCTGCGTAGGAGAAATACCTGATGCTGGAGAGGTCGTATTTACCCGCGTCGGGGAAATCCAGGAGCCAGGAGAAGAGCACCGGCACCATGTTGATGTGGGTGACCTTCTCCCTCTCCGCCGTGGCCAGGATCTCGCTGAAGTCGAAGCGCCGGGCGATGACCGCCCTGCATCCTGCGAGGTGGTGGATGAGTATGGGCCACCAGGCGGTATGGAAGATGGGCAACACCTGCAGGGTGGTGTAGTGAGGCTCGAACGCCAGAGCCAGCCCCATACCGATGCCCGTGGTCAGGTAATTGCGGTTGGTGATCATCACCCCCTTGGGCAGGCCGGTGGTGCCGCCGGTGTACTGCAGGTGGCAGAGGTCGTCCTCAGAGACTTCCGCTTCGGGCTCGGCGTCTGACGCCCCCGCGAGCATATCCTCGTAGTCCATCCAGCCCTCCGCCTCCGCGTCGAAGACGATGTGATTGCGGACATTCTCAAGTTGGGAAAGGATCTGTTTCGCCATCTCGAGGGTGTTGTGGTCCACGACGAGCACCTCGGCGTCGGAGTGGTTGATGATGTAAACAAGCTCCTCAGGCGCCAGCCGGAAGTTCAGGGGGACGGCCACGGCCCCCAGCTTGGAGGTGGCGTAATATATCTCCACCAGGCGGTGGCAGTTGAGGGCCAGGGTGGCCACCTTGGTGCCCTTCTTCGCGCCAAGATCCCTGAGGGCGTTGGCAAGGCGGTTCACCCTCTCGTTGAGCTGCTTCCAGGTCAGCCTGACGTCGTCGCAGACCACGCACTCCTTGTCCGGGTCGAGGCGGGCATGTTTTCTGGGGATATCGCCCAAGGTAAGCATCTCTTCTCTCCTTCCCTCCGTATGATACCTGTCTATATCAACGGCAGACCTTCCGCCTTGGCCATGAACTTCTCCACCTTGCCTTTGACCGCCGGGGCGTTCACGCGCCATAACTCGGGTATGTAGCGCTCGAAGCCAGCGGTGGGATTGACGCTGCAGCGCAGCCACTTATGCTCGAAGAGGTTCATCAGGCAGGTGTTGCAGCGTGTGCACTTCACGATGTCCTGCACCCGTCCCGCCTTCACTTTGGCTGGCCAGAACGGGTCGGCGATGGCCTGGCGCCCCAGCATCACAAGGTCGGTAACACCGTCCTTAAGCGCCTTCGCGGCTGCACGCGGGGTCTTGAAGGTGGGCGTCATCACCGGCAGGCCGGAGGCCTCCTTGAATCCGGGAGCGTACTTGAGCATCTCCCCCTCGCCGTCCGGCTCGAAGGCCGCCGGGTTCTCGTAGCATCCCTGGGAGATACTCACGTAGGTGAGGCCCTCCCGCGCGGCCATGGCCACGAACTGCTTCATCTCCTCGTTACCGGCGCCATCGGGCATGAGCTCGTCGCCGGAGAAGCGCGCTCCCAGCACGCGGTCGGGCCCGATGCGCGCCCGTATCTTGCGGATTATATTGAGAAGGAAACGGGCGCGGTTCTCCACGCTGCCGCCGTATGCGTCGGTCCTCTTGTTGGAGCGGCCCGAGAGGAACTCGTGGATGAGGTAACCGTGGGGGCTGTGCAACTCCACGCCGTCGAAGCCGTAGCGAAGAGCTTCCGCGCTAATCTCCGCCATCTTCTCCTCCATGAATACGATCTCGTCTATAGACAGCTCGCGCGGCACCTCGCCCTTCCACACCTTGAGCAGGGAAGGGTCCTCGTTTATAAGCACCTGCTCCAGCACCTTCTCCAGCTCCGCGTATTGCTCGTCATCCATGGCGCGTATGGTATCCAGCCCTCCCAGGTCCTTGACCAGCTTGGGCGCCAGGCGCTTCAGTTGTTTCTCCCAACCCTTGTTAAGGTTGCGCAGGTCGATGCGCATGGGTATGGGGGACGGCGCTCCGGCGGCCAGGTGGGGAGCGGCCGCGGAAGCATGGCCCTGGCGGCCGAATCCCGGTGAGAGCTGTATGAAGACCTTGGCCCCGAAGGCGTGTATGTTGTCGGCCATCTCGCCCAGCCTGCGCCCGTACCTCTCGTCGCTGAAGAGATGGGTGTTGAGGTGGTCCGACCCCCGCCAGGTGTAAGGGTTGACCACGGTGGCGTCGGTGACGATAAGCCCGAAGCCCCCCTTGGCGCGGGCGGCGTACCAGGCCAGCCATTGTTCGGAGTTGTAGCCGTCCGCGTCGCAATAGACCATGTTCATGGGGGCCATGACCACGCGGTTCTTCAGCTTCACGTCCCCGATCTTGAACGGCTCGAAAAGTATGTCGTAATCCATCTTTCCCCCTTGTACGTTACTGCGGGTGAGTCTCTACCCGCTACCTTCACCTGTACCGGCCTGTCCCGACGACCGTCCGCACCGGAGAGATCTTCATGGAGCTCCCCACCCTCCGAACATCGCCGCTGCACCTCTTCCACATATCTTCAGACTTCAGAGATCAGACTTCAGACTAGAAAGACTTGGGTAGTCCGTAGCACTGCGCGATGAAATTCTTGCTCATCTCGTTGGACAGGGGGCTGAAGACCATCTGCTGCGAGTCGCGCCAGTAGCGCTGGATGTCCGCCTCCATGGTCACCCCGTAGCCGCCGAATATCTCCATGCCCACGGTGGCCGCGTCGAGGGCCATCTGGGAGGCGTAGAGGCCGGCCATGGTCGCCTCGATGTGGTAAGGCCTGCCGGTATCGGCCAGCCAGGCACATTTGTATACCAGGTTGCGTGCGTTCTCGATGCCTACCGCCATGTCCGCCAGGTAATGCTGGATGATCATGAACTGCCCGATGGGTTTGCCGAACGCCTCGCGCTGCTTGGCGTAGGCGAGACAGTCCTCGAAGATCTTTTCCGCCAGCCCCACCGATATCATGGCCACGCCGATACGCTCGGGGTTGAGGGTGGAGAGCACGTCGTACCAGCCGTTGTTGAGCTGACCGAGCAGGTTGGTCTTGGGCACCCGCACGTTGTCGTAGAAGACCTCGCAGGAGCCGCAGCAGTGCGTGCTAACCTTGGGGATGGTGCGGATGTCTATGCCCGGGGCGTTCGCCGCTACCATGATGATAGAGAGCGCGTGCGAGCGCTTGGGGTTGTCGCGGTCTGTTATGGCCACCGTGGTCAGGTAGTCCGCCACGTGCGCCCCGGTGATGTAGATCTTCTGCCCGCTGATGACGAAGTCGTCCCCGTCGGAGTCGGCGTAGGTGGATATCGCCCCCAGGATGTCGGTGCCCCCCGCGGGCTCGGTCAGCGCGAGGGAGAACCTGAGCTTGCCCTCGGCGATGCGGGGAAGGAACTCCCGCTTCTGTTCCTCGCTTCCCAGCTCCACTATGGGCCTGGTGCCGAAGCCGATGGTCGCCCCGACGCCGAGGGCGACCGCCGTCGAAGCCTTGGATATCTCCTCGAAGCCGACCATGGCGGTGACCATGTCGGCGCCGTCGCCGCCGTACTCCTCGGGGACCGACGCGGCGAAGAGCCCCATGGCTGCGGCCTTGTCCCACACCTCCTGGGGCATGAAGTCCAGTGTCTCCTCCCACTCGCGTATCTTCTCGCTGGTTATCTCCTTGGCGCAGAACTCGCGCACCGCGGCGCGCATGAGTTCCTGCTCTTGGGTGAACGCAAAGTCCATATGCGGCTATCCTCCTTGTTCCTGTTTCTTCATGGCCTCCAGGGCCTGCAGCGCCATGTTGCGCAGTGCGGTGGTGTGCTCGGAGTGGAAGAGCCAGGCGATGGCCTCGCGCTCGACGGCCATGGCCGCGTCCCAGGGCATGCCCTGGAAGGAATAGTTGAGCACCGCCTTGCCCATGCGCAGGGAGTCGGCGGGATTGGCGCACAGCACCGCCACCATCTCGTCCACCTTGGTGTCGAACTCATCATCCGCATATACGCGCGTGAGCAACCCCATGTCGTAGAACTCGCTGGCGGTGTAGTCCTTGCGCCCGGTGAGGAGGATCTCGCGGCCGCGGAAGATGGGCAGGCACCTGGCCAGGCGCACCGTCCCGCCCCAGCCGGGCAGGATGCCCATGGTGACCTCGGTGACCCCGAACTTGGTCCTCTCGGATGCGTAGATGAGGTCGCAGGCCAGCGCCAGTTCCAGGCCTCCGGCAATACAGTGGCCCTTGACCTTGGCCACCACCACCTTCTCGCTCTCGGTGATGGCCCGCACGATGTCCTGCCCGGTCCGACCCATCCAGTCCATCACGGAATAATGGTTGAAGGTGGGCAGGACGGAAAGGTCGCCACCGGCGCAGAAGGACTTGCCGGCCCCGGTGAGAACGACTACTTTCACACCTTGCTCGTCCCGCGCGCTGGTGAGGGCTTCCAGCAGTTCCTCCGCCAGTTCCACGTTGATGGCGTTGCGCTGCTCGGGGCGGTTCATGGAGATGGTGCACACGGCATCCTCAGGACCGCTTATCTCGTAGAGGATCGTGTTGTAGTCAGTCATCTAGACCTCCTTCATACTTGAGCTATGTACACGTGCCAGGCCTGGACAAGTCGTGCCACAATAACGGGATTCGTCAGCGAGGCCGGACTTGTCCAGGCACTGGACACCACCGTGCCGCAGACGGCACGGTCGCTTGCGCGATGCATACTGTCGATCGTTCCTGCAGACACCTAGAAGTCTTCTTTCATCTCCGGGAGCTTGGGAGGAACGCGCATCTTGGTAACCGGCGTGGCCTTGATGGGCGGACGCCAGTACTCGGGCATGTACTTCTCCCGACCGGTGTTGGGGTTGCGTACACAGCGCACCGGCATACCGGCAGCCGTGCGCATCAGGCACTCGTTGCAGCGTATGCAGCGGGTGATGTCTTCGACCCTGCCCTCCGCCACCTTGTTGCCCCATTCCGGGTCGGTGAACATCTGGCGCCCCAGGGATACGATGTCGCACTGTCCCGTGGCGATGGCCTTCTCGGCGAGCTCCGGATCGTGTACCGAGGGGCAGAACACCGGAACGGCCACTGCCTTCTTGAAATTGGCCGATTCCTCGAGCATGGCCCCGTCTTCGTCGGGGAAGAAATACTTGAGCGCTTCGTAAGACCCGTCGGACAGGTGGATGTAATCGGCGCCCATGGCCGCCAGGGTGCGCGCAACCTCCAGCGCCTCCTCGTGGGTTATGCCGCCCTGCAGGTGCTCGTCCGCCGACATGCGCACCCCCAGGATGTAATCGTGCCCCACCGATTCGCGCACCTTCAGGTAGACTTCCATCATGAAGCGCATGCGGTTCTCGAGGCTGCCGCCGTAGAGATCGGTCCGCCTGTTCGATATCGGCGAGAGGAACTGGTGCTCCAGGTAGCCGTGGGGCGCGTGCAGCTCGATACCGTCGAACTGGGCGGCCATCGCGAAGCGGCAGGAGTTTGCGAACTCGTCTTGCTCTGCCCGTATCTCGGCCACCGTCATCTCGTAGGGCATCTCGCCCATGGCACGCTCGATGAGCTGCGGGTGCGCTTCGAGCGCCTTTGCGAAGCCGCGGGGCATGAGCTCGGGCCTGACCATCATGGGCACTATGGAGGGGGCGGGGGGATGCTCGCCTGCATGGGAGTGTCCCTGCCTGCCGAAGCCGATGGACATCTGCACGAAGCAGGCCGAGCCGAAGGCATGGACCGTCTCCGCAACCTCGAAGAGCCCCGGCATGTGCGAGGTGTTGTAGCAGTGCAGGTTGGTGGTGTAGGGGTAGCGCGAGGCCAGCCGCGTGCCCAGCACGCACTCGGTGATGATCAGCCCGCACCCTCCCCTGGCGCGCGCCCCGTAGTAGGCGAGTATCTGCTCGTTGACGTAGCCGCGGTTGTCCAGAGAGAAGAGGGTGTTCATGGGGGCCAGGGCGATGCGGTTGCGTATCTCTACCCCCTTGATCTCCATGGGGGAGAGCAGGTGCTTGAAGTCACCTTTTCCCGATCCCTTCTTCGCAGGCTTCTTGGCCGCTTTTTTATCTGCCATCTGCTGATACCTCCTGGGATATGTGCCACTTATTTCTTCACCGGGCGCCACTTGGGCAGGGTGACCTCGCCTGTGACGTCGTCGAAGACCACCTCCAGCTTCATGCCGTTCTCGATCTTCTCGAAATCGTCGCACTCCACGATGTTGGATATCATGCGCACGCCCTCCTCGAGGTCCACCATGCCCAGGACGTAGGGGAGGTCGGCCCAGAAGGGGAAGGGCACCCCGAAGTGATTTATGGCGTAGGCGAAGAGGGTGCCCTTGCCGGAGGCCTCGATCCATTCGTGCTCGTCGGCGTGGCAGGCGGTGCAGTAGAGATAAGGGGGGTGGTCGATGTTGCCGCACTTAGAGCACTTCCTGAGCACGAGGCGGTGCTCCCGGGCAGCGTCCCAGAATGGCTGGGACCACTTGGTGGGTAGCGGAAGGGGCTTCTCGAGGTCCTCGTCCGTGAGGTTCATCATCGCCTTGATGGTCTCGATGTCGATGTGCTGTTTCTCGGCCATTGCTTTCCTCCTATCCCTCTAGCCGGGTATCTCGTTGCCCAGGACACTGAAGTGACAGTCCATAAAGGCCCCACCGCCGGTGTTCTCGATGAGGAACTTCGCGCCCTCCACCTGGGCCTTGCCCGCCTTGCCCTGCAGCTGCCGTACCGATTCCACCAGCAGGGCGATGCCTACCCCGGTGCCGGTATGTCCGAAGGACAGCGCCTCTCCGTTGGTGGTCACGGGGTACTTGCCCCCCGGAGATGTCTCGCCCGATTCCACCAGGGCTCCTGATGTCCCCGGCTCGCAGATGCCCAGGGCGTCCATGATGATCAGCTGGATGCAGGGATAGGAGCCGTAGACCTGGTATATGTCCATGTCATCGGGCCCCAGCCCCGCCCTCTCGTAGGCCATCCCGGCCGTGGGTTTGAGGTACTCGGCCATGGAGGCGAAATCCTTCATCTCAGCCCGGGTGATGGTGCGGTGGGAGTAATTGGATGCGTCTCCGAGTGTGTAGACGGGCTTGCTCGTAACCTTTCTCGCCTTCTCCGCCGTGGTCATCACGAAGGCGCTGCCTCCGTCCCCCAGCACGTTACACATCAGGGTGGTGAGGGGATAGGAGACCATGCGGGCGTTCACCACCTTGTCCACGGTGATCTCCTTGTTGTTGAACATGGCGTTGGGCTGCAGCATGGCCCAGCGGCGGTTGGCCACGCACACCGAGGCCACCTGCTCGATGGTGGTGCCGGTGATGTTCATGTAGGCCTGGGTGATCATAGCCGCCAGGGCGTTGTAGGTCATGCCGTAGGGTACTTCCCACTCCACGTCGGAGCCGGCGATGGAGAAATACCTGGCCTGCTCGTTGGGGGTGAACTGGCTGAACCTCTCCGCGTGGACCACCAGGACGGTGTCGGTCTCGCCGGAATGCAGGATGCCCTCGGCGGTCTTGCGCAGGGAGAAACTGGAGGCTCCTCCCGAGGAGGTCATGCAGGTTATCTTGCACCCCCTGGCTCCGATGGCCTCCGGCAGGCGCCCGAACACCATCTCCGTGTTGTAGTCGTTCTCCGGGTTGGACATGATGTGCTGCGCGCAGAGGATGGCGCCGATCTCGTCCTTGTCTATACCCGCGTCCCGGATGGCCTCCCGGGCCACGGTGTAGGCTATCTCGAACTCGGTGCGCTCCGGGTAGTTGCCGCAGGGCACCTCCCCGGTGCCGATGATGGCGAACTCGCCTCTGCTCATGATCATCTCCCTTCCCTTCATGCCTCCGGTAGAGGTCCGGTGGCCTTGCCGTATAAGCGCTCATTAACGCTGATGGGAATGACTAGTCATTCCTGAATCATAGTGACTGCTTAGTTATTGGGGCCTTGATTTATCCAGCGATGCGGCTATTATATTAGGAATAAAGGGGTTAATGCAAGAATTATCTTATGGTTTCGCTATTGACACGTTGTTTAAATGACTTTACTATAACTTAACAGTAACTTAATAGTTGCAGGAGCAGGAAATGGAACATGACGAGAACAGGCCGCTCAAGATATCCGACCTGGAGAAGATATCGGGCATAGGCCGCAGCACCATCCATTATTACCTGCGCGAGGGCCTGCTCACCCCACCGCGCAGGACGGGAAAGACCATGGCCTATTACCATGCAGGTCATGTCGAGGAACTGCGCCGCATCCGCGGGCTGCAGGAAGAGGGGTATCCCCTCACCATCATAAAGGAGATGAAGGAGGGCTCGCGGACGTGGCAGGAAAGGACGGGCGAAGAGGCGGCGCCTGCGGCCGACAGGAAGCTGCAGATCATGGAGAAGGCGGTGGAGGTCTTCGCCCGCAAGGGTTACCACAAGGCGAGGATAAGCGATATCACCCGGGCCGTCGGCCTCGGCCACAGTACTTTCTACCTCTACTTCCCGAGTAAGAAAGCCCTTTTCGTGGAGTGCGTAGACCAGGTCTTCCAGGCCATGTTCAGCGGAGTGTGGGAGGAGATCAAGCACGAGAAGGACCCCATCAGGCGCATGCGCATGCGGGCGGAGGTGGTGCTCAAATCGCACCCCCAGTTCATAGACATCCTGCAGGTGCTGCACGGCACGATGGAGGAGGACCCCCGCCTGGAATCGAAGCGCAGGGAGATATACGCTTCGGTGGCCAGGACGGTGCAGAGGGACATCGTCAAGGCCATGGAAGAGGGCATCATAAAACCCATAAACACCGAGATCGCCAGCTACATGATGGTGGGATGGCTGGAGACCGCGCCTCTGCTCATGGGGCCTGACAAGGGGTACTCGCCCGACGACATGCTCGACACCCTGGAGACCATGATGTCTTACTCCATCAGACGGGACGACGGCGGGTCCGGCAGTGGGTGCTAAAAAGCCGGTATTTGATGTACAATAGCGCTACAATCAGTATGATTGATCCTTCGGCTCACGGGGGAACGCTACCGGAGGCCGCAAAGAGGGATCGCCGGGTATTTATCATAGATAAGGGGGTATTCTATGATAGGTTAATCCTTTGCTTTCCGTACGCGCATGCCTTTTTTCGCGTGCAGTGGAAGCCGGCGGCGGCTTGATACCTACAAAATTTTTGGGGGGATTGATGTGAACAAATACGTGCGCAACGCCATCCTGGCGGTCGTCCTGGCCGTGGTGGCGTTCTTCTGGATCTGGTTCTTCGATTACCTGCTGGCGGAGAAGCCGGTGGAGGCCATACCCCGCGCCATCACCACCCTCTTCGGCGTGGTACTCTCCCTCCTCATCGGCATGCTCCTGGCCGCCCTCCTGGACGCCGTGCTCTCCCCCGGCCGGGACGCCAAGGCCGCGGAAGCGCCCGCGCTAGCGGAGCAATAGGTGGTGATGGAGATGAAGAGGATAAAGCGCCGCGGCAAGGTACTTCTCGGCGTTGCGGTTGCCGCGATGGCCGTCTTCACCATGATCGCTTTCTTCCCGGCCGCCAGCGCGGAGCCGGCGAAGAACGAAATAGAGGTTTTCAGCTCCGAGGCGGTGATACTGGATACCGATCACAGTGGGACCATCGAGTCGGCCAGGATAGTGACCTTCTTCGGCCTCACAGGCGATGGAAGTGTGGACGTGGTCAAGGAAAGGGCCCTGGAAGGGGACAGCCCCTGGCAGGGCGTGCACGGTTACACCACGCCGGTGGTCGAGGGCGATACCCTGGTGTGGAAGGGGCTCGACGTCGACGGACTCAGGAACGTGATGAGCTCTACGGAGATAAAGTCGGATGAGATGGTCAGGGAAGTGCGCATGCGCATCCCCCTGTCCTTGAAATATATCTACGAATGGAACGGCGAGATCATCTCCGATCCTGAGGAGATCACCGGTGAGGACGGACATTTCAGGCTCTCCCTGCTCATGCAGAACACGAGCAAGGAGGCGACGGTTCTCGAGTACGAGGACCCGGTCACGGGCGAGACCGTGAGCGAGGAAGTGGAGACCCATCTCCCCCTGGTCATGCTGCCCTACGACTGGTACTTCCCCAACGACATCTTTTTCAACCTGGAGGCGGACCCCACGGGTATAGTGGTGCCGCTTCCCGACCATTACCAGGTGGGCTGGTCCATCCCCCTCTTCCCGCCTGCCACCGAGGAAAAAAACCTTATCTGGATCGAGGCGGACGTGAAGGACTTCGCCATGCCACCCCTGGTACTATCGGCGAATTTCGTCTTCCCCCATACCAACCAGCGCGACACCCTGCCCGAGTTCATCATCGGGCTGGAGATGATGTTCGACGGCGTGAGGCAATTGAATGAAGGCATAGGCAGCACCGAGACGGAGGACACGCTTCTCTACGGCGCCGCCGCGGTAAAGGACGGCTTGCAGCAGATGGCCGCCGGCCTGCCCGAGGCGGAGGCGGCCCTGAACACGCAGCTCATACCCGGAGTTGACGAGGCGGTTGCCGGCATCGGCGATCCCGGCACCCCGGATACCTTGAGCTATGCCATCGATGCAACCTCGCTTGGCTTGATGAGTATGCTGGGAGGTATAGGCGCACCTGACGTGGCCAACTCCGCCCTCTACGCCCTGGACGCCATGAGTACCGGCCTGCAGGATATGGTGGCGGGCATCGGTACCGTCGACACCCCGGACACGCTGCTCTACGGCGTGGACCAGGCAACCCTGGGGCTCGAGGACATGCTTTCGGGTATCGGGAGCGCGACCATGGAGGACACCCTGCTCTATGCCATGGACCAGATGGGAATCGGGCTGGGTGATGTAAAGGCAGGAATCGGATCGGCTACTACAGCCGACACCCTCCTCTACGCCATGGCGGCCATGGGGGACGGCCTGGAGCAGTCCAAGGCGGGAATCGGCTCCGCCACTACTCCGGACACCCTCCTCTACGCCATGGCGGCCATGGCGGATGGCCTCAACACCATGTATGCGGGAATCGGCTCCGCCACCACCCCGGACACGCTGCTCTACGGTATCGACCAGGTCACCAAGGGAATAAGCAGCGGCTCCGCGGCGGACCCCGGCCTTAAGGAAGGCATCCAGGAGATCGAGAGCGGTCTCGTCGAGATGTACGATGCCACGTCCACCAGCGGAGAGTTATGGCAGGCCACCAACCTCATCAGGCTCATGGCCCCCTGGACCGGACCCATCGTGGACCAGCTCGAGCAGGGAATCATCCTGAGCACCGATCCCGACAACCCGTCCATGCATTACGGCATCGGGCTCATGCTCGACGGGATAGACCAGATGCTGACCGGCATCGGCTCCGGCACCACCACCGATACACTTCTCTACGGCACCGAGCAGATAAAGGCGGGGCTGGAGGAGATGAAGGCAGGTATCGGAGGGAGCGGCGACACCCTGCTCTACGCCGTATCCCAGGTGCAGGGAGGCCTGGAGCAGATGAAGGCGGGCATAGGGTCCACCTCGACCCCCGACACCCTGCTCTTCGCCGTGGACCAGGTGCAGGGAGGCCTGGACTTCATACTCGCGGGCATAGGGACTCCGGTTACGCAGGACTCGCTTCTATATGCGGTAGCCCAGGTGGAGAGCGGCCTTGAGTTGATGAAGGCGGGCATCGGCGCGGAGAATGCCGATGACACCCTGCTCTATGCCATGTCCGCCATGACCGGCGGACTCAACGAGATGAAAGAGGGTATAGGCGCTGCGACCACAACCGATACCCTGCTCTATGCCGTGGCCCAGGTAGGCAACGGCCTCGAGCTCATGAAGGAGGGCATCGGCGCCGAGGGAGCGCCGGACACCCTGCTCTACGCCATGGCCCAGGTGCAGCACGGGCTGTACCAGATGAAGTCGGGATTGGCCAGCGGAGACCCCAACAACCCAGGACTCAAGGAAGGGTTGATAATGATCTCCGCCGGCTTGGGCGACGCACTGGACGGTCTGGGAAGCACAACGACACCCGACACCCTTCTCTACGGAGCAGACCAGGTTGAAGCAGGCCTTGTCCAGGTCAGCGATGGTACCATGCAGATGTACGAGGGATTGGCAGGGAACCTGGGAGAGCTATACCTCACCGAGTCGCAGCTGGAGGCCATCGAGATAAGGGGCGAGGAGTTTGACCACATCATGGGACGCACCGAGGATGCGGAGAACAGCCTGGCCTTCATCTACCAGACTCCGCCCACGTACAACTACAAGCAGGGCAACACTGCCAGCTGGCTGGTGGCGGGGATAATCTCGCTGATCGTCATTATCGCCCTGTTGATCTACGGCCTGCTCGTGCGGCGGAGACCCGTGATAGGCTAGGGCAAACACTTATGTGAATATCAGGAGAGGCGCCCCCCGGGGGCGCCTCTCTCTTCGTTCGCTCCGGCAGATGATGCTCGTGCGGGCAGACAGGCTGGGGGATGCCTGAACGGCGCAGGGGAGATCCAGCAATGTATCGCTGGCGGCCTTGGCGCGTGTATGCGTCGTATGCCTGGTTTATAATCTTTCGTAGCGGTGCTGCGAGTAAGAGTTCGTGGAGAGGGCATTGGACGAAAAGAAAGAGACCGTTCTCAAGGGCCGCTACCGCCTGCTGGGGACACTGGGGCGAGGGGCCATGGGCACCGTCTTCCTGGCCCACGACTCGGTGATGGACCGACGCGTGGCCGTCAAGATACTGCGCCTTCCCGAGGGCCTCTCGGACCAGGCAAGGGAGGAGGCGGTGCAGCGCTTCTACCGCGAGGCTCGCCTGGCGGGAAGGCTGATCCATCCCAACATCATTGCGACATTCGATATAGACCGGGACGGCGCATACCAGTTCATATCCATGGAACTGGTGGAGGGGCGGACCCTGGCCGAAACGCTCGAGGAAGGCCACCCCATAGAGCCCGCTGCCGCCGTGAGCATTGCTCTGCGGGTATGCCGGGCGCTGGAGTTCGCCCACTCCCGGGGAGTGGTCCATCGTGACATAAAGCCGGGGAACATCTTCGTATGCGGCGAGGATGAAGTAAAAGTAGGGGACTTCGGCATCGCGCGTTCCATGGACTCTGCCACGCTGACCCAGACCGGATACTCCATGGGCACGCCGCAGTATATGAGCCCGGAACAGGTGCGGGGGGAGCCGCTGGACCCGCGTTCGGACATATTCTCGCTGGGAGTGGTGTTATACGAGATGCTGGAGGGGACCAACCCCTTTGCGGCGGATACTCCGCCGACGGTGATCTACAACATACTCGAGAAAGAACCCCCGTCCCTGCGGGATAAGGTATACGCCATGCCCGGGCTCACGCGGGTGCTCTCAAGGGCACTGCATAAGGACGTCGCTTCACGTTACGGGAACGCGAGCGAGATGGCGTGGGAACTGCGGGCGCTTCTCGAGGGTTCGGGGGAGATAGCTGCCTCTCCGCCAGCCCCACTTAACCCTCCCGGCGACCCTCCATCTCCGGCCGGGGGGGAGGAAACCAGCGGCAAGGCGAGAAAGGCAGCCAGAGGCGGCAGGAAGAAGTGGCTTATAATCTCCATAGCGGCCGCCATCGTGGTCTGCGTAACCCTGGCCGTGCTGCTGCCGCTTCTGCTGCTCGGCGGCGGCGAAAATGGGGCGCGGCCCGACCCGGCCGAGACGATAACCGCCTTCCTGGCAGCTCTGCGGCAGGGAGAGCTGGCCGATGCAGCGTCACAGTTATCGCGCAGGGCCAGACAGGAACTGGACCTGGAACTCATAGCCGGCATGATGCGGGAACAGGAGGGACAGTCGCAGAACGCTGACCTCGAATTCGTAGTGGTGGAGGAAACAGAGCGGACGATCTACCTGGAAGTATGGGCTGTGGGGGGCGGAAGGCGGGTAAGTCTCGGCCTGTGGGTTTTATACTGGAATAGCGACAGGTGGCTTATAGAAAAACCGGGAGTCCTCGCCCAGCTGGAGGATGAAGAAACCGGATAGGCCCGAGGAACAGCATGAGGAGAATACTCAAGATCACGCAAGGCAGGCGGCCGGGTGCGGTAAATGTGCGAACAATGCTCCGTAAGGGAAGGAATAAGTGAACGTAAGTGAAATATTTATACAGGAATCTTGTTACCGGGCGGAAACTCGGTTTCGGCCGGTTTGTCGTGCTCTGAAAAAAAGGAAGAAAATGGAGGATGACACAGGGGAGAAAGTAGTAGACGGAGGGAGAAGGTTGAATATGGATCTCAAGGACGCGGTCGATCTCTATCGAGATGTCCTGCAACGGTATTCACAGGGATTTTCCCTCGAGGAAGTCCTGGGGGGCGTCGCCGGGGCGCTGGGAGGAGAATGCGCGGTACTCTTCATCCGCAACGAAATGTCCTCGTTCCTCGAGCCACGGCTTGCATGCAACATGGACGAGGAGGACAGAAAACGCATAAGCGAGCGGCTCCTGCCCCTGGAATGGGTCGCCCGGCAGCCCGCCCGCCGCTACATCGTAGTTGACAGGTCCAAGCTCTCTGAGCTCGGATTGGAGCATATCTGCGGCAGGCCGTCGGACATGGTGCTGCTCTTTCCCGTAAGGAGTCATGCGCACCTGCGGGCAGCACTTCTGGCGGTTATCCCGCGCGAGTCCTCCATCCCGGACCAGCAGTCCTACCGTGCCGCCGCTATAAGCGCGGTACTGGAGAGGATGATCGACCTCTTTGCCTTCGATGAGAAAGCGAGCGGCAGCGAGGAGGAAAACGAGACTTCATCGGTGGAGTTGGGCATCCTTTCCAGCTACCTCATGGGTAAGGCGGACCATGCCCGGGCCGCTTCTCTCTCCCTCGACCTGCTCATCAAGTTGCTGAACGTAGATGGGGGCACGGTGCACCGCGTAAGCGGCGTTCCCGGCGAACAGCAGGCCACCCTGGTGGCATCCAGGGGATGGGGCGGTATGCCGGAGATAATAGACCATCTGTTCGAGAACAAGCTCATCGATGTCCTGCAGGCCATGCGGCAGGCCCAGGAAGTGGACTTCAGCCTGGATGCGGGGCGCATAGCCGAATACTTCCCGGGGGTGAAGCCGTTTTTCCATGCCAACCAGGTCAAGTCCTTTCTCCTCACGCCCATATTCCATGAGGACAGGCTGGTAGGCCTGCTAACCCTTTTCGGGAAAGCCTATACGGCCATGGGGCCCAGGGATATGGAGCTGCTGGTCCAGCTCTCCTATCGCCTCGGTTCGCTCTTTTCCGGAGCGGAGTCGGGAGCTCGCCCCATGAGGGGAGAGTCCGCCGACCTTGAGTTCCCAGCCATGATCGAGGACCTTACCCGCATCTCCAACGGGGCGCTGAACGTCGAAGATTTCCTTTCCACGGCCCTGCGATCGGTATCGGTCGAGCTGGGCGCGAACATGTCCTTCGCGTATTTTGGAGAGGATCTGTCTTCCGAGCGGAGCTTCCTTTGGTTCGCCGACTCGGTTTACGGTGGTGAAAGCGTATTCAGGAGTACGCCCGGGTTGGAGCGCATGATTTCCCACCTGCAGCGCATGGCGGTGGTCAAGCCGGACAACCCGGCCATGAAGGAGCTTCCCGCGGCGGGGCAGGCCGCCGCCGAGAACCTCGTACTGCTGCTGGTTCCGGCCAGGGAGAGGAACGTGTTCCTGCTGACCGGTTATTATTTTCCCGCACAGAGGAGGTTGACGAAGGCCGAGATAGATTCGCTGCAACCCTTGACGGCCGTCCTGCTCAGTCTGGCCAGGGGATTGAACGAAAGGTCGCAGGCCGAGGGATATCGCCGTTCGCTGGAGATGTTGACCGAGATCGAGGGAGAGCTGACGGCGTGCGAGAATCCCGAGCGCGTCCTGCGTATCCTGGCCAGGGGAGGGAGAGAACTGCTGGACTGCGATCGCAGCGCGATAGTGGTCGTTGACGATAAGGCCGGTACGTTCGAAGGAGCCGTTGAGACTGCGGAAGGTTCCGAGACGGCCGACCTCAACCTCATGGCAGGCCGGGAGATTGCGGAGGTCATGGAGAGAGGCCACGCGCTCTACGGCAGGGAACCCCGGGAAGAGGCGGAAGAGACGGAAGAGGACCAGGCCGTGCCGGGGGCAGGCCGCTCCTTTATCGCGGTCCCCCTTAGCGGAAGAAAAGGAAGGCTGGGGGCGCTGGTTTTCGAGAAGTTCGGCCGCGACGGCCTCTTTGGTGAGTTCCACCGCAGGCTGGCCCATTTCCTGGCCGGGCAGGCCGTTTCCGTCCTCGAGACCTACATGGAGGGCGCGAGGTTTGAAGCGGCTGCGGACGAGAACAGGGTACTGCTGCGCATATCGCGCCGCCTTTCGTCGGCACTAACCCTGGAGGAGCTCTGCGGCGGACTCTACAAGGAACTCGACGCGACCATCGGGGCGGACCTCATGCTCCTCTCCTTCTACGGGAAGGCAGGCATCAGAAGACTGGCGTGGCTTAAGGGCGAGGAGGACGATGCCGGATGCTACGAAGAACTGCTCGAGGCACAAGGTCCCCTGATGATGGCCCTTTCCCGCGCCGGAAAACTGGTACGCAATAACATCAATACTTTCCTGCGCGGACCGGGGGAGGACGAACTGGCGATGAAGAGCATCCGTTCTTACATGGCCATAGCCTTGCAGGGAGAGGATATGAAGGGAGTGATGCTTGTCGGCAGCTCCCGTGGCGGTGCCTTCAGCGAGCGCGAGGTGGCACTCGTCGAAAGGACGGCCGGCCTTCTGGGCACTTTCGCCGTTGCGCCGATGCGCCATGACTCGCTGCAGGGACGTATCCGTCTCCTGGAGGAGATGTGCCGCTCGGAGGAGGAGAAAGTCAAGAGCAAGACCGACCTCATCAACATGGCGGCACACGAGATCCGCCACCCGTTGACCTTGATCATGGGATTCTCGGAAGTGCTCAGAGATTACGGCGATACCCTGGACGCGGTGGAGAGCCACGAGGTGGCGGGAAAGCTGGGCAAGGCAGCTGACAGGCTGCGCCGCAGCGTGGTGAACATGATGGAGGTATCGCACCTGGAGTCGGGAAAACTCGCTTTGAACGCGGAGGAAGTCGACTTGAACGCACTCCTCGGAAGCCTGGTGGATGAGCTGCAGGCCCGATCCGTGGAACACGCCGTCGAAGTCGATGTGGACGAGGGCGCGGAGAGGATAGTCGCGGACCGGGACAAGCTGGAGATAATACTCTTCAACCTCATGGACAACGCAGCGAAGTATTCACCCCCCGGAAGCAGGATAGAGGTGTTTGCCAGGCGTTCTGGAAGGGAGGCACTCATCGCTGTGCGCGATCATGGGCAGGGGATGAGCGAGGAGAGCGTCAATTTCATCTTTCAACCCTTCCGGCAGGGGGAGGGCAGGGAGTTCGGCACTATGAAAGGTATGGGATTGGGCCTGTATATCGTCAACCGCCTGGTCGAAGCTCATGGCGGGCGCATCGAGGTAAGGAGCGAGCATGCCAGAGGCTCCACCTTTACCGCGCATATACCCCAGCCCGATACGGGGCAGGAGGCGGGCACTACCGAACGCCCTGACGCAATGCGTGCTTGAGTGCTTTGAATATACCCGGTAACCGGCTGAGGCTGGGGGAGCTGATTTGAGAATCGCCTACACCAGTGATCTGCATGTGGACATATCTCAGCGCAACTGGGAACTCGTTCCCTATCTCGCCGAGGTCCTGAAGATCATCGATCCCGATGTGTTCGTCATCGCGGGAGACGTCAGCCCGGAACTCGGGGACCTGGAATACGCATTGGACTGCTTTGCTAAGCTGCAATGCCTCAAGCTCTTCGTCCCGGGCAACCAGGATATCTGGGTCCTCTCGGAGGAGATGCAGGAGAAGGGGCACGATTCATACGAGAAGTATTACTTCTATTTGCCCGAGGTATGCCGGCGAAATGGGTTCATCCCCCTGTGGATGGAGCCGGTGACCTGCGGCGGCGTAGGATTCGTGGGAAGCATAGGCTGGTACGATCATACCGTATCGGGTGCGGACTCGGCTGCCTTCCCCCGCGAATCCCATTACCTGCTGGACAACGTGTGGAACGACATGCGCTGGGCCTGCTGGAGTGATATCTCCATGATGATGGAAGGAAAACTCTGGCCTGCCAGGAGGCCCGATACCGAGGTAGCCCGCGAGTTCAACCTGCGCCTGGACCAGGACATCGAGGCTTTCTGCCGCGACCCGTTCGTAAGCGAGGTCGTGGTAGTCACGCATTATCCTCCGTTCACCGCGCTCTCGCTGGAGGGTGTGCCCTTCCCCGGCTCGCGCGACACGGCGGGCATCCTTTTCTCCCACGAAAAGGTGATCATCTCCATATCCGGTCATATACACGACAAGAGGGACCTGCTGGTAAGGGACATCAGGGCGGTACGCTGCCCCGTGGGATACCTCAAGTGGGAGCAGCGTAAGTACCAGGACATGGTAAAGGATTGCCTGGAGGTCATCCATCTCATCGACCACGAGGATTTTCTCCCGCAAGGCCAGTCATAGATGTGACTAAAGGAAGGCGCCGGCGGGCATTTTTTTCGTCTCAGCCGCGTTCGATGCATTATGAGTACGGATTCCTTCGAGCCCTCGCTTGCGCTTGCCGGCAAGCCATTGCATGCCGCAGGAATATCTGTAAAGGTTATAGAAATATGCTTACAGGCTGGTGTTATGTGAGTCGGCGAGCGGTATTTGGGGTTACGGGTGAAAGTTCCATACGAAGGGGAACAATATGCGGGCAGTCTTTTAAAGGAGGTGAAGAGGCCGAGCCGTTCCCGTGTCGAGGCGGACGCAAGCGCCGCTAAGGAAGCTGCAAGTCATGCAGCGTAATGGAACCGTGTTCAAGGAGGTCACATGGAAGTAGATATCTTACGCAGCAGCTGGTGGTCGTACGTGCTGAGGGGCGTCGTGGCGCTGGTATTCGGCATCCTGTTTCTCGCCTATCCCGGGGCGACACTCAGGACCTTTGCGGTCCTGCTGGGTGTTCTCCTGATCCTGGACGGGGTTATCAGCTTAATACGCTCCTTAGTCTTTATCTGGCGCAAGGAGGCATTCGGCTGGACGCTGGTCTGGGGCCTGGTCGGCCTGCTTATCGGGCTGATACTCATTAATCGTACGTTCGAGGTGATCGGCTTCGTGGCCATACTCGTCGGCATCTGGGTGATAATCATGGGCGTTGCCGAGATAGCCGTCGCCTTCGACATGCCGCCGGAATCAGGAAGGGGCATTCTGGGAGTGTTCGGCCTGATATCCATCGGCTTCGGTATCGCGATCCTCGCCTGGACGGCCGGAACCGTATATGCCCTCATGGTCCTCTTCGGGATCTACCTGCTGGTGGTCGCGGTGATGGATTTCATCATCGGCATCTACGTGGGGCGCATGCAGCACGAGGTCAAAGGGGAGATGGAGTAAGCATCCAGGGCAAGTTTTATGACTCCAGGGTCAGCCGTTCATATGATACTTACGGAGAAGGCTCTACCCGGCCGCCGTTTGGCGCGATTGATACATGTCATTTCAACGGCTGACCCTGTTCTCTCGCGAACACCTGGCACCACGTGTATTCTTAACGGCTGACCACAGGGGTCTACATACCGGAAGATGGGATGGTGCAGATGAAGCGCAGCAGTTGTTCGCCTGGGTTCCTGATCTGGTGCAGTTCCTCGCCCGGGATGAAGATGGCGGTGCCCGGCCGCACGGCGGCGCTTCCTTCTTCCTGCACTATCTCTCCTTCCCCGGAGAGGATATATACCTCGTGTTCCCAGGGATGGCTGTGCAGGGGAGAATAGCCTCCCGGCGCGATCTCGAATACCCTCATGTAATAGGTGGGCGCTCCGTCTCCCTCGGATATAACCCTTCTGATGGTGACGCCCCTGGTCTCTCCTCCCGGGTTCTCTGCCGGGACATCGCTATAGTGTATGATTTTCATGCCCCAATTATACATGGTTCAGGAGCGTCGCCTGATCATGATCCCTCCGCACAGGATGAGGAGGGCGGAGAGTATAAAGACGAACACCCCCACGTGTGGGTAAGCGGTTATGGAGAGCCGCTCGCGGATGACCGATTCCACCAGCGGCCCTACCATGGGCAGGCTCCTCACAAAATCCAACAGCTGGCGGTAAAAACCCAGAAAGTCGAAGGCGTCATCGATGAGGCTTATGACGTATGCGGCGGAACCGGCGAGGAGTAAGGCCGCAGCGGCAATGGATATGGTTCCGGCCCGACGCCTCCACAGGAGGCCTGCCAGGCATACGGCCGCTACGGATATGAGCGCTGCTGCGAGCCAGGGGTTGTCCGTGAGCCTGAAGGTAAATATTCCCAGGTCAGCATCGGTCTCGAAAAGGATGGTCCTCCACGTGACATCCGCCCTTGCCCAGGGGAGAGCGGCCGCCGCCACGACGCACAGGACGCTCCCCGCCGCCACTATTGCCTCCCCCCATCCCCAGCGCGGGGATGGGGGGAGGTCCGCCAGCGGTGGCCGTTCGTCCCCGCTCGTCACACCTTGCACCAGCCGTCCTTTCCGCAATCTCGATTATCGTTTGAGGGAATTATAGGCCAAAACATACCTGGGGTCAGCCCTCCATTTTCAACACTGAGGGTCAGGCCTCAACGTTATACATCCACTCGCTTGCATTACATACCTGGGGTCAGCCCTCCATTTTCAACACTGAGGGTCAGGCCTCAACGTTATACATCCACATTCTAAGAGGTCAGGCCCCATAACAGACACAACGTTGGCCTGGCCTGCTGAATGATTTATTCTTATTGTGACCACGTTTCCGTCAAAAGGGACCACGCTATATGGAGGTAAGGGCAGGATGAAAGTATGCAGCAAGGGAAAAAAGAGGCCGGCTGCAAGGAGATGTAGCGCATGAATCTCCTGGACCGGGTGGTGAGCCAGAACGAGCGCATGGTAGCGCCCATGGCCGGTTATCCCGGCGTGAGGCTTATGGGGCGTTCGGTGCGGGAAGCCTTGAACGATCCTGCCTTGCAGTTGCAGGCCCTGGAGAACCTGGAGGAGAGACTGCGGCCTGACATCGTCTTTACCCTGCTGGACCTGACAGTGGAAGCCGAGTCCATGGGGCTGGGCGTGGACTTCTCCGAAAGGATGCCCCCCAGCCTTGCCGAGCAGCGGCTGCCGAAGTTGGAGAGGTTTTACGAACTGGGCCTTCCCGATCCCGAAAAAACAGCGCGCATGCCCGTTTTTCTCGAAGTCGCCGAAGGCCTGGGCAAGGGCGAAGGCAGGTTGAGCGCCGCCTACGTTACGGGTTCATTCACGCTGCTGGCGCAACTCATGGGCACGCAGGAGCTGATGGACGGCGTTAAGCTGGGAGACACCTTGACCGAACCTCTCGGGTTTACCACCTCGGTCATCGGCGAATATGCTGCGGCACTGGCGGCGCGCGTTGATTTAGTCGTGGTCGTGGACCCCATGGCCGAAGCACTCCAGGTCGAGGAATACGGTCTGCTCTACCGTCCTTACATGGACGGGCTGGCGGGGATAATCAGGTCCTCGGGCGCGATCTGCCTGCTTCACATTTGCGGTGACGTGACCCACCTGCTGAAAGAGTTGGCGCTCACCGGCGTCGAGGGCATCTGCTTCGACTCCAGGGTCAACCTGCCCCGCGAGATCGAGAGAGTGCCGGCCAACATAGTCGTATTCGGCAATATCGACCCTAAGCGCATCATCCAGCGAGGCACGACGGAAGACGTGCGCTGGGAAGTGCGGCGCCTTCTGCGCCACATGCACGGTGTGCGCAACTTCGTCCTCTCGACCGGATGCGACGTAGCGGCCGAGGCGCCGGTGCGCAACCTGGAGGCGATGATGGACGAGGCGCGAAACTGGAGGCCGCGCGGCAGCATTTTCTGATCACCGCTTCCCGCCCGTTTCAACCTGCTGGAACCACCGCTTTGCCGCTCACCCGATAAACGGATACCATAACAGCGTAAAAACGATCCTCTGGTGAGGAGGTCCCTTGGGTTGTCACGGATTCCGTAAGGGCATGTTGCCCAGGAGATTGGGGGCACTGCTGGCGGTATGTGTATTGCTCGCTGCGCCGGCGGTCGAGATGGAAGGCGCGAGCGCGCAGGATGAAGCGGCCGGACCGCAGCTCCCCATATTGCTTCTTAATGGAGCGGTCTATGCGGAGCAGTACGATGAGGGCACCATCCCCGCGTCTTTCCGGGTGGGGGGCTACCCCTCCCGGGTTACGGCCCTCTACATGGTGCAGTGCGAGGGACCCGTGAAAGAAGCCTGGGTGGAAGACCTGCGGCGCATAGGAGGTGAACCCCGGGGTTACCTGCCCTATAACGCGCTGCTGGTGGGGATGGACGGCAACACCCGTTCGCGCATGGGAGAACTGGACTTCGTGGCCTGGTACGGGCTGTACCAGCCTTACTTCAAGATCTCACCCGCCCTGCAGCTCCGGCTTTCCCAGGGGGGAGAGGTGGATGCGCTGGCCTTAGTATTTTCAGCTCGTTTCCTCGCCGATACCCTGAACGCACTGGATGCATTGCCCGTGCAGGTCATCGCCGCGGAGTCCGACACCTGGTGCGCGGTGATCGCGCTGCACATGCCCGTGGACGCCATAAGCGGCGTAGCCGCACTTCCGGCGGTGGAATGGGTGGAGTTAAACACGCATGGAACGCTCCCGGGTTTGGGCGCGGGCGACTTCGATATAGAAGGCAGCGAGGCGATCTTACCCCAGGCGTTAAGCGATGAGAAAGAGCTCCTGGCCCTGGTAGACACGGGACTCGGTACAGGAGGCATGCAAGGCCTCCCGGCCGAGTTGGCCGGAAACGTAGTCTCCCTCGACAGTTTGCGGGGAGACGATGGAGCGGATCCCGACGGTCACGGTACGGCGGTAGCGGGGTGTGTGTCGAGTGCGAAGTATCCCGGGGTGGCTGCCAGCCCTTCCGCCAGGCCGGCGATCATCGCTTACGCCGGCGGTTACGGCATGTCATGTCCCCCGCTGCCCCTGTCTCTCTACGCGCTGCTGGACAAGGCGTACGCGCGCGGCGCAAGGGTCTTCCTATCGGGCAGTGTGCCAGAGGGCAGGGAATCCCTTGGCGCATACGGTATCTATGCATCGCAGCGCGATGCCTTTGTGTGGAAACATCCCGACATGATGGTCGTGGAGCCGGCTGGCAACGAGGGTACTGATGCGGATAAGGACGGGATCGTGGACAGCGGCAGCTTGCTGGGGGGGGCGGCGGCGAAAAACGTCCTCAGCGTGGGGGGATGTGAAAGCCCCGCCCCCGTTTCCGAAAGCGAAGCGGCGCTGAGCTATGCGGAGCTGGAGAGTATCTTTCCCGGCGTTTTCCCGTCTCAGCCACTGCGGGACGACTCCAGTGCGGACGCCGAGGCGGGCATGGCAGCCTTCAGTTCACGCGGTCCCACGCGGGACGACAGGATCAAGCCCGACCTGGTTGCACCGGCGACGGATATTCCGACCATCTCCTCTGGAGGCACGGAAACGGCGGCCGGCTTACTCGCCTCCCAGGCGCCGGGCATCGTTCGTGCTTACGGCACAAGTATGGCTGCCGCTCAGGCCGCGGCAAACCTGGCCGGCATGCGCCTCCCGTTATCCGTTGCTCAGACGGTGGATCCGTCCGCCGCGCTGCTCAAGGCTTTCGCCGTCAACGGGGCGGTGGACTTGAGCCCGGGGCAATACGGCGAGGAGGACATGGAGGTCCCGCGCGCCCCCAATGCGGTTGAGGGCTGGGGCAGGCTTGACCTGGACGCTTTCACGCGGACGAGTTCCTGGATTAAAGTGCTCGACGACACTGAGGGTATGCGCCAGGGGGAGTCCCGCGTCTACCGCATAGAGGTCAGCACCGGCAGCGAGCTGCGGGTGACCCTCGCATGGTGCGACTACCCCTCGCTCCCGGAGGCCAGGCTCCACCTGGTGAACGACTTGGATATGCGGCTCGTGGATCCCGAAGGCAAGGTTTACTATCCCAACGGCAGGAATTCCAGGGATCCACTGAACAACGTGGAGAGGATCGTCCTCGATATAGGGGACAAGCCCGGGGACTACACCGTCGAGCTGGAAGGCTGGAACACGCCTTTTTCGCCGCAGCCCTTCGCCCTGGTGGCCCAGGTCCTGTAGGTTACATGCGGGCTCCGCCGCCCGCAAGCCGGTTGTTTGATGGTAAGGGGTGATACGGATGGCCGGGGATAATAACATCAATGCACGACATGACGATGTTTATGAAAACTTGCGCGCATTCCTCGACCGCTTCCCCCTGGGTTTTCCCTCCACCGAGTCCGGCGTTGAGATAAGGATATTGCGGAGGCTCTTCTCCCCTGAGGAAGCCGAGGCGGCCGTGCTGCTCTCACCCATGCCGGAGGGCGTCGAACAGATAGCCGCACGCGCGGGTTGCGAACCCGAGGAACTCGCGCGCAAGCTCGAGGCGATGTCCAGAAAGGGGCTGGTTTTCCGTTCCCGCAGGGAGGGTCGGACCATGTACAACGCCGCTCCTTTCATGATCGGGCTCTACGAATATTCGGTGGAGGAGATAGACGAGGAACTCGCCGCCCTCTACAAGGAATATTACGAGACGGCTTACCTGGATGAGATGGGGGCGAGCGGCGTTCCAGGTTTTCGGGTCTTCCCCATCGGCGAGAGCGTAGAGGCGGACATCACCCTGTATCCCTTCCTGGATCTGGTAGAGCGGGTGAAGGAGGCGCGGGTGATATCGGTCGCAGATTGTATATGCCGCAAGGAGGCGCGACTCATCGGGGCGGGATGCGACCATCCCATGGAGACCTGCCTGAGTTTCGGGGTAGCGGCCGAATACTATATCGAGAACGGTATCGGGCGCGAGATATCGGCTGACGAGGCTATCGATATCCTGCAAGAAGCGGACAGGGCGGGCCTGGTCCACGCCGGCGTCAACACCCGGCACCTTTCCAATATCTGCAACTGCTGCCCCTGCTGCTGTGCGTCGATGAAAGGTATAACCCGCAGGGGCATGGACAAACACCTGTTCATGAACGCCCTCTTCGAGGCGGTCGTGGACACCGGCGCCTGCAGCGCATGCGGTGAATGCGTGGAACGCTGCCCGGTTGGCGCTATCGACCTGGATGATACGGCCGGGGTGGACAGGGAGAGATGCCTGGGATGCGGGCTTTGCGCGGGCGCATGCCCCGACGATGCCATCACCATGATCCTGCGCGAGGACCGCGAGGAGCCTTTCGACCGCGTGCTGAGCATGGGTATGGCCATCATGGAGGGCAAGCTTAAGCGGGAAGACCGGGGCTAGAGGGCCCCAAAGCCTGCCACCGCTAATAGATCGGAAAGGTCAGCAGTATACCGGCACCTATGCACAGTATAGCGACGGCCAATACGAGAAACGATATCTGCATCCATCTCGCTTTGAACTTGGTGCAGATTCCCGCGAAAAAAAGCACCGTGGCGAAGAGGACCGCCAGCAGCACGTAGTTGTCGGAGCGTTGGTTGTCTTTCAGCGCATCGCTGCGGTACGAATCGGCGAGGATCTCGTACGAACGAGATAGCTCGAGCGCAGCGCTGGTATACTCCGGCATGTCGAAGGGAGAATTTGGTGAATCGGGGTTGTTGATAGGGTCCGTGGCCAGCCAGGCGTCCGTGGCCGCTTTCAGCTCTTGCGAAAACCACCTGTTCTTGACGAAATCGGCGAGTTCCTGTTGGTCGTTGATCGCGGAGTTTACGTATTCGGTGAACATGCCGACGTCGACCTGTATCAATTGGCCGCCCGCCGTTTGTGTCTTTACCGACTCGGTCCTGGCCGTATTGGACCTGGTGAAGTTGATGGTCATCAAGCCGCTCCAGCGCGCCGATTGGTAGGCGCACCAGGCCGTGGCTATGGTGGCAAGGGCGAGAATCGCGGCCGAGATGATCTCTACCCACTCCGCGCGGAACCTGACGCCTGCCCTTTCCAGCAAGCCGCTGTCATCTTCGGGTTCGGGTGGTTCCCTCCGGCCAGGTTTTTCCTGCATCTGAATATCCTCCTGCGGCCCTTTCTCCGCTCCGCCAGCGCCTTCCCCGCTTAGTTCCTTCGCAGTCCTTCCTTCGACCCCTTGAGGGTGAATGATTGCCCCCTGAGATCCGTAAGCACTACGTTGCCATCTTCGTTCTTGACTATATCCCAGCTCTCGAACTCGCCTGTTTCTTCATTCCTGTCCTCGAATACGAGCTCCAACCTGATCGCATCCTCGGACTGGAAAATATCGTAAGCCCCATTTTTGACTTCGCCGGCGATGGCCGCCCTGAAAGTGTTATCCGAAGCGAGAACGACCAGGTCACCCTCGTTCCCCTCGAAAGTGAAGGAATCCCCCTCTTCCATCAGGATGTCGTCTATATCGATCCTCTGGTCTTCGCCGCTGTCGCCGCAGCCGGAGGCGGCGGGAATGGCGATGACAAGAAGAAGGGTTAGCGCAACGAATGGCAAGCAGTTCCTCTTCATCACCTCACCTTTCCGCTGGGACCCGCTGCAGCGAGATCCGGTTTGATGTATGCAATCCGCAGCAAGCAGCACTTTTAACGCCGCAGTGCCGATAGATATTATACCGCTTTTATTCAGGCCGATGTTGCGTGCAGAAGATCGCGGGAAAAGATAGTATATATTGTATGATCGCGGCCATGAAGAGCCGTTCGGATCGCGCGCATGGTTGCCGGTGGAATCAAGCTGGCGGACCTATGAGTTGAATCAGGGCGATTTTTCTGCAAGCCTGGAATGATTAAATCGGAGGTTGATATGTCGAGAGAGAACAAGGTTGTGAGCGTGGGCGACAAGGCACCGGATTTTGAGCTTCCGGACGCGGTAAGCGGGAACACGGTCGAACTTGCGCACCTCCTGGGTCAGCCGCTGCTCATCTACTTCGGCCGCGGGACCTGGTGACCTCATTGCCGCGAGTATATGGGTCATATACGCGAAATCTATAGCGAATTCGAGAAACGTGGCGCCCGTGCGGTAGTGATCCTCCCTGAGAAAATTGAGCGCATGCAGAAGTTCCTGGAGGAGCACAACTATCCTTTCCCAGTACTTTCAGACGGCGGGAGAGAGGTTGTCAAGGAGTACGGAGTCTACGTAAGGGTCAACCTCGAGTCGGTGCATATCGCGCGGCCGGCGGATTTCGTACTCGACCCCGAGGGCACCATCAAGTACATCTTCATCGCCAGTATACAGACCGAGTATGCAAAGGACGAGGACATCTTAGCAACCCTGGACGATATGAAGGCCGGAGAATGAGAAGGGGATCGTATCCTTATTTTTGAATAGTATGGTAATTTATGGTTGTAAATTCAAAAATAAGGATACGACCCCTAAATAAGTGGTGCGCCCGGAAGGACTCGAACCTTCAACCTTGGGATTAAGAGTCCCCTGCTC
>CAZGWK010000015.1:0-25286 GCA_964529285.1 uncultured Actinomycetota bacterium
AGGGTGGCCAGGCCCATGTTCACGTCGAGGTCGTTCATGGCGCTCATCAGGGTGACCACGATGCGGGCTCCCGTGCAGCCTACCGGATGGCCCAGGGCTACACCGCTGCCGTAAATATTGGTGATGCCGGGATTCAGGCCGAGCTCGCGGATGCATACGAACGCCTGGGCGGCGAAGGCCTCGTTGAGCTCTATGACCTCGATGTCGTCAAGCGTCAGTCCGGCCTTGTCGAGGGCCTTGGGCACGGCATAGATGGGCCCCACACCCATGATCTCCGGGTCCACTCCCACGTAGGAATAGGAATGCACCTTCGCCAGCGGCTTCACCCCCATCTCCTCAGCCTTTTCACCTGACATGAGCACCACCGCCGCCGCGGCGTCGTTGATGCCGGAGGCGTTGCCCGCGGTCACCGAGCCATCTTTCTTGAAGGCGGGGGCAAGAGCGGCCAGTTGCTCCAGAGTAGTGTCCAGGGGGTGCTCGTCCGTGTCCACCACCTGCACGCCCTTGCGCGTCTTCACCTCCACCGGGACTATCTCTTCCTTGAATTTCCCGGCCGCTATGGCAGCCAGCGCACGCCGGTGGCTCTCCAGGGCATAAACGTCCTGCTCCTCCCTGGAGACGCCGAACCTCTCGGCGATGTTCTCGGCGGTCATACCCATGATGAGACCGTTATACGGGTCGTGCAGTACCTCCCAGAGGCCGTCTATGAGCTCGCCCGTTCGCATGCGCTTTCCCCAGCGCATGTCGTTGCTGTAGTAGTGGATGGAGCTCATGTTCTCGGCGCCTCCGGCTATCACCACTTCAGAGTCGCCGAGGCGTATAGCCCTCACGCCGTCGATGATCGCCTGCATCCCGGAGCCGCATCCGCGGATAACGCCGGCCGCGGGCACGGTATAGGGCAGCCCTGCGCGCAATGCCCCGAGCCTGGCCGCCAGGCAGTTCTCGTCCGTGCGCGGGACCACCTGGCCGAAGATGACCTCGTCCACCACATCGCCGGATATATCGGCGCGCCGCATCGCCTCCTCTATTACTATGCGCACCAGTTCTCCCGTCTTTACGTCCTTGAGTCCGCCGCCGAACTTGCCGATGGCCGTACGGCATCCGCTCACTATATATGCCTCGTTCACCTCTTCCTCCTTTTGTGCGATTCCTGCTCTATCGCTCTGATGCTTCTACTGGCATGCGATGAAGCGCCGGATGGAGCGGTCGAAGGTACGTTCCACATCGTCCGGGAACATACACGCCGGGAGCTCTCCCAGCCGCAGGTGATACTGGATACATTCGCAGCAGTACCCCTTGCGCGAACAGGGCTCGTAGGTGCAGTTGCACCTCTCCAGGTTGGCCTTGTAGTTCTTGCATTCCTCTGACATAGGTGCCTCCTCCAATGTAACTGACATCGCGTCGAAAAGCGCCTTTAATACATTAATAAGTGGAAGCCGCGTGCGCAAGGAAAAAATGAATTCTACGAACCCCGCCCCTTCTTCATGCGTAAACGATGAGGATATCGCCGGGAGCTGCACCGCTGCGCGCAGCCAGGCTGCCTCCGCTGACCCCGGCAGCCATCACCCCCGAGGAGTCCTCGAATAAGATCGGCGTGCCCGCCTCTACCTCGCCGAATGTAGATACCAGGACCGCCTCTAATTCCTGCTCGCCGGTATCGAGCAGTACCTTATCTCCTTCATTGTGACCAAGCGCCCTCACCTGCTCCGGGTAGGCGTTGAGGCGCAGGGTGCCGAAACGGTCAATGTCCACGATCGTCGCGTACACCGCGCCTTCCCCCTCGCGGGCCCGTACCCAGGGTGCCGGGACCAGGTCGCCTGCGTCCACGCGCGGGCCCATCTCCTCAGCGCCCACCCCCAGGGTGAGGTGAGCGCAAACGGGAGCGAAGATGTCGCGGGCATGAAAGGTCGCGTGTACCGGGGTGCGGAAGAAGTCCTGGTTCTCGAGACTGAAGCTCTCGCTGATGCCTCCCAGCCGCGTTGCCGCGGGCATGAGCAAACCGTTGTCCGGACCTACCAGAACATCTCCGCGTTCCACCACCAGGGCCACGGCCAGGCGCCGGGTCCCCACGCCCGGATCGACCACTGCCATGTGCACCGCCACCGGCATATGGGGCAGCGCCGCGGCGAGCACGAAGGCGCCCTTTCTTATGTCGAAGGGGGCTATCTCGTGGCTTATATCCAAGACGGCAGCAGAGGGGTTGATGGAGAGGATCACTCCTTTTACGACCGCCACCCACTCCTCGCGACAACCGAAATCGCTGGCGAAGGTGATAAGACCCTCAACCATCGGGGATCACCTTGATCCAGACCTGACGGCGGCGGGGCCCGTCGAACTCGCACAGGAAGACGCCCTGCCAGGTCCCCAGGGCGATATCTCCTCCTCTCACTATGAGGGTGAGCGAGAAGCCCGTCAGCCCGGCCTTGATGTGGGAATCGGCGTTGCCCTCGCGGTGGCGGTACTTCCCCTGCGGCACCAGCTTGGCCATTTGCTCGAGTATATCCTCCGCCACCGCCGGGTCGGCGCTCTCGTTGACGGTGATTCCCGCGGTCGTATGGGGTACGTACACGATGCAGATGCCATCGCATACAGCCGATTGCCTTACGGCCTCCCTCACCTTACCGGTTATATCCACCATCTGCGACCGGGAGGATGTCGAAACCTCCAGGGTCGCATCCTCGATCTTCGGTTTTTCATCCATTAGGCAATCGCTCCCTTGCTCTATCCTCGATCACAGCGCGGAACCGTCACGAATCGGGCAATTCCCGCATCGCTATAATACTCTCTTAAACTATCCGTCCTGCGCAAAGCGAAGATCGAAGATGCGACCCTATGCCATGCCCATGCGCAAAGTAGCCTCCAGGTTGAGCGGAGGCAGGTCGTCCGGGTCGATGATGATGTCCACCACCGCCGGACCGGGGGCCGCAAGCGCCTCGCGCAGCACCGCAACGATATCCTCCACGTTTTCCAGCCTGAATCCCGCCGCACCGAACGTCCGTGCCAGCGCCGCGAAGTCGGGGTTGCCGTGGCAGGTGCCGAGTATCCTGCCCCCGCATTGAACCCTCTGCCTGAGGTTCAGTACCCTGTACATATTGTCGTTGATCACCAGTACGCGCACCTTGATCCCCTCACGGCACGCGGTCTCCAGGTCCTGCAGCGTCATCATGAAATCCCCGTCTCCGAGGATGGCCACCACTTCCTTGTCCGGGTGCATGAGCTTGGCGGACAGCGCGGCGGGGAAACCGAAGCCCATGGCGCCGAAATTGACCGCCGACAGGTAAGTAAGCGGTTTCAGGCAGGGCAGGAAAGCCATGGGGTAGAGGACATGGGTCCCTCCCCCCACGGTTACGATATGTTCTTGCGGCAGGAGCAGCGACAGCTCGTGGACCACGCGGCCCGGCGACAGCGGGACCTTGTCCGAAGCCGCGGCCGCCTGCACCTGGTTCCTCCACTCCTGCCGCCTGGGCTCGATCAGGCCCCACCATGCTTCCCGCAAAGGTGGCCGGTAATCCTTTATCGCGCCCAGGGCCTCCGCCAGGTAGTCCCTGACGTCCGCCTCCACCATATGCTGGGCCCTGAAGCGGCTGGTCACCATGGCTTCCAGGTCGATATTCACCAGGATCACCTCGCCTTTCACCGGCAGGGTGTATTCGTAGGTGGTCATATCCGAGAGGGTGCAGCCCAGCCCCAGTACGAGATCGGCTTCGCTGAGCGCGGTGTCCGCGACGGTATTACCCCCGCCGAACCCGACCCTTCCCAGGCAGAGGCGGTGGTCCTCCGGCATGGTACCGCGGCCGTTGCCGGTGGTTATGACCGGCGCCTGCACGGCCTCCGCAAAACGGACCAGCAGGTCCGAGCAGTGCGCGTATGCCACCCCTCCCCCCGCGAGAAGCAGCGGCCTTTCGGCGTCCTTGAGCCTGCCCAGGGTCCGCCATACGTCCTCTACGTGGAGGGGAGGACGGTATTCCGCCGCGAGCCTGAACGCCGGGACCTCACCCTCCAGCTCATCGCCCCACACATCCTCGGGGACTTCGATGAGAACCGGGCCTCGCGCTCCCGATACCGCCAGCGTATAGGCCCTGGAAAGCACGGCGGCGACCTGTCCGGCGTCTTCGATGCGGAACACCCCCTTGCAGAGTGGCGCGAATATATTGCGGTGATCGGCCTCCAGCATACCGTCCGATCCCTTCAGCTTTCTCTTCACCGCGCCGCTCAGGACGATCATGGGGCTGCAATCCTTGTAGGCGTTGCCCACCGCTATAAGGGAATTAAGGGTCCCGGGCCCGGAGTGGGTCAGGACTACCCCCGGGATGCCGCTAAGGCGCCCTTCGGCGTCGGCCATGCTCGCCGCCACCTGCTCGTGCCTGCAGGATATGTATCTTATCTCGTCCTGGTAATCGTAAAGGGCATCGATAAAGGAGATGTTGGAGGTCCCGATAACCCCGTAGATCCTCTTCGTCCCCATTGCCCTCAGGCCCTCTATCAGAACTTGCGCGCAGTTCATGAGAATCACTCCACTCCGTTGACCACGTATAGGGGTTTTTCGCCGGAGAGAACGCGCGTGACGTTGTCCACGGTTACGGTGAGCATCCTCACCCTGCTCTCGTTGGTCCCCCCCGCTATGTGCGGCGAAAGGAAGACCCTTTCCGACGCCAGCAGGGGGTTATCGGGGTCGACCGGCTCCTGTGTGAAGACGTCTATTCCGGCGCCCGCCAGGCGGCCCTCTTGCAGGGCCTCCGCCAGGGCTTCCTCGTCTATCACCTCGCCCCTCGCCAGGTTGAGCAGGTAGGCCTCCGGTCTCATCAACGCCAGCTTATCGCGGTCGATGAGCCGGCTGGTCTCGGGGGTGAGCGGGAGGTGCAGGGTGACCACGTCAGAGACGCGCAGGAGGTCCTCCAGCCCCATACGCTCCGCTCCCAGCTCCTCCTCAATCTCGCCGCTGAGGGGAGCGACATCGTAGTAGACGATGCGGCAGCCGAAGGGCCTGGCCCGCGCGGCCACCTCTCTCCCGATATGCCCCATACCCACGATCCCCAGCGTCTTGCCGTTGACCTCGTGCAGGCCGAGAGTAAAGATCTCCTGCTGCGCCCACTCTCCCCGCGCCGTCTTAGCGTGGAAGTAAAGCGCCTTCTTGAGCAGGCAGAGCATGAACATGATGGTCTGTTCCGCAACGCCGATGGCGTTTGCCGCTCCCACGTTGGCCACGGGTATTCCCGCGGCCCGGGTGGCCTCCAGGTCGATGTGCTGATAACCGATGCTGGGCTGCTGGATGAGCAGGCAGCCCCGCGCCGCCTCGGCCGCCTCGGCATCGATAGGCAGGCGGAAAGTGAAGTCGCCGATGATCACGTCGGCCCCCCTGACTGCCTCGACCAACCCGGGTCCGGGGTCTCCACCATAGACCTCGATGGTCACATCCTCGCGGTCGCTGGCTCCCGCCAGCATCCCCCTGGCCACTTCCTCCGGCAGCGGTGCAATGACTATTATCCTGGGCATATCGACCTCCCAAGTTTCCATGCAAACGGACAGGACACGTCAACCATATTATTATCCGTTTTTCTGGACACGCAAACTATCCTCCGGTTTCTATGCCGAAACGTATCCGAGCCGGGTTAAAACCTGGCACAGCTACGCCGAAGAAGGCGCCGTCGCCTACTCGATTCAAACTGTCGGACATGCTGCTTGTGACGCTGTGATATAATCACCCCGCATCAGCGGCGTGCTGCATACCAGAGCAAGCAGGACAAGCCCCGTCAAGCGAAGCAGGGAGGGAGAAATGAGCTACGACATCTTCCAGCCGGTACACGAGGACTTCCGCAAGACCGTAAGACAGTTCGTCGAGAACGAGCTGTTCCCCCATGTCGAGGAATGGGAGGAGGCGGAGGAGTTTCCCCGTGAGGTTTATACGACCCTGGGCGAACTGGGCTTCCTGGGCATGTCCTATCCCGAGGAATACGGCGGCGACGACGACCGCCTGGCCGAGGCGGTCTTCCACGAGGAGATAACCCGCTGCGGCTCCGCCGGCGTCGCTTCGGGGATCGGCGCTCACATCGGCATCGCCATGCCCCAGATCAACCGTTTCGGCACCCCGGAACAGAAGGAGAAGTACCTGGTGCCCGGGATCAAGGGGGAGACCATCGGCGCCCTGGGGGTCACCGAACCGGAAGCGGGTTCGGACGTGGCGGGCATCAAGACCTATGCGGTCAGGGACGGTTCGGACTGGATCATCAACGGCTCCAAGACCTTCATCACCAACGGGGTACGCTGCGACTGGGTCGTCGCGCTGGTAAAGACCGACCGGGAAAAAGGGTACTCGGGCATCTCGCAGTTCATCATCGACCGCGGTACACCCGGCTTCGAGACCTCCAGAAAACTGAAGAAGCTGGGCTGGAAGGCATCGGACACGGGAGAGCTCGCCTTCTCTGACGCGCGGGTGCCAGCCGACGCCCTCCTGGGCGCTGAGGGCAGCGGCTTCTTCCAGACCATGGCCAACTTCGTATGGGAGAGGTTGATCATGGCCCTGGGGGCCGTCGAGGGCGCGAAGCTCCTCTTCGAGTTGGCCCTGCAGTACGCCAAGGAACGCCACGCCTTCGGCCGGCCCATCGGAAAATTCCAGGCCATCTCGCACATGCTCGCGGACATGATCACCGAGATCGAGCTGGGCCGTTCCTTCACTTACGACGTACTCAAGATGTACATCGAGGGCAAGGAGCCGATGAAGGAAGTCGCCATGGCCAAGCTGTATACACAGTCCATGGCCTGCCGCGTCGCCGACCGCGCCCTGCAGATATACGGCGGCTACGGCTACATGGAGGAATATCCCATAGCCCGTGCCTGGCGGGACATGCGCCTTGGACCCATAGGCGGCGGCACGGACGAGATCATGAAGGAGATCATCGCCCGCTCATATGGACTCTAGTGCTTTTCCGGCCCGGAGCCTTGTACGCACGCTCATATATCCAACACGGTCAGTTCCAGCGGTGTGGCGTTGAGCATCTCGCCGCCGTGGGGCGTGACTCTTACCGTGCATTCCAGGCGCATGCCGCCCACGTCCGGCACGTTCATCACCAGTGCGGCCACCTCCACCACGTTTTCCTCGAGCACCACGTCACGGAACTCGTCGTTGTTGAGGATGGCGGGGTACCACTCGTGGCCGATAAGGCCTATGCCGTGTCCGAACGCCGGCAGCGTGTACTCAGCGTATCCCAGGCGCGAGACCTCGTCATAAACCGTTTGCCATACCTCCCCCACGGTCGCTCCGACCTTGAGCGAACTTATTATCAATTCCGCCGTTCTAAGGTAAGCGTCCGCGAGCTTCTTCTGCTCGCCGCTGGGTTTCCCCAGGATATAGTTGTGGGAAAGGTCCGCGTAGTAGCGGTTATAGGTGGGGTGCAGATCCACCAGCAGGTTCTCGTTGGGCTGCAGTATCTTGTCCGTCGGCGGCGTACACCCGCCAACGGGATAACAGGTACGGTAACCGCAGGCGATCTCCGATGAGCCCGTTACCGGCCAGTGGAATTCGCTGCCCAGCTCGCGCATGGCAAGCTCGCCGATGCCGGCAATCTCCTGCTCGGTCATGCCCACACACAGCGACTCCATCACCCTGACCTGCGCCGCGTCCGCTATGGCAGCGGCCTGGCACAGCAGCTTTATCTCCTCCGGGTCCTTGACGTAGGTCACCCTGTCCATGATATCGAGCGCGTTTACGAATCTTGCCTCCGGCAGTCTCTCCTTCAGGAATTCGTGCTCGGTAGCGAAGAGATAACCGGCTATCACGCGCGGGGAATGCCCCAGCTCAACTCCGATAGTGGCCTTCTCCCATCCGTGTTCCTCTATCTGGCGCGCGGTGATGTCCCATAGCTCGAAGCCCGGTATGGGGCCGCACCCCACCACGTTATCCAACCAGGAGTCGTCCTTCACGCGCTCGGAATCCATGAGCAGCGTGTTCAAGCCCACGTATCCGTCTCTGGATACCATGGCCACGCTCCTCCAGGGGATGAAGGCGCCGCCGATATAGGTAACGCTCTTCCCGCGCGTCGCGAGGAGCAGGTCGATGCCCCGGGCCTCCATCTCGCCGGTTATCTTATCTATTCTCTTGCCGTAGTCGATGTTAACGTCCACGATGCACCTCCATGCACATACGGTATCGGGCCATGCTCCAGGACGCACGCGTGCCGGCGTGCCTCACAACTTATTAGAGCCTATCACGGCATGCGAAGAAGCGGTGAACGTTTGCGTAACAGTTGAACGTTTAGCGGGCGCGAGCCCGCCGCCCTTACTGGGCATGGGAAGTCTCATAACATTCCCGGTAACGCCTTCCCTTCCCCCGTGATGACCACGATCTATACGACCGCGGCCTTGCGTTCGCGTAATATCAGCGCGGCCGTGCAGGTCACGAAGAGGACTACGCTCACCGTTTGAAAGAATATAGTTGCGTTTGGATCGGCGTGGAAACGGAAGAACTCCACCAGGAAGCGGATGAGACCGTAGGATGCGAGAGAGAGTAGAAACAGGTCCCAGTCGCGTTGCAGCCGTTTCCTGGCCCACATGAGGAACGCGAAAGCGAGCAGGTCCAACGCCAGCTCGTAGAGTTGGGTCGGATGCACCGGCGTTGAAGAACCCGGAAAGGTAACCGCCCAGGGTAACCCGGAGGGCTTGCCTCCGCAGCACCCGTTGAGAAAGCATCCTACCCGTGCGACAGCCAGGGAGAGCGGCAGGGCCAGGCCTACCGCATCGGAGACTGCGCCCAGTGGGAGCTTCATGAAACGAATCAGCAGGAGGCAGGAGGGGACCGCGAAAGCCAGGCCGCCGTAGAAAACGAGCCCGCTCATGTTGATGTCGAATATCTGGCCCCAGTTCCCGGAGAAGGTGTCCAGGTTGCCCAGCACGTAGAATATGCGTGCCCCGATGACCCCGCTGATCGCGGCTACGGCAGCGATGAGATATATGGCGGAGCCGTCCAGCCCGCGCCTGTTCATCTCGCTGCGCGCCACGAAGACTGCTGCCATGAAGGCCAGGAAAAGCATGACCCCGTAGGAATATACGGGAAAGCTCCCTATAGAGAAGAGCACCTGGCGCATAACACGGCCTTTCTAATCGATCATCCGTCGTCATACAAGTTTAGCAGAACTATGCGTAATGCAGGCATATCGAGGCATTTTGCCGGAAGCACGCACGAGAGCATCCCATACCCAGGCGTCACCGCGCAGGCAGAGGGCGGTCTCCGTAAATAACGACATCCGCCGGCGGGAGCGAACGCGGGGCTTAATCCCGGGAAGAGAGTTACCGAATCATTAAGAGGAGACGCAAGCGTTGTCGGCTAAGAGCTGTCTATTTGACTTTGGGCGGTAACCCGCCGCTCTGGACGGAAGTGGAGTGCCGCATGGCCGTCGATGCGGGGACGAAACGCAGTTTCTTCACACAACAACTGCAGAAAAAACTGCAACAGGAGGGGATAGCGACTCCCTCCTTCATTCTCGACCTCCTGGATAGGCCGTTCTCGTCCTTCAGCGACGAGGATAAGCTTCTATACGAGAAGCAGGTCAAGGAGAAGGAACTCCTGGTTCTCTTCGCAAAGCTGCTCAAGAATATATACGAATCTTCTGGCGACTCCACCAAGCACAGCTGGAAAGGGATGTGCCACCTGCTCAAGGACTCTCCTATCAAGGTATGCGTCTCCTTCGTGCTCAACCAGGAGGAGCAGGAGGAGGACGCGGCGGGAGGGGATGCGATGGGGGCTGCCGCCAGTGAGGTGCGTGGTGCCGGTGCGAGAGGGGCACGTCCCGCCAGGCCGCGGGTGGTACCCGGGGAAGAACAGGCCGGCCCGGCGCAAAGCGACGCATCCCGCAAGAGCTACTTCACCAAGAAACTGGAAAGAAAACTGCACGAGAGGGAGATCAAGGTACCGGCCTCCATCATAGCCCTACTGGACAAACCCTTCGGCGATTTCACCGCGGAGGAACGGAGGCTCTACGAGAGTGAGTTCAAGGGGCGCCAGCTGACCATCCTCTTCTCCGATATCCTTGACGAGCTCTACGACGAGACCGGCAGGGTCGCCAGCGGCTGGAACGCCATGTGCCGCTACCTGAAAGATACCCCCATGAAGCTCATCGCCACCTACGTCGTGCAGGAGGAAGAGCGCCTTGAGGAGGTGGCAAAGGTAGAGGAAAAAGGGCCGGCCGGACCGGATCCCGCGAAAGAGAAATACAACGTCAAGCGCTACCAGCCCGTGCAGGAAGAAGCGAAGGATAAAGACCGCCACTCGCGCTTCCGCAGGAAATAAAGGTGCTCATCCCTCGATCGCCTCCGACGTGGTCAACTCGTATTGGAAATAGGCCGCGACGATGAGCAAGACATAGGCGATATGCAGGAAGAGATCGGCGGGTTCGGTAGTGCTCATGATGCCGACCAGGCGGATGTGTGCCGTCAGCACGGTCTGGATTATGATACAGACCAGCGCGAATGACGTGTACAGGTAAGGCCTGCCTGCCTTCCCCTTTCCTATGGTAATGGCCATGAAGGATACGATGCAGAGGGCCGCTATCTGCACTACGAGGGCGAATATGTCGGATATCTTTACCCCGAGGTCGCCTCCGCTCATCGCCATGGGCACGATGAAAAAATCACTCCTGCTAGAAAGATGCGATTACTGCTGTCAATAAATACCCCGGAAAGCCGTCCGGGCTCAATGATGTATATCGGGTTCGGCGATCAGCACTTTACCGGAGCAAGCCGTTAAGAAACGCGGGATCCCAACCAGCCGGTTCTTCGCTCCGGCATGCCCGCGGCCGCCGGTGGCGTTGGCCATGGCGACGCATCCTCTTTATAATCATTGCACGGAGGGGGATAAAAGGGAGGAGACGAGATGAACCTGTTGATACTTTACGAGTCGTGCACGGGCAACACCGAGCTGGGGGTGGAGCTCATCCGGCGTACCCTGGAGAAAGAGGGGCACCGTTGCACCGTACAGCGTTACCGCGATACCGACGCGGACGAGCTGGAGGGGTACGACCTGTATGGCTTCGCCACCCCCATCCAGAGCTTCGCTCCGCTGACCACGGTTTACCGTTTCATCGGGGACATGCCTGAGCTGCAGCGACGCCCCGCGTTCATCTTCAGCACCGGCGCGGGCTGGCCTGGGGCCGCCCACCGCATGATGGCACGTGCGCTGCGCAAGAAGGGCATGGCGGTGCTGGGGGCACGGATGATGGCCTGTCCCGACAACTGGCCTATCGGACGGACACTCGACCGCCACTTCTACGACCGCATCACTTTTCCGCGCAAGAGGTCCATGAGAAAGACGCAGTCCTTCGCGACGGAGATGGTCAACAAGGCTTACCGCCACCGCGACGGCATCAAGGTCAAGCAGGCTCCGCATATCCTCTGGCCCACCCCCTTTATGCCCCTGGGGTTACTCGCGCTAAAGGGGGTGCTGGCGCGTGCGTACGGTAAGAGAACGGTGGATGCCGAGGCCTGCACGCGCTGCGGCATCTGCGTGGAGACCTGTCCGGTGGGCGCAGTGCACCTCTCGGATCTCCCGCATTTCGACTCATCGTGCATTGGGTGCTGGGCCTGTTTCAACAACTGCCCCGAACGGGCCATCCTCTCCACCCTCTGTAAACCGGAGAGTTATTACGGCGGCATCGAGGACCCGGAGAGGCTTTTAAAAAAAGCAGGCCTGTAGCCGGGAGATCGCAACGGCCCGCTCTCGGTCGGCAGCCCCCGGCATCATCTCTCTGAGCGGGTCGACTTCCTCAACCGGGCCGGTCAGGGTACGGGCTTGCCTTCACCCAGAACGGCATGGACTTTCGGCAGGAGTTTACTTATCTCGATGCCCTGCGGGCACTTATCCTCGCACTCCCCGCACGCGCTGCAGGCGCCGGCTCTTTGCGCCTCCGAGAGGAAACGGACATAGCGTAGACGCGGGGCCTGGAGGTCTTCATATATAAGGCCGTCGTTGTACAGTGCGAAATTCTCCGGGATATCAACGCCCTGGGGGCAAGGCATGCAATAGCCGCATTTCGTACAGGGAATTGTCGCCCTCTCCTCCAGCCTCTTGCGTACCTGTGCGATGAGGCGATGTTCGCCCTCGCCCAGCGGGCGTTCGTCCGCGGTGTCGGCTGCGAGGAGGTTCTCCTCGAGCTGCTGCATGCTGCTCATGCCGCTCAGCACCACCGCCACTTCCGGCTGGTCCCATATCCACTGCAGCGCCCACTCCGCGGGGGAGCGCCGTACCTCGTGAGCGTCGAAGATCTCCTTTACCTCCCGGGGCGGGAGCGCCAGTTTTCCTCCCAGCAGGGGCTCCATGGCCACCACCGTTATACCCCTGGATGCCGCGTATTCGAGTCCGCGCCTGCCGGCCTGGTATTCCGTATCCATGTAATTGTACTGGATCTGGCACATCTCCCATCCGTCGTAACCGTCTATTATCTCCTGGAATACCGCGTAAACGTCGTGGAAAGAAAACGCGATGCTGTTGATCCTGCCATCATCAACGGCCGCTTCGGCTCTTGCCAGCAGTCCCAGGTCCCTTATATCGTCCCACCCCTTCCTGTTCAAGCCGTGGAACAGGTAATAGTGGATGGGTCCGGCCTGCAGCCTCTCCAACTGTTCCTCGAGGAAGCGGTCGAAATCGTCCGGCTTCTCGATCATCCACACGGGGGACTTGGTGGCTATGCGCACTTTCTCCCGGTATCCCCCACTCAGGGCCCGCCCCAGCAGCACCTCGCTCCTTCCGTTGTGATAGGTGTAGGCGGTGTCCACGTAATTTGTGCCCCCGTCCACGCCACGACGGATCATCTCTATGGCTTCGTCCTCTATTACGTTCTCGCTGTTGGGTACGGCATCCGTAGTCGGCAACCGCATGCATCCGAAACCCAGTATGGACGCCTGCCAGCCCGACTCTCCGAACTTGCGATAACGCATATACTCCGCCACCTTCGATCGTTTGATCACTACAAGATCCGGTCGGCAGGGACGACCGGATACCCGGTTCCGACCTGCTCAAGATAACACGTATGCGGCATACCTTTGAAGCGATAGAAGGCCCGTAGCAACTAAAAGACCCGCTGCAATAGACCTGGAGGGGGCTTGACATTAATGTTTAGTAACTAAACAATAGAGGTATGACCAGTGAACTGGATGATTTCGAGAGACTGGTGGAGATACTGAACCAGATAACGGCCAAGATGGGTGCGATGCACGAACCGGCCTTTGATTTCGGAACGGGCGTTCCCCTGTACAGGTCCGAGATCCACACCATCAAATGTATCGGCGACAACCCCGGGATCAATATGAGCGAATTGGCTGAGGTCATGGGCGTTACCAAAGGAGCCGTATCGCAGACCATAAACAAGCTGGTGAACAAGGGCCTGGTAGTCAAGACAAGCGCGGACGACAACGCCCGTGAGATACTGCCCCAGCTCACGGAGCTCGGCCTCAAAGGTTACCAGGAGCACGAGCTGTACCACATGCAGATGTTCGATGCCGTCCATGAATATTACGGGGGGAGGTTCAGGCACGAGCTCAAGAGGTTCATACGCGTGATGGAAGACCTCAATCAGATACTGGACCGCTTCGAGGAGAAAGGACTGAAGAGATAGGGTCTTTTTTTTAGGGTAATGGTTTAGTTACTAAACTAGGAACGGGAGGTATAAAGATGGAGAACGAGAGGCTTCAGCAACTGCCGGCGCTGGAAAACGGATCGACTCTGGAGAGGCGGCGCGTCTGCCCTCCGCAGCACATACGCGTCATGGACAACTTCTTGCGCACCCTGGTTCACAGGCCGCAGAAGTTGTTCGGACCCCATGTGGAGCCCGGCATGACGGTTCTGGACGCAGGGTGCGGCGGCGGTTTCGCCTCCATGGGACTGGCGAGGTTGGTAGGTAAGAGCGGCCGGGTGATAGCCGCGGATCTCCAACTGGAGATGCTGGCCATGGTCAAGAAGCGTGCGGAAGAGGAAGGCCTGAGCGAACGCGTGATCATACACCGCTGCAACGCCTACGAGGTCGGAATACGTGATGAACTGGATTTCGCAGTGGCTTTCTGGATGGTCCACGAGGTGCCGGATGCGCGGGCTTTTTTGGGCGAGATATTCTCTCTGCTCAGGCCCGGCGGAAGCTTTCTCATCGCCGAACCCCGCTTCCACGTTTTGCGGGGTGGTTTCGAGTCCCTGATCGAGATGGCACAGGATGCAGGATTTACAGTTACCGGCAGGCCGCGCGTGCGCCTGAGCAAGGCCGTCTTGCTGGTAAGGCCAGGCCCTCAAACGCCTTGCCTTAATTGAACTGGAGATCACTGACTGCATTTTCATGTGGATGCGAATAGAAAATGGAGCCGACGAGCGGACTCGAACCGCTGACCTGCTCATTACGAGTGAGCTGCTCTACCTGCTGAGCTACGTCGGCATCCTTTAGACAATATCGCATTATAGCGTCAAACTATCAACGGGGCCTGGGGTCAGCCCTCCATTTTCAACACACGGGGTCAGGCCTCAACATCCACACGACCACCCGCGGAGTGAACAGATGCGATATCTTGGCGGATTTTCGCTATCTGCTAAGTACATCGGAGTCTTGCGGCCAGGGTCGCCCCTAGCGGGGTTGGGCAAGCTCGATGTCCATGATGTGTTCCTTCATCTTGTGGGTGAACTGCAGGGTCTCGAAGATATGGTCGATGCGTCGCTGGATCTCCCCTATCCTCTCCTCGTCCTTCTCCGGATAGAAAAGGTGGCGGAACCTGCCTTGAGCCTGAAGGTATTCCTCCACCGGCACGCGCCTGGACTGGCCCTGGATAATGCGCTGCGTCCCAGCGGTATACGAGGTCTTGCCCTCCTCGTGCTCGTAGAGTATCCACATCCCGCTCTGCACGCCCAACCGGGCCACCTTTATGGTATGGCTTGAGGGGAATTTCCAGCCCGGCGGACAGGGCGCCTGTATCTCGATGTAGCGGGTACCCTTTATCTCTTTGGCCCTTGCGAACTTGCGATACATATCCGTGGGATAGGCAAGGGAAGCCGTGGCCACGTAGGGCACGCCATGGGCCACCATGATCTGGGCGATGTCCTTTCGCCATTCCCCCTTACCTTTGGTGGTGTTGGTAGTCCATGCCGCATAGGGGGTGGCGCCGCTGCGCTGCGTTCCGGTGTTCGAGTATGCCTCGTTGTTGTAGCAGACGTAAATAAAATCGGTGTTGCGCTCGGCGGCCCCGGAGAGGGCCTGGATGCCGATGTCATACGTACCGCCATCGCCTGCCCATGCCAGAACGGTCGGCTTCTCTTCGAAGTCGCCCCGGGCAACCAGCCTGTCAGCCGCGGCCGTGATCCCGGAAGCGACGGCTCCCCCGCTAGCGAAGGCCATGTTGATGGTTGGGATATCCAGTGCGGAGAGGGGGAAGGGGCTCTGGAACACCGAGGTGCAGGACGCGATAACGGCGAGGATGGTGTTGCGGCCAAGTGCTTTGAACGCCACGCGCAGCGCCGCGCTTCCCGGGCAGCCCTGGCATGCGGCGCTTCCCTGCAGGAAGACCTCGTCTTCGGGAAAGTCACGCAGCCTCACAGCACTCCCTCCCTTTTCCAGTATTCCTCGAGGCCCTTCTTGCTTATGCGGTGATGCTCGTTCAAGCGCACGCTGGGCCACCTGCTCTTCGCCTCGAGCTTCCCCTGTAGAGCGGCTATGGTGTTTTCCACCACCAGCTCATAGGTGACGTCCCTACCGCCAAGACCGGTAATTATGTTATACACGACCGCTTCTCCCAGCCCGTAAATAGTGGCCTTTATCTCCGAATACAGGGCACCCTCCAGCCCGAAGGAGACTCCCCTGTCCAGCACCATGACCGCCCGCAAGGAAGGCAGCATCTCCCTTATCTCCTGGATGGGGAAAGGACGGTAGGAGCGTATGCGCACCAGGCCGCACTTATGCCCGAGTTCACGCAACCTTTCCACCGCCACCTTGCATTCAGATGCCATGCTGCCCATGGCCACCAGGGCGCAGTCGGCATCGTCCATGCGGTAGGTCTCAACCATGCCGCCGTGATACCCTCCGACGACGTCACGGTATTCGTCGGCGGCCTGCTCGATCACTTTGCGCGCGTTGTCCAGGCCCTGGAACATGGAATAGCGCACTTCCTCGTAATCGTCCGGGTAGATCACCGAGCCGTGGGTGAGCGGATAATCCAGGTCCAGCTTCCACAGGCTGCGGAAGGGCGGCAGGAATCTGTCCACCTTGTCCTGGTCCGGGATCTCTACCTGCATGTAGTTGTGGCTGATGAAGATGGCATCGTAGCAGACCATCACCGGCAGGATGACCTTGAGGTCCTCGGAGATGCGGTATGCCTGGATCACCGTATCCAGCACCTCCTGGTGAGAAGCGCAGTAGAGCTGCACCCACCCCGTGTCCCGCGCCGCCATGGTGTCCTGGTGATCGCACCAGATATTCCAGCCCGGCCCCATCGCACGGTTGACGTTGACCATCACCATGGGAAGCCGGATACCCGCGGCCCAGTGCAGCAGTTCGTGCATGTAGGCGAGGCCGTGGGCCGCGGTGGCCGAGAAGGAACGTATCCCCATGGCCGCCGAACCGATCATGGCGGCCATGGCGCTGTGCTCGCTCTCCACCGGTATATACTCGCAGTCCATCTCCCCCTCGTCTATAAAGCGGGATATCTCCTCGATGACCTGAGTCTGGGGGGTTATGGGATAGGCGGATACCACCTCGACGCGCGACAGGCGCGCGCCCCAGGCCGCTATATGGTTTCCGGTGTCAACCAGTCTCATCTTTTTCCTCTTTTACCATGACGATGGCTTTTCTCGGGCATTCCTCGGCGCAGATGCCGCAGCCCTTGCAGTAATCGTAATTGATCACTATATCTTTGCTTATGCATGCTTCCGGACAGTAAATCCAGCAGAGCAGGCATTTGTTGCATTTCTCCTCGTCGAGGACGGGCATGAATATCCTCCAACTCCCCGTCATGCCAACGCTTCCCTCGCGGGGCACGGAGAGGGTGGTTACAAACCCTATCTCCTCTTCTTCTGTTTCCTCTTTCTTTTTGCGTTTAGGCATATCTGGCCTTTCTGGACCGGCCTGGGCGCCTGCCGCGGCCGCATCATTCCCGGGACGCGTTGCCCTTCCCGACTCGCTGCGACGGCGCCTTTGACTTATTTATCTCAACCACGGATGTGAAACCGCGCCTCGCCGCCTCCATGCTCGCCTCCATGCGGGATTCGGGCGTGCTGTCCCTGATCACATCGGTAACCGCCTCCAGCGGAACCAGCTCGGTCACGAAGGAGACGGCCCCCAGAAAAGCGATGTTCACGACCGGTAGTCCCTCGACTTCCATGCCCATGTCTATGGCTATGGAGGTGCCATCCACGGCATATGATGTGAAGGGCAGGTGTGCGATGCTTTTTTTCGCCTCATCTTCCTTCATATTGACCAGGAGCACCGTTCCCTGCTTCGTTCCCTCCCTGAGCGCCACATCCAATACCGAAGGGCTCATGACCACCAGGAAGTCCGGCCGGTAGATCTGGCTGCGCAGGTCTATGGGTTTATCATCCATACGCAAGAAGCACATGACCGGGGCCCCCCTGCGCTCCGCGCCGAAGAAGGGGAATGCCTGCACGTTCCTCCCGATCAAGTCCCCCGCCGAAGCAAGCATGTTGATGAGGGTGACGGCACCCTGGCCTCCCAGGCTGTGAAATCTGACCTCTACCATTATCTTCCAGCTATCCTTCCTTGCAACATATCCCGACTTTCCGAGATCGGGATAGTAACAATATATAGCACACTAGCAGGGACTATGTCGAAGAGAACGGCTGCCGGTATCGGGCATACGGCTTTGCTTCACTCCATTTCCTCGCTCAACCCGACGTCCGCGTCTTCCACGATCTCGTCTTCGGCCTCCTCTATCTCTATCTCCACCTGCGCCGGTTCGGGACCGAAATACGCTGCCGGCAAGGTAAACTTCTCCCCGCTCTCCAACTCCAGGGTCACGCTCTCACCCATGACATCGTGCAATAACACCCGAGCCTCGCCCCGCTCCGTTACCACCTTATCTCCCACCGCCGGTACCCATAGCATAAAACGGCGGTAGGAGTCCTGTTCGTAGCGGAGACAGCACATCAGGCGCCCGCAAACCCCCGATATCTTGGCGGGGTTCAGGGGAAGGTGCTGCTCCTTGGCCATGCGGATGGAAATGGGGTGAAATTCGTCCAGGAAAAGCGCGCAGCAAAGCGGGCGGCCGCAAGGCCCGAGGCCCCCTATCATCTTGGCTTCGTCACGCACCCCTATCTGGCGCAGCTCTATGCGCGTCTTGAGGGCTGAGGCCATGTCTCGCACCAGCGCCCGGAAATCCACCCTGCCCTCGGCAGTGAAAAAGAAGGTGACTGAGCTTCCGTCGAAGGCATAATCGATATCGATCAGCTTCATAGGGAGCCTGTGCTTGACGATAAGCTCCTGGCATTTCCTGAAAGCCCTGTCACGGCGTATCTCGTTTCGCTCTTTCTGCTGCCGGTCCCGGTCGGTAGCGCGCCTTACGACTTTCTTCAAATCCTCTGCCACCCCGGCATCCGGTATCTCCCGCGGAGGCGAGGTCACCACCCCGAACTCAACGCCCTTGGAGGTGGGCACTATTACTTCGTCGCCCACGCGCAAGGTAAGCCGGTCGGGGTCGAAATAGGCGACCTTGCTTCCCTGCTTCATGCTTACTCCGACGACTACTGCCATATTTATCCTCCCACGGCGCAATTCGCGCCCGCTTATTCCGTACCTACCTTCAACTCCAGGACCAGGTCGTCCAGCAGCAACGCGATATCCACGTTGGCCTCGAGTGCCTGTCTCGCGCTCTGCAGCGCTTCCAGGCGGCGCATGGATTCCTCGCTCCCTATGTGAAGGGCTTCCCTCTCCAGCTCCTCTATCCATTCCCGGTTCAGCAGAGGAGCACCGCTGGAAGCCCTTCTCTCCTCCTCCTCGCTCAAGTTCAAGAGCATTATATCCCGGTAAAAGGAGCTCATGCCATCTAAAAGGTCAATCGCGGCCTGGCGCCGCGCCTTCAGGGCTTCCCTTTTCCTCCTCTTCTCCCAACGCTTGCGCAGCTGCTCGCCGCCGCGCTTGTCCATCGCCTTCACGTATATCTCGAGATCGCTATCTACGTCGTAAACGGATGTATTTTCCAGGCGTTCTCGCTCCTCCGCCACCTTTTCCAGCAGGGCAAGGAGGGAAGAACGTCGCAGTGTTGCAGCCAGCTCAACTCCCCAGGTCCAGTGCGCGGCCAGATCCGGGTCGCGGGCCCAGAGCAAGGCGCGGCCGAATATACCGCCGCTGAGCCGGGCGATCCTTTCCGCCTCGCTCCCCTGCACGCCCTCCCTCTCCACCAGGAACTCCTCTATGTCGGTTTTTCCCAGGGCCGAGAACCGCACCTCGTGGCAACGGGAAGCCACGGTCGCGAGCAGGGTTTCCCTGCTCTCCACCACCAGAACCAGGTAGGTTTCCGGCGGCGGCTCCTCGAGGGTTTTGAGAAAAGCATTGGCCGCATCCTGGTTCATCGTCTCCGCTTCGTCGATGATCACTACTTTGCGCGCGGACTCCTTCGCCTTGATGTTGAGCTCGCCCTCCAGTTCCCTCATCTGGTCGATGAGGATCTGGTTTCCCTCCGCCTCAACCAGGTGCAGATCCGGATGGACGCCCCTGGCGACCTTGTGACACGAGGGGCACGCATCGGGCCGTCCGGAGGGACAGAGCAAGGCAGCGGCGAAGACGAGTGCGGTCTTGTGTTTTCCCACCCCCCTGGGCCCGGTGAACATCAGGGCGTGGGGCACTTCCTCCCTCTTGAGGATCTCCTTGAGAAAACTTACCGCCCTGTCCTGTCCGTATATCTCTTCCCATGCGGTGCAATGCATATCGCTCATCGTCGCTCGCCTCCTCTACGGGGGAGATGACATCATGCCGAGGGGATAGGTGGATGACCGAGGATCCTGACGCAGTAATCCAGCCGCTGGCCGTACGCTCAAACCTCAACCCAGGAGTTTCGTAACTTCCTGCATCACGTAATGGTGTATGTTCTCCGGTTTGTCCGCCCCATTGAGGATAACGTACCGCTGCGGGAAGAACTTCGCCAGGGTCTTGTATGCTTCCTGTACCTGCTCGTGGAAGGACTGCGCTTCACCCTCCATGCGATCGAGCCCCCTCTTCCTTTCCTGCAGGCGTTTCAGCCCCACGCGGTAGGGTATGTCCAGCAGTAAGGTAACGTCCGGATAGAGGTCGTCGGTAATCCACTCGTTCAGGTTCTGAACCCCCTCCATGCCCACCCGGCGCGCGACCCCCTGATAGGCGAGGGTGGAATCGACGAAACGGTCGCAGATAACCACCTTGCCCGCGGCCAGGGCCGGCCTTATGACCTCGTGGAAATGCTGCGCGCGGTCCGCCGCGTAGAGGACGGTTTCGGTCATGGCATGCATCTCTTTGTGGGCGGGGTTGAGAAGGATGCGGCGTATATCCTCTCCGATGCGGGTGCCCCCCGGCTCGTGCGTGGCAATAACATCTACTTTCATGCGCAGGAGATGGGCATGCAGCATGTTTACTTGCGTTGTCTTTCCGGAGCCCTCTACGCCCTCGAAGGTGACGAAAAGGCTCCTTCCTTTGCCTCCTTTTGCGCGCCCGCCTTGGTCTGCCATGATACCCTCTCTCCTCTTCTCCGCAATTGGCATTACTATCTTACACCATGCACATATCGATGTAGCGGTAGATATTCATCATAAGGGCTGAGCGAGGTGGGAGAAGACGTTACCCCCCGCAAGATCGCAGGCAACCACGACCGGGAAGTCCTCGACCTCGAGTTCGTGGATCGCCTCCGGGCCCAGTTCCCCATATGCGATTAGCTTTATGCTGCTGACCCTGGATCCGAGCAATGCCCCGGCCCCTCCCACTCCCACCAGGTAAATGGAGCCGTGCTCGCGCAGTGACCTGCACACCTCGGGAGAGCGGGGGCCCTTGCCTATGAAGGCCGCTGCTCCTTCCGCGGCCAGGCGGGGGGTGTAAGGGTCCATGCGCGCGGCGGTAGTGGGCCCCACCGAACCCGCTGGCTTTCCCGCCGGCGCAGGGCTCGGCCCCGCATAGTAGACTGTCTCGCCGCGCAGCTCGACGGGCAGTGGTTCACCCTTCTCGAGCGCCTCCACCATCTTGCGGTGAGCATGGTCACGGGCGGTAATAATCCTCCCCGACAGGAGCAGGCGGTCCCCGGCATGCAACTCCTTGCGTACCTGCAAGGTCAGCGGTAGCGTTATCCGCCTGGGCGCCGGCTCCCCGTTGTTTTCACGACTTCTCTTCTTCCCCACCGGGGGCACTCCCTTCGCCTCGTCCGGCCTCTTCGCCGCCCCCTGCGTCTTCCAGGCCTGTCTCCTCGCCGGGCACAACGGTTATCTCTTCTTCCAAGGCCTTTTTCGCCTCGGAAAGATGTTCCATCTCCTCCGCTACCCTTTCCGCGGCCGTCGTCTCCTCCGCCTCCTCCGCTACCTCCTCGCAGACTTCTTCGCCGGCGCCCTCCCGGGCCCTTCCTCTCATAAAGATCTTGTCGTGTATGTCCCAACCGAAGTATCGGTGGAAAGAGCGATGCCCATATATCCCGGCCAGCAGGATGATGATGCCTCCTACGAAGAGTATTATCTGCGGCCCGTTCAGCAGGTATCTGAAGTTGACCAGGTCTCCATCTATAGCACCCTCGAAGGAGCCTCCCACCCTTATTATCCCCAGGGAGATGGGGCTTATGCCTATGCTGCGGCCTATAGCGGTTATAAGATCCGCGAGGGGGCCGGCAAGCATGATGGAGAGAAAGATTGAGGCGCGCATGATCACCTGGATGGCGGCGAAAGCACGTCCACGGTACTCCTCGTGCAGGGTCTCCATGAGCAGCGTAACCATTCCCACGATGGCATAGCCCATGCATAATCCCCCGAAGAAAGCGACTATGAAAGACAGCCAGACAATGGAGACCAATGAGAATACGATGACCCCGGCCCCGAAGCCCGATATGGCCAGGCCCATCACCCTCTCCTTCCTCACGTAACTCTTGAGGACCCCCCCGAGAATGGAGCCTCCCATGATGCCGAAGAGCAGGACGGTGAGTATGTACATGAAGGTGGCATCGCCCTTTGCCAGCACGTAATTGACGAAACCGATGGTCAGGACGTAGATGGTGCCTCCGCCCAGGAAGCAGGCCAGGGTAAGTATCAATACTATGCGGGTGAGATGCTGGTTCCAGAGGTAGCCCAGTCCCTCCTTGAAATCCTGTTTTACCTGTGCGGAGGACATCTTGACCTTTTCCTCTTCGGCCAGCTTCCGGAACCCCCTTATCTTGAAGATGATAAAGGCGGACACCATGAAGGTCAGGGAATCCACGAAAAAAGCGGCCCGGTTGGGATCGACGTGTTCGCCGATGAAGGTATTGACGTCCCCCAACCAGGCGATCAAACCGATGATGCTGCCGGCTATGGCGGTACCGAAGGCCATGGAGGCGAACAGGGTGAGCTGGTTGAGGGAATTGGCGTTGGCCAGCTGCTCCGGCTCCACGAGATCGGGGATGCTGGCGTCTTTGGCCGGCCCGTATATAATGCTGAAGGTCTCGATGATAAATACGACGATCAGGATCATAAGCAGGGTGTTGGAGAAGGCGAAGAGTATGACCAGGCCGGCACGGCTGAGGTCGCTCACTATCAGGGTGCGCTTGCGGTCCAGGCGGTCTATGATGATCCCCGCCATGAAGCCCAGGAGCACTGCGGGCAGGAACTTCACCAGCATGAGGACGCTGATCGCCCAGCTCTTGCCCCCGGAGAGGTTGTTCACGAAAGCGAAGAGCACGGCCACAATGATCCAGTCGCCTATGGCCGAGACCATCTGGCCCGCCCACAACAGAAGGAAGTCTCGATTGCGCAGCAGGTCTCGGTAGGCCGCCGGCTTTATCTGGAGGTCATCCTCGCTGCGCTGAAGTCCCTTGGGCGTAGTCTCCTTGCACTCTTTTGTTTCCATGCTCTTTACGTCCTCCATGCTATAGCTCTAAAATGCAGCGCCTGAGGGCGTGGCAGCACAGCACAACCCCCACCGGCAGGCAGGCGATATGGGCGGGTGCTTCCTCCACATGGACATCCAAGGCAGTCACGTCACCGCCCAGACCGGCAGCTCCGATGCCCAAGGCGTTTATCGCGCCCTGCATCTCCTCCTCGAATGCCGCCAGCCCGGCCCGCTGGTGCCTGTCTCCCAACGGCCGCAGCAAGCCCTTCAAGGCCAGTTCGATAGCCCCCGATGCGTCGGAGCCCGCACCAATACCGACCACGATGGGCGGGCAGGCATGGGCGCCCTTCTCGCGCACCGCCTCCAGCACTGCCCTTTTGACCCCTTCCCTTCCTTCGCCAGGAAGGAGCATGAAGAGGCGGGTGGCGTTCTCGCTTCCCCCGCCCTTGGCCAGCAGGCTCAGGCGCACCTTGCCCTCTTCACCTCCCTCTTCCAGGTGGACGATAACGGGGGTATTGTCACCGCGGTTGATACGGTCCGTGAGCGGGTCGTCAACCAGGGATGACCTGAGGGGTATCTTCGCCGTGGCCGCGCGCAGACCTTCATCGGCGGCAGCGGCGTAGCCGTTGGGCAGAGCCGTGCCCTCGCCCAGTTCGACAAAGAGATGGAACATGCCTGTGTCCTGGCAGATGGGCAAGCCCTCTCTTCTCGCAATGCGCGCGTTTTCCACGAGTATCTCGAGGGCGTATCGGGCCAGCGGCTTCGATTCCGACTCCACCGCCTGCAGCAGGCTTCTCTCTACGTCCGCGGGAAGATCGAGGCTGGCCCGGAATGCCAGCTCTTCAACGGCCGCCGCTATTTCCTCAGGAGCGAGAACCCTCGAGCCATTCATCGAGCTCGTCCATCCTATCCTTGATCTTACGTGCACAATCCTGCAGGCATTCTCTTTCTGCGCTAAAAAGCTCGAGTGCGATTATTTCCTTCCAGCCGCCGTGCCCCAGGATGACCGGCACTCCCACGAACACATCCTTCAGACCGTACTCTCCCTGCAGGTATACGCTCGCCGCCACCTGGTAATCCTCGTCCTGAAGGATGGCACGGACCATGCGGGCGGCGCAGGCGGAGGGAGCGTAATATGCGCTTCCCTGTTCCAGCAGGGATACGATCTCAGCTCCCCCATCCCTCGTCCTGTCCTCCAACTCGCACAGTTTTTCGTATGCCAGGAGTTCGCTCAAGGGGGTTCCCTCAACCGACGTGAAACGGGAAAGCGGCAGCATGGTGTCTCCATGGCTCCCGAGAACCAGGGGCGACACTTTGCCCGGAGCCACGTCCAGCTCGTTCGCCGCGAAGCAGGCCAGGCGCGAACCGTCCAGCAGACCGGCCATTCCCATCACCCTGTGGCGGTCCCACCCCGTGATCCTCCATGCCAGATAGGACATCTCGTCGAGTGGATTGGTGATCACGATCATCACGCAATCGGGCGCCTCTTCCTTCAGGGCCGTTACCACATCTTTCACCACGGCAGCGTTCTTCTCCAGGAGATCCGACCGTGACATGCCCGGACCTCGCGGGAACCCCGCCGTGATCACCGCGACGTCACTTCCAGAGGCGAAGCCGTAATCGCTTCCTCCCACCACCTTTGCGCATGAATCGGTCAGCGGCAGGGATTGGGAGATATCCAGGGCCTTACCCTGCGCCAACTCGCCGTAGATGTCGATGAGCGCCACGTCGGCCAGGCCGCTCTCCGCCACGCGCATAGCCGTCGTCGAGCCCACCTGGCCGGCGCCTATAATGGCGACCCTGTGCATAGGACCTCCTCCGGGCGATGAATACGCTTAAGCTATTTTCCTATAACCACTTTAAACCACGCAAACCCCCATCTGACCACCCTCGCCCGACAGTGAGCCCCATACGTCTGAGCAGCCATGCCCGACAGTCTGAATCGCGTAAGCGACAGCGGCATGCGAAGGATGACGCGACGGTGCCAGTCGCCTCCACATTTCTGAATGTTGAGGCCTGGCACGTGTGATCTGCGCACTAACGCAGGAAAGAGAGCCCCATACGTCTGAGCGGCCATGCCCGACAGTCTGAATCGCGTAAGCGACAGCGGCATGCGAAGGATGACGCGACGGTGCCAGTCGCCTCCACATTTCTGAATGTTGAGGCCTGGCACGTGTACTTATACTTATAGTAAGTAAGATACTAGCTCTTATCCTCTTCCTTCTTCTCTTTCGCCTCCGCCTTCTTCTCTTTCGCCTCCGCCTTCTTCTCTTTCGCCTCCGCCTTGGTGGGGCA
>CAZGWK010000015.1:25386-35099 GCA_964529285.1 uncultured Actinomycetota bacterium
CCTTCTTCTCTTTCGCCTCCGCCTTCTTCTCTTTCGCCTCCGCCTTGGTGGGGCACTGCGGGTCGAGGCAGAATATCCAGGGCCTGCGGCCCTTGTTGACCACGCGTACCTTGGGTGAGCCGCATTCCGGGCATACCTCCCCCGTAGGCATGATAGTTCCGGTCTGGGGCAACGGGTATGTCGTAGTGCAATCCGGATAGCCGCTGCATCCTACGAACCTCTTCTTGCTCTTCTTGGCCTTCACGATGCGGAGGTTCGATCCGCATGTCGGGCATATACCCAGTATGCGGTCCTCTTTGATGCCATTGCGTATCTCGGCGGCCACCTCTTCTTTGCTTTTCTCCAGCTGCCGCATCACTTCGGCGAGAATATCGCGTGATTTGTCTACGACCTCGGCCTGTGTCTCGGCACCTTCGGCGATGGCATCCATATCCTGCTCCAGCGTCGCGGTCATCTCCGGCGATGCTATGACGCCCGCATACTTGCGCAGCGCCTCGGTCACCGCTATCCCGGTCTCGCTGGGTGTAATAGGGTCAGCGTAGATATAACCTCTTCCGTACAAGCCCTCTATTATGGAGTGGCGGGTGGACTTGGTGCCCAGGCCCAGTTCCTCCATTTTTTCGATCAGCTTTCCCTGGTTGTAACGAGGCGGCGGTTGTGTCTCCCCCCTCTTGAGCTCGGGAGGCTCGTCTACGCGCACGATCTCGCCCTCCTCGAGATGGGGGAGCATGACCTCTTTCTTGCGCACGTAAGGGTAGTAACGATACCATCCTTCTTCCTGTGTGCGGGTGCCTCGCGCGACGAAGGGCTCCGGTCCGCAGGCCAGGTCAACGCGTACCGAGAGCATAACCGCCTCATGAGCCAAAGTGGCCATGAAACGGCGCACTACCAGCTCGTATATCTTCCATTCCTGGGCAGACAGCTTGGCATGCGGGGCCGACGCGGTGGGATGTATGGGAGGATGGTCAGTGGTCTGCTTCTTGCCGCGCGTGGGAACAAGCTTTTCCTTCGCCAGCAGTGAAGCGCACATATCCGAGAACTCCGGACTCGCCGCCAGCTCCTGCAGTATGCCCCGCAGGTCCAGGGAAGGCGGATAGACCGTATTATCCACGCGCGGGTAGCTTATATATCCGTTCATGTAGAGGTTCTCCGCGATACTCATGGCCCTCGCAGCCGTGAAGCCCTGGGAGGCGGCGGCCGTTAGCAGACCGGTGGTGTTGAAGGGTGTGGGCGGTTTTACCCTCCTCTCGGTGGACTTGATCTCCTTGATCAGTGCGGTCTCCTCGAGGCGCGAGAGGGCCCCCTGGGCTTCATCCTCGCTGGGAAAGCGTTCCCTGGCGTGTAAGGCCTGGAAGATCTCGTCTCCTTTGGCGCAGTTGATCTTCAGTGTCCAGAAAGGGGTAGAGACGAATGCCTTGCGCTCCTTCTCCCTGTCCACTATGAGGGCCAGGGTAGGGCTCTGGACCCGCCCCACTGAGAGGAAGTGTTTGCCCAGCCGGGTCGATGCCAGGCTGATGAACCTGGTGAGGCTCGCTCCCCATATGAGATCGATATCCTGCCTCGCCTCTCCCGCGGAGGCGAGGTCGTAATAGGGGTCGTCAAGATGGGCGAAGACCCGCTTGATCTCAACCGGCGTCAGGGCCGAGAAACGCGCCCTCTTCACGGGGATATCCGGACGCACCTCCCTTATCTTATTGATGGCGTCAACGCCGATGAGCTCACCCTCGCGGTCGAAGTCGGTGGCTATTATCACCTCGTCGGCTTTCTTCGCCTCGGACTGGATATTCTTGATGAGTGTCTTGTTTGTGGGCACCTTCACGATGTCGGCGTGGATGAGCTCCCGCGGCTCCACGTCCTGCCACTGCTGGTACTGGTCAGGGAAGTCCACCTTGAGTATATGGCCCTTCAAGCCGACGCACCGCACCTCGTCCCCGTTTCGTTCAAACGCGTAAACGGGGTTGCGCGTCTTGTCCAGTGGCTTCGCCTTGCCATCCGAGAGGATGGTCGAGATGCGCCTGGCCGTAGTGTTCTTTTCCGTAATGATAAGCTTCATGCCTTCCCATCCCTATCCATAGGGCTACATTCGGCAAATACTCGTATCATACTTAGTCAAATACCGTCAAGCGACCTCCCAACGTCCGCGCACCACGCGGGAATGCGGACCCCACACGTCTGAGCAACCCCGCCCGAGAACCGGGGGTCGGTCCGAAGCGACATTGGCGAGCAGCACATCCGACAGAAGAAAGCCTTTACGGATATGACAACCTGCGAGTGAGGAGCGAGGACCGTTAACCCAGTTCCAGGATAGCAAGCCCTGGAAAAGAGGGAGCGAGGACCGTTACCCCCGGTCCTCGGGAACTCACAATCCCAGCACGAGCGAAAAAGAGGGGGCCGGGTTGAAACCCGGCCCCATAAACATCGCTTATTCCGTCAGATGAACAGTGGTGCGAAGACCAGGGCGATGATCGTCATCACCTTGATCATGATGTTCATGGACGGCCCGGCGGTGTCCTTGAAGGGATCGCCTACCGTGTCGCCGACTACCGCCGCGGCATGGATGGGAGTGCCTTTTCCGCCCAGGTTGCCCGCCTCGATATATTTCTTGGCGTTGTCCCACGCGCCTCCGGCGTTAGCCATGAAGATGGCGATGAGGAAACCTACGACCAGGGCGCCCGCCAGGTATCCGGCCAGGGCCTGCGTGTCCCACAGCCCTATGGCCACCGGGCTCACTATGGCTATGGTGGCTGGGGGTACCATGCGCACCAGCGCCGCCTTGGTGGATATGTCCACGCATTTCGCGTAATCCGCCTCCGCGCCCTCCTTGCCCTCCTTGAGCCCCGGGATGTCCCGGAACTGGCGGCGCACCTCCTCGATCATCTCGAAGGCCGCCTTGCCCACCGCCTTTATGGCCATGGAGCAGAAGAGGAAGGGGAACATGCCGCCCAGGAAGAGGCCGATCATGGTCTGCCATCTTCCCAGATCGATCACGTCTATGCCCACAGCCGTGGTGTAGGCCTTGAAGAGCGCCAGGGCGGTGACGCCGGCCGAGGCGATGGCGAACCCCTTGGCGATAGCCGCCGTGGTGTTCCCGAGAGAATCCAGGCTGTCGGTTATCTTGCGCACTTCGGGCGGCCTGCCGCTCATCTCCGAGATGCCTCCGGCGTTGTCCGCGATGGGGCCGTAGGCGTCCACCGAGACCGTCATGCCCGTAGTCGAGAGCATGCCGACCGCCGCCAGGGCGATGCCGTAGATGCCGCCTGTCACCAGGTTATCCCCGGGCAAAGCCCAGTTTCCTGCCAGGAAAGCGCCGGCTATGGCCGCCACCAGGAAGAATATCGCACCCGCGGTGCTCTCCATACCCGCGGAAAATCCCTGCAGTATGGTAGTTGCGGGTCCGGTCTTCGAGGCCTCCGCAATATCCTTCACCGGCTTGTATTTCTCCGAGGTATAGAACTCCGATATCCAGCCTATGGCAAGCCCCGCCGCGAGACCGGCCACGATGGAGATCCAGAACCCTATGGGATGCTCTACCGCATCGACATCCCTGAGCCAGAACATCACCACGAAGAACGAGCCCACGGTAGTCAGGAGAGCGGCTGAATAGCTGCCGATATTCAGGGCGCGGGACAGGTGAGAGCCCTCCTTGACACGGACGAAGAAGGTCGCGATCACAGAGGAAAGCAGACCAACCGCCGCTATAAGCAAGGGGAGCAATACGCCCTTGGTCACGCTCTCTCCGTTGGCAACGCCGCCTACGGCGAAGACGGTGGCGGCCAGGGCTATGGGTGCGATGATGGAACCGACGTAAGATTCGTACAGGTCCGCCCCCATGCCCGCTACGTCCCCCACGTTATCCCCGACGTTATCGGCGATGACGGCGGGGTTGCGGGGGTCGTCCTCGGGGATACCTGCTTCGACTTTACCCACCAGGTCAGCCCCTACATCGGCCGCCTTGGTGTAGATGCCGCCGCCCACGCGGGCGAAGAGGGCCACGGAGCTGGCCCCAAGGCCGAAGCCGGCGATGATAGCCGCCTGCCCGGCCGCAGTATCGATAACCTGCCACCACTCCACGAACAGCAGGTACACCACGGAGAGGCCCAGGAGGCCCAGCCCCGCTACGGTGAGGCCCATGACCGCTCCCCCGCGGAAGGCAATGATAAGGGCGCTGTGGGTGTTGCCCTCAGCACCATGCGTGGTGCGCACGTTGGCCTTGGTGGCTATGTTCATGCCCACGAAACCCGCGGTCATGGAGCATACCGCCCCTAACAGATATGCGACGGCGGTATAGATGCCGATGTAGGTGCTCTCGCCCCCACCGGGAGGCTGATACCAGATGAAGATGGCTATCAGCGCGAAGACTATTGCTACGAAGACCGCGAGCACCCTGTATTCCCGCTTGATGAAGGCCATGGCACCCTCGCGGATGGCCGCGGCTATCGACTGCATCTTCTCGTCCCCGGGGTCCTCCCTGGTCACCATCCTGGCGTAGACAAAGGCCATGATCAGGCCGACGAGGGCCGCGCCCCCGGTAGCCAGGGCCCAGTACTCCATATCACACTCCTTCCCCTTGACGCTGTTTTCGCCGCAAACCGCTTGTGGCGGTCTATCTTTAAAGGCTTTCTGCCGTTGATCCCCTGACTATTCAAAATGATAGAAATATCAATGAAGAATTATGCCTTCTCCTGTATTTCTTTTCAAGTTTCCACAGCGATATTCAGCATGCCGCTCTTGAAATTTCGGGTCGGCGAAATTATAATTTGGATAAATCTAAACTTCAAGTCCCTATGCGGAGGATAGATGAAAACATCCAGGGGGGCCGCAACAAAAGACCAGTTCGGAGAGTACCTCAAACACATACTCCGCCTGGAGCACCTCTCCAGCCCGGTGACCACCTCGGCCCTCTCCGAGTCGATGAAGGTTGCTCCCTCAACCGTCACCGACATACTGAAACGACTCGCCAACAAAGGGCTCATCAACTACGTTCCCTATCATGGCATTACCCTTACGCCGGAGGGCGAGAAGATGGCGGTCAAAGCCATACGCAGGCACCGCATAGTGGAGCGGTTCCTGACCGACATGTTGGGGTTCGAGTGGCACGAGGCTCACGAGGAGGCTCTCCTCTTCGAGAACGATATATCCGACGAGGTGGAACAGAGGCTTTTCGCGGCCCTCAACCGCCCCAAGGTATGCCCGCACGGGTACCCCATTCCCAGCAAGGTCGAGGATGTCCTGGTCGATGAGGTAACGCTGTATTCCCTCGAGCCCGGGGAGAAGGCCGAGGTAATGAGCGTGAAAGACGACGATCCCGAGATGCTGCGCTTCATGGCTTCCCTGGGGATAAAACCCGGTGTCAAGGTGAAGGTCGAGGCCAAGGACCCCTTCAAAGGCCCGCTCCAGGCGGTCGTGGGCAAACAGAAACGCACCGTGGGTTGGCACCTCGCCAACTCCGTTTATGTCAAGAAGGTCTTCTGAAACCCAACCGCAATTACGTGCGAGATCTTGTGTCGCGAAGGCGAGAGCGCCACCCGGAGGGGGTGGTGCACGGTTTTACAAACTCGTGTACGTCGTGACAACAGTTGAAACAGGTCCTACTCTTTCTCCGACGCCTTCTTGAGGTTCTCCTCCAGCGCGAAGATCGCCTCCTTTAACTTGCTCTGCCTCAAGGTGGTGGTGAGATCTCCGCGGGTCCTTTCCATGATCGCCCGCGCCATGTCCGTGGTGCGCCGCAGCCCTCCGGTAATGGCGTCGGGGTAGTCGAAGGATACGAGCAGGTAATATATGTCGTCCATGTAAGAGAGGAGTTCGTCGCCGCGCTCCAGGTGCCCCTCGCGTATGAGATCGAGGATGGAGCGGCGCAGCTCGCCTACCACCTCACCCAGACCGTTGAGATAAGCGGGGAATTCCACCCCTAAATCCTCGGGTTCGGGCAGCGTTTCGCCGTTGATGAGGGCATAAGTCACCCTGGCCTCGGCGTATTCTTTCTGGGCGTCGTGCACGAAGCCGGCGGTATAGACCTCCGGATGGTCTTCCGTCATGTGGGTAATACTGAAAGACAGCTTGGACGCCTGCTCGCTAAGGCGGTCGGCTTCCTCCTTCTCGCCCCGGTGCACCGACCTTATTATGTAGCTGGAGGTCTGCACCAGCGAACGGCAGGCTTTCAGGACCTGTTCGCGCGTGGCGTTCTTCGCGTCGAAGTCGTTTTTTATTCGGTTGCGCAGCGCATCCCAATCCATGGCATCTCCTTCCAGGCTATCGCGGGTTCCCCCGCGGTCGTCTCCATCACCCGAATATCATATTCCATCTATTCCTATATAATCTATATAATACATCTCTATTAGCAGGCTAGGAGGTCAGATGATCGCCAGGCGGGGAGACCGCATCCCTCCCTTCATAGTCATGGAGGTCCTTGAGAAGGCCTTGCAGATGGGGCGGGAGGGGCACGACATAATCCACATGGAGGTGGGCGAGCCGGATTTCGATACGCCGCTCTGCGTCAAAGAGGCCGCCTACCGGGCCATGCTCGCTGGCGAGACGCATTACACCCACAGCCTGGGCCTGCACGAGCTGCGTGAGGCCATCTCCCTCCATTACCGCGAGAAGTACAACGTCGAGGTGGACCCCGGCCGCATCATCGTCACCAACGGCAGCTCTCCGGCCTTGCTCCTGCTCTTCGCCGCGCTGCTCGACCCGGGGGATGAAGTGATCCTCTCCGACCCTTGCTATGCCTGCTATCCCAACATCGTGGAATTCGTCGACGGGCAGCCCGTGGAGGTCCCCGTATTCGAGGAAGACGCTTTCCAGTACCGGCCGCGGGATATCGAGAGACGCCTGGGAGCCCGCAGCAAGTCTATTATCATCAACTCCCCCTCGAACCCGACCGGCAATCTCCTGGAGCCGGAGGTCATGGAGGAGATCGCCGCAATGACCGACCGTGGCCTTTACGTGGTAAGCGACGAGATCTACCACGGCCTGGTGTACGAAAGCATGGAGCACAGCATCCTCGAGTTTACCGACCGCGCTTTCGTGATCAACGGCTTCTCCAAGCTCTACGCCATGACCGGGTGGAGGCTCGGTTATATTATCGCGCCGGCGGAATTCGTCAGGCCCATACAGAAGATACAGCAGAACCTTTTCATCTCGGCCAACGCTTTCGTGCAGCGGGCGGGCATAGCGGCGCTCAGCGAGGCCGGCGAGGAGGTGGCGGCGATGGTGCGCACCTACGACGAACGCCGGCGTTTTATGCTGCCGCGCCTGCGGGAGATAGGTTTCGGCGTAACCGCCGAACCCCACGGTGCTTTCTATATCCTGGCCAATGCCAAACGCTTCACCGGCGACTCCTATTCCTTCGCCATGGAACTCCTGGAAAAGGCCAGCGTCGCCGTGACCCCGGGCGTAGATTTCGGGAACGGTGGAGAGGGTTACATCCGTTTCAGTTACGCCAATCACCTCGATAACCTCGCCGAGGGGATGCGCAGGCTCGAAGAGTATCTGACCTCGCGATCTTAAGCCGAGATCACTGCATATCACACCGCGTAAGCGGCGGCGCCGCCTCCGGCGCAACGCGGCCTGCGTCATGCTTCGCGAAACGATGCAAGGCCTGGCACGGGTACATCCGGACGTTGGCGATAACCTGGGGCCCGAGGAAACCTTATCCCCCTTAAAGGAGTCAGAGATTTTATCGTGGGGAAGAATTATACTATGTGGACAAGCGCGATCTCTTTGAATCAGGACGGCAGGTAGCATGAACTTGAGCGGGTTCTCCTCGAGGACGCTTGCGGTATTGACCCTTAGCGTAGTTATCGGTGCCGCTTTGACGATGACGGTCATGGGAGCGGATGCCGGGAACGGCCGGGAAACCGCCGGGCAATATTTCATCCTGCGGCCCGAGCAGAGTAAGACGCGCGAGACGGTAAGGCATTCCCTGTCCCGGGGCCTGCGCTTGGAAAAAGTCCTGCCGGGCGGGATGTTGCTCGTAGAAGCTCCGCCGGGCGTGGATGCCGCTGCGCTCGCCGATCTTCCCGGAGTCGAGTGGGCGGAGCCCGACCTCGTCTTCTATGCGGCGGAGACCCCCGACGATCCCGACTACAACCGCCAGTGGAACCTCGCAAAGATCAACATGCCCGCCGCCTGGGATATAACCGGCGGAGGCCGGGAGTCCATCGTCGTGGCCGTAGTCGATTCCGGGGTGGCCTACCGTGACTCGGGTATCTTCAGCAAAGCCCCCGATTTCGCCTCGACCTCCTTCCTGGCCGGCTACGATTTCGTGGACGACGATCCCGATGCTGACGACGAGTACGGCCACGGCACGCACGTCGCGGCCATCGTCGCCTCATCATACGACAACTCCTTCAGGGCCGCGGGAATGGCCTACGATTGCTCCATCATGCCGGTGCGCGTCCTGGGCAGCGGCGGCACCGGCATGGCATCGATGGTCGCCTCCGGCATATATTTCGCAGTCGATAACGGGGCGAGGGTCATCAACCTCAGCCTGGCTTCACCGCGTCACAGCGAGGCGGTGGCGGAAGCGGTCGAATACGCATACGGCAGGGGCGTGATCTGCGTGGCGGCCGCCGGCAACGAAGGCTCCGATCCCGGGTATACGGGCGGCATGAACTGCCCGGCGGACGGAGGGATCTACGTGCTGGCCGTGGGCGCCACGGATTACCGCGACGCGCGCGCACATTATTCCAATTATGGGGAAGGCCTTGACCTTGTGGCTCCCGGCGGTGACCTCACGCGCGACGACAACGGCGATGGCTACGGGGACGGAATACCCCAGGAATCCTACCGCATCGCCGGCAACTGCCAGTCAGGCTACGATCTCATCTGGGGGGAAGGGACGAGCATGGCAGTGCCCCAGGTATCCGCAGCCGCCGCGCTCATGCTCTCCCTGGATTCCAGATTGACCCCGGTGGAGATCTCGTCGATCCTCAGCGAGACCAGCGTGGACCTGGGCAGTGCCGGTTGGGACCAGTACTACGGATACGGCAGGCTGGACGTCGCAGCGGCCCTGGAAAAGCTCAAGCGCAGCGAGTGGTACTTCGCCGAGGGCACTACCCGCTCCGGCTTCGATGAATGGCTCTGCGTACTCAATCCGGATTCCGCTGAGGCCCAGGTCGAGTTCACCTTCCTCATGCCCGATGGCCAGACCCAGAAAGCGTCATACACCGTTCCCGCAAGGAGCCGCTTCTCTCTGAACGTCAATTCGCAGGTAGGCCAGGACAAGGATGTCGCGGCGACCGTGACCAGCCCCCAACGCATCTTCGTCGAGAGGGCCATGTACTTCGACTATCAGGGCAGTTGGCGAGGGGGTTCGTCCACCATGGGCGCCCGCCACCCCGGCAACTCCTGGTACTTCGCCGAGGGCACTACCCGCTCCGGCTTCGATGAATGGCTCACCCTCGCCAACCCCGGCGATGAGGACGCCATGGTCGCGGTGGAATACATGCTGGGGGCGGGGCAGGGCGATAACGTGTTGCAGGAATGGAACGTCCCCGCCCACTCCCGCGTGACGGTCAACGTCAACCAGGCCGTGGGACCGGACAAGGACGTCTCCATGCACGTCACATCGGACAGGGCGGTGGTGGCCGAGCGGCCCATGTATTTCTCGTACGGGGACAGCATACCGGGGGGACATAACGTGATGGGCGCTACGATGCCCGGCAACTCCTGGTACTTCGCCGAGGGCACTACCCGCTCCGGCTTCGATGAAT
>CAZGWK010000015.1:35199-64139 GCA_964529285.1 uncultured Actinomycetota bacterium
CCCGGCAACTCCTGGTACTTCGCCGAGGGCACTACCCGCTCCGGCTTCGATGAATGGCTCACCCTCGCCAACCCCGGCGATGAGGACGCCATGGTCGCGGTGGAATACATGCTGGGGGCGGGGCAGGGCGATAACGTGTTGCAGGAATGGAACGTCCCCGCCCACTCCCGCGTGACGGTCAACGTCAACCAGGCCGTGGGACCGGACAAGGACGTCTCCATGCACGTCACATCGGACAGGGCGGTGGTGGCCGAGCGGCCCATGTATTTCTCGTACGGGGAGGGGGCATGGACGGGGGGGGGTTGCGAGATGGGCTATGACGCGATGAATGGAGCGTTCTGAAACGGGATGAAGCTCGACGCGATATGCGGGCGCGATGTAGCGGTATGGTCAGAGACGCGAAGGACAGGGCGTTGTCATTTCCGGAGAGGTATGGAGACGGAAGATGATGAAGGGTGAGATGGCGATAGGTAGAAGGGCGGCCTTAACCGGCAGCGATAACCACAGGCTGCCGAGAGCATTATGGATAGCCGTGCTCCTGGGGTTGACCGCGTTGCTGTTGTTTCTGCCCGCGGCGGAGGCGAGCGCCGACGAAGGCCGCATCGTCGTCGAGCTGGAGGGCCATTCCTCGGGCATCTCCCAGGCCGGGCGCACCATCAGCGGCACCGACAACGTCACCAGGCAGGAATACAAGTTCAAGCAGGAGAGGTACGGCACGGACTTCCATTACACCGTCAGTGGTCTCTCGCGCACCTCCTACGCCGTGGAGTTCAGCTTCTTCGAGCCGGTTTACCTACCCGGGCAGCGCGTCTTCAGCGTATACGCAAACGCCTCGCCTACTCCCCTTTCTGGTCTCAGCAACCTGGATATCGCGAGCAAGGTAGGCCTGAATGCAGCCTACCAGGTGACGGTGCCCAACGTACAGGCGCCGGGCGGAAAGCTGAGCCTCCATTTCAAGGCGAGCAAGAAGGAGGCCACCATCTGCAACATCCGCCTGATAGCGGCGGGGCGGACGGCAACTGAGATAAACGTCATGGACACCCGCCACTGGAAGGCGCTGCCCCTGCGCTTCGTGAACGGGGCGGGTCAGGACCTGCACGAGGTCATCCTGGGACGTTTCGGCTCCCGCTTCATGATCAACCCCGTCCCGCAGCTCCTGGCCTGGAGGCAGTCACCCCTGGGCACCTGGACCGACGACCTCTCCGAGCTGGTGCTCGCCTTCCGGGACGACCAGGGCGACATACGCTGCCTGCCCTTCACCGACCGCTACCCGGTTTTCTCCTCCATGGACCAGGAGATGACGCTCACCGGGGTATCCTACGTCTGCCGCGATGCGGCCCTGCCCTTCACGGCCACCGTGACCCTGAGAGCGCCTTTTTATCCAGAGGACGAGAAGCTTTCGAGCGCGCCCTTCTTCTACGTCGACGTTGAGGTAACGAACCCAGGCGGCGCGGCGGTGAGCGGCGACTTCATGCTGGCGAGGCCGCACCGGGACAACACCGGATCCGCCGTTCCCGCCGACTTGGAGGGCGGGCTTCCCGGGTATAAGTTCGAGTCGGGCTATACCTACAACGACGAGAGCCGCATCGGCGAAACCAGCGGCGGTGTGTATAAGTTCTGGGAGGCGCTGTGCGTGGACGAAGACCTGGACGTCACCATGCATTCCGACCTATCCGATGCCAGCTGGATCTGGCCCTCGCCCTCGGGATATCCCCTCCCCTACGCCAACCAGGCCTACACCTTCATCCCGCGGGGCTATTCCGGCCTGGAGTGGTCGTTCGACCTGGGGCCGGGAGGGAGCGCCTCGCGCAGCGTGGTCCTCGCCGCCCACACCACCCAGAAAGTGCTCACGGTGCGCAGGAGCGGGTCCAACCTAGCCCACTATTTTCTCTACCGCAATCCAGCGGGTCCCAACCTGGGCACGGTGGAGGCTGTTATCGAGTACGCGTTCAACGACCGCACGTCCATACTGGAAAAGACCGCCTTCTTCGACACGATTCTCTCCGGCACTTACGTCTCCCCCCTCGGCAAGGACGCGAAAGACCTTGCCGCCGTAGCGCTGCAGAACTTCATTATCAACGCCTGGTGGGTGTACGACGGCTCGGGAGCGGATTGGTTCAGCGTCTGGGAAGGCATCCCCTGCATGTTCCACTCCACCATAGACGTGGAGTACAACGACGCCTGGTTCTACCTTTATTTCTGGCCGGACCTGCTCGAGAAGCTGCTGCAGGAATGGCCGGCTTTCGAAAATTCCAACGCGCAGGGCAAGTACCTCTCCCACGACATGGGCGTGGTTAACAACGTCACCGGCATGGCCTACCCCCACGACATGCCGGTGGAGGAGAACGCCAACTACGTCCTTCTCCTGTATTCCCACTGGAAGACCACCGGCGACACCGCGTTCATGCGCAATATGTTCGGCAGGGTGCGCGAGTACACCCGCTTCATCTTCGCCTGCGACACCGACGGAGACGGCCTGCCGGACCTCAACACGGCCAATACCATCGACCAGGGATCAGATGCGGTGCAGCACGCGCGCAACCAGACTTACCTCGGGGTGAAGGCCATGGCCGCCTACCGCGCGGCGGCGGAGATGGCGCGGGCGCAGACCTCCCCCGACAATTCCTTCATCTCCTCCTGCGACCGCAGGGTGAGGCTTATCAACATCACCCTGGAGAACAAGCTGTGGCTGGGGAACCACTTCGCCGTCTGCGACGACCCGGACGTGTCCCAGGCGGAGAGGAACGCATATTCCATCTATGCATCGAACGGCCTTCTCTACCTCCTGGCGGCGGGCCTAGACCCCGGCCTGACCGAGGCCAACCTGGGGCGCTTCAGGCAGGACCTGGCGAACGCCGCGGCCAAGACCTCGCGCCGTTACGGATACGTGCACACCAGCGTGGATAACGAGAACCAGTGGGTGAGTCAGAACCTCTGGCGCGATGCCCTTGGCTACTGGCTCGGGGTCCCCGGCTGGGCCGGCGAACAGGCGGAACGTCTCACGCGTTACTGGAACCTGCAGCATTATTTCGCGACCAAGAAGGACGGCGGCTTCTGGGACGTGTGCGATTACCGCGACTACCTGTTCCTGGGAACCAGCGAGGCCTTCGGGCTCGGGTTCGGCGATCCCTCCCTGGCGGCGCAGTACCTCGCGGAGGCCAGAGTGGAGGCAGGGGGAGCAAGGGGGGCCTACGCCCTCGACTCCGCCTACTGGCAGTCCCTCGGCTATTATCCCAGGGGGACCGCCTTCTTCAGCTACCTGAGCGCCATGGCCCGCCTGCGCCTTGACCGCGCCTCCGGATACCTCATCTACGATGCCGCTCACGCCCCCGGGCGGGTCCCCGTATTCGCATGTGCCGACTGGGATAATAAGAATATTCCCGTCCTCGTCTTCGACGCCGACGGCGGGTTGCAGCAGGTGATCAACGGCGGGCTGCTCCCGGCCAACGTCAACCGCTCGAGTTATCAGCTCGTGACCGGCCTCTCTGCCCATCCCTTCTCCTGCTCTCCCGGGACCGGCAGCCCGCGGCAGGAGGTCGGGATATCCTTCAACGCACCCGCGGGCTCCGTGAAGGGCGCCTACGTCCTGGACAACGCCGGGAACACCGTGAGGGAATTGACGGCGGGTGCTGCGGGAACCACCTGGGACGGAAGGGACGGTTCCGGCCAGCCCGTACCCGACGGAACCTACACCGTTTACATCGAGACACTTGCGCCCAACCCGTCGGTACATATACCTGACGCGACCGTGCAGGTGGGCGTGAACACCAACCTCCCCTCGCCGGCCGCAACCTGGTACCTGGCCGAGGGCTTCACCGGCAGCAACGCGACGGGGGGCGACTTCGAGACCTGGGTGCTCATCCAGAACCCCGGCGACGAGGCCGCGGCGGTCAACGTCACCTTCATGCAGCCCGGCGGCGTGAACACGGAGCGCGCGTATTCCCTTTCGCCCCGTTCCCGCTTCACCGTCCACGTGGATGCGGTCCTGCCCGACGCGGAGGTATCGACACGGATCGAAGCGAGCGTACCGGTGGTGGCGGAGCGCGCCATGTACTTCAACGGCAGGCTGGCGGGGCACGACACCATAGGCGTCAACCACGCCTCGCAACGCTGGTACCTCGCGGAGGGCTACACGGGGGGCGATTTCGACGAGTGGGTGCTCATCCAGAACCCCAACGAGACGGAGGCGGCGGTAAACGTCCAGCTGCAGCCCCAGGACCAGGGCGTAGTCGACCTCTCCTATTCCGTGCCGCCGCGGTCGCGTTTCACCATCCACGTGGACGACATCCTGCCGGATGCCCAGGTGAGTACGTACGTTGAATCGAGCCTGCCGGTGGTGGTGGAGCGCGCGCAGTACCTCAACTCCATGCGCAGCGGCACCTGCTCCATCGCAGCGCGCTCCCCCTCCTACACCTGGTTCTTCGCCGAGGGCTACACCTCCGAGGGCTTCGAGGAATGGCTGCTGGTGCAGAACCCGCAGGACACCCCCACCCTGGTGGACATCACGTTCATGCAGCTCGATGGGACCAACACCTCCATGCAGTTCACGGTGGCACCACGCAGCCGCTATACCGTTCCCGTGCACATGGCGCTTCCCGGCGCCCAGGTATCGGCGCGCGTCTCCTCGCAACTGCCGGTGGTGGCGGAGCGCGCCATGTACTGGAAGGAGCGCAGCGACGGACATGCCACCCTGGGTAGCCCCACGCCCGATTACACCTGGTTCTTCCCCGAGGGCTACACCTCCGAGGGCTTCGAGGAGTGGCTTTTAGTGCAGAACCCCTGGGACGGCAAGGCCACCGTCAGGTTCGACTTCATGCTCCCCGGCGGTTCCAACCAGAGCATGACCTTTGAGGTGGCTGGAAGGTCACGCTTCACCGTCAACGTCGCAGCGGTGGTCGGGGAGACCGAGGTCAGCATCAAGCTCACCTCCGACCTGCCGGTGGTGGGAGAGAGGGCCATCTATTTCGAGGAGCGTTCCGGCGGGCACTGCTCCATCGGCGCCATCGAGTAACACTTAAAGGCCCGGGGCCTCCAGGTAACGGTCTCGCTCGGCTGCGACTGCATCAACTCAAGCAGAAGAAACCATAGATTGAGCGCTCGCTGCGACCGACCTGGTGGTTCCCCGGGCTGGTGGGAGCTCAGATGGAAGCTCGCACCGATCCAGCAGTTCCCGGGCAAGTCGGGCCCTGTCTTGCGTCTAACCAGCAGATATGCATTAAAGCCTTTGCCGTGTACGGACGATTAATGGGTCGTGCCGGTATCAAGTGATCGAGATTGATGCTCATGGATAATAAGACCGCCAGCGAGAGAGGGCCGAAAAAGGCGCGTAAGCTCGGCATCACCCTCATCATCGTGGGTTTGATGGCGTTCTACCCCATCCTGTTCTTCGCAGGCAGCGGATGGGGCAGCAGCGCCGGCAGGGAGAACGCGGCACTGTCCTACAGCGGCGGGGTCATCATCGAGCTGCAGGGCAACTCCTGGCCCGTTTCTCTGGAGGCGCGCCCTGTCCAGGGTACGGACGACCAGAGCCGCCAGGAATTCAAGTTCAAGAGCATCAGAGAGGGAGAGGATTTCCACTACGTGATCGCCGGGCTGCCGCGCGATATCTACGATCTCGAGTTGAGTTTCGTCGAGTACGCCCATACCCTTCCCGGCGGGCGGGTGTTCAACGTCTACTGCAATGACGTCATCCCGCCCGGCATGGCCTCGCTGGACCTCTGCGCCAAGGCTGGCAAGGAACGCGCCTACCAGGTGACCGTTCCCGGCGTGAGCGCTCCCGGAGGCATACTCGACCTGCGTTTCGAAGCGGTGAAGGGCCTCGCCCTTGTAGGGCATATCCGTCTCAGCGCGCCGGGCGAGCGCGACCTGGAGATCAAGAGCGGCGAGTCGCGCCACTGGACCTACATCCCCCTGCGCTTCCAGGGCTCTCCGGAACAGGATTTGTACGAGGCCGTACTGGGGAGGTTCGGCTCGCGTTTCATGATCAACCCCGTGCCCCAGCTCCTTGCCTGGCGCCAGTCGCCCCTGGGTACCTGGACGGACGACCTCTCGGAGTTCGTCCTGGCTTTCCGGGACGACGAAGGCGATATACGCTGCCTGCCCTTCACGGACCGCTACCCTACTTTCTCCGCCATCGACCAGCAGCTCTCCCTGACGGGCATCACTTACGTCTGCCGGGATCCCTCGCTGCCGTTTGAGGCCGTGGTGAACTTTACCGCCCCTTTCTATCCCGAGGACGTAAAGCTCTCCACCGCGCCCTTCTTCTATGTGGAGATAGACCTGTACAATCCCGGCATGGAGGCGGTTGGAGGGGAAATACTCCTGGCGCGTCCCCACAAGGACAACAACTCCGGTGACGTGGCACCGGTCTCCCTCAAGGGTTCCCGGGGATTCAAGTACACCACGCAGTACACCTACGGCCAGGAGTCGCACGTGAACGAAGAGAGCAATTCGGGCTGTTTCGAGTTCTGGGAAGCACTGGCCGTGGATGAACCCTCGCGGGTCAACTGGCATTACGAGGATATCACCGCAAGCGGCTGGATGTGGGATTCTCCCGCCGGGTACCCACTGCAGCGCGATTTCCCCGTGTACTCCTTCGTTCCCCGCGGCTACTCCGGTTTCGATGCTCCCTTCACCCTCGAGGCCGACGGCTTCGACTCGTTCACGTCCGTGCTGGCCTGTCATGGCGGCGAGGGCGTTCTCGAGGTACGAGGAGAAAAAGGCAACCGCTTCATCTACAATCAGCCCACCGGACCCAACCTGGGTTCCGTCGACGCAGTGGTGGACTACGCCCTTGGACCCGAGCGTCCCGCCATCGCGGAGAGGACCACGTTCTTCGACGGCATCGTCTCGGAACATTACCTCTCCCCCCTGCCGCAGGCGGGAAGGGACCTGGCGGCATGCGCCCTGCAGAACTTCATCTGCAACGCCTGGTGGGTGTACGACAACTGGGGGAAGGAATGGTTCAGCGTATGGGAGGGCGAGCCCTACATGTACCATTCCTCGGTCGACGTAGAGTACACCAACGCCTTCTTCTACCTCTCCTTCTGGCCTGACCTGCTCAAGACCCTGCTGCAGGAATGGGTGACGTTCGAAAAGGAGCTGGAGGAGGGTAAGTGCTTGAGCCACGACATGGGCGTCGAGCACTGGGCCAACGGCATGGCCTATCCCCACGACATGCCTGTCGAGGAGAACGCCGACTACATCCTGCTGCTCTATACCATGTGGAAGAACGGTGGTGACACCGCTTTCATGCAGGGCGAATTCGCCCACGTGGTCGACTACACCCGCTTCATCTTCAACTGCGATAGCGACGGTGACGGCCTTGCGGACATCAACGTCGACAACACCATCGACCAGGGATCCCACGCCGTGCAGCACGCACGCAACCAGACATACCTGGGCGTGAAGGCCCTCGGCGCTTACCGGGCAGCCTCGGAGATGGCAGGCGCCCAGGCTTCCCCCGACATGGACTTCATCGCGGCCTGCGAGTATCGAATAGGCCTCATCAACCGCACTCTTGAGGAGGAACTGTGGCTGGGAGACCACTTCGCCGTCTGCTCCGATCCCTCGGTACCCCAGGCCGAGCGCGAGGCCTATTCCATATATGCTTCCAACGGCCTGCTCTACCTTCTCGCGGCGGGGCTGGACCCGGCGCTTACCGCCTCCAATATCGCCAGGTTCCAACAGGACCTGGCAACTACTACATCAAAGACCATGCGCAGGTTCGGTTGCGTGCATACCAGCGTGGATAACGAGAACCAGTGGGTTTCGCAGAACCTGTGGCGTGATGCCATCGGCTTCTGGCTTGGCGTTCCAGGCTGGTCAGCGGGCCAGGCGGACCGCATGACGCGCTACTGGGATCTCGAACATTACTACGCCAGCAAGAAGAACGGCGGATTCTGGGATGTCTGTGCCTACAACCCCGGCAAGGAGGAACGGCACGGAGCGATGCGCGGCCCCTTCCTGCCGGAGTACGCCTACGATCAATCGCTGGGTTATTATTCCAGAGGCGTAGCCTTCCTCTCCCTGCTCACCTCCCTGGGACGACTGCGCCTCGACCGCACCGCGGATTCGCTCCTTTACGACCCCGCTTACGCCGACGCGCGCGTGCCCGTCTTCTCCTGTGCCGACTGGAAGGCCTATGAAGCCGATGCGCGCGTGCCCCTGCTGTTATTCGATGCCTCGGGAGACCTGCAGGAGGTTCTCAACCCTCACCTGCTCCCCGGCAACCTGCAAAACTCCTCGCTGTAAGGGGTCAGCGCCTGTCGATGAAGCGGGTGGCCTTGAGTGCGAGCGTGGGGTCGTATATCTCCGGAGACTGCACGAACTCGACCTTGGGCTCTATGCCCGCGGCCTCGCGCACGCGGGACACCACCTCTCTCTCCAGGTCCTGCCGCATCCTCCCCGCGACGGACATGCGGATGATGAGGCGGTCGGGGCTGAAGGGATTGCTCTCGTCTTCCTTCTCCACCACCAGTTGATATTCGACCACCCCCGCAACCCCGGCCAGCTGGTTCCTTATCGCTTCCGGATTCACGAGCTTTCCGCTTACGCGGATGACTTCGTCGGCGCGCACGGCATAGGTGGATCCCATGCGCACCACCAGCCTGCTGCCGCTGCGTCCGCAGTGTGGACACGTACCGCTCTCGCGGGCCGCCAGGTCCCCTACGACATAGCGCAGGAGCACCGTTCCCCTGCGGTCGATATGCGTGACGGCCAGAAGGCCTATCTCGCCGTCGGGCAAAGGCCTGAAGCTGTCCGGGTCCAGGATCTCTATATGGTAGATATTGGGCGCGGGGTTGTGATTGCCCCCGAACTCGCAGCATTCCACGAAGGAGCCCTGACATTCCGTGAGGACGTAGCCGTTGTTGACGAAGGCATCCGCCCCCGCTCCCCCGAGGTGCTCTCTCATCTCGTCGCGCATACCCTCGGGTACGGTGTCCCCCAGGGCCATGAGTATGCGCACGGGCGATAGGTCGATGCCCAGCTGCTCTCCTCGCAGGATGAGCTGGCGTTCGTATCGGCCCGTCCCCGCCATCACGCTTGCCCGGTGCATCTCCACCAGCTCGAGCGCCTCGTCCACCGAACGGTGCAGGGGAAAACCGGGCACGTCCTTGCCCACCAGTGCGTTCACCAGCTTCATGCCCACTGTAGAGGCCAGGTGTATGATGCGGTAGAAACCGATATGGGGCAGGCTCCCGTAGGGGAAGAGATTGATCACCGTATCCTCGGGAGTCATCCAGCTTGTCTCGGCCATGCGCCGGAGCTGCAGGCTTATATTGTACATATCGTAGGCGGTATTGAAGAAAGGGGCCGGAGTACCGGTGGTGGTCCCCGAGGTATAGGTTATCTCGTAGGTGACGTCCAGGGGGTCAGGAGGGTCCACGACCAGCAGGAACGAGAAGGGATCGGTCAGGTATGATTCCTTGGAGGTCACCGGGATGCGCTCCAGGTCCTGCAGGGTGCGGATATCCTCTGCCGCTATCTTTTCGCGCTTGAAGATTTCGCGATAGTACGGGCTGAAGGCCGCGACCAACTCCAGCTGCCTGCGCAGGTTTTGTTCCTGCAGAGCCTTGAGCTCACCCGGGTCCATCCATAACGGGTTGTTCCTGTCCCGCGCATAGATCGGCCATTTTTCCTTGAAATCCCAGGCTTTCTGCGGCGATATATCGCCTTTTTTCATCCCTCGCGTTACCTTTCCATAGTCCGGGAACGATCATCGGCATCCATTATATATGAGCGAGGACCCTTACCCCCGGTCTATGGCATCCTAGCGTTTCTTTATGTCACACAGCATGATGGTGAAATCGTCCTCCACCTTGCCTCCGCTGAACCCCTTGAGCGTATCAACCAGGCCGTCGATGAATTTCCCCGGTGCCCTGGAACCCGCTCCCTTGAGATAGCGCCTCAGGCGGTTGTGGCCGAACATACGCCGCCGGGAATCCCGGCACTCTATGACCCCGTCCGTGAAGATGAATATACGGTCGCCCGGCTCGAGCTTGATCTCCTCCTCCTGCAGATCGGGCTCCTCGAATGCGCCCAGGATGGTGCGCTTCCTGGAACCCAGGGCGATAAGTTCGCTGCCGCCGCGGATGAGTATGGGGTCATGGTGACCGGCGTTTACGTAGCGAAGTGTGAGGTCCTCGAGGTTCAGCTCGCTGTAGAAGACGGTGATAAAACGGTCCTCCAGGCGGTGGGGCACGATGGCGCGGTTGGCCTTGGTCACGACGGCCAGGGCATCGGTGCCGTACTTGGCCTCCGAGCGGATAGCGCTCATGGCCAGCGTAGCCAGGAGCGCAGCCGGGATACCGCTTCCCGCAGCGTCGCCTATGACCATCATCAGGCGGTTATCGTCCTCCCAGAAGTCGTACCAGTCCCCTCCCACGATACGTGCCTGTTCCTGGTGCGCGAGTATTCTCACCTTGCGGTTCTCCAACGGCCCATCCGGTAGGAGAGCACCCTGTATGTGTGAGGCGATGTCCAGTTCCTTATCCACCAGGGCCAGGTGCTGCAGCCTCTTCTGTTCGCTGATATCCCTGAATACGCAGACCACGTTCATTATCTGGCGCTTCCTGTTGCGGATCACGGAGAAGGAGCCGCTGATCCATATCCTGCTCCCGTCCCGGCGTTCGTACTCCATTTCCTTGAGTGCCGGTTTTTCACCGCGAAAAGCGGCTTCAACGGGGCAGTCATTACGCGTACACTTGCCCTGCTCCACCCCTTCTTCCCCGTAGAGTACCTCGTGGAAATGCCTGCCCACCGCTTCATCCTCGCGCCAGCCGAAAAGCTCGGCGGCTGCCGGGTTGAACACGATGATATTACGACCCCGATCAACCAGGAAGATCGCCTCCGGGTTGGTGGCGATGATGGCCTCGCTGCGCTCCCTCTCGATGAAGACGCGCTCGCTGGCCTCCAGCTCCTGCAGCCTTCTCTCCCGCTCCCGGATGCGCTCCCGCAGCCTCACCTGTTCGATGGCGATGGTCACCTGGTCCAGCACGGCCGCGATCATCTCCGGGTCCTCCTCCTCGAAGAGGCGGGCCTTGGTGTTGCTGCCTATGACCAGAACGCCGCTGACCTTTCCGCCGTAGACAAGCGGCGCGATGATACATCCCCGTACCTTGAGAAAACGCGCGTATTCCGCATTTATCCTGGGATCGCTTCTCGCGTCCTCCGTAGTTATCACCCGCTGTTCCATTATGGCCAGGGTGGTAGCCTCGTCGAGGTCTTCAAGGGTCCAGATCCGGTTCTGCAGATACTTGCACATGGCGGAAGTCAGACCATATCCGCGCGCGAACTCCAGCCGCCCCTCGTCCTGTTCGTAAAAGAAGAGGAGGCACTTGTCGGCGCCCATGATCATCATCAGGCTGCGTACCATGATGCCCATGGCCTGTTTGAAGGACATGGCACTCCCTATCGCTTCCGCCAGCTCTTTCAACTCGACCGTCTGGCGCCGCCGCCTCCGTTCCAGCTCGAAGAGCCTGGCATTCTCGATGGCCACTCCCGCCTGGGGAGCGAAGGCGGCAAGCAGGGCCATATCCAGCCGGTTATAGGTCCGGGGCTCTACGTCGTAGAGTTCCAGCGCCCCGATGGGCTTATCGTCCTTCAGGATGGGGCAGGACAGCACGGAGCGCACTTTTCCGCCCCTGGCGGGGATGGGCAGGTTCAAACCACGCAGGCGTGAATCCGCCGCGGCGACGGGGGAGTTCTCCTCCACGGCCTGAGCCAGGAGAGAGCGGGCAAGTTGAAAATGTCGTCCCTTGGCCCACGGCGGGCTTAGCCCGAGCTGCGAAACAAGCTCCATCTCCTCTTCGTCCTGTTTCAAGAGGTATATAGCCCCCATATTGGTCTGCATAATACCCGCGGCCACCTCCAGGATCTGCAGGAAGACGCTGTCCAGGTCCATGGTGGAGGCTATAGTCCTTCCCACCTCCAGCAGCCCGTGCAGTTCACGCAGCTGCCGGTTGATCATCTCGTCCTTGGTCTCCAGGTAGGCAGCCGACAGCGCAGCGACGAGGTTCGAGTTTAGCTCGCTCTGCATGTCCAGCACCCTCTGCAGGTCTGCCGGCTCCAGTTCCATCTCCTGGATTTCGGGGATGACGCGGTTCCAGATTATCGATTCCACCAGGTATATCGCGCGTACCAGATCCGCGAAGGGTATGCTCTGCAGGGCACGGTTCCTGCCGATCATGCGGGCGAAGGCGTAGAGGTCCTCACGGTCTGCTCCCGTACCCGCCATGAATTCGGTTGTCCTGAAAGCCAGCTTCTTTACGAGCTCGCGTATATCCTTTTTTACATCGGGGGAGAGCCCCGCGTAAGTGGGCAGATTATCCTCGAATGCACTCTGCATCTCCCCGACCAGGTCGTCGAGGTATATCGATATCGTGTCCGACAACTTATTGAGCATTTACCCTGAACCACCTTGGAGAAAAATTTGCCCGTCTAAACAAGTATATCTCATCTGAACCAACCGGTCGGAACGTGGAGGTTTCAAAGCCCGGCAGGACCCTCCATCTGTGCCGCCACCATCCAGGGTACACCGCTTAAGCAACTCTTCCATCTGCGCTGCAACGCTCTCTGAAGAACCCTACATGTCTGAGCAATACCCTATGTGGTATGCATCGCGTAAGCGACAGCGCCGTCTTCGGCGCGACGGTGCCAGTCGCTTCCACATTTCCGAATGTGGAGGCCTGGCACGTGTTATCTGCGCTACCACGCACTCTGTTGAACACCTCCGTCTGATTGAAGAGGCAGCTAAAGGAGAGAATAGAATCGGGTATATTCATACCACCTGGGACGGTGGAACAGCCTCCAGGTATAGCCCGTATATTATCCACACCCCGGGCCCACCAGTTAAGCGATGCTTTCGTCTGTGCTAACACCAGCCTGAGAACCGGGGGTCGGTCCGAAGCGACATTGGCGAGCAGTATATGCGAGAGAAGGACCGCGCTGCTCATATGCAACCTGCGAGTGAGGAGCGAGGACCGTTACCACCGGGCTCAGGCCGGTAGCGCACCGCCTAACTGGCGGCGGCCCGGGCAGCCTCCTCCTGCATGGACTTTATCTTCATGAGCTGGGTGCGGTACGAGCGCTCCATCTCGTCCAGCTTCATGGTGATGTAGACGACGGTCTCCTCGAGGGAGGGAATGAGCACGTATTCCAGGGCGTTGACGCGGCGGCGGGTCTTTTCTATCTCGATGGCCAGCATCTTGATGTTGTTCTCTATCTCCCCGAGCTTCAACAGAACCGGCACCAGCTCGCGGTAGTACTGGAGGGCGGCGTCAAAGGCCATGGGGGTGGTGGAGAGGCTGTAGCAATCGTAGGCTCCGCCGAAGCGGATATCGAAGTGCGGTACCTTGACCCCCACGATGCGATCCTCGCTGACATCGATATCCAGGGAGGCGGCGCTTATGGCCAGGGCTTCCTTGACCTCCTCCGAGGTTACCTCGGAACGGGCGATGGAGAAGATGGTATATGCCTCGATGAGCTTCGCCTCTACCTCGTCGCGCAGGGTCTCGCTCTCCCTGATGCGCGCCAGGAACTGCTTCATCAGCTCGTCCAGTTTGTCCTTGAGGAGCTTGTGCCCGCGCCTGGCGATGGCCGTGCGCCTGCGGAGCTTGAGCAGCTCCATGCGGTTGGGGTTTACGTTGATGCGCGCCAACTAACCGGGCACCTCCGCCTCCATGTACTTGCTTATCTGTTCGTCCTTGACTCTCTTGAGCTCCGAGCGCGGCAGGATCCTCAGCAGCTCCCACCCTATGGAAAGCGTCTCCCCGATGGTGCGGTTCTCGTATTCGCCCTGCCGTATGAAGCGCTCCTCGAACTCATCCGAGAACTTCACGAACAGCCTGTCCTCCTCGGAGAGGGCGGCTTCCCCCAGGATGATGGAAAGCTCCCTCGCCTCTTTGCCCCGCGCGTAAGCGGAGAAGAGCTGGTTGGACAGGCCGGAATGGTCCTCTCTCGTCTTGCCCTCTCCGATGCCCTTCTCCTTAAGGCGCGAGAGGGAGGGAAGCACTTCCACGGGTGGATATACTCCCTGGCGCTGCAGGTCGCGCGAGAGGATTATCTGACCTTCCGTGATATAGCCGGTGAGGTCGGGGATGGGGTGGGTCTTGTCGTCGTCGGGCATGGATAGCACCGGGATCTGGGTGATAGAGCCCTGGGCATCCTTTATCCTGCCCGCCCGCTCGTAAATGCTGGCGAGGTCGGTATAGAGGTACCCCGGGTATCCCCTGCGCCCCGGCACCTCCTTGCGCGCCGCAGAGATCTCGCGCAGCGCCTCGCAGTAATAGGTCATGTCGGTGAGCAGTACCAGCACCTGCATGTTCTGCTCGAAGGCGAGATATTCGGCGGCGGTCAGGGCCATGCGCGGTGTCGCTATACGCTCGATGGCCGGATCGTCGGCCAGGTTAATAAAGAGGGTGGAACGCTCCAGTGCGGCCTGGTCCCGGAATTCGCGGATGAAGAAATCGGCTTCCTCGAAGGTGATACCCATGGCCGCGAAAACCACTGCGAACTCCTCCGCCTTCCCCAGTACTCCCGCCTGGCGCGCGATCTGCGCCGCCACGCGGTTATGAGGCAGGCCCGCCCCCGAGAAGATGGGGAGCTTCTGCCCCCTTACCAGCGGGTTGAGGCCGTCGATAGACGAGATGCCGGTCTGGATGAAGTCGGTGGGAAAATCGCGGGCGAAGGGGTTGATGGGGTTGCCGTTGATATCCAGCTTCTTCTCTGGTATTACACGCGGGCCCTTGTCCAGGGGCCTTCCCAGGCCGTCGAAGACCCGGCCCAGGATGTCCCTGCTCACGGGCAGCTCCAGGCTCTTGCCGGTAAAGCGTACCTTGGTGTGGGTCACGTCGAGGCCGCTGGTGGTCTCGAAGGACTGCAAAAGCACCGTGTCCCCCTCCACCTCCAGCACGTTCCCGTAGCCTACGGATCCGTCCGGGAACTCAACTTCCACCAGTTCGTTGTATTTCGCTCCCTCAACGCCTTCCATGAGGATCAGGGGACCCACTATCTCCCTCACCGTGAAATATTCTTTTGCCATGCTCAGGCTCCTTCCGATCCACTTCGATCATATACGGCCAATGCGCATCAAGCCTGTTTCAGCTCGGAGGCGGCGCCCGATAGCTGCTCCTCGACTTCCTTCTCTAACATGGAATATCTATCCAGATCATCCTCGGGGATGAACTTGGCCCGCGCTATGCTGTCCTGCACCGGCAGGTCCAGCAGTTCCTGGATATTCCGGCCTTTCTCCAGCTCAAGGTTGGCCAGGGTATGGTATTTCATGATCAGCTTTAGCAGGTAGAACTGTTTGCGCAGGGAGGTGAAGGCGTCGGCGTCGTCGAAAGCGTTCTGCTGCAGGAAGTCCTCCCGCAACGATTTCGCCGTCTCCATGAGCAACCTCTCCTGGTCGGAGAGGGCCTCTACGCCGATGAGGCGCACGATCTCCTGCAGTTCCGCCTCCCGCTGCAGGATGGACATGGCCTCCTCCCTGAGGTGCGCGTATTCCGGGTCCACCTCGTTGTCCCAGTACAGTTCGGTCTGATCCAGGTAGAGGCTGTAGCTGTTCAGCCAGCTTATTGCCGGGAAGTGGCGCGCAAAAGCCAGGCGGTCCTCCAGCGCCCAGAATACCTTCACCACGCGCAGCGTAGCCTGCGTGACCGGCTCCGAGAGGTCGCCACCCGGCGGCGACACGGAACCGATGGAGCAGATCGAGCCTTCCCTGCCGTCCTTTCCCAGGCAGGCCACGCGTCCCGACCTCTCGTAGAAGGCCGCCAGGCGCGTCCCCAGGTAGGCGGGGTATCCCTCCTCGCCCGGCATCTCCTCCAGGCGCCCCGATATCTCGCGCAGGGCTTCGGCCCAGCGGGAGGTGGAGTCGGCCTGCAGGGCGACGTTATAGCCCATATCCCGGTAGTATTCGGCCAGGGTGATCCCCGTATAGACAGAAGCCTCGCGGGCGGCGACCGGCATGTTGGAGGTGTTGGCGATGAGCACCGTGCGCAGCATGAGGGGTTCCCCCGAATACGGGTCCAGCAGCTCCGGGAACTCCAGCAGCACGTCCGTCATCTCGTTGCCGCGCTCGCCGCAGCCCACGAAGATAACGATCTCGGAATTGGCCCACTTCGCGATGGCGTGCTGCAGCACCGTCTTTCCCGATCCGAAGGGTCCGGGTACGCAGGCGGTGCCTCCCCTGGCGATGGGGAAAAAGGTATCCACGATGCGCTGCCCGGTGATCAGGGGTTCGACAGGAGGCCGCTTCTCGCGATAGGGCCGCGACATGCGCACCGGCCATCTCTGCATCATGCGCACCGGCACCTCTCCCCTGGGGGTCTCGACTGCAGCGATGTCGTCTTCGACCGTGAACTCGCCGGCTGCTATGTGGGACAGCTTTCCTTCCACCCCCGGGGGCACCATGATGCGGTGGGTGATGACCTTGGTCTCCTGCACCGTGCCCAGGATATCACCCGGCTCGACCTCGGCGCCCTCCCCCAGGACGGGTTCGAACGGCCACTTTGAATCGCGCTGCAGGCCGGGCTCCTCCACACCGCGCGGGACGTAGTTGCCGTATTTCTCCCTGATCACGTCGAGGGGCCTCTGCACCCCGTCGTAGATGGATGTAAGCAGGCCGGGTCCCAGCTCCACGCTGAGAGGTTCTGCGGTGGAGAGCACTTCGTCCCCAGGTCCCAGACCCGCAGTCTCCTCGTAGACCTGTATAGAGGCCTGGTCCCCGCGCAACTCGATGATCTCCCCCATGAGGCGATCGTGTCCCACCTTCACCAGGTCATACATCTTGGGATCGGGCAAACCCCTGGCCACCACCAGGGGGCCCGCCACCTTGATCACGTACCCCTCTTTCATATGTCGCTCCTCGTCTCGACAGTTCCTCTACATCGGCGCCCGGCGCCCTGGCGCCGTGCGCTCAGCCGCCCTATCTTCATTAGGTCAATCCACCACCGAACCCAGGGCTTTTACTATCCTCTCCTTTATGGCTTTCCTTCCCAGCCCCAGCGTCCCGCTGACGGCGGGGACGGGCATAACCACCGGCAATAAATCCACGTCCGGAAACCCGGGCACCTTCTCGAGCAGGACCTCGTAGACCGGTTCGGTGATCATGACCAGCGCATATCTTTCGCGCGGAAGCGACGACCAGATCGCGGGGCCGTCATCGGGGACGGCTGCGATATAAGTCTCCACCCCCACCGCCTTGAAGCCGATCACCGAGGTCATACCCCCGATCATGGCCGCCTTCATCCCGTGCAATCTCCTCGTCCTCGCTTCCGCTTCACGCTTTCAGGCCCGGGCGCGCACCACGCGAGCGCCGGGCTCCCTCTCAATCGATATAAAGCTTGCGCAGCATCTTTGCGATGGCGTCGGGCGATATCCTGTGCAGCTTTGCCTCGAGGATTATCCGCACCATGAGCGCTTCGTTCTCCCTCGCCCTCACGTAGGCGAAGATGGGCTCTGCTCCCAGCGAGATCCTCTTCGTCCCCCGAACCATCTCCATGAGATGATCGTCGCTCCTGCGATCGAACTCGGTCAACCTGACGATTTCCTCCTCGTCCTCCACCAGCTCCAGCAAGCGGGAGTAATAGACTATGGCCTCCAGTTTCTTCATCATGATCTCCGGGGAATCGCCGTAGAGATCGAGGAGGCTGGCCGTGTCTATGAACCCTCCCGCAGCCAGCATGCCCTGCATGAAATCCCTATCCTTGGAGAGTATGCGTCCTCTGAGCAAGAGCTTGAGGTTGGCCAGGTCTATAGAGGCGCGGGCGAAATCGATCATGAACGGGCTGTCCTCCCGTTTGGCCAGGAACAGGCGGTACTCGAGGAAATGCCTGTCGACGATGGTGTCCAGTTGCTGCGGCGTATCCCATCCCCCCGCCAGCTCCTGCAGCGTCTCCCTGTATGGCGAGGGCAGGGCCGCCGGATCCTCCAGACCGCTTTTCAGTGTCTCTACGCCCACGACTCCCATGCCCCGCAGCAACCCCTCCGGCTTTGCTGCCTCCGGCCCGGCCTTGAGCAGGGCCTTGAGATTGTGGAAATCGTACCGGCAGAGGAAGAAGTCCATGAGAAAGGAATCCTTGGACAAGGCCTTTGCCAGCGCGGCATAGACATCACGCAAAAACGCGGTAAGCCCCGCGTCCACCTCCTTCGTCAGCCGCGCTTCCTGGAGATAATCGCCGATGTCCGTCTCGTCCAGGATATGCAGCGCTTCGTCGTAACCCGCGTCGACCAGCCTCTCGATGTGCTGGGAGGAGAGCATCTGCGTCTCCAGCACCCTGGTCATGCCCACGGCGTATCCGTAGCGCGTCACGTCATGGAAGGGACGTATGCGCCTCAAGCTCACGCTCACAAACGAGGGCAGTTCCCTGGTCTTTCCCTCCCTGAAATGGGGGGAGACTCCCTTCTTGAGTGGATTCAGGTCCGACATCCCCGCAACGTTCATGCGCCGCTTCCTCGCTCCTTCGCTTCAGCGAAGAGGATCCTCAACACTTCCTCCTCGTGGCGTTCTCTCAACTCGCGCAACAGGGTCTGGAGGGAGAGGTTGTTGGCGTATTTCTCACCGCGCAGGACTACTCCGCGATCGAATTCCGCCTCGCTCTCCGAAAGGCTCACACGCCCCTCGCGCCCTTCCTCCCGCATATCTGCATCGATGTTCTCCAGCAAGCCTCCGACCAGCAGGCGGCGGTCGTAGGGCGCCGCGATAACCACCTGCTCTCCATCCCCGGCGTTATCCAGGATGGTACGCTTCAGCCATGCCCGATAGCGCTCCTCGGGAAGGGACTCGAACTCCTGCATGGCCGCCTCGAAGACCTCCTCGAAAAGCTCCTCCCGGGTGGAGAGAAGCATGGAGCGGCTCTCGGTGAGCGCCTCGCTCATGATCCTTGTCCGCTCCCTCTCCCCCCGCTCGCGGAAGGAACTCCTGATATCCTCCGCCGAGCGGCGGGCTTCTTCTTGTCCGGTCTCTCTAATCCTCGCGGCCTCTTCCTCAGCCTCGAATAAGATGCGTTTTCCCTCCGCATGGGCGTCGTTCTCGATCTTCTCCAACAACCTTTCCAGGGACATGCTACGCTCCTCTTTCTCTCCCTCTCATGAAGCTGCCGTCGCTCAGCCCGCCAGTTTGTCTATTTCCGGCAAAATCACGATAAAGAGCATCAGGATGGTGACGATCAGGGAGAGGACGGCGTAGGTCTCCACCAGCGCCGGAAGGACCAGGGAACGCCCCATCTCCTCGCGGCGCTTGGCCACCATTCCCGCCGCTCCCGCCGCAGTCAGCCCCTGGTAGGCTCCGGTGACGAAACAGACGAAGGCCACCGGCAGGCAGGCCAGAAAGATCTGAAAACCCAGGCCTCCCGGTAGGGCAGCCCACCCTGCTTCCACTCCCGGCTGCATGACGAAGATGACCAGCACCCCGGTGATGAACCCGTATATGCCCTGTGTGCCCGGGATGACCACCAGGGGGAGCAGCGGTCCGAAGCGCTCGGGCATCTCCGTGAGCACCCCTCCGGCCACGTTGGCCACGTAGGTGATGCCCATGCCGGAGCCCGCGCCCCCACCGATAACCGCCACCGCAGCTCCGAGCAGTGCCCACTGCAGTCCGGTCAGTCCGCCGAAAGTAGCTACATCCATATCTACCTCCTCTATTCCCTGTCTATCATTATCTTGCTCGTCTTCAGGGCCAGGGGCTCGAAGGGCTCCCCGCCGTCCTCGAAAAACTTACTGAAGAACTCCACGTATTGCAGCCTCAGAGGATGCACGAAGGCGCTGAGAAAACTCACCGCCAGGTTAAAGAGATGGCCTCCCAGAAGAACGACGACGATCAAGATGACCCCCAAAACCGGTAAACCCCAGACCAGCCCGGCCATGATGTTTACAACCGTCGCGATGGCGATGGTGGCCAGCCCCAGGGCGTACAGGCGCAGGTATGAAGCCACGTCGCCGATGGTGCTGGCGAAGAGGCCGTAAAGGTTGTAAAGCCCCCCGAAGAATTTACCCGCTATGCTCTTGCTCTGTATGTTACTCAGAAAAACGACCCCCGCAACGCCCGACACCAGGATATACAAACCCGCCATGCCCAATGCTTCCAGCCCCACTCCAAACCCCACGGCTGCCACCGCTAAACCGAGCCATGCAAGAAGCGTTGTGCCTTGCTCGCATAAGCCCAGCCATACCGAGTTATGGCGCATGTTGTCGCGCATCTCGATGGCCACCCCGATGGATATATGGATCAGCCCGAGGGCCAGGCAGATCAGCATGAAGGGAATGGGGTCATAGAGGAGGTCCATTGTGCCCGGAAATTTCAGCAATCCGGGAAGTTCGCTCCCTTCCGTCGCGACCGTGAGGTAGCTGTCGATACCGAAGTAGCCGCGGGTGAATATCCCTACAATGATGGATGCTATTCCACAGTACATGAAAAGACGCAGGAATTTCTTAACGTTGTCGCTCGCGTCCAGCTTCCTCAGGGCCAGCCAGAATGCCAGCGCTATAATGGCCCCATAGCCCACGTCGCCGATGCACATGCCGAAAAAGAGGATGAAGAAAAGGGCCAGGAAGGGGGTGGGGTCCGTCTCGGTGTGGTTTGGCAGCCCGAATAGCTGGATAAGGGTCTCGGCGGGACGGATGCGCCGCCTGTTCACCAGCAGGGTGGGGGGAATGTCACCCTCGCCCGGAGGCCTGAAATCCACGTCCATGGTCTCGACGATCTCTCCCAGCCCTTCCCGCAGCTCCTCGACCCTGTCTTCCTCGATCCACCCCTGCAGGGCGACGGCCTTCTGCGTGTGCAGGAACCTTCCTTTTACCTCCTCCTTCTGCAGGCGGTTCTCCAGGCATTCCTTCAGGGTCAGTATCGTCGGCTTGAGCGGTATATTCTCACTTATCCTCTCCTCCAGGCTTTCCTTTTCCTTTGCGAGTGCGTCTAGCCTCTCCCTCGCGAGCTCGATCTCCTCCGGCAAGGTCCCCGTCCTGTCCTCGAGTTCTACCCGTTCCAGATCATACTCGGACGCCAGGGAAGCGAATTCCTCTTCGTTGCTCAAGTGCACTACGGCCGCCACGTAAACCCTTTCCCCCTCCTTTTCCAGCACCCCCCACGCCGCGAGAGGGCAGAGGGAACTCATATCATCCTCCCATCGGGAGAGGTTCTGTGAATAAACGACCGCAAGATGAAGCGCAACGTATTTCATTTCCCGCGCCAACGCCAGCGGGTAGTCCAGATCCCTCCACGGCCCCAGCTGCTCCAACTCCCCCTTCAACCTGGAGATATCTGAATCCACGCGCCTGAGCTCGATATCCAGGGCTTCCAGCTCGCGATAGATCTCCTCCAGACCTACCTCATCCTCTGCCGAGCAAAACTCATCCAGGCCAAGGTGTATTTTCTCCTGCAGAAAACCGGAGATAAGTCCCGCTTTCGCATCCTCGAACCTCTCGAAGAGCTGGAGTATGAACTCCGTTCTCGCCAGGGCGAGCCTGATCAATCTCGTATCCGGCTCGAAACGGGAACGAGCGGATGATCGATCTTGACCTTCTTCATCATGCAAGGTGACTTCGATTACTTGCACGGCCCCCATGACATGGAGCTTCTCCACCAGTTCATCCCGCGTGTCGGCGGGAGCCAACACGGAGACTTTATTCATTCTCGCTAAGGGCATTCCCGACCCCCGTGGTCTTTTAGCTTCCCGATCAGGCGCCTTCCTCGAGCTTTTTCACGATGAACGCGACGGCCGCTCCGCGCCTGTCGGCGACGGCTTCGCGCAGCTTGCTTCCGTCTTCCTCGTACTGCTTTCCCAAATCCCGGGCGCTCTTGCCTGCCTCTTCTATGATCTCGTTCATCTCCGCGACGCCCTCGGACCGCGCTTTCTCCTCCATCTCTTCCTTCGCCCTCTCCGCGTCAACGCGAGCGCCAGAGATTATCGCTCCCGCCTTCTCGCGATATTCCTCCAGAGTACGGCCGGCCTTATCCTCGGCCTCCTTGACCATGCGCAGTTTCTCCGCCATAGAGCCCATGATGAAGTGTCCTCCCGTGCAAACAAAACACCGCCCGTATCGTGCTTTTTCTGCCAGACCAAGGCCGGTGACGGCCCCTGTCACTCCCTGCTATACAAGCGGTTTCTGCACTTCCCGGTTACAATTTCGGTTCTTGAAATAAAATTTTAGGACCTACTAATACTATATTTTATCAATCCCGTTTTCAAGAACCTCCAACCATAGCCAGTAATGCGGCCGGGCAGATATCCCTTCCCGCTGCCTGCTGGCCCCTCGGTCCTACGATTGCGCGGCAAGGCGATGTCCTCCTGCCGGATGATCGCCCTCCCACTCATTGCCTGGACTTCCACGTGGCACAGGTAATAGTGCGCTAACCCGGAGCATGAGCCCCGCAGTCTGTTTCTCCTGCGGGCGCCCCTCACGGGCGGCTAAAACTATTAGGATTCTGTACGATTATAGCATGCATGAAGGGCGTTCCTACCCCGTCAGGATTTCCTTGAGCTCGGCTTCCTTCTCCGGTTCCGTGACCGCGATAACCGTATCGCCGGGCTGCAGGACCGCTCCACCCTGGGGTATGATCACGTCTTCCCCCCTGATTATCGACACGAGGACGCAGCCCTGCGGCAGTCCCAGGTCGCGCAGGGGGATCTCACAGGAGCGGCAGCGGTCCTCGGGCAGGTCCAGTTCCACCACGGCCAGCTTACCCTTTTTCAACGTGTGCAAGGTGATGATATCCCCGACGGTGGTACGTTCCTCGATGAGCTGGGCGATGACCGTAGTGCTTGATATGGCATCTACGCCCAGTTTGTTGAAGATACGCTCGTTTTTCGGATTGTTCACGCGCGCCACCGTACGTGAAACCTGGAAATAGGTCTTGGCCAGCTGGCAGGCAACGAGGTTATCGTCATCGTCTCCGGTTACCGCGGCGAAGACGTCCGAGCCCCCTACATCTGCTTCCTCCTGGTAGCGCAGGTCGCAGCCATCCCCGTGGATAATAACCGCCGAGGTGGCAGCCGCCAGGCGCTCGCAAAGCTCCTTACTGCGCTCGACGACCACCACGCGGTGTCCCTTACCGTCAAGCGCTTCGGCCAGGAAAGCCCCGACCTTGCCCCCGCCCATGATAACTATCCTTATCCTCGTTCACCTGCCTTTCGATGGCTTGCGATATCAATCATACATCAAGCGCCCTCAGGAAGACCCGGCCTTCGCGCGTATTGTCTTCAAACTCAAGCTCCAACCCGGCTCGACCATCCTCCTGACCTTGTCCATCCTCCCGGCCAGGACCGTCGCCACCACCTTGTCTCCTCGATGCATCGTCGTCTCCCGGGTTGCCACGACAGTCTTGCCCTTATGGGATATGAAGCCCACGCGCAGCAGCTCCTCCCTCTCCAACCTGTCCACCGGCTTTCCACTGAAGCGCGGGGGGCACGCGAACTCCACCAGCAGAACCCGGTTATTCGCCATCCAGGCCAATACCTTCATCCTGTCGCGCGCTATCCTCTGCATGAATTGTTCGGCGAGGATGGTGGTGCCGCAGCTGTAGTTGATATCCAGGGCCTGGAAGGTCTTCTCCTTGTCGGGATTGTAGAGCCGCGTGAACACCTCCCCGACACCGTAGATCCCCCTGGCCACCTCCGCGGCCATGAGGTTGGTGTTGTCGTAGTTGGTGAGCGCGGTGAAGACGTCCGCCTTCCGGATACCGGCTTTTTCGAGGACATCGAGGTCGAATGCAACGCCCTGCACGGCCTCTCCCTGGAAGCTCTTGCTCAGCCCCTCGAAAGCCTTCGCGTCGCGGTCTATGACCGTTACGTGGTAACCGTCGAGCGAGAGCATCTCGGACAGCTGCGTTCCGACCCTGCCGCATCCGGCGACTATAACCCGCCATTCTCTCCGGGAGCGGTGCCTTCCCGGCCTGGGACCATCCCCCGCGCCCCCACCCTGATGCGGGCGGATGAGCGCCGTGGGCATTATCTTCCGCACGTACGAGCTGTCGCTCGTGTCTGCCGCCAGCACCAGGCGGTCGCCCTCCACAAGACGCGTATCGCGCGAGAAGAAAACCGGCCTCTCTCCCCGCATCACCGCCATCAACCTTCCGCTTCCCTTGCTTCTGAGATCGCTTACCGCCAGACCCTCCTGCTCTGGACCGACCTCGACCTCCACGACCCGCAGTCCGCCACCCCAATCGCCATGTACCATGATGCCCGCCGCGGTGACGGCGCGGTGAAAGATCTCTGCCATCACGCTGCTCCCGCAGATGTAGTCTATGCCCATGTTGCGGTAGGTCATCTCCTTGTCCGGGTTGTAAACCCTGGCCGTAACCAGCGGTACGCCGAAGATGCTTGCGGCGATCTCCGCGGCCATGAGATTGGTGTTATCGTAGTTGGTCAGGGCCGCGAAGGCATCGGCATTATCGATCCCCGCCTCTTTGAGCAGACCTTCGTCGAAGGCCATGCCCGTGAGCGTGGTCCCGTTGAAGGATACCTCCAGGCGGTTGAATGCCTCGGGATCCCGGTCGATAACCACCACGTTGTGCCCTTCCCTGGATAGAAGAAGGGCCAACTGGGATCCAACCCGGCCGCATCCGGCGATAATTACCTGCATGTTTCTCGGTTTCAGTCCAGGCCGAGCAGCCTTCTGAGCTCGTCGACCTTGTCCGGATCGGTTATGAAAAGCACCTTGTCCCCGGCCATGAAAGTCAGGTCCCCCCGGGGTATGAGATTGCTGCTCTCTCTCAACACCGTGGCTACGAGGGTCTGCTCCGGCAGGGACATGTCCTTGATAGCCTTTCCCACCACCGGGTTTCCCTCTTCGAGCTGGACTTCTTCCAGAACAAGTCTCTCGCGGCGAAGCTTGAGCAAGGTGACCATCTCACCGAGAGTCAGTTCCTCTCTCACGAGCTGCACGATTATAGAGGCGCTGCAGACCGCCTCGTCAACCCCCCATTCTGCCGTGAACAGCCACTCGTTCTTGGGGTTGTTGACCCTGGCGAAGATCATGGGGACGCCGTATTCGAACTTGGACAGATAGGATATTACCAGGTTGTCCTCGTCGTCACCGGTGACCGCGGAGACCACGTCGGCCCCCGCGACCCTCGCGGCATCCAGCACCGACGGCTCGCAAGCGTCGCCGTGGAGGACGTTCGCACCCGGGAATTTCTCTTGCAGCTCCTCCACGCGGTCCCGCCGTTTCTCCACCACGATCACATCGTGATCGTCCTTGAGGGAAGCGAGCATATGGAGGCCTACCATGCCTCCGCCCAGCACTATTATGCGCATGACCATCTCCTCACTTCAGCCCCAACAGGCGCTCCAGCTTGCCCTGGCTTTCCTTTGCCGCTGCGATGAAAAGGACGTCTCCCTCCTGGAACACGGTGCCCGCTACCGCCATGCGCGCACTCGCGCCGCGCATGATGCATATTACCTGCACCTCCATGGGCACGTTGATATCGGCGGCGCTCCTGCCGGCGAGATGGGTGGGAAGTTCCATGCGCAGGAGGTCGACCTCGCCGTTGCCGAACTGATACTCGCTGTCCAGCTCCGCATGGGAGATGAGGCTGAGCATGCGGTGCCCCGCCCAGGCCACGCTGGCTACCGTGGGTATGTTCATGCGGCGGTATATCTCGGCTCTGCGCGGGTCGTAGATGCGGGTCACCACCTTGGGCACGCGGAAATGTTCCTTGGCCAGGCGAGCGCTGACGATGTTGCTGTTATCTCCGCTGGTCACCGAGACGAAGGCGTCCGCCCTCTCGATGCCCGCATCCAGCAGCGCGTCGCGGTCGAAGACTATCCCTTTGACCTTCTTTCCCCCGAAACCTTCCCAGAGGTTCTCAAAAGACTCGGGATCTTTGTCGATGACGGCTACCGAATGTCCTTCTCTTTCGAGCATGTAAGCGAGGTAGGAACCGACCCTGCCGCAGCCGCCTATGACCACGTGCATCTCTTCACCCCCAACATCGCGGGAATCGTCTCTGCATTATCTCCATCAATAAGCCGACTCATACGGCGCTCAGCTCCCTGTAACGATAGTAACACCAACCACCTGCAAACCCCAGGAACATAAGGTCCTCACCCCTCCCTGCCCTTTTTGCGGCGCTTCAGATAGGTTCGTAATATGAGTTTGCGGATCTCGTCCGCCACCATGCAGATGGGGATGAAAGGCACCAGGAACAACCAGTCAGACCAGGCTATGGGCGCGGTCTCGAAGGCCTTGTTCAGGAAGGGCACGTAGACGATGAGGAACTGCAGGGAAACCTCCGTCGCTATGCCCAGCAGGTAGAGTCGATTGGTCAGGAAGCCCACCTTGAAGATGGATTCCACGTTGGTGCGGCAAGCGAAACCGTTACCTATCTGCGTCATCACGATCCCCGTAAGCGACATGGTTGTGGCCTTTACGTATATCAGGGGATTGGCTTCCTTGATCCTCCACAGCTCGTCCCCCCATGCCCAGCCGAACATGTAGAGATAACCGAGCATGCAGACCAGGGCCTGCAGGGGACCGAGGAAACCGTAGGCGCGCAGCAGCACCCTTGCATTGAGGAGTTTCTCCTCCCTGGAACGCGGCGGGCGGGACATGATGCCCGGCTCGGGTTTCTCCGTTCCCAGGGCCAGCGCCGGCAGCAGGTCGGTACCCAGGTCTATCGCCAGGATCTGGATGATGGTCAGGGGCAGGGGTATGTTGAACATGACGAAGAGGATGAAGGGGACGATCTCCGGGATGTTCGAGGCGAGGATATAGGTGATGAACCTGCGGATGTTGTCGAAGATGGCCCGACCTTCCTCGACCGCGGCCACGATGGAGGCGAAGTTGTCGTCCACGAGGATCATCTCCGCCGCCTCCCTGGCTACGTCCGTGCCGGTTACCCCCATGGCCACACCGATATCGGCGGCCTTGAGTGCGGGGGCGTCGTTGACCCCGTCGCCGGTCATGGCCACTACCTCGCCCATGCCCCTGAGCACCTGGGCGATGCGCATCTTGTGCTCCGGCGAGACGCGGGCGAAGAGGACCTCCTCGCCGCTCAGGTGCGTGGATAGCTCATCGTCGGACATGTTCTCCAGTTCCATGCCGCTTATGATCCTGGGCTGTTCCTCCACCAGGCCGATACGCCGTGCGATGGATTCCGCGGTCAGGCCGTAGTCCCCGGTGATCATGATCACTCTTATCCCCGCCGTTCGGCATTTCTTTATAGCCTCTTCCACCTCCGGCCGCGGTGGGTCCATCATGGCCGCCAGGCCCAGGAAGGTCAGCCCGCTCTCGGTGTTCTCGCTGTCGTAGCTGGTAAGTCCAGGCGGCATGGCGCGGTAAGCCAGCGCCAGGACGCGCAGCGCGGAGCGTGCGTAGCGGTCGTTTACTCCCTTGATGCGGTCTTTTTCCTCGGGTGCGATCTCAACCGCGCCCTCCCCGGTCAGGATATGCGAGCAGCGCTCGAGGATCACGTTGGGGGCGCCCTTGCAGTAAGCGATCCTCTCGCCCTGCTCCTCGCAGACGACGCTCATCATCTTGCGCGACGAATCGAAGGGCAGCTCCGTTATACGCTCGCTGTTCGCGGCGGCCTCGTCCGGCCCCACTCCACCCTTGCCGCCCAGTACCAGCAGCGCGCCCTCGGTAGGATCGCCGATGATCTTGTAAGTGCCCTTTTCCTCGCCCTCCAGCAGGCGCGAGTTGTTGCACAGGACGGCCGCCTTGAGCGTCGTCTCCAACCTCGCCACCTCCTCCTGGGAGAGTTTTCTCTGCTTTTCCCCCTTCCCGTTCCCGTTGCCTCCCAAGAGGAACTCCCCCTGCGGTGCATATCCGACCCCGCTAACGGACACCTCCACCCACGGTGTCCACAGGCTGCGCACGGTCATCTCGTTCTGGGTCAGGGTGCCGGTCTTATCCGTGCAGATCACGGTGGTGGAACCAAGTGTCTCCACGCTGGAGAGCTTCTTGACCAGAGCGTTGCGCCTGGCCATGCGCTGGGTGGCCATCGCTAACGAAAGCGTCACCGTGGGGAGCAATCCCTCCGGCACGTTGGCGACGATGATGCCGATGGCGAAGATCATATTGTCCGCGAAAGGGAGCTCGACCACGAACTGGCCCAGGAGAAAGAAGAGGACCCCCAGCCCCAGGGCTATTACGGCCACGAACCTGGTGATCCTCTTCATCTGCAGCTGTATGGGTGATTCCTCATCCTCCACCGACTGGGTCATGGCGGCTATCTTCCCGAACTCGGTGTCCATGCCCGTGGCGTAGGCCACCGCCCTCCCCGAGCCTATGGCCACCGTGGTGCCCGTGAATACCAGGTTCAGCAGATCGCTAAGGGAGATGTCCTCCTCGAGAACCGGGTAGGAGTTGCGGCGCACCGCCTCGGATTCCCCGGTGAGGGCCGAGTTGTTGGTGCGCAGCTCGGCGCTGCTGATAAGGCGCGCGTCGGCCGAGATATGGTCGCCCTCACGCAGGATAATGAGGTCGCCGGGCACGAGGTTGACCGCCTCTATCTCCTGCTCCGTTCCTTCGCGTATGACCGTCGCCATGGGCGGAAGGAGCTTTTTCAGGGCCTCGGTGGCTTTCTCCGCCTTGTATTCCTGCACGAAGGTGAATATCGCATTGATGAAGATCACGGCGATGATGGCATATCCGAGCGCCGCCTGGTCGGCGACGAAGGACAGGATGCCGCCTATCCACAGCAGTATGGCGAAGAAATGCGTGAAGTGGGATATGAATTTCTTCCAGAGCGGTTTGCCCTTAATTTTACGGATCTCGTTGCTGCCGTATGCCTCCAGGCGCCTCCGGGCTTCCTCGCAACTCAAGCCCTGCGGCGACGACTCCAGGGCTTTGTATACTTCTTGCGCATCGAGCCTGTGTATGTTCTTTATATCCTGCATTACCAGCCTCTGGCTTCCAGGACTTAAAACCGCCGATCAAATGTCTATATGTTATATCAGTTTATGCCTGGGGTCAGCCCTCCATTTTCAACATCGGGGGTC
>CAZGWK010000016.1:0-14242 GCA_964529285.1 uncultured Actinomycetota bacterium
CATCTTATGCATGCTGGTTGCGGCAGCTCTCCTCGCAACGGGATGCGGCAGCAACGCAACGACCATCGAATCCACCATGGAGATGCCCCGACTGGACAGCGGCCCTATCAGCGGCCTGACGGAGGACGGGGTCTGGTCTTACAAGGGAATCCCCTTCGCTGCCCCGCCAGTCGGCGAGCTGCGCTGGAAGGAGCCGCAGCCGGTGGAGCCGTGGGACGACGTTCTCATCTGCGATTCGTACGGGCCGGCATGCCCCCAGGCCGGGGACGACTGGACGGGCATGATGGACATAGGCGAGACCGACGAGGACTGCCTCTACCTCAACGTCTGGACCCCGGCGGAGAGCCCGGACGAGAAGCTGCCGGTAATGGTGTGGATACACGGCGGCGCTTTCCGCAGCGGCGCGGGCTCCCTGCCTATATACGACGGGCACAACCTGGCGGAGAAGGGCGTGGTACTTGTGACCATCAATTACCGCCTGGGTGCACTGGGGCTCATGGCCCACCCCCTGCTCTCGCAGGAATCACCCCACGGTGTCTCTGGAAACTACGGTCTGCTGGACCAGGTAGCCGCCCTGGAATGGGTGCAGGAGAACATAGACGCCTTGGGTGGCGACCCGGAGGCCGTAACCGTATTCGGGGAATCGGCCGGCGGCATGAGTATCGTCGATCTCATGGCAAGCCCCCTGTGCGAGGGACTCTTCGACCGTGCCATCGTCGAGAGCGGCCCCATGCTGGACCTTGGGCTGCCCATCAATGAATTCCCAACCCTGGAAGAGGCGGAGGAGACGGGGGAGCAGATCTCCAGGGAGCTCGGCTGCGACGAGGCGGAAGACGAACTGGCGGCCCTGCGCGAAGTGGCGCCCGAAGAGTTGCTGGAGGCCTCGTCGGGGGATAACCAGTTCTTCAGCCCCATCGCTCTCAGCCCTAACATCGACGGTTACCTCCTTCCCGAGAACCCTTGTGAGGCCTTCGCGGCGGGCAGCCAGCATGCCGTCCCCCTCCTGACAGGCATCAATGCCAACGAGGGTACCATATTCCTGCCCGACATCACCCTCAACCAGTATCAGCTGCTGGGTAACTACCTCTATGGCGAGTATGCCGATGAAGTGGAGGCGCTCTACCCCGCCGAGACGGAAGCAGAGGTCAAACCATCCATGGACAGTCTTGTAACCCAGATGGGTTTCGGCGCATCGGCGCGCTTTACCGCGGAAAGCATGCATAAAGTCGGTAAGCCTGCTTACCTCTACCTCTTCACCCGGACACTACAGGACCCGCGCACCCAGGGACTTGGCTCCTTCCACGGACTGGAGATAATGTACGTCTTCGGAAACCTGGACAAGTTGGGGTTGGAGGGATTAGGAGAGGTGGATTACGCACTCTCGGAGGCGATGATGGAGTACTGGACCGCTTTCGCCGCAGGCGGTGATCCCAACGGCGGGCATGCCTCCGTGCGGTGGCCCGCCTACACGCCGGAGGCCGCGGAATACCTGGAGCTGGGAGAGACTATAACCCCCGCCGCCAACCTCTTCCAGCAGGCCTACGAGCTGATGAAGAAGATAAACGGCCTCTAGGCGAATGCCAGCGGCGATGTTCGTCACCTCGAGCCGCTGAGACGCATGCAGCCCTCGCCGGCGCTGAAGCTATATAAGGAGTTGTACGAGCGTAGAGGGGATCGGCGCGCTCACATCATCAATGGGTACTCGCCGTACTCGTGGGCGGCCTCCACCAACCAGCGCAGACGCTCCACCGACACGGTGAGATGGCTGTGGTTCGGCGCAAGTATGTAACCTCCCCCACCACCGGCGTCACGGATGGCTCGCCTCACCGTATCGAAGACCTCCTCCCTGCTGCCTTCGACCAGGATATGTGAGACGTCGATGTTCCCCACCAGGGACATGCGGCCGCCGATCATTTCCTTCACCTCCGCCAGCTCCATGCCGGCGGTGGGTTCCAGGGGATGAACGCCGTCGAAGCCGCAGTCGGCGAACCAATCCAGCAGTTTATAGGTATTGCCGCAGGAGTGGATGATGATCTTCATGCCCTGGGCGTGGGCGGTCTCGGTCACCCGCCGCAGGGAATCCCCGAAAAGCTCCTCGAAGGTGCGCGGGCTGAACATGGGACCGGAGCGGTAGGACATGTCATCGCCGTAGCAATAACCGGGGATCCCCGCGTCAGCCACCGCCTCGATGTTCAGGCAGCACAGGTCGGTGTAGAAAGTGATAAGGCGGCGCACGAAGTCCTTCTCCTTGCGCGCAGCGACGGCGAAGCGCTCGAAGCCCATTGGCTGCCAGGTGTTCTCGAAAATGCCGGAGAAAACGGAGGTGAAGATGAAGAGTTCATCGCCGAAATCCCTTGCGAGCAGCTTCATGAAACGGTTCGTTCTCTCGGGCAGTAGCAGCATGTCGCGCTTGTCCCAGGCTTCCCAGTCGGCGGGGCTTCCTATCAACCCTCCTCTGTACATGGGAGTGCTGAGGTTGCCGTGGCCGTCCGGCACCAGGTCCCAGAGGCGTCCGGTGTAGTCGTCCGCTACTTTCGCGCCGCGCAGGCGCCACACGGGGGCGTAGATCACCCAGGCGGCATCGCTGCCCAGCTTGATGGAAGCGGCGGTACGGTCGTAGGTAAAACGCTCGATCTCGTTCTCCATCACCCTCAAGCGGTTCAGCAGGGAGGAGAAGCGGTCTATGAACCTGGATGTATGCTTGTTTTCGAAAAACCAGGCCATAGGAAGGCGCTTCTTGCCCAGTATCTCGTAGACGGCAGCGTACTCGGACACCAGGTCCATGGTGGGTACCCGGTCGGGCTCCCTTCCCTCCAGCGCGGCGATCACCCTGTCGTGGGTTTCTGACAAGTTGCACTCCCCCTCTTAATCTTCAATGGCGCTCGTCTCGTGAGTTTGGGCATCGGGCGTTTTTCGCGCCTATCATAGCACATGAAATCGGGGCGGAACGCAAGGGGTCATGTCTTAAAACCCGAGGCTCTCGCCTACCAGGAATACCTTGAAGTCTGTCATCATGGGCCGCTGCCTGACGATGGTGGTGATACGGCATATGCTGGAGGGCTTGGTGCAATCGTAGCATCTGCCCTTCTCCACGCAGGGGCTCTGATCCATGCCCGGCACGGCTGCGGCGTAGCGGATGGCGTTGGCGGGCGCGGCAATCTCCTTGATGCGATCGAAGGCCGCGTCCAGGTCGGAGACCAGCTTGTTGTATCCGGCCACTATGATCACCGTGGCGGGACCGAAGGAGATGCCCGCCACGCGGTTCCCGATACCATCGATGTTCATCACTTCGCCGCGCATGGTGACGGCGTTGGCGCTGGAGAGGTAGAAGGGGCAGAGCAGCGCTTGTTTGCGCACGCGCGTGGCCTCCTCGAAATCCATGCCCGCTTCGTGGGCGAAAACCTGGTTGCCCCGTTTCCGCAATGCATCCAGGAGCCCTATCTGGCGCATGGTCCACGACCCCCCACAACCCACCGCTGCCTCGGCCGGGATGACCTCGAGCACCGTCTGAACGGCATCCTCGCGTCCCGCAAAGAAACGCGCGTCGAACTCCCTTTTTACCAGCGCGTCTACGGCGGTGGCGCAGCGTACACCCACGTACCTCTCCCATACCTCGCCCATCTCGGAATAACTCATGGATCCTCCTCTCGCACTGCCTCCCTGCCGGGACCGGAGCGCGGCCGATCGCGCTCTTTTAGGGCCGTCCTTTCAACTTGCATGGCCTTACGCCGATAAGAGATGTATAATCCAAACGCACCGAGCTGACAAGCTCGCAAGCGACGACGGGAGAGGATATCTTGAAGCGGCGCGAGATCCTTATGGCCGCCCTGGCCGGCGAACCTACCCCCCGCTTTCCCGTACTGGGCCCCGGCGGTCTTATCAACGTCATCACCCGTACCGCTATAGACCGCTTCGGCATCCCCTTGCCCGCTGCCCACTACAGCGGGGTTATGATGGCGGAGTTGGCGGCGGCGGCCTACGACATGGCCGGCTTCGATAATATCGGCGTACCCCTCTGCCTCACCGTGGAAGCCGAAGTGCTGGGGTCGAAAGTATATATAGGGGACAGCACGGCGCTGCCGCGCATCGTGGCCTTCCCCGAGATCTCCATGGAGGACATCATCGACAACGCCCTTTCCGGGCCGCTGCAGCACGGGCGTATACCGCAGGTGCTGCGCTCGCTCGAGCTGCTGCGTGATATGCGCCGCGGCATCCCCCTCATCGCTAACGTCGCGGGACCGGCTACCCTGGCGGCCTCCCTCATCCGTCCCTCCTCAATGATCGAACTGGCGAAAAAAGACCCGGGGTTCCTGAACCGGCTGCTGGAAGGTATCGTCTCCTTCCTCTGCTCCTACACGGAGGCAATGGTGGAGAAAGGGGCGGACATCATCATGGTCAACGAACCCGCCGCCCGCTCGGGTTCGTACATGGGCTTCGACCTCTTCCATAACGTCCTGCCATATTTCAACGAGCTCAGCCGTTATGCCCACCTCGGCGGCGCCAAGGTCATCCTGCACGTCTGCGGCGGCCGCATGGAACAGGTGAAGATGTGCAGGGAGGCCGATGTCGATGCCTACTCTTTCGAGGCGGAGGTGGATCCCGGCGAGGCGCGCGCCATCCTGCGCAAACCCATAATCGGGACCGTTCCCTCCTCTTTGGTGCATTACTTTCCCCCGGAGATGGTCTTGGAGGAGACCCTCATAGCGGTTAGAAAGGGGGCTACCCTCATGACGCCGCCCTGCGGCCTGGGGCTGGACACCCCCTTCCAGAACCTTCGTATCATGAAGGAGGCCTCCCACCGCTTCAGCTAGGGTCAGGTTTCAAACTGGCCCAGACCGCTATTGCCTGCGATCAGCCGGATAGGAAGCGAAAAATCCCGGGGCTGAATCCTGCGGCGACCGGGCGTTCCAGCAGAAGGATCAAAAGTCAATCCTCAGTCTGCGACTCCAAGGTTTGCGTTATCTCCTCGCCGCCCAGGCGGCGCAAGCGCACCGCACCGTCTATGACCAGATAGGTCATATCGGTCTCGTCGCCCGAACCCTTCACCCAGCAACCGCTGTTGGCTATCATTACCGGTTGCCTGCCGACGGCAATGCGGGAGAACCCCGCGCGGTGGGTATGGCCGAAGACAAAGAGGTCCGGGATATATCCGGGAAGCAGGTCGCGCAGCAGCGTCCGCGCCTCGCCAGTGTTCTGCTCCACGCTGGTCAAACGGCGCGGACTGGCTCCCGACTTCGACTGGAAGCGCAGCATGCGGGCGAAGAACCTGAGCAGGCCGTAGAAACGGTATTCCCATGCCCGCAACTCGGGGACGTGCGCCGTCTGCGTCAACAGCTCGAAGAAAGGCCGGTTCAAGCGATCCAGGTCGGAGAGGCAGATACCCCGCGATCTCCCCAGTATCCACCGCGCCAGCCAGGAGGTCTTGGCCCACCAGAACGAACGGCTGAAAAAATCGAGGTGGTGCCCGTGCGTGAGCAGCACCTTCTTGCCGGCGACCTCCAGCGAGAGGATGGGATAATACATCCACAGTGGAAGGTCATGGACCATGCACAATCTTTCTGCGCGCGCGCGCTCCTGTGCGAGTGATATGGATACTTCTTCCACTTCTTCCCATCCCATCTCCCGGCGCACGCGCCTCTCGTCGCATGCCGTCCAGAGATGGTAATCGTGATTGCCGGCGACCAACAGGCATTCTCCGGGAGCCCCCCATGCAGCCAGGGCCGTGAAGAAGGCATTACCCGCCCTCGCGGCAGCGGCAAACCCGGTGCTCCACAGGTCCCATACGTCCCCGAGCAGGACCAGCATGTCTATGTCTCCCAATGCGCTCAACTCGGCAAACAAACGCTCGACCAGCTCCTCACGTACGAGCAGCGCACTATCGTCACCCAGATGCAGATCACTCAAGACCACGACCCTGCGCAGGCTTTCAGCGCCTATCAACACCCACCTCCAAACCGTATATGCCCCATGGAGACGGCCGAGGATAGGATAGCAGGTTTGCCGCGATCCCGCAGGAGGTTCAACGATCCCCGCTATTCTCCGCGCAACACTCTTGATATATAATTTCGGATAATCGATCGTGGCCCGGACGCACGGGCCGGCATCTTGAAGGACGGAGTCCGCGGGATGAAAAATGCAGCAGGAGCGCTGGATCTTATCGGCCATACACCGATGGTGCGATTGAACAAGGTGACTCCCAGGAATCCCCGTGCCGAGGTCTTCGCCAAGATGGAGGGCTACAACCCGTGTTCCTCCGTCAAGGACCGCATCGCCAGGTACATGATCGCAGGCGCGGAAGAGCGGGGCGAACTGACCCGCGACAGGACCATCGTCGAAGCCTCAAGTGGAAATACCGGTATTGGACTTGCGATGGTGGCCGCCCACAAGGGCTACAGCTTGAAGATAATCATCCCCGAGTCCATGAGCGTGGAGAGGCGGCGGGTCATGCAGGCCTTTGGGGCGGAGGTGGTAATGACCCCGGCTGCGGAAGGCATGAACGGAGCCATCGACCTTGCCCACGAGCTGGGAAAGGATCCGCGATACTACCATACCAACCAGTATGCCAATCCGGACAACGTAAAAGCCCATTACGAGGGGACAGGGAGCGAGATCCTGGAGCAGGTAGAGGGTATCGACGTCCTGGTAGCGGGCATCGGCACCGGGGGGACGATCATGGGGGTGGGGCGCCGGCTGCGGGAGGTCTATCCCGAACTGCACGTCGTAGGCGTAGAGCCCTATCCCAACTCTCTCATACAGGGCCTGCGCAACCTGCAGGAGTTCATGCCCCCCATCCTCGACCTGTCTTTCCTTGACGAGAAAGTGAGGGTGGAGGACGGCTGCGCTTTTAACACGGTGCGCGTGCTAGCCAACATCGAGGGGCTCTTCGTGGGTATATCCTCCGGAGCGGCCGTGCATGCCGCGCTCCAGGTGGCGGACGAGGGGGAAGGAGGGTGCAGAATAGTGGTCATCCTCCCGGACCGCGGCGACCGCTATCTCAGCACCGACTGTTTCACCTGTTCCAACCTTGCATGTGTCTACCGGGATTTTCTCCGATCTCTCCAGGCAGACCGCAAAAAATAGTCGAGTTTGTCGTGCGGCGTGAAGCCGTATTGCGAGAGGGTTGTTGACGAAGCATCCATGCGCTCGAGTATCGCGTTTCTTGCTGTTGGCGGGGGGAAGCCTCCCCGACGTCGAGCGGCTGAATTGCTCCCGCGTAAGCCTAATGAAAGTCCCTGCGCCCGCCGATTAAACCTATGAGTCCCTCCAGGTGAAGCACGGGAGAACAGACGATCGGGATTAGCTGTTCAGGCCGCAAGCCGGGCCCGAAACATATTCTTGGTTTTATGATTATATATAGGTAGGAATGTATGTTCCGCCCGTATAAGGTAGGTAAGGAGGCGTAAGGGTGCCGTCCACCACGGATAGGCTTTCACAGCTTCTGATCAAGAACAATATCATCACCGAAAAGCAGCTCAAGGAAGCGCTGGAACGCCAGAAGGAATCTGGTTCTTCGCTGGGCAAGGTCCTCCTCGAGATGGGAGTGGTAAAGGAAAACCAACTCGCCGAGGTCATCGCCCGCGAGCTGGGCATGGAGTACGTGGACCTGCTGGAGTACAAGATCAACATCCAGGCCACCACCTCCATCGAGGAATCCACCGCCCAGCGCTACACGTGCATCCCCATAGACTTCGAAGAGGGCAAGCTCGTCGTGGCCATGGCGGACCCGACAAACATCTATGCCCTGGACGACATCCGCTTGAGCACCGGTTACGAGGTCAAGCCGGTGGTAAGCGCCAGGGAGGACATCATCAGCGGTATCCAACGTTATTACCACCTGGACACCGACGTGGTGGAGGAAGCCCTGGAGGGCAAAGATATGGATGAGGACGTCGAGGGGATAAGCGGTGTGGTAGACGACACGCCCCTCGTCCGTTTCACCACCACCATGATCGCAGAGGCCATCAACCGCGGGGCAAGCGATATCCACGTGGACCCCCGGGAGAACGAAGTACTCATCCGCTACCGCATCGACGGCGTCTGCCAGGAGATAAAGCGCGTACCCAAGAACATCCACCAGGGTATAGTCTCGCGCATCAAGATCATCTCCGATCTGAACATCGCGGAGAGGCGCGTTCCACAGGACGGCCACTTCGGCATGGTATCGGCGGGCAAGGCTATAGACTTCCGCGTCGCCGTTCTCCCCACCGTTTATGGGGAAAAGGTGGTCATGCGTATTCTGGACAAATCCAGCATCCTGCTCAGGCTCGAGGACCTGGGTTTTCTCCCCGAAGCGCTGGAGAAGTACCGCGATGCCTTCACGCTGCCCCACGGTGCGCTGCTGGTGACGGGCCCGACGGGTAGCGGTAAATCGACCTCACTTTACGCGACCCTCAACGTGCTCAACACCGCGGAGAAGAACATCACCACCGTCGAGGACCCTGTTGAGTACCGCCTTGCCGGGATAAACCAGGTGCAGGTAAACCCGAAGGCGGGTCTCAATTTCGCCAACGCGCTGCGCAACATCCTGCGTACATCGCCCGACATCCTCATGGTCGGCGAGATACGAGACCGCGAGACCGCCAAGACCGCCATCGAGGCCGCCCTCACCGGCCACCTGGTCCTCTCGACCCTCCATACCAACGACGCCCCCAGCGCCCTTCCCCGCCTCATCGAGATGGGAGTGGAGTCGTTCCTGGTCTCCTCGGCCATCAACTGCGTGCTCGCGCAGAGGCTGGTGAGAAAGCTCTGCTCCAACTGCAAGGTGCCCTACGAGCCCGACCCGGAATTACTCAAGTCCTTGCAGTTCCCCATGAACGGCGATGAAGACCTCATCCTTTACAAAGCCAACGAGAACGGCTGCGCCAAATGCAGCGGTACCGGCTACAAAGGGCGCATCGGGCTCTACGAAGTCATGCCCATGAGCGACGAGATACAGAGGCTGACCGTCAAGGAGGCGTCCGCCACCATAATCATGAACCAGGCTATAGAAGATGGACTGTTGACCATGCGCGACGATGGATACGTCAAGACGAAGAAGGGGCTAACGTCCATCGAAGAGGTGATGCGGGTGGTCGCGGTCTGATATCGACAGCTGGCAGTTGTGCGCAGCCTTCTCTTCTATCTCCAACCTTCATCTCAGGTAATGGTGAATGGGGTCAGGTCTTGGCATTTCGCCGCGTACCGGTGTGGATTGAAGAGACGTAAGAACGGCGAAACGCAACACCTGACCCCACAGGGCTATTCGCCCTGGCTCTCTCTAGCGCACGTTGATCTCAAGGGAAAGAGGAGTTCTTATACTGCGGTGATGGCTTCGTCCAGGTCTCCGTAAAACTCTATTATGCGGTCGAACTGCACCACTTCAAAGAGGTCCTTGATCATATCCGAGGCTCGCGCGATGACCAGCTTACCGCCTTCCATGTCGGCTCTCTTGTAAGCGTCGATGACCACGGAAAGGCCGCCGCTGGACATATAGCTGGTGAACTCCATGTCGAGGACTATGCGCTTGAAACCCTGTTTGAACACCGAGTTGATGAAGGAGAAAAAATCCTCTAGATTTGTCGAGTCAACAACGCCTTCGAGCTCAACGACGGTCTTTGCGCCGCCAGGCTCGACCTCGTTAACCCTCCAGGCCACGGGTGGCCTCCTTCTTCTCCGGTGCCTCGCCCTTGAACGCATGCCATATCTGGATGAATATCTCGGGGATAGGGGGCATGCCGAAGCCTATGATGAAGGCGGTGACCGTGGGCAGAAACAGCAGCCAGAGGAAAGCGATGGGGAACATGGCTTCCACGGTATAGCGCAGGATATCGGCCCCGTTCTCCCACAGGAACCTGAAGGAAACGAGGTCGAAGAAGATGGTGCGGAACGCATCGTACTTGGTGACGATCAGAAACCAGTGCAGGAACTCCGCTATGAAAAGGGCGAACAGGGTGGTAAGGCCCGCCTGCACGGCCAGCTTCGTACTGTGTTTCTTGCCCGCCTTCCACCAGAAGGCCAGCCCGATGATGAAACCGATAGCCACGGCATGTATGCCGTACTCCTGGTCCTTGGGTATGAGGTAGGCGTTGGGCACCGCCCAGAGCACGGCTCCGAGCATGATCATCAGGATAATGAAGATCGCCGCCTTCCACCACGATACGGCTATGAGCGTGTATTCGCAAGAGCGCGGCTGCGCGAGAAAGGACCAGCGCTCCAGGTCCCTTTCTTTTGCGGGCTTTGCCTCTTTCTCGAGTGCTTTTACTTCCTTCTTGCGCAGTCTTGCCTCCCTCGTGCGAGCCTTGGCCGTCTTGCTTGCAACCCCGGCCTTCGCGGGCACCGCTGTAGAACGCGCCTCGGGGGCGGATGCCGACATTGCTTCTCCGCCGCCCGCCTCCGGCCTGAGCAGAGTCGACATCACGTCCTGCAGGAGGTCGTCCTCGGACAGACCTCCCTTTTCGGCAACCGTCGCTTTTGCTTCCTCCGGTTTCGGCTGCAAGGGTATCGCGGTGGTTGCCCCACCCTTCTCATCGGCTGCAGATGCCTCCTCGGACTCATCTCCGCCCCGTAAGTCTTCCGCCGCCTCAGCGGCTTGGGCTTCCTCGCTCTTTTTTCTCCCCAGTGACCACCTGCCCGGCTTTACGGCATCTTCTCCAAGCTGGCTGAAATCGTCGTCCGGTCCCTGGGCGAGGAAATCCCCCGACCGCTGCGGGGCTTCACTCATCCTCTTCTCCAGGCCTTCCTTGCTCTCCCTCCCTGACCTGCCTTTCTTCCTCGCCGCGAGAGGGGTCTCGGTCGGAAGTGCCTCGCCCGAAGCCTTTTCGCGCGCTGCAGCCCGGGGGGCTTCGGCCGGCGCGGTTTCGCGCGGCGCGGCTGGAGGTGCCCCTGGCTGAGCGGCTCTGCGAGGCTCGGCAGCAGGGGTCTCCGCCCTGGCGGTATCTTCTGCATCGAAAAGCGGCGGCGGCCCTGCCGGACGCGGCGGGGCTTCGCTAACCCCCTTTTTTCGCCTGGCCTTGTCCTTTCTACCGAACCTTACTTTCTTCGCCGCCGGGGGCACGGCACGCGGCGCGGCGGCGGGTTCCTCGTCGAAAAGCGAGGGTTTATCCGCCAGCCGTTCTGCTTTCGCCGCCGCCTCCGATTTCGCGGCCTTCGTGCGCGCTTCTTCCTGGATGTCCGCCGGCTCCGTGAACTCCCTCGCGACATGGTCAATCTTGCGGCGGAAGCAGTCGGGGCAGAGGGTCGTCTGGTCCGTCTCCCTCACGCATTCTATGCAGAAATCCGTCCCGCAGTCCTTGCAGGATGCAATGGCGCGCTTATTGGGATGCCATGGGCAGTTCAAGCGTTTACCTCCGAATTCCCGTTCGATCCATATAGTCTACTGTCGGCCTGTACATTATATATATTAACCCAATTCTCCCGTCCCGGAAGAGAGAGCTCGGGAGCGCTCGGGGACCGTTCTCATCAACTCTCGTCCAGATAGAGGCGGATGATCTCGAGCTCGACCCGTTCGATGAGCGGGTCCATGTGGGTTATCGCCAGGTCCTCGTAGAGCCCCTCGACCACGGGCAGGTATCCCTCCAGTAATTCCTGTACGCGCAGGAAGTCGGGGTTGTCATCGATATCGATACCCGGAGACGACCCCGTGACGGCGGCGATGAGGTCGCCGACCAGCTTGCCCAGGGTCGTGAGGATGTCCTCGAGGAGGGACTTGTACTCGGCCAGCAGCATGGGAACCTCGAGCCCTTCCAGCTCGGAAAGCGAGGGGGTCAGCGCTGCATCCAGCCGCGTCAAGCGTTCCAGGAACTCCTCGTCGCTTTGCGGCGCCTCCATCTGGGTGACGGCGGCCTCTTCGCGCAACACGGGTTCTATTGACAGCATCATCTCCTCGAGGCCGGAATAAATGCCCCGGAGTTCGCTCGTTGCTTCCTCTACGGCCGAAGAGTACTCGTCGATATATTGCCCAAGCCCCGCAAGCGCTCCCCCGTAATCGAACCCTCGGAGTTCATCTAAATTCTCTATCAAATAGCCCACCGCTCTCTCTCCGGTGTCCAGTGCGCTTAAAACGGCCTCCAGGAACCCGGCGTTCTCGAAGTCGAACGCTTCGAGCGCGCCTACAAAAGCGGTGGTCTGGTCCAAGCGGGAGATGCCAGCGCGAAAAACCGCGTCGATCTCCTCGACCCTTTGCGAAAGCGGTGCGTCCCCGCACCCCGGAGCCTGCATCAGGACGACGAGAGAGATGACGACTAGCGCTGCGGTTATCCTGCGCCCTCTTTTTTCCGGCTTCTTCATTTCGTCCTCTATGACACCCTCGGGTGATATGGAGTTCCCCGTACCCGTTCAAGGCTTAATGCCCTCACGGACACTATCATGTTACCGGCCATGCAGTCGACGGGGCAACGCGCCTCAATCCCCTGGGTACCTGCCTGCATCTGTCTGGTATTTACCCTGCCCCGAACACCGCCCTTTTTCACCATATCCGCACGGTGAAACGCCCCCTCGTTCCCGGCCTTGTTTTAACCCTGAAACGATGGCCGCGGGCGGGCAGAATGAAAGCCGGCCCGCGGGCCGGCTTTCGCACATGCACACAGAACGGCTGCCGGGCCTTACCAGCCCGACCCCATGCCCCCGTTGGGGTCCCACTTGAAACCCTCGATCTTCATCTCGAGGTGGCGGCCGATGCCCAATATGCTCAAGCTGGTATGGCCCATCAGTATGAACTGGTCGAAGAAGGTTATGGGCGCGGTATCGTTTCCATAGTCTACCCCCGTAGCATTCAGCGCATTGACCAGCGCCAGCCCGCGGTCGTTGTGGCTGGGCCCACCCAGGTTCATGATGAGGTTGGTGAGGAAAGCCGGGTTGCCCGTGATGGCCCCGGCCAGGACGTTGGTGTCCAGAGCCCCGATGAGGCCGCTGAGAAAAGCGCCGTTGGCGTTGATCGCGCCGGCCAGCACCGCCGGATTGAGGTTAGCGAACAGGTCGGTCATGAAAGGCTGGTTGGTATTCAACGCACCTGCCAATACCGACGCATCCAGGTTGGCGATGAGGTCGGCGACGAAAGTCCCGTTGGCATTGAGCACTCCGGCCAGTGTGGCGGGGTTGAGGTCTCCCACCAGGCTGGTCACGAAGGCCTGGTTGTTGTTGATAACATAGGCCAACTGCGCTGTGTTCAACCTGCTGAGCAAGTCGGTTATCCAATTCCGCACCGAGTTCGAGTTGAGCACGTTAGCCAGAACCTGGGCGTCCAGGCCCGTTATCAAAGTGGTCAGGAAGGCCTCGTTGGCGTTGACCGCGTTGGCGAGCACGCCGGGAGACAGGTTGGTCACCATATCCGTGACGAAGGCCTGGTTGTTGTTTACCGCCACGGCGAGCACCGATGCATCCAGGAAACCTATCAGGTTTTCGATGAATGCGCCGTTGGCGTTGATGGCGTTGGCCAGTATCTGCGGATTCAGGGCACCTACCAGGTTGGTCACGAACGCCTGGTTGGCGTTGATGGCTCCCGCGACTACGGTGGGGTTGAGCGCCCCTATCAACGTGTTCAGGAAGGTGCCGTTGGCGTTGATGGCGGCGGCCACCACGTTGGCATCCAGTGCCCCCACAAGGCTCGTGATGAAGGCCTCGTTGGCGTTGACGGCGTTGGCCAGGACCACGGGATCGAGGTTCTGGATCAAGCCGCTCACGAAGGCGCCGTTGGCGTTGATGGCGGCGGCCACCACGGACGGGTCCAGGTTGGCGAGGAGGTCCTGCACGAAGCCCAGGTTGGAGTTGACGCCCCGCGCCGTAGCGGCCGCGGTGTCGGAGTTGAGCGCTCCCACCAGGTTCTCGATAAGGGTGTTGCCCACCCCCAGAGCGGAGTTTGCGTTCACCGCACCCGCCAGTACCGTCGCGTCCAGGTTATCCAGCAGGCCGGTCACGAAGGGGCCTGCGTTATTGACGATGCCCGCAATATTGGCGGGATTCACGTAATCCAGTAAGCTAGCCGCGAAGCTGGTGAACTCGGCGGAGTTCACCAGGTCGCCCAGGACGTTCAGGGTGGTGGCGTTGTTGAGGTCGCTGAACAGCTGGGCCGTCCAGGCCGGATCCAGGTTGTCCACCACGTCCACCACCATGGCGGTGCTGAGGTTGGAGATGAGGTCTCCCACCCAGGCACCGTTGTTGTTGACGACGCCGGCCATGATGGCCGGGTCGAGGTAGCCGATGAGGGCGTCCACAAAGCTGGTGAACTCGGCGGAGTTCACCAGGTCGCCCAGGACGTTCAGGGTGGTGG
>CAZGWK010000016.1:14342-14663 GCA_964529285.1 uncultured Actinomycetota bacterium
CCACCACCATGGCGGTGCTGAGGTTGGAGATGAGGTCTCCCACCCAGGCACCGTTACCGTTGACTATGCCCGCGAGGGCGGCGGCGTCCAGCTGCGGCAGCAGGGCGTTTATGAAGGCTATGGTGGCGGGGTCGTTGGCGATGCCCGCGATGGCCCCGGTGTCCAGGCCCGGCAGCAGGGTGCCGGTGATCCAGGGCTGCAGGTCCGCGATCATGGTGTTCACCGTGGCCGGGGTGATGCCGGATACGAGGTCGGCTATCCAGCCGCCGTTACCGTTGACTATGCCCGCGAGGGCGGCGGCGTCCAGCTGCGGCAGCAGGG
>CAZGWK010000016.1:14763-15139 GCA_964529285.1 uncultured Actinomycetota bacterium
GCTATGGTGGCGGGGTCGTTGGCGATGCCCGCGATGGCCCCGGTGTCCAGGCCCGATACAATACCTACGACCCATCCAGGGTTGTTATTGACTACGCTTGCAATGGTCGCGGGAGACAGCGCTCCCACGAAGTCGGTGAGGAAGGCGGCGTTGGAGTCCATGATGGACCCGAGCTGAGCCCCGTCAAGCTCGCCGATGAGCGCCTCCACCCAGGCGGCGTTGTCGCTCAGCACCCCTCCGATGACCGCGGGGTCGAGCTGGCCCACCAGGCCGGTGACCCAGGCCTGGTTGCCGTTGACGATCTCGGCCACGGTATCGGTGGACAGCGCTCCCACGAAGTCGGTGAGGAAGGCGGCGTTGGAGTCCATGATGGACC
>CAZGWK010000016.1:15239-58821 GCA_964529285.1 uncultured Actinomycetota bacterium
CCGAGCTGAGCCCCGTCAAGCTCGCCGATGAGCGCCTCCACCCAGGCGGCGTTGTTGGAGACCGCCCCGGCTACCATCCCCGGGTCCATCTCGCCTATCAGGGAGGTTACGAATCCAGCGTTGGTGTTTATAGAACCCGCTATCGCTCCCGGGCTGAGAAATCCGATGAGCTCCGTTACGAAAGTCTGGTTGTTGATCAGCGAGGCGATGAACTGGGGTTCGAGCAGGGTGACGACGTCGAACATGAGGTCCTGGTTGTTATTGAGTACGCTGGCTATCACCCCGGGGTCGAGGTAGGCGAGGACATCTATGAGGAACCTGCCGTTGGCATTGACCACGGACGCCAGGACCCTCGCGTCGAGCAATGACAGAATCCTGGTAAGGACCGGCCCGTTGGAATTGAGGGCAAGTGCCGCCACCTGGGGGTTGAGCAGGGAGACGACTTCCGTGAGCATCTGCGGGTTCTCGTTGAGGGCTCGCGCGATGACTCCCGCGTCGATAAGCCCGACGATCTGCGTCACGAAAGTAGGATTATTGTTGACTACGTTGGCTATCACCGTGGGGTTGATATAACTGATGAGCTCGGTGGCGAAATTCTCGCTGTTGTTGATGATATAGGCAACGTCCGCCGGATCGAGATTGTTGACCAGGTCAATGATGAAATCGCCGTTGGCGTTCAGGATTTCGGCCACAATGTCCAAATCGAGGAAGGGGATGACGCTTGTAACGAATTCAGCGTTCTCGTTGATCGCCATGGCAGCGACCTCAGGGTCGAGCGCTGCGATCAGTTCGCAGAGGAATCCCTGGTTCTCGTTTACGGCCATGGCTATCTGTCCCGCGTCGAGGAGTGCAAGCACCTCCACGAGCATATCGGGGTCTTCGTTTATCGCCTGGGCCACTTCAACGGGGTCGAGGGTGCCGACGAAGTTCACGAATACGTCCTTGGTGTTGAAGATCTTCCCCATCAAAGGCCCAAGAGGGCTGTCTGCAGGTAAGGTCATCACCGCCCCCCCGGCTACCAGCGCGAGCAGCCCCACGATGACGATGACGTTGATGACCTTCTGTACGTTCCTGTTGATCAGCATCTTCTTTTCCCCTTAACTTCCCGTAATCCAGACCCCGTAACCCATATGCATTTGTTTGCTGCGAAAAAAACAATCCCGCCGTAAAAGGCACGGTAAACCTGCCCTTGAAACCGCGGGAAAGCGAAACGACTACCGGGATGCGATGCACATATACCGCTATCAGAAGAAATTGGGAATACGGTCGACCGAAGACCTTTCGTATCGGCATACCCTGTTTTCGTTTTCGCCACAGACATTTACTTTGCCTCCATGCAGGGCTCTCTCATATGCGATTAAACCGCTGTCCAGTTCGGCAACACCTGTCCTTTACGCGTCTCGTCCATCCATCAACCATCTATATATATGCACTATATTTATCGAAATCCGGGCGCGATATCTTACCTTCTTGCGGGGATAATTTCGGGATTGTAACAGGATCGTTACATTTTTGTAAGATGATGGGTAACATAGCGCCCCCCTTGAGGGGGGCGCCGCTGCGATCTTGCTGGCTTCTTGTCTTATACGGGCGGTGAAATGGATATTGGTTGGTTGATGTCCGTGATGGTGGTTACGACGCGTATATCGCCGTACCCTATCTGCTCGGTGATGGACGCGTTCTTGACCAGCGCCTCGTACTTTACCCGGTAATAGGTATCCTTCTCGACCCAGACGTCGACATCCCCGCCGGCATTGGTGTCGAGCTGTGAAGCCTGTACGTTCTCGAAAAGGCTCTTCACCTCATCAGGGGTGAGGGTGAAGAAGAGATGATAGACCTCCACGCCGTTGAGCCTCTCAACCCCCAGGTTTTCGGAAGTAGAGGCGACGCTCGGCAAAGCCGCGAAGCCTTCTATCTGTTCGGTGACCGTTTGCCGGTTTACAGTCGCGGCCTGTTCCGTCCACTCCTCGCTTCCCATGGTGCGCGTATACTGTTTCCCGCCGACGACGATCAGTTCACTGAATTCCTGTCCGAACAGAGCGCTCGTAGCCTGAAGGTTGCTGCCGCTGACATTTATGGAGGTCGTCTGGATCTGCCCCCCGCCGAACTGCGTGTTCTCGTAATAGATGGCGATCTCCATATGAAGCGAGTTGATCTTGTCCTCGGCCTCCTGGCTGTTCTCCCAGATCTCCTCCACGCTCGGCTCCCCACCGAAACATCCCGGGAAGGCAAAGAGCATGCTCGCCACCAGCAGCACGCTCAGCATGCATATGCCCGAGCGCGTTTTCCTTCCTTTCATATATGCCATCCTTTCCTAGACTTATTCCCCCGACCTATCCTTTCATCATTATCGTAATGCGGTGCGATTCCTTTATCCCCCCGACAATTCCAAGCCTGGAACCGCATGGCCGCAAGAAGGGGAATGCCTCGCAAGGCTTAGCCGTCTTTCTCAATGAATGTTTCTATTCCTCGAGGCAATAGACCTTGCGGACATCGGTTCCCGCCAACACGCAGCTCTCCGTCACGGTCATCGTCTCGGGGAGTATGCCGCGCAGTTCGCTCTCCATGCTGGGAGCGCCGGACTCGACCGACAAGGCACGCAGGTAATCTATGCCGCACAAGTACACGTCTTCGTTGGTCGCGTACAGAGCCGTCTCCCCCGTCGTCTCTCCCGAAATCACGTCCCACAGCAGATCCCCGGTGCGCACGTCCAGCGAGATGGTGTCCGATATCGCGTCGCTGCCGCCCCTCACCGCTATCAATTGAGGACCCCTTACAGCCAGGTTCGATATCACGCTCGGGCCGGTGGTATATCTCCAAAGTGCTCTCCCGCTCTGCGCATCCGCGCAGTGCAGCTCGTATTCGGTGGCCAGGAACACCTTCCCGTCGTCGGCCGCCGGATATGCTACCGGAATACCTTGCGTGCGGTATGTCCACATCAGGCGTCCATCCCCGGCATCCAGGGCGAATAGCTCTCCCTCGTAGGAAGCGCAGAACAACTGCCCTTCGTATATGCAGGGCGATACCTCCACCGGGCCCTCCGCCTCGAAGGACCAGATGATGGAACCGTCGCCCGCGTGCAAGCAGTACACGCTGCGATCGCTGGAGCCGAAGTAGACGCGATCCCCATCGGGAATGGGAGTGGAGACTATGGGCCCGCCGACCTCCATCTCCCATCTCAATCTCCCTTCGCAATCAACGCAATATACCTTTCCATCCATGGTAGCGAAGAAGACCATCCCGTCCGATACGGCGGGCATCCCTGCCAAGCCGCTCGCGGCGTCGAACCTCCAGATCGGACGACCGCTCTCCAGGTCCAGGCTGTAGAGGAATCCGTTGCCGCAACACGCATATACGCGCTGTCCCGCTACGGCCAGGGGTCCAGCCAACTCGCCTTCGAGGCGGGTGCTCCAGCGCTCCTTAAGCGGACCCTTGGGGGCGAAAGGCAGGTAGGAGATGTGAGCGGGCCCGCCTCCGGGCATGGTCCAGCTTTCCTCGTCGCTCACCGTCTCCTCGCTCGATGGCCAGAAGACGAGGAGGGGGGTCACGATGATCGCGAGGGTCAGAAACAGCGCCAGGGCCGCGAATAACACCCTTGCCTTTCTGGACCGTCCCATAGATCCTTACCGCCTTTCGCCGCTTCGGCACTGATCTGGCAGCGAGCGTTTCCCGCCAGCGACGTAATAGCTCCGCCTTCCGCCCACGCATTATGCGAGAGATGCAATGGCCGGCGCGAAAACACGGGGTTACATGCAAGCGGCGTTCGTGCCGCGAGAAATTCGCCGCCGTGGTGCCCGGACATGCATGATATGCGCTCAGACAGGTGGTGTGATCTCGATGGGCTCGTTGATGTCCCGGATGCTCACCACGAACCTGATGTTGCCTTTACCTATCTTCTCCGGGATGATCGCGTCACGGATGAGTAATTCGTAGCGGACCAGATAATACTCATCGCTGTCTATCCAGACGTCGACTTCACCGCCCGTGTTCTCGCTGAAATCGAAGGAGGGTTGCGCCTGGAACATCTCCTTCACTCCAAGCGAAGTAAGCGCGAACCTGAAATGCTCCGCGTCTCCTTCGTCCATGGGCTCCGTCCCCAGATGTTCCTGCGATGCGGCCAGGGAAGGAAGTTCCAGATATTGGGAAGTATACTCCGTAGCACCGGCACCGCCATCCTCCACCGACACCTCGGACCAGGTACTGTCGGTCATGTCCTTGTTGTACTGCCTGCCGTCTACTATCTTGTATTCGAAATATACCTGTCCCAGGAGCAGGTCCTGCTCGTGGATGTCCTCGCCGCTGACGTCGATTATGATGCTCTGTATCTGCCCGCTTCCGTACTGGGTATTCTCGTAGTAGCTCGCAATCTCCATGTGCCAGGAATCGATATCGCTGTCCGCCTCCTGCGCTCTCGCCCACAATTCCTCCATGCTCAACTCGCTCGCCGCCTCGGTCTCCTGCGTGCCCTCTCCACAGCCCGCCGAGACGGCCAGGAGAAGAAGCGAGCAGATGAGGGCGAGTGCGGGGGCCGCCCTGGCGATCCTTGCCTGCTTGGACATAGCGGTATTACCTATCCTTCAAAAGCACGTGGCCTGCGACTTTATGCCTCTTTGTATCACAGTGATGTGTCCTTTTTCAATCGAGACGTTCGTACACCGTCCCGGGTTCCGCCACGTAGCTCGAAGCAATATTGCTAGTTGACAAAGTTTATTATTATTATTAAAATATATATGTTATACAGTAAGGAGGACAGTATGGGGCCATTATCGGTTGCAGTGGGATTTACCAGCGGGGAATTGGCATCGGAGGTTATCGCGTCCATCGATAACCATCCCTTCCTGGATTTGTGCGGAGTCGCGAGGTCAATTCCCGATCTACTCCGCCTGCTCGAGCGTTTTCATCCCTCGGCCCTCGTGATGTCCCATCTCCTGCTCGAAGAACTTGACGTCTCTGAACTGGAAGGCGCACAAGCCCGAGCGCTGAGCGTTCCCGTTTCCTTTCTTATCTCCTATCCCGGCATGCGGTGGGACGAGGTGGAGCTTGCAGGCATGCTGCGCCTGCCGTTCAGGTTCGCAGGGCTTATCCCGGCAGACGAATCCAGAGGGGTCGACCTTTTCCGGGAGATCAAGGACAAGCTGGAGATATACAACCGCGAGCATGCCTTGTCCGTTTCCGCTCCCGGGCGAGAAGAACGGCACGGGGATGCTAACGGCCTCTATACCGTCATGGGGACCAAGGGGGGTGTGGGCACTACGCTGCTGGCATGCTCGCTGGCCGCTGCGATGTCGTCGGCAGGCCGCCGCGTACTCCTCATGGAGATGGACAGCATGCTCTCCCAGCTCCTGTACCTCAAGCCGCGCGGAGAGGGGAAATCGCTCCTCGATCTGCTTCCCCTGGCCGAGGAAATATCCTGGGACCTGATCAGGGTCTCGGTCCATCGCCACGCGTCAGGATTCCATCTTCTCCCATACGGAGAAAGAAACGAAAGTAGCGCCGCGAGAGAAACGCCCATACCCGAACCGCTCTTACGCAACCTGCTCTTCCTCTTCGACGTGATCGTCCAGGACTTACCGTACTCCTCGCGCGGTGACTTCCTCCCCCTTCTATATTATTGCCCAAAGGTATTGCTGGTTTCCCTACCGGACAGCTTGAGCGCTACCTGTGCCCGCACTACGGCCGCATATCTGCACAGGACGGGACTGGATCACGGCCACCTCCATCTGGTCGTAAACCGCTGCGGCCCATATCATGCCCTGAACCCCGACGAGCTTGCCCGGGCGGTAGGGATGGAACTCCTGGCCGCTCTTCCCGACGATCCCCGTTCCGGGCTGGATTTCGCCGAACTGGGAGAGCTGCCACAGCAAGATTCCCCCCTGGGAAAGGCGGCCGCCGTCATGGCAGCCGCGCTGGGCTTTGGAGACATGCCACCCGCCAAAGCCACCGCTCTGCAGTTTTTTAAAAGGCTGAGGGGGCATCCCACAGCAGCCACTTAGACGGAGGTCTGCCTTGCAGGACGAATACATCAGGCTTAAAGAAAGGGTGCGGGAAAGGCTGCCCGGCGAGGATTTCGCGTTATCCTACGGCAGCGAATGTGGCGACCGGAGGAGGGTCCTGCTGCGCGCCGCACGCGAGGTCGCCTGGGAAGAAGGCATGGTCCTCGATCCGGCGAAGATGCATCATCTGCTCGAGAGGCTGTTGGACGACATCATGGGCCTCGGTCCCCTCGAATCGCTGGTACGCGACGAGGAGGTCACAGAGATAATGGTAAACGGTCCAAGTCGCGTGTTCGTGGAAAAGAACGGGCATATCCGTCCCTGCGATGTCGTCCTCGAAGGCGACGAAGAGGTACATCGCATCATCGATCGCATTATCGGGCCCCTGGGGCTGCACGTGGACGAGGCCTCTCCCTACGTCGATGCCAGGTTGCCGGACGGGTCGCGGGTGAACGTCATCCTGCCTCCCCTCTCCGTCCTCGGACCGGTACTGACCATACGCAAGTTCCGGCGACGCCCCTATTCCATCGCAGAACTGATCCGCTCGGGGACGCTCGCGCAGCAACAGGCAGACTGTCTCGCGAGGGCGATAAGGGATAAAAAGAACGTGGTCATCTCGGGCGGGGCGGGCACCGGCAAGACAACCCTTCTCAATGCCTTCTCCTCCTGCATCGCCGAAGACGAGCGTATCATCACCCTCGAGGATGCCGCGGAACTTCGCCTGCAACAACCGCATGTCATACCCCTGGAGACCCGCCCGCCAAACCTGGAGGGAAGGGGCGAGGTAACGCTGAGAGACCTTCTGCGCAACGCCTTGAGGATGCGCCCGGACCGTATAATCATAGGCGAAGTGAGGGGACCAGAGGCGCTGGACCTCCTGCAGGCATTGAATACCGGGCATCGCGGCTCTTTGACGACCGTACACGCGAATTCCCCTTATGACGCCATCTCGCGGCTAGAGACCATGGCGCTCACCTCCGGTGTGGGGTTGCCATCACAAGCGCTTCGCGAACAGATAACGCGGGCCGTGGACATCCTCGCGCATATGGAGCGCGGAGCTTCCGGCAGGAGAAAAGTCAGCGAGATCGCCGCCATGGACCGCGAAAGTGCCGGCGGTCCGCGCCTCATACCCGCCCGTAGCGAGGGGCCGGCTTCACCCGCCGGAGAACTCTCACGCATAAAACCCGCATCCCCATCGGCCGTTGCCTTTTCGGGAAGGGGGTGAGGGGCGCGGTCTCGACCTCCGCCTTCCTTTGATGTTTCATTTCCTGGTCTTTACGGCGCTCCTCGCCTTCAGCCTGTCAGCGCTGTATCTCTGGCGTTCCGCCAGGAGACGGGAAAAGACCCGCGGCATGCTGATAAGCGAGGATAGCGCGAAGGCGCTCCTTCCCGATCTGCTCGGCCTCCTCGAGCAAGCGTCCCGGCCATCACGCCTGCGGCGCTGTCTTTTTCTCGCGCTAACCGCGCTGGCGGTCTTTGTTTTCACCCGCAACCCCTTTCTCGCCGCTGCCGCCTGCCCCGCGTGCGCGCTCGTGCGCCGTTTTGTGGCAAGGCATCGGCGCAGTAAAACCCTGGCGAGCAAGGAAGAGCAAGTCCTCGAATTCATCGATTCACTCAGCCAGTCCCTGCGCTCCGGCCTCTCGCTGAGACAATCTCTGGAGGTAAGCCTGGAGGACGTCGGCAGCGAGCTCGCAGAGGACGTACTCGAAGTACTGAAAGATATCCGCATGGGAGGAGGCCTGGAGGAATCGCTCTCCAGGGCGGCGGAGTATTCCACTTTGCCGTCGCTGCGCCTGACCTTTACGGTCCTGGGGCTCATGCATGGCAAAGGCGGAGATCTCCCGCGCATCCTGGAGCGCCTGCGGCAACGCGTGGCGGGCGGCCTGGATGTGAGGCGCGAGGCGCGCATACTCACCTCCCAGAGCCGTGCTTCCGGCTACCTCGTCTCCTCTCTTCCCGCGGTCTTCCTGCTTCTGCAGGCGGTGCTTAACCCGAGCTCTCTGCGCCCGCTCTTCTCCACGGCCACGGGAAACATGATCGTCATGGTGGCGATAGCGCTCAACGCCGCCGCTTTTTTTCTCATACGCAGGATGGTAAACCCGGAGGTATAAATGGACCTCGCCGCGGCCTTTCTCACGGCCATTGCAATCGCGTCCTTCGCGCTTTTCTCCCTGCGGCGTTCCGCACGCCACGCCGCCGCTAGAGCAGCAGCGGGCCTGGAACGCGGTGAGAGGGTCACTCCCCGAGCACGTTTGCGGGGTTTCCCCGCATGCAAGAAAGCATTTTCGCGGTTGGGGCAGACGTTCTCACGCCGTCCCTGCGAAGAGATAAGCAGGCTGCTCGAGGAATCGGGTAGCGCATGGACGCCCGAGTATCTCAAGGGCATGCGCATGTTCGCCGGGTCGGCGCTTGCCGTGCTCGGCGTACCCCTCGGCCCGGCGTGTCTTTTCATCTCGCCCCTTTTCTTCGCGGCCGGTTACAGGGCGCCCGTGATGGTGCTGAAGAGGAAGCGCGCCCGCCGCCTTGCAAAGATCGCCGCGGACCTCCCGGAGATAGTCGACCTCATGGCGGTGTTGTGTTTCTCGGGGGAGAGCCTCTTTCAAGCCCTGCGCCATTGCGGCGACGCCTGCAGCAATCCCTTCTCCCGCGAGGAGATAAACAGGCTGCTGGATCCGATACGCGTGGGAGAGAGTACGGCGACGGCCCTGCGCCATGCCGCGGATCATCCCTGCCGGGAGCTTCGCCGCTTCGGCCGCACCTTGTTCAGGGCCGAGGAGTTCGGAGCGCCGGTGGCGGAAACCCTGGAGGAACTGGCGGTAGAGTTGAGAAACGGCCGCAGGGAGAAGGAGCGCGTGCGGGCTTCACGCGTATCGGTGCTCATACTACTGCCCCTCGTATTCCTTATCCTGCCCTCGTTTCTGCTCCTGACGGTGGGCGGTATGATCCTTGGCCATACCCTTTGACGGCAAGCGGAGGAGGTGAAAGAAAATGCGTCAACCCCTGGACATCATCGCTGACGAAGAAGCGCAAACAACCGCGGAATACGCACTGGTTATCCTGGGAGCCGCGGCTGTCGCCGGGGCCCTGATCGCCTGGGCGGGCGGAACCAACGTCATCAAGAGCTTCTTTAACAAGATATTCCAGCAGCTCATGGGAGCACTGGGATAGTTCGCGTTTCCCGGGAGGCTTGGGTCGATGTGGACTGCGAAAGTGATCTTTCTGTGGCTTTTCGCGGCGGCGGTGACCTATACGGATCTTCGCTACCGTAAGGTGCCGAACCGGCTCGTCGCGGCCGCGGCGGCGGTCGGGATCGCCCTGGCCGCCGCCGGAGGTTGGGGTTGCCTGCGCACGGGCCTCTCCGGAATGGCCCTGGGGTTCCTGCTCCTGTTCCCCGCATTTCTTCTGCACATGGTGGGAGGCGGGGACGTGAAGTCCCTGTCGGTGATCGGGCTTGCAGCCGGTCCCGGCCTCCTGTGGCTGTCCTTCATGTTGGGGACGGCGGCGGGTGGGCTCGCCGCCTTGCTCATCCTGACGATTCGCCGCTGCCGCCGCAGGGGCCACGCAGACGCAAAACGCGGGGAGGGATCCGCCTGGACACTGCCCTACGCCGGCATCCTCTCACTTGCCGCCTCCCTCTCCGCACTTTTCGTGTAGAGCTGCGCCGTTTCTCACGACCCAGTTCGAGTCCGGCATCCCAGGATGCGGACGGCATATCCCATCGGGCTTGCGAAAGGGGAGTTATATACCTCGTCGTATGGGCAGAATATAACCAGGCAGGTTCGGCTGCGCGCTGGTGGTATGCTCTGCGTGATGTAAGAGGTGATGGATATGCCGGAGGGTATAGGCGACAGGTATCACAGGGAGACCAAGTATTACCCGGGCAGGATGTCCGGCCGCGGGCTGGACTGGTCGAGCAAGCCTTCCCCTTACAAGGAATATCCCGGCAGCCGCATGATCGAGCTGACACCGCCCGAACCCTCCGCCGGGATGAGCCTCGATGAGGCCCTGCGCAAGAGGACCAGCGTGCGGGATTACAGCAGCGAACCCATCTCCAGGCGCGACCTGTCCTACCTGCTGTGGGCCTCGAGCGGCATACAGCGTATCGAACAGGGCTACGAGTTCAGGACTTCCCCTTCGGCCGGAGCTTTATACCCCATCGAGACTTACGTGGTGGCCAACAACGTATCGGAGCTGGAACAGGGCCTCTACCATTACGCGATCCGCGCGCACCTGCTGGAGGAACTCAGGCCGGGAGACCTGCGCCTGGAGACGGCTCGGGCGGCGCTCGGCCAGGCCGTCTGCTATGATGCCGCCGCCGTTTTCGTGTGGACGGCGGTATTCTATCGCTCCAAATGGAAATACGAACAGCGCGGCTACCGATACATATACATGGATGCAGGCCATATCGGTGAGAACCTCTACCTGGCGGCCACCAGCCTCGGGTTGGGCGCCTGTACGGTAGGGGCCCTCTTCGACGATGAGCTCAACCAGCTCCTGGGCGTGGACGGTGGCGAGGAAAGCGCCATTTACATGGCCGCCGTCGGCCACCCTCTATGAGAACCGACCCTCACCTGGGGTCAGCCCTCCATTTTCAACACTCGGGGTCATACCCTATGACTATAATGAATCCATGCCCGGTTTTAAGGAAAGCGCTGATAATGCTGAGTCCTACGTTAACGTCGTCATCGACGCTTCCGTAAGACAGCTGGATCGTCCCTTTACTTATAGAGTACCTCCGGAACTGGCCGGCAAGGTCGAGACGGGAAGCGTGGTCCTTGTCCCCCTTGTAAACACCATGCAGGTCGGCTATGTCCTCGGTTTCTGTGCTCCTCCCGACCTGCCGCGCATCCGCGACATAGAGGCCGTGGTAGACGAACCCCCGGTCTTCGACTCGGAGACGGTGCAGCTTTGCGAATGGATGGCCCGCCGCTATCTGAGCCCCCTTTCCCTGGTATTCCGGCTCGTCGTTCCCCCTGGCCGTTCGCGCCGGGTGGTGGAGTTCATCGCCTTGCGGGTGGAGGCGGCACGAGCGCTGGAAGGCGTCCCCTCACGCGCCACCCGCCAGCGTGAGGTGCTGGAGGCACTGGAGGCCGCGGGAGGCACGATGTCCCTGTCCGGCTTGAGGTCCGGGAAGGCAGGAAAGGTGTCCTCCGCAACCCTGAGATCCCTCGAGAATGGCGGCTGGGTCGAGCGCAGGTTCGTCATGCCCCGGCCTAAGGCGTCCATGGTCAAGGTACGTATAGCGGAGTTGACGGCCGCGGGACGTGAGGCCCTGGAGGATGAGGAACTGGAGAAACGCTCCCCGGCGCGCCGTCGGCTGCTGGAAGCCCTGTGCGACCACGGCGGTCGTATGACCGTTCCCGAACTGCGCCATTTCACGCAGGCTTCCAGTTCCGCGATAAACGGGGCGAGGGAGGCGGGCCTGTTGCGTATAAGCCAGGAGGAAAGGTTGCGTGATCCTTTCGCCGAGCGTTCCTTTCCCGCCACGGAACCGCACGAGCTCAATCCCGAACAACTGACCGCGCTGGAGAGCATCGTCGCGGGCATGGACGCGGACAGGAAAGAGGTTTTCCTGCTGCACGGCATAACCGGCAGTGGTAAGACCGAGGTATACCTGCACGCCATCGAACACGCCTTGCGGCTGGGGCGCACCGCACTTGTCCTGGTCCCGGAGATAGCGCTCACCCCCCAGATGGTGCAGCGCTTCAAGGGGCGCCTGGGCGAGGATGTAGCGGTGCTCCACTCCCGACTGGGCCTGGGGGAACGCTACGACCAGTGGAGAGGGATCCGAGAGGGCAGGTACAAGGTGGTCATAGGAGCGCGCTCCGCTCTCTTCGCCCCCCTGGCGCAACTGGGGTTGATCGTCATCGACGAGGAGCACGAGACCACCTACAAAGATGGCTCCGCCCCCCGTTACGATGCCCGGGATGTTGCCGAGAGCAGAGCGCGGCTGAGCGGAGCGGTCCTCGTGCTGGGAAGCGCCACGCCCCGGCTGGAAAGCCGCCATGCATGCGAGCGCGGGGAGTACGTCCACCTGGTGCTGAGGAAGCGCGTAGACGACCGGCCGCTCCCCGACATCGAGGTGGTGGACATGCGCGAGCTGGAGGACCCGGGGATGCGCACCATCCTCTCTCCACAACTGACAAACGCCCTGGGAAAAGTATACAAGTCGGGTGAGCAAGCCATCCTCTTCCTCAACCGGCGCGGGTTCGCCCGTTTCATGCAGTGTCATTCCTGCGGCCATATCTTCCAGTGCCGCAACTGCTCGGTGAGCCTTTGCTATCATGCCCGCGAACGGCATCTCCTGTGCCACCACTGCAATTGGGTCATGCAGCCGCCCTTCGTTTGCCCGCAGTGCGGGAACCAGGTACATCGCTATGCCGGCACGGGCACGGAAAGAGTGGAAGAGGAGCTGCGCCGCCTGCTTCCACCGCTGCGCTGCATCCGCATGGATGCCGACACCACCAGGCGCAAGCACGCGCACTGGGACATGCTGGAGGATTTCAAGTCGGGCCGTGCCCAGGTCCTGCTGGGTACACAGATGATAGCCAAGGGGCTGGATATCCCAAACGTCACGCTGGTCGGAGTTATCAGCGCGGACACGTCCCTGGGACTTCCCGATTTTCGGGCCGGCGAGCGTACCTTTCAACTGCTTACGCAGGTGAGCGGGAGGGCGGGCCGCGGGAACCTCCCGGGCAAGGTTATCGTACAGACCTACAACCCGGAACACTATGCCGTCGAGGCAGCCGTGCGTGGCGATGCCCGGACCTTCTACGGGCAGGAGACCGGCTTCCGCCGGGAGGCTTTCTATCCTCCCTTCTGCCGCCTGGTCAACCTGGTACTGTCGTCCTCCGTGGAGGAACACGTGCGAGCGGCCTCCAGCGGCCTCGGGGATATATTGCGTCAAGGGCTTATGCCGGAGCGAGAAGTTGTACTCGGCCCTGCTCCCGCTCCGCTCTCGCGCATAAAAGGCAGATACCGTTACCACGTCATGGTAAAGACCACGTCCCTGGAGGGGATAGCGGGCAAACTCGAGGAGTCACTCGCCGCCTACGAATCCTTCCGCAGCTCCTACTGCCGCGACAAAGGGATAGACCGCGAGGACATCTCGCTGGCAGTGGATGTCGACCCCGTGACTCTGCTGTAAGGTTGCCCCGGGCTGGGGGCAGCTCAGATGGTGTTCTTAGGGCCCGGGGCCTCCTGGTAATGGTCTTTGCTCCGCTATCGTCTGTGGGTGCATACCGGCAAGAGTTGCTTTATATTTGAGGTATGTGGAAAAGAAAATGCTCGCTTATATTAGTGATGCTCTGCGTTGCTGCATGCTTTTTCAGCTTCTCTTGCTTTGATGCGGGGAATGCGACGGATGCGGAGAGGGACGAGCTTGTGCAGGCGGTCAGGAACTACTGGGAGAACGGCAGGGATTATGCGCTGGGCATCACCACCGGAGTGGGCGAACTCAACTATGCGGACGTCCAGGGTGAAGAAGCCGAGATAAGGGTGGATATAGTGCTGGGCTACACGCAGCCTACCGATGGAGCCGGCTACAAGGATACCACCTTCCGCCTGCGGCGCACCGTGAACGGCAGATGGCAGGTGACCTACGACGGCTGGACCGAAAAAGAAGTCGAGAACCCCGTAACCAAAATATTCAGACACCCGCCCCGGCAAGGCTCCGTATACATCAGATCTGCATGAAATGGCTCGCTGCGTCCCTCGATTTACTGGTTAAATCTGGCCGTCTTTGGGTAAAACAATAATGATGGAGCTTGCGTCGCTGAACGGAGTCTCTTATCAGGTATTTTATCGAGGAGGAGGGATCGCTCATGGCGAACCGGAAATTGACCCGAAGCGAAGCGGGCCGTAAGGGTGGAAAGACTACTTTAAAGAAGTATGGGACCGAGTTCTACCAGCAGATCGGGCAAAAAGGTGGCCGCAAGGGCGGCCAGACCACCAAAGAGAGATATGGAACGAAGTTCTACCAGGAAATCGGCAGGAAAGGCGGCCTTAAATAGGGCAGCATATTTCCTGCAATCAACCCTTAGACCTCGCATATCGCGTTTGCTTACTATGCTATAATACGCGCATGATCTTCGGCTCCGGCATAAGGTGCACTGTGGCTTGAGCCGGCAAGGAAGGAGTCAACCTTGCTCAGCAGTGTGGACGTTCATAACTACTTACAGACGGCAAACATCCCCCACGAGCTCAGCAGGATGCCGGAACCTGCGCGAACCGCGGAGCGGGCCGCGGTAGTCCTGGGGCTGCCGCCGCATCAGCTGATCAAGTCCGTTCTTTTTATCGCGGGTAGCGAACCGGTCATGGCGATGATCCCCGGGGACAGCCTGGTGGATTACGCCAAGTTGAAATCGGAGCTGGGCGTGCCTAGCCTGCGGCTGGTCAACGCCGACGAGGTGCGCCGGCTGACCGGATATCTTATCGGCTGTACTCCCCCCGTGGCATTGAACACGGAAATGCCAAAATACATCGATCTCCATGCCCTGCGCGAGGACGTGGTCTATACGGGAGGAGGAGAGCCGAACATGATCCTCAAGATCCGTTCCTACGACCTGGTGCGGGCAGCCGATGCCGAGGTCGTTGATATCATCCGTTAACTGAGAGGAAGAGGACGGACCTTGGTCGAGGTAGCGAGGTTTCTGTTCATAGTCCTCCTGGGCTTCGCATCCGGTTTCGCGTCCGGGGCCTTCGGGATAGGTGGTGGGGTAATAACTACGCCCGCCATCAGGCTGCTGCTCTCACAGTCTTCGGATATCGCCCTGGGCACACCTCTACCGGTAATTCTTCCCTCGGCCCTGGTGGGGGGCTTCAACTACTGGCGGGCGGGAAAGATCATACCCCGGATCGTCTTGTATTGCTCCCTCTTCGGATTGGCTGGGACCGCCGCGGGTTCGTACGCCACGGCGATAATCGACACCCGCTACATCATGATCGTTACCGCATTGATAATCTTTTACCTCGCCTGGCGCACTTTCTCCTCGGCCGGGGGCAAAGGCCCCCCCACGGACTGGGAGGAAGCCGGCGGGGAACGCCGGTGGGCGTTATGGAAACTCGCTCTCATAGGGTTCGCCGCCGGATTCTTCTCCGGTTTCCTGGGACTGGGAGGCGGGGTGATCATGGTACCCGCCTTTTTCTTCGTCCTCCATCTCGAATTCAAGGAATGCCTGGGTAACTCCCTGGTCGTAATCGCTATCCTCGCCATACCCGGAAGCCTGATCCACACCCAACTGGGACACGTCGATTGGATGATAGCATTGGCCATGATGCTCGGGGTAATGCCGGGAGCATACCTCGGTTCGTTCTTCACCTTAAGGGCCCGTAACAGGCGCGTTCTCATGCTCTTCTCCTTCTTCCTCGTAGCCATCGGTATAATATTCTTGATCAAAGAGGTAAGGGGGCTTATATAACCCCCGGAAGGATGTGGTCCAGATCATAGTTCCCGAGACGCAGAACCACTATGGCCCGAGCGTAAGCGAGGCCGGTCCCGAAGCGTTCAAGGACTTCTGGCCCGATGTCAGGGGTAACTATTTCTTTCGCAGCAAGCGGCTTTACCTCGACTTCATGCGCTCGAACGGTGGGAGGATATTCTACTGGGGGGATTCTTCCCGCACCAGGCCCCCTTTTATCCTGGTAGGGAACTGGAGAGGCCGTGCTGACATCACAGCATTGTGGCACGTCAAGGGAGAGGGGGCCGTCAAGAAAAGGTTGGTGGAGGCGGCGGCGTTCCGCAGCTTTGAATGCGGTAGCGACAGGTTCGTGACCAAACCGCTGGGGGAATACGAAGCAGAGGAGTTCAGACGACAGGGCTTCGGGACCATATACAGGATAGTGCTGCTGCAGAAGCAGCTCTTGCGTGAATCCTCCCATGCGGGCCCGGAGATGTACCTGGAGATAGTCCGCTATAGGAAGAGGTATCTGGACGACGTGTTGAGACTTGATGCGACCGCTTTCGACGATTTCTGGAGGTTGGATACCCACACCCTGGAGGCCGTGGCCACCTCCTGTTACCGTAACGCCTTCCTTCTGGCGCGCCGGGACGGTGAGGTCCTTGGGTACGCGGTAGGCGGTGCGAACGGGCGTTTCGGGTACCTGCAACGCCTGGGCATTCAAGCCGGACACCATGGAGAAGGTGTCGGCAAGTCCCTTACCCGCAACATGATATCGAGCCTCAGAAACATGGGCGCCGCATCGCTATTGGTAAATACCCAGGAGGACAACGCTGCCGCCCTGGGCCTCTATCACAACCTCGGATTCGAGTCCATGCCCGACATGCGTTTCATCATGCAATGTACGCCCCGCGGCCTGGAGCGGACGGCATGACGATCCGCCGCCTCATAACGACGTTACTGGCATGCTCGATCATGCTGCTCTCCCTGCCCGGTGCGGGAGGTACAGACCTGCTCGCACAGGACGACGTGGCCGCTATCTCCGCTTCCATGAACTCCTTCTACTACGTTCCCGGCGACCTTGCCTACCTGGACGTGGAACTGGAACTCTCGGGTGGCGCCAGAACGGACTACATATATATCGAACTGCTGCTGTATCCCTCGGCCACCACCCGTTCCTCGCTGTCATCTTTTCGCGAGGGTGCGCGGCGCTACGTCCTCGCGAGGCGCACCTTGGAAACGATCTCGCCAGACAAGGAGTATACGAACAAGCTCTACGAGATAGACTTCAGAGCACTGGGGCTCGGGACGGGAGTATATCCGTTCGATGTAAGGCTCGTGAGGGGAGGAGAGGTCATTGCCGCGGACCAGAATTTCCTGGTTATCAAGGACCCCGCCAACGGCTATCCACTCAACCTCTCGCTGCTCTGGACCCTCGACTTTCTTCCCCCCGTCGACGCTCAGGGAAATGACCTGGATACCGGCCTTGCAACCGCGTGTTCCTCCTCCTCCACCCAGCCGGGCTTCCTCTACTCACTGGTAAAGGTGATGCAGAGGACTCCCGAGGTAGGCAGCAGCATAGTCATGCCCCGCACCACCTACAATGACCTGGAATATCTGGCGGGTGCGTCCGGGGAGGAGGGCAGCGGAGACGAAGAGGTAGGCGCCGACACGGTCCTGACGGGCCTGGACGAGTTGTTCGAGAACGCCGGGGCTGACCTCATCGGCACGACCTTTTCCTTTGCCGACCCGGACTTACTGGCCGGCAGGGGCTGGGAGGAAGACGCGTCGGAACAGATGGAGTTGGGAATCGAGTGGTTCGAGGAAAGGGAAACCGGGAGCATCGGCTTCATAGCCCCCCTCTTCCGTTTAAGCGATCCCACGCTGCAGCGCATCGTTGAGAACGGTATGGAGTTCACCGTAGTAGGGCGGGAAGCCCTGGAATCGAGCGCCGCGGGAAAGCGACTGCTGGGGGGAACGACGATCTCCCAGCCCGTGCATTTCGTCAACAGCAACGGCTACCTGCTGAAGGCCTTCGTGCGCGACGAAATCCTCTATACCTACCTCGAGGGTACTCCCGAAAGCGATGCTTCCCATATCGTGCAGAACATCTTCGCCGAGCTGGCGGTACTGCAGAGGGAGAAACCATACGTGGTCCGCTCCTGCGTCCTTGCTTTTCCCCCCGGCTTCTTGCCCTCACAGAAATTCCTGGATGATCTATACGGCGCCGTCAAGGGTTGCCAGTGGTTGCAGCCGCGGCGCCTCTCGGAGCTTAACGCGGACCAGTTCCCCCTGGAAGGCGTCGCCCTGCAGGCACCGCTTTATCCGGAGATTACCTCATCGTACATGCAGCGTCTCGCGGAAGTGCGGGACAAGGTCGAGGATTTTTCCTCGACCATCCCGGCCGATCATTCCCTGCAGGAGATCCTGCGGGATTCCCTGTTCGTTGCCGAGGGGCACCGCTTCACGGGGGAAGAGGACGCGGCCGCTGCAATGGCTTACCTCTCCAGCATAGATGCCTTGATCGAGGGCGAGACCTCCCAGGTCGGGATAGAGCTGAAACGCTCCGTAACCCTTTCCAGCACCGAGGGCAAGCTCAGCATCGACGTGACCAGCGCCCTGGCCTACCCCCTGGAGAAAGTCACCTTGAGGATAGACAATCCCAGCCTTGCCTTCCCGCAGGGCAATTCCAGGGAAGTCACCATCGAACCGCGCGAGAACCGCTTTATCTTCGACGTGGACACGCACCGCAAGGGCTCCTTCATCGTGGATATAGTGCTGGAAACCGGAGACCTGCTGATCGACAGCTCCTCGATCACCGTCAATACATCTATCATCAACACCCTGGCCATAATACTCCTGGTATGCCTGGCCTGCATCGTAGCCCTGGTGATCGTGTCGCGGCGCCTGCTGCGCAGGTTCCGCGGCGGTAAACACTCCCAGAGGAGGGCTAATACGTGACCGAGGGCATGGAGCCGGTCCCGCGGGAAGAACCAACCGTTTTCGCGAGGGACGCCGCCGTGATGGCCGTGGGAACGGCCATCAGCAGGATAACGGGATTCCTGCGCTACGCCGCACTGGCCTACGTACTGGGCCTTACCCTGCGTTTTGGCGAGACAAACCTTCCCAGCACCTACAACCTCGCGAATTCCATGCCCAACATGATCTTCGACCTGGTTATGGGGGGCATCATCGCGTCCCTCTTCATACCGGTGTTCGTGGAATATATGAGCACCCGTTCGAAGGAGGAAGCGTGGTACGTCGCAAGCTCGGTCACCAACATCTCCATGCTCATCCTGGGCGTGGTGACCGTCCTGGGTATCTTCGCCAGCCCCCTCATCATCAGGCTCATGACCCTTTTCGGCTCTTATTCCGCCGGCGACGTGACCACGCAGGTGGTGAGAGACCAGGCCTCTTTCCTGCTGCGCTTCTTCGTGCCCCAGATCATCTTCTACGGTTTGAGTGCGATATTCGGAGGCTTGCTCAATTCGCACCGCCATTTCAAAGCGCCGGCCTTCGCGCCCATCGCCAACAACCTGATGGTGATCGGGACGGTGATAATATTCCATTTTCTGCCGGGCCCCCGCGATAACTACCTGCACCTGGTAGTGCTGGCTGTAGGCACGACCCTCGGCGTGGTGGCACAGGCACTGGTGCAGGTACCCATGCTTCTGCGCATCGGAGTGCGTTACTCTTTCGTCCTCGACTTCAAACACCCGGCTATCCGCAAGATAGGCCGCCTCGCCGTTCCCTTGCTGGGCTATATCCTGCTGTGGCAGGTGGGTACCTGGTTCATATTCGCGCTGGCCATACAGGTGGACGGCGGAGTACCTTCCTACCAGTATGCCCAGATGTTCTTCCAGCTCCCCTACGGCATCTTCGCCGTCTCCATAATCACCGCCATATTTCCGGCCATGAGCGAACACTCCGCCCTGCGCAAGATGTCGCGCTTCAAGGAGACCATGAACATGGGCATCCGTTCCACGATCCTGATCATCGTGCCCTGCGCGGTCATCTACCTAACCCTGAACGAGCCCATAATCCGCTTTCTCCTCGAGCACGGTTTCTTCAAAGCCGGAGATACGGAGCTGCTCTCGGGCGTTCTCTTCTTCTTCGCCCTGGGACTGATACCTTATTCCATCGATATGCTGCTTACCAAGACCTTCTATTCCATGCAGGATACACGTACGCCCATGATCATCAACTGTTTCGTCGTGGCCATAAATATCGGCGCAAACCTGCTCTTCTTCCGCTGGATCGGCGTAAAGGGCCTTGCGCTGGGATACGCCACCGCGTATCTCTTCTCCATGCTCATCGACGGCACCGTGCTGCGCATCCGCCTGGGCCGCCTGGGGGGCAGGCGCGTGCTCTCCACGGCAGTGAAGACCCTCGCTGCTGCCGCCGCCATGGCCGTGGTGATCTACGCGTCCCACTATCTCATCGTACAGCTTCATCCCGCATCGGGATTGTGGAGAGACCTCCTGGAGATGCTGCTGCCCATAGCCGAAGGTGTAGCGGTCTTCTTCTTCGCCGCGCACGCCATGGGCATGGAGGAACTCAACACTATCAAGGGCATGCTCTCGCGCCAACTCGGCCGCCTTCTACCGCAACGTCCGCGCAGCTGAAGGCCTGGGGTCAGGCCCGGACATGGGACATTTTCAGCGAACGAGCCGGATTGAAACCCAAGGTTATCTGAAAATGTCCCATGTCCGGGCCTGACCCCATCTTTGACGCTAAAGGAAACCCTCCCATGTCGTCGAAGCTAATGAATGATATGCGCGAAAAGATATTATTACGCAATTTGCAGGCCGAGGACGGCCAGGTATGGAGCCACGTCCTCACCATAGTGCTGGTCGCGGTGCTCGCCGGCGCCATCGTCATCCAGTGCGGGCCCATCATCTGGAACCACATATCCATCCACGGTACGGCCGATGACGCCGCCCAGGAAGCTGCTATCACTTATGCGAACTCCCGGGGAGATATGGACCGGGTGCATGAAGTAGTGCGCGAACTACTGGACCGCAACAACGCCAAGCTGAACGGTCCGATAAACGTGATCCAGGGCCAGAACGGAGAGCCCGACTTGATCACCGTTTCGATACGGAAAATCGTCAACACGTCCCTGTTCGAGAACGTCGGCTACCTGTGTAAATATACGGAAGCACATGCCTACAGCGAACGCGTGATCCCCTAAAAGCCGGACTGCATACCCTCCCTGGGCCTGCCCGCGGGAACCTCGAGCGGACGGAGCATGACGATGTGGTTACGGTTGACGTCGATGAAATCGGTGCGGAAGAGCTCTTGACCGCTGGCCAGGTCGAAGACCTCCACGTCCGTCAGGGCGAAGAACGACGATGTCTCCCTGGATTGCATGATATCGGTCAATCGCGCCCCCGCGAATATATGCAGATCGGCCACGATACGGTGCGAGGTCGTGTAGATCTCCACCCTTATCTTCTCTTTATTTGCATGCATTGCATACCTCCCAGTCTATACAGCTCATGAGAGCTTCAGCCCTACCCGGCAGACTCCAGTTAAATATACCACAACAACAGCTTTTACCCTTCGGGGCAAGCGGTTGGGACTGCGCCATCGATACATACTGGGGGAAGTTCAGGGCGCCGGTCCCCTTCCCGCAAAGAGCCGGTGCAGCCAGTAGGAACCGGTCAATTCGACCGCCGCGAGCAAGGCGGCTGCCGCTGCCCTTGCCAGGGTGAGGCCGCCTCCCTCCTTTTCGCGCACCAGATAAATAACGAGGAGGTTGAGGACCCACAGAGTGCCCAGCAGGCTAAGCAGCAGCCAGAACTGGCCTACGCGGAAAAGGGGGTGGGGCCGCCAAAGATAAAGCAGCAAAGCTGCCCCGCCCGCCAGGCCCACTGCGGCGAGGTCACGGGTACGGGACGCGACCTTCAGGGAGCGGTCTCCCCCGAATACCGCGCCGTTAACCAGAGCGGCGATCGGGAAGGCCAGGCCCGCCCCGGCGGCGAAGCCGCTTATGAACCTGAGCGTATTCGTGGTGTCCCTGAAGCCAAGGTAGCTGCTCAGCCCGTCCCAGGCCAGAAAGAGGATCCCGGCTGCGGCCACCGCCAGGACTGGAACTGGCGGCATCCCGGCCCGCTGCCTGCCCCTCAGCAGGGACAATACCAGCATCAGGCTGAAGAAGGAGACAAAGATGCCGGTATCCCTCGCACACACGAAGAGGGGACTGTCCCCGAATTCAAGGAGGCGCTCAGGCTGTTGATGGCATATCGCGAAGCCCAGTTCCCACAGCCAGCGGTCCCACCAGAACATACCTATGCCACCTCCATCGCCGTCTTGCTCCTGACGCGGCCTGGATCACAACGGCCATCGCGAGTCATTGCAGAGCGTGCAAGGGCCGGCGCTGCCGTAGGCTCAAACACGGTTGGGGGTCTGTAACTCATACTCCAATGCCCTGCAGGGCGCCTCGAAGAAGCGGTGGAACGGTTCGGGCAGCAAGCGGTAATCAATCCCTTTGACAAGAGGATGGAGATCCACGGAATTATATGTATTGACGAAAAGCATGCTCTCGTTGTTGCTTAACTCCTTTCCCATTTCCAGTGCGGCCGCCAATGCCTTCCCCGTATAGGTACCCTCCAACCGTATGCCTTCCAATTCCGCTGCCTCGCGGACGGCCAGGGCGTCCGCCGGCGTCAGGTGGGCGTACCCCCTACCAAGCTCGCTGCTCACGTAAATGAGGTCGCCCGGGCGGGCCCTGGGAGCCTTTATCTCCGGGTCCAGGTGGTTAAGAAAATCCGCCGTCCCGTTCGCGAGGCGCGCCCACAGGGCAGGATTGCAGTATGCCTTCTCCACTACCGCCACGCCTACCAGTCGCGAGCCCAGACCGGCCAGTTTCAAGCCCAGCCAGAGTCCCGCCGCCGTACCATGGGTACCCATGGCCGACACCACGTAATCCGGCTCCGGCAGAAGTCCCTCCGCGACCTGCTCTCCAATCTCCATACCGGCGTTGACGTATCCCAAGCAGCCGAGGAAAGAGGAGCCCCCTGGACCGAGCCAGTAAAGCCTTTCGCAACGCAGCAGCGCGGAGAACTTCTCCTTCGTGAATGCCGGGAATATACCGGGAATAGAGCCCGCCCACACCATGCGCACACCACTACGATAATCCATGAGAAGGTTGTGGCGTACGTATTCCGCGCAAGGCTGATCGAACATGAGGGCGGTCGTGGCAATTCCCAGCCTCCTGCCGTGCATCGCCGTGGCCAGTACGTGGTTGGACCCTGCGGCGCCCATGGTCATCACCCTGCCGTATCCTCTTCGCAGGGCATCGGCAATTGAGAATTCCAGCTTGCGTACTTTGTTCCCCCCGTATACGCTCGAGCTCACATCGTCCCTCTTGATGTACAGGGCGGGCAGCCCACGTACTTCCTCAAGCCCTTGAGCACGCTGTACCGGGGTCGGCCATTCGCCCAGTGAAACCCAGGGAAGGCAGGCCAGGAGGCGGGGATAACGGCGCAGGAGCGGAAGGTCGTGGTACATTGCCTTTACCTCACAGGCGTGGGAGGGTAGTCAGGTTGCTGGCGAAGATGACGAGGGCGGCTATGCCGAGCATGAAAAAGAAATAACCACCGTATGCCGTCATCGTACTATATTCCCACTCCACTCCCGGAGCCAGGTGCCAGAGATAGGCCCATACGCCTAAGGGCAGGTAGAGTGCGGCCAGGAGCAGGGAGAGATTACGCTTTCTCGAGAGAAGGACAGCCGGACAGCCGACCATGCACACCACGAGCGCGCTCAGGATGATGGACCACATGAGGTTGCCCGCGCCCAGCGTATAGAGGACGCACAGGGCGAATCCGCAGAACGCCACCGCCGCGAGGCAGGCGTAAGCGGCGACCGTAAAGGCGGTATGGCCGAGCCTGCGCCGTGGTTCCGGTCCCTTGATATGCACGTGATAGCAGCGGGCGCAAAGGAACCTGGCACCGTCCAGAAAGCCCGCTGTCTCTATCTCTCGTCCGCAGCCTCCGCATTCGATCATATCCAAACGTTAAATGCTGCTCTCGCCGGGGTCAACCGGGGGCTTGAGCGAGGGCCCGACACGGCCCAGGAGCTCCTTGAACATGGCGCTCTCCGTGTCGAAGTCGACCTGTATGGCCTGGTTGGGGCATACGAGGGCGCAGCGGCCGCACCCCTTGCAGATATCGGGATCTATGCGGGCTCTCCCGTCCACCAACCCGGAAGCTCCCACGAAGCACGCCTGCACGCAGGTGCCGCAGCCCACGCATGCATCGGTGACCGTGACCCGTACCGTATCCATTTTCCTGATGGCATCCTTGAACCCCGGCCCCGCCTTCCTCATATCCGCACGTACCAGGCAGCAGCAGTCGCAACAGAAACACACGACCAGGAAATTACGGAAATCGTGCAGCAGCCCCAGGGCGGTGGCATCGAACCATATGCGGCCGATCATTCCCGTCAGGCCGGTCTGCGATGCCTTCTCCAGATGCTCAAGACACTCTTCCACACTGGCACGATGCCCTATGGAGGGATGCAGCCGCGATGCAGCCTCCCCCAGGAAGATACACCCCAGGTCCCGCGGATAATTCACGCAACCTTCCTGGTTGCGGCAGATACATCCGTTATGGATGAAGCGGTGCGATGAGGCCTTGATCAACTCGGCTATAGCCTTCCGCGGCAGCGCCGTGTTCTGGGGCGTGGGGATGTTCTCCGAAACGGGTATGAAGGTAACGTCGAATATTTTCTCCCTTATCAGCGGAGCGAAGAGCTGGCGGAAGGGAGTATACCGGCTGAGCTTCTTCACCACGTGGGTGAAGGGCCACAGGGACAGAAAAGCCTTGACTACCTGCCTGGGATAACCCATGGATCCTCCTCTTTCTCCGGCTAGATCTGTCTATCGGTCTCCGTTTGTCGGTCTCCGTTCGGGGACCGTCTTCATTATTGCCCGTGGCCGCTCTCTCGGCAACGTGCGCGTTTCTGCGCCTGTGCCTCCAGGGTGCAATGGGCACCTTTACCTTCCAGCTTGCAGCTGGACCCGCCCGCTCCAGGCGGGAACCGCTACGCACTGTCCGGGTCTTCCGGGAGATGGAGCCTCGCCCTCCCACCTTCGAAGCTCACCCTGGGGAGAATAACCGGGACGTCTCTTCCTGCAAGCGAACACAAGGCGCCCTCGACGCTGTCATAGCGCGCCAGGGCCATGAGGTTGACTATGGTCGGGGGGAGCATCGGGAAATCGCCGCTTTCATTTCTCGCCAGGGCCTCCCCGGGAGCGATCCACAAGTGGCCGGTAGTCTCGTAATCGTCATGCAATGCGTCCTGGCAGGAGGGTGAGGGAGCCAGGAAGAAGCGGGTATCGAAACGGATGGGGGAGATCTCGGGTGTGATCCAGTGCGCGAAATAGACCAGGCTGTCCACCGCAAGCTTGAGGCCCTCCCTCTCGATCACCTGGTTGAAAGAGAGTTTTTCGTTCCTCATGGCCTCGCGGTAGGCAACAAATCGAGCCGCTCTTTCCCCGGCGCAGGAAACGGGTTCTCCCGAGGCCTCGCGGGCCAGCAATATCCCGGCTTCCTCGAACGTCTCCCTTATACCGGCGACAAAGAAACCCAGGGCCCTTGCCGGAGAGGGCGCGTCCTCGATAATGGACATGGCTTCCTGCGCGCCCAGCCCATCGCACAGTCCGGCCACCTCCTCCCCGCAATCGCATTCCTCGATCGCCCCTCCGGGAAACACCTGCATATCCCCGGCAAAATCGCTCCGGGCATTCCTCCTGACCATGAGCACTTCCATGCCGCTCCCGCGAGGGCGATCGCGCAGGAGTATTATCGATGCTGCGTCCCTGGCTGCATTGGGCATCAGGCGACCTCGAGAACCTAAAGTGATATTACCCGGTATTACCTTCCGCTTACATGCCGATATATTACCATTCAAAGGACGGAACATGCTTTGAGCCCTCTCATCGCGGCCGGCCCCGGGTACGTTTCATTGCCTCGCGCGGGATTCTCCCGCCTGGCTTGGTAAATGGGTTATGATATGGAAGTGATTCTCCATTGGGATGGTGCCGGTAAGGAAGATCGTTCTGAAATAGGGGGTATCAGGATGAGCCAACGCTGTCTTCTCTCGTGGATCCCTGGAAAAGGAAAGGTCGCGGTAGTCTTTACCGTGGTGATGGCCTTGCTGCTGGTGGGCATGCTCGTGCCCCTGAGCGTGGTTGTGGGGGCGGAGCAGCCCGCCAAGCACGATTCGGCCCCGGAGGCGCGCGAGGAAAAGAGCGGCGAACAGGGAGCGTTTGAGAACGGCGGAGTAGAGGAGACGGAGAGCACACTCGCACTCTCCAATCCCATCTCCCCGGACGATTTCCAGACCATCGCCACCTACGGCGACAGTTACCTCGCGCAGAACAGCGCGGGAAAGAAGCTCCTGTATCTTGAAGGAGATGCCTACCAGAGGGGATATGCCGAGGGTTACCTATGCCCGCAGAGCGTGCAGAGGGTAGCCAAAGATTACCTGGAGAACGTCTTCTTCGAGCTGATCGAAGACTTTGGAATAACCGTGGACTTAAGACAGTATCCCTGGCTGTGGGACTTGCTGTGGAACCTCCTCAAGATAATGGTGGCGGCCAACCAGGACGTTGTTCCCGAGGAATTCCTCACCGAGATGCGGGGCATATCCGAAGCCTGCCAGGACCAGGGATACGACGTCGGCTTCCTGGACCTGCTGACCCTCAACGCGGGTATGGACACCCTGGAGAGCATATACGTCGGTTTCGGAGCCCTGTTCTGCAACGAGTTCGCGGTCTTCGGTGATGCGACCGCGGACGGCAGGCTGTATCACGGGCGCGATTTTATGTTCCCCACGGGCGAGGACGTTTTCTCGGACGAAGCCCTGATAATGGTACATAATCCAACCCAGGGTCATCCGTTCGTGACCTCGGCTGCTCCAGCTTTCGTGGGCATCCCCACGGGTATGAACGCCGAGGGGGTGAGCTGCGCCATGGACGTGGTCTATTCCATCTTCACCCGGCCCCTGATAAGCGGTGAAGGCACCTTGCTTCTATGCCGGAAGGTGGTCCAGTACGCCGGCTCCCTCACTGAGGGTATCACCCTGATCCGGGACTCCGACCGGGCGGTGCCCTGGCTCTACCTGGTGTCGGATGGTGAGGAGCGCGATGCCGCGGTGCTCGAGACCTTTGCCTCGAGCCTGCTCCCACCCGGGGATCAACTGCAGAAATACCTCAGCCGGCTTTTCCTGGGCCTGCTGGGATTGCTCTGCCCCGGCCTTCTCCAGAGCGACGATGCCGCTGCGGGGAGCGAAGGGGGATGGGAGATCGTGGAAGGAGAGGTCGCAGGCAACAGCATGATCGAGCTCTCGTCCGACCCGTCCTGCCCCAGCCTTGAAAAGGGCGTGATGGTAAGGCGGCCGGACTACGTCGACCCGCAGTGGTTTGACGGCCCGGGATGCGCCGTCCAGCCGGACGGCGGTTCTGATCTGGCATGCGGTTTTTTCCCGCGGCAGGTGGAAGAATATCCGGATCTCGTGGCCATGACCAACCATTATATAATACCCCTGATGTCGCTGACCTATCCCTCGCTGGCCGGCAGCGGCAGCAGTTCGCCGTGGAGATACGATACCATGCTGGGGCTTTTGAACGAGTATTACGGGGAGATCGACGAAACGAGCGCCATGTGGATCATCGATTTCCTCAACCCGGCCCGCTGCGATTACTACGGCACGGACACCTCCCAGTCCATCAAGGGCCACCACGTGCTCATGGACAACCAGGACCTGGAGATGTGGTCTCTGCACGGTTACTACGATTCATCGTGGGTACACGTCGATCTCATGGAAGTGCTCGCGGACTCATAAGGGGAGCTTGCGGCCGGGATTCCGGCAGGCTCTTGTTCAAGATAATCGCCGTGGTGTTCTCGCCCGGAGAAACACCGTGAAGGCCGACCGCGGCTTCAGATGTCTCTGGAGCGGTCCTGTTATGTTCAAAGCCGGCCGCCCCGTGCAGACAGCATGGTACCATTATAACTATGAATACTGTCTCTGGATCACAGGTGAGGGTGAGGAAAGGAGACCGCGATGGCGAATTTCGTCTATCTCAGCCCGGAATGGGCCGAAGAAGGCCGCAGGCGTACCGAGGCGGAGCTGACTCCGGAGACGCTGCACCACGTTACCAGCTCCATGAACAATATCTACAAGAACTGCCCGGACGGAAAGGAGCACTACTTCTACGTGGCATTTGAGGACGGAAAAGTGGTCGCATTCGAGACCGGGGAGGGAGAAGGCCCCAAGGCGGAGTTCAGGATCATCGCGGATTACTCTACATTCGCACAGATCAGCCGCGCAGAACTGGGTGCCGTAAGGGCGCTGACCTCGCGCAAGCTCTCACTGCGCGGCAACATGGCCAAGGCGCTGCGGCTGGCGCCGCTGGTAGACAAGCTGAACAAGGTCCTTGCCACCATTCCCACGGATTATTGATAAGTTATTGTCCCGGCATCAGCACAGGAGATGATAGTCATGTCTGAGATACCGCAATACGACCCCAACGACATCTACGCCGTGGATATCGAAAGGCGCTTGAGGGATATCCAGGAGCCCATGAGGGAGCGCGGCCTTGACGCCTATCTGGCGTCCCGCATCCGCACCATGAGTTTCGTCCTGGACGCCTTCGTGCCCTGGCGCAGCTTCATGGTCATCCCCGCCGAAGGACTTCCCACCGTCTTCACCTTCGTCATCGATTCGGCGCGCCTGCTCAGCGATACGTGGATGGACGAGGACCACGTACGCGGCTATTTCGGCGCCGGCGGGGCCGACCAGATCGAGACCATAAAATATTACCTCGAGGACGAACTCGGCTTCACGAAAGGGCGCCTGGGATACGAGACGGGAATGGCCACATATACCGCCGAGGGCTGGATGACCCACTACGAGTACGAACGCTTTACGGACGCCCTGCCCGGTTTCAAGTTCGAGAACGCCCACGATATAGTCGACGCGGCCTCCCTCATCAAGGACGAGGGGACCATCAACCGTTTCCGCGAGGCGAGCCGCATCGTGGACGCCGGACACAAGGCCGCGCGCGAGGCCATCGACAACGGCGGCTGGAAGGGGATGACCGAGACCGAGCTCGCGGGCATAGCGGCCCTCGCCATGCGCCGGGAGGGGAGCGTATCGGAGTGGAACTTCGCCGGCCTGAACGAGATCTCCAGCGGATGGCGTACGGGGCTGGGTGCCTGTACCCCTCCCACCACCAAGGAGTTCGCGGCGGGAGAGGCGCTCATGTTCGACCTGCACGCCATGTTCAAGCTGGCCCTGGGGGACCACTCCCACAACTACCTGCTCGCACCGGCCACGCAGCGGCAGCGCTGGCACGCCGACAACTTCACGGCCTGCGTGCAGTTCGTAGCCGACAGCTACAAAGCCGGCGCTACCCCCGGCGACCTGATCACGGAATGCGGCAAGTTCGCCGAGGAGCGGGGCTGCTCCGATTTCATCCTCCCGGGCGTCGAGCACGGCATCGGGCTCTTCGGCGACGAGTGGCGGGTGGGGGCGAGCATGGACGTTCCCATCCCCTACTGGACGGACCCGGACCACGTATACCAGGAGAACGAGATGGTCATCCTGGCCATGCAATACGCCGCCCCCGAGGACGACGTGGGTTTCCGCTACGAGAACCCCATCGTGATCGAGAAGGACGGCTGCGAGCTGACCAGTAAATATCCCCTGGCCATAGAGGAGATCACCTAAGGAGGCTCGCCGGGCGTTGCGCGAAGAGAAGGTCTCCCTGGTAGCCTGCGACAGCTACGGGCGGGATCCCGTGGGCAAAGCCGTAGCCAAGGCGCTCGACCTGCTGGGAGGAGTGGAGCGCATCGCCAGGCCGGGGCGGCCGGTATTCATCAAACCCAATGCGGTATTCGCAGCCGCGCCCGACTCGGGCATCGTCACCAACCCCGAGGTCGTACGCGCCGTGATCGCCGAGTTCCAGAAGGTCACGGACGACGTGACCCTGGGGGACAGCCCGGGTGGGCCGTTCAACCAGATCATGCTGAAGAGGGTTTACGAAAAGACCGGCCTGGCCGATGTCGCCCGCGATACCGGGGCGAAGCTCTGCTTCGACACCCGCGCCGTGGATATCTCTTTCCCGCGGGGTAAGGTCGTCAAGAGGCTTACGCTGTGCCGCTCCATGATTGAAGCGGACTGCCTGGTATCGGTATCCAAGTTCAAATCCCACCGCTTCATGAACGTCACCGGTCCCATCAAGAACCTCTACGGAGCCATACCGGGAACGACCAAGCTGGCCTACCATTCCCGCTTCGACGGCGAGCTGGGATTCGCCGATCTCGTGGTCGACGTCCACCTCGCCGCCGCGGCGGACTTCCACGTCCTCGATGCCATAGACGTGATAGACGGCGACGGTTCGCGCAAGGGCACCATCAGGAAGATGGGGATGCTGGCTGCGGGTAAGAACGCGTTCGCCCTGGAGTCGCTGATCCTGAGCGTGGCGGGGCTGGAGCCCACGGACAGCAAGCCCCTGCACGCGGCTATACGGCGTGGAGTATGCCCGCCGGGCTCAGGCTGGTACGAGATCCTCGGAGATGGGATAGAGTCGCCCTACGGTGGTGGCTTCGAGCTGCCCTCCGAGAACCTCTTCAGCGAACGTACCCTCGCGCTGCTGTCGGGACGCCTGAGCCGCCTTTTCACGGTTACCCCCTATCCCCTGCCCGGAGTATGCACACGCTGCGGGAAATGCGCCGAGGTCTGTCCGCGAGGAGCGATATCCATGGGCCGCAGGGCCGCCGAGGTGGATCTGCGCAGGTGCATACGCTGTTTCTGCTGCGACGAGTTGTGCGAGTTTCAGGCCGTCGGGATGAGGCGCCCCCTGTTGGGCAGGCTATTACGGCCCGGGGGGAATCGCTCCGGAGGGAGTCGTCAACGCCTTGGAGGCTAGAATCCTTTCTTGAGAAGAAACGCCGCGGCATATGCGTCAAACCTTCCCGGAGATGATAAAATGCCTGTACCGTGAGGTGTGTATTGGAAATACCGCATAGACGCATACGGAAGCAGGATGAGAGTACTAGACTTTCTGGGAAGTCATGAAGAGGAGGAAGAGATGAAACTGGGCATGATCATCAGCTACACCGATGCTGAGACCGTCTTCAATGCCATGCGCCTGGCCCTCTACAGCCTGGAGCAGGGTGACGAGGTGCGCATATTCCTTTCGGGAAAGGGTGTGGAGATCGACAGCATAGAGGACCCCAGGTTCGACGTGAAAGGGCAGGCGCAGATGGTCCTGGATGCGGGGGGGCAATTCCTGGCCTGCGGAGCGTGCCTGAAGCTCCGCGACTCTGAGGGGTCCGAGGTATGCCCGCTCTCGACGCTGAAGGACCAGTACGACATCGTGCGCGAATCCGACCGGCTCGTGACGTTCTAACACTCATCCTCATGCCGGTCCATGAGAACGGGCACGATCCAGGTCATCATGATCGAGCTGCCCGGGCCTGAAGCCGGGCCTGACCCCCCGGCCTGTTTGCTTTATAATAGAGAACTGTTGGAAATGCCGAAGATATGATAGACAACCGCATAAGATTTCCGGTCGGGGTGTGGCGCAGTTTGGTTAGCGCGCTGCGTTCGGGACGCAGAGGTCGGAGGTTCAAATCCTCTCACCCCGACCATCTATATTTCGATCGCCCCCCCTCCAACCCGGCATAAAGACCCGCGCTTCCCCTCCACATTCCCGGTCAATATAATGGTGATGGTAAAAAGCAGGGTCTGATCGGATTGCTGACGATGAGGAGGTTGAAATGACTACGCCGCTCGAGGGTATCCGCGTCCTTGACCTTACCATGCTCTATCCAGGACCTCTCTGCACCATGATCCTGGCCGATTTCGGGGCGGAGGTCATCAAGGTGGAGCCCCCGCGTACGGGCGACCACGCCCGTACCTTCCGCTTCCTATTCAACCAGATCAACCGCAACAAGAAGAGCGTGGCCCTCAATCTGAAGGATCCCGGAGCCCAGGAGGCCTTCCGCCGGCTGGTTGGCACGGCGGACGTGGTGGTGGAGGGTTTCCGGCCAGGCACGACCGCCCGGCTGGGAGTGGATTACGAGACGCTCAAAGCCATAAACCCCCGTATTATCTACTGCTCGATCAGCGGTTTCGGGCAGGACGGCCCCTACCGCGACCGTCCCGGCCACGATATAAACTACCTGGGTATTGGTGGTGTTCTAGGCCTGACCAGGGATAAGGGAGGAAAAACCGTGGTGCTCGGGTTCGAGGTGGCGGATATCACCTCGGCCCTGAACTCGGTCATCGCCATCCAGGCCGCCCTGCTGGCCAGGGAGAAGACCGGTGAGGGTCAGTTCGTGGACATCTCCATGCTGGATTGCGCGGTGTTTCTGCTGCATAACAGCATCGGCCCCTACCTGGAGACGGGAGATGAGCCCATGGGGAATATGCTGCATACACTGCCGCATTACGGCATCTTCGAGACCTCGGATGGAGAAGAACTGGCCATCGGAATCGCCCACGAGGACTGGTTCTGGGACAGCCTCTGCGACGCCCTGGGGATGGAGGACTACAAGGGCCTCATCACCGTCGAGCGCGCCATGCGCGGCCAGGAGCTCACTCCCCTGGTAGCGGAGGCCGTCCGCATGCGCCCCCTGGAGGAATGGATGCGCATCCTCACCGACAAAGACGTCCCACACGCCCCGCTGTCCAGCATAGTGGAGGCCCTGGACGACCCCCAAGTCCGCCACCGTAATATGGTCGTAGAGATAAAAGACGAGGAAAACACGATAAAGCAGCTGGGAAGCCCCTACAAGCTTTCCGATACCCCCCCGCGTTTAACATCACCTCCGCCCCGCCTCGGGGAGCAGACCGACGCCCTGCTCCAGGAAGTAGGTTATAAGGCGGGCGAGATAGCTGACCTGCGAGAAGCCGGAGCCATAGCATAGTGTCCGTTTAGAGCGATAAACCCGCATGCGACCTGCAGGTGACCGCATAGACAGACCGTGAACCTTGATTTGCGGATATCCTGTCTATCGGATAGAATACGCACAAAATTGTTGGTACTCTTGTACTAAAGCTTGGGGGAAGTACCCATGGTAAAGATCCTGGGGGTCGCCGGTAGCCCGCGTATTAACGGGAACTCCTCCCTCCTTCTCGACGAAGCCTTGAAGGGAGCCAGGGAGGCGGGGGCAAAAACAAACAAGATCATCCTCTGCAACCGCGAGATTTACCCATGCCAGGGTTGCGGTGACTGCAATAAAACGGGCGAATGCACTTTGGATGACGGAATGGACAGGATCTACAACCTGACCACCTCGTCTAACGGCATTATCCTTGCCGCTCCCATCTACTTCAATTCCCTTAACGCCCAGACCAAGGCCTTTATAGACCGCCATCAGTGCGTCTGGGCTCGCAAGGTCCTCCTGGAGGAGGAAGTGACCGATCCGGCGACGAAGCATGCCAGGCGAGGCCTCTTTCTGGCCACGGCCGGCGCCAACGACTCCCGCGCTTTCGACGGTGCCCTCAAGGTGATGGATATGTTCTTCGATGTAGTGGACATCAAGTACTACGAAAGGCTTCTCTTCTTCCGTATCGATCGCAAAGGCGCGATCAAGAACCATCCTACTGCACTGCGGGATGCCCACCGGGCCGGAGAACACCTGGTGGTGGAGATCGCCCGCAGCCTCGGTGAGCTGGCGGAATAGGGGGTCGTGCCTTCGATCTCCGCTCCCTCTCCCGAGCGTGTATAATACCGTCTTTATAAAAAAGAAACCGGAGATCGAAGACATGATCCCCTATTATGTTATATTATCAAGGCTATCAGGAGGTTTTATATGGAAAAGATCCGGTTGACCCTTCTCTCCACGAAATCGGGGTGAGCGGCGAAGGTGGGTCCGGGGGACCTCGAGAAAGTTCTGCGCGTGCTGCCGCAGGATGACGCACGCCGCGAGATCCTGGTGGGACTGGATACCCCCGACGATGCCGGCGTGTACATGCTCGACGAGGAGACGGCACTGGTACATACCCTGGATTTTTTCACCCCTATCGTAGACGACCCTTATTTTTTCGGCCAGATAGCCGCGGCGAACGCCTTGAGCGACGTCTACGCCATGGGGGGAACCCCTCTCTCGGCTATGAACATCGCCTGTTTTCCCTGTTCGCTGGGGATGGAGGTGCTGGCCAGGATACTGGAAGGGGGCTTCGCCAAGGTACGGGAGGCGGGAGCCGTCCTGCTGGGCGGCCATACCCTGGACGACGAGGAGCCCAAGTACGGCCTGGCGGTAACCGGCAGGGTGCACCCGGAGCGTATCGTGACCAGCCTGGGCGCAGGGCCCGGCGATTCTCTCGTCCTCACCAAGCCCCTGGGCACCGGTATTCTGGCGACGGCCTTGAAAGGCGATTTTTTGAGCGAGGCGGATATGTCCGAGGCGATTGAGGGCATGTCGAAGCTCAACTATGCAGCATCGAGGGCCGCCTTACTTGCGGGAGCAAACGCCTGCACCGACGTGACCGGGTTCGGCCTGGCGGGGCATCTGCTCGATATGCTCCCCAGCCATGGCCTCGGTTGCGAGATCCGCGCTTCGCACCTGCCCATATACGAGAGTGTCCGCGAGATGGCCGCAATGGGAATGATCCCGGCTGGTGCGCACAAGAACCGTGACTTCCTGGCGGGCAAGGTAGACGTGGACGGGGAAGTGGGCGAGCTCGAACGCGATCTCCTTTTCGACCCGCAGACCTCGGGAGGTCTGCTCGTCGCCCTTTCACCGCATGGCGTGGAGACATTCAAGCAGCACATGGCGGGAGAGGACGGCTGGGCGCTGATAGGTCAGTTTTTCGAGAACCCAGCTTCCCTCATCAGGGTGATGCCCTGAAAAACTCATTAGCGAGGAGGCAATATGAGCGAGCAGGTCGATGCGAGAGGCCTCGCCTGCCCCACCCCCGTGGTCAAGACCAGGGACGCGCTGAGGGGAGGCGCTGACGAGATCGAGGTACTGGTGGACAACCCCACCGCTCGCGACAACGTCTGCCGCTTCGCGTCTTCCCAGGGCTGCAGCTCGGACGTGATAGAGCAGGCAGGTATTTTCAGGATCATGGTGCATAACCCCGCAGGCCGGCCGCAGACACGAGATGAGGATGACAGCCCCTCGGAGCAGCGTACCGTCGTGGTTCTCGCCGAGGATATCATGGGCCGTGGCAGCCCGGAACTGGGAAAGATCCTCGTCAAGGCATTCCTTAACACCCTGGCCGAGAACGACCCGCCCCCCTGGAAGATAGTCCTCTTCAACCGCGGGGTTATGCTGGCAATAGAGGGCGAGGACACGGTCCAGGCGCTCTCCAACCTGCACAGCATGGGTACGGAGATCCTGGTTTGCGGCACCTGCCTTGATTTCTTCGGCCTCAAGGAGAGGGTAGCGGTTGGCCTGGTAAGCAACATGTACGATATCCTCACCACCATGATGGAGGCTTCCAACTCCGTGACCATCTAGTAGGGGTCAGATCTTTATTTTTGAATTTCCAGCCATTATTTACTATATATGCCTCTTTTTGTAAAGAAATTCAAAAATAAAGATCTGACCCCCTTTATGGCGGCTATTCCGTTAAGCGTTTACACTATATGTCATGGAAAAGAAGGACTACCTGAGACGCCTGTCTTCGGTGAACGACCTCATCCAGGCGGTGTACCGCAGCCGCAAGCTGGGCGGGGGCGTACCACGCGAGTTGGTCACCGAGGCGTCCCGCGTGGTGCTGGATGGGGTACGCGAGGCTATCCTTGTGGCACGGGACGAGATGTCCCTGGATAATATCAAGACGGACACCGACGAGCTGATCACCCTGGTTGAGAAAGAAGTAGAGGAAAGGATGCAGCGCAGCTTGCGCAGGGTGGTCAACGCAACCGGCGTCGTCGTCCACACCAACCTGGGCCGTTCTCTGCTGTCCGAAGCCGCGCTCGAAGCCATCGCCATGGCGGGAAAGCATTACAACAACCTGGAGTTCCGGCTCGAGGACGGTAGGCGAGGCTCCCGACAGGTGCACGTGCAGAGACTGCTCTGTGACCTGTGCGGCGCCGAGGCCGCCCTGCTGGTCAACAACAATGCCGCGGCAGTTCTTCTTGCCCTTACCACGCATGCCGCCGGCAGGGAGGTCATCGTCAGCAGGGGGCAGCTGATCGAGATCGGAGGCTCGTTCAGATTGCCCGACGTCATGGCCCAGAGCGGGGCCCGCCTGGTCGAGGTGGGCACGACGAACAAGACTTACCTGGAGGACTACCGCAAGGCCATCACCAGCGAGACGGCCATGATCATGCGCGCCCATCCCAGCAATTACCGCATCACGGGCTTCACCTCCGAGTCGACGATCAACGAGCTTTCCGGCCTCGCGCACGCATACGCAGTGCCGCTCCTCGACGACCTGGGAAGCGGCGTATATGTAGATCTTTCAGAACATGGACTGCCTTACGAGCCCACCATAATGCGTTCACTCGAGGAAGGTGCCGACCTGGTCTGTTTCAGCGGAGACAAGCTCCTGGGCGGTCCCCAGGGGGGTATAGTGCTGGGCAAGGCCGGCCTGGTCGAGGCCATGGCCAGACACCCCCTCGCCCGGGCCGTGCGCGTGGGCAAGCTGACCATTGCGGCCATGGAAGCTACCCTGCAGCATTACCTCGACCCCAAGCGGGCGGTCGAGGTGATACCTACGCTGGCCATGCTCAGGGCAGACCCCGGGACCTTGCGCGAGAGAGCGCGGGGACTTGCGGAGAAGCTGGCGGGGTTGAACGATATATCAGCTGAAGTGATCCAAGACGTCTCGCGCGCAGGGGGAGGGGCCCTCCCCATGGAAAGCCTTCCCACGTGGGCCGTGGCGGTCACTTCTCCCTCTTTCAAGGCGAACTACCTGGAGGAAGGACTGCGGGCGGCGGACCCGCCGGTCATCTGCCGGATAAGGGAAGGCCGCATAATACTGGATATGCGCACTGTGAGCGACGACGAGCTGAACATTATCGCGGCCGCTTTCACCTCCATCACGGGCGAAGAATAGATACGGGAGCCCTGCGACATCCATCATGAAGAACTTCATCATCGGCACCGCCGGACATATCGACCACGGTAAGACCGAGCTCATCAAGGCCCTTACCGGCATCGACACCGACCGCCTCAAGGAAGAGAAGGAACGTGGGATCTCCATCGAGCTGGGCTTCGCGGATATCGAACTGCCCGGCGGGGTCAACGCGGGCGTGGTCGACGTTCCCGGGCACGAGCACTTCGTGAAGAACATGCTGGCCGGCGCCACCGGTTTCGACATGGTCCTGCTGGTGGTGGCGGCCGACGACGGGGTCATGCCGCAGACCACGGAGCACCTGGCTATCGTGGATCTACTGGGCGTCGAGGAAGGTGTGGTGGTGATCACCAAATCGGACCTCGTGGACGAGGAGATGCTGGAGCTGGTAAAGGAAGATGTGGCCGAGGCCACTATCGGCAGCGTCCTCGAGGCAGCGGACATAGTGGTCACCTCCAGCCGTACCGGCCGGGGACTTGACGAACTCCGCGAGGCCATCCTCGGGGTCGCCGGCAGGGTGGCAATAAGGGATTCGGGGGGACCCTTCCGCCTCCCCGTGGACCGCGTCTTCACCCTGAAGGGGATCGGGACGGTGATAACCGGAACGCTGTGGGAGGGCAGCGTGGCCGACGGCGACGAAGCGGTGATCCAGCCTGCGGGAAGGAAGGTACGGGTGCGCAACATCCAGGTTCACGGGGAGGACGTGGAGAGGGCTCGCGCCGGGCAGCGGGTGGCCTTGAACCTGCCGGGCATCTCCACCGACGAGATCGAGCGCGGCGACGTCATAGGCACGCCGGGGCAACTGCGTCCCACCCTCATGGTGGACGGACTCCTCAACCTGATCGCAAGTTCGCCGCGGTCACTGAAGAACCGCACCCGGGTGCGTTTTCACCACGGGACAAGGGAGGTCATGGCACGCGCCGTCCTTCTCGGCGGCCGCGAAGAGCTGCTTCCCGGAGAGAGCTCTTACGTGCAGTTCCGCCTGGAGAGACCGGTCGTCGCGCTGTATAAAGACCGCTATATCCTGCGCAGCTACTCCCCCATCACCACCATCGGGGGTGGAGAGGTGCTCGATTCCCACCCCCGGAAACATCGCCACCACCATGCCGCCATCCTGCAAAACCTGGAGCGAAGGGAGGGGGGAATACCCCGGGACCTCGTCCTGCTCGTGCTCGAGGAGCAAGGGGCGCCCCTCAACCGGCGGGAGCTTCTCTCTTGGACGGAGATCGGGGAAACGGAGCTCACCTCGGCCCTGGAGGAAATGCTCGCACAGAAGAGCGTCGTGAAGATCGCCGGGGACGGCGAAGCCATGTACGTGACTCCTCCCGTACTCTCCTCGCTGCGGGAACGCATGACCTCGCTCACCTCCGAACTGCAGGATGCCAATCCGCTCAAGCCCGGGATAGAGAAGGAAGCGCTGCGGCAGCGCATGGATGCAGGGTTGGGCGTGGACGTCTTCGAGGTTCTGCTGCGCAGCGCGGTAGCGGCGGGCATGCTCGAGGTAGACGCGGGCAAGGTGCGCGTAGCCGGCAAGGGCAGGTCGCTCTCGCGGGAGGACAGCGCGCTCAAGGACGAGATCCTGCGGGCCATAAGAGAGGGCGGATTCACCCCTCCCCTCTTCAAAGAGTTGATGGAGAGCACGGGGTTGGACAAAGGGAAGCTGCGCGACATCCTCGGGATCCTCCTGGAGGAAGCAGAGATCGAGCAGGTGACCCCGGATTATTTCCTCTCCCGCGGAAAGATCGCGGAGGCCGAGGAGCTCATCCGTACTCACCTGTCCAGCAAGGGGATCCTGGAGGTGTCGGATGTCCGGGACATGCTGGGGGCGAGCCGCAAGTACGCCATCCCCCTGCTGGAATACATGGACAGGAAGCGGGTGACCCGAAGGGACGGCGATCACCGCATCGCGTACTGAGGGTCTATAATATGTTGTTGGAGGTGCATCCGTCCTGGTGGGCGGCCCGGTCTTCAAAACCGGTGCGGTGTCGTAACGGGCGCCGGGTAAGTTCGATTCTTACGCATCTCCGCCATTTTCTACTTCTTGCGATGCCGTATCGTTTCGGCAGGCGCTTTCCAGGTTGAAACAGGATGAGAGGAAAACCTGTCATCCTGACAAAAGCAACTCCACCAGGAGAAAGGGATGATCTCCCAGATGTTCGATCTGACCCGCGGCGCGGCCATCAATGAATCTTATATAATATATAAAGTATGAACACTAAAAGCCTGCGTATATTCGTTGAGGTAGCAAACACCGGGGGTTTCTCGGCGGCCGCCCGTAACCTCGGGCTTACTCAACCTGCCGTCAGCTTCCAGATAAGGACCCTGGAGAAGGATTTTGGAAGCACCCTCATCGACCGCTCCACTGGGCAGAACCGCCTGACGGATGCGGGGCGATCTTTACTGCAGTACGCCGTAAGCATCTTGGAGATGGAGGAAAAACTGAGAGAGGAGATGGAGGGAAAGCGCAGCGAGGTCGCCGGTCCAATTACCATTGCCGCCAGCAATATACCGGGAGAATACATCATGCCCCATATCCTCGCATGTTACCGCGAGCGTTACCCGCTGACGGATCCGAGGCTTGATATCGCCGACTCGGAAAAGGTCCTGGAAAGGGTGCTGGCCGGAGAGGTCGATCTCGGCTGCGTGGGACTGCGCGAGGAGGACGACAGGCTGCACTACGGGCCCCTGTGCGAGGACCGGCTGGTATTCATCGCGCCTGCGGGCCATCCCCTCGCCGCCAGGAAGAACCTGAAGCCGGGGGACCTGGAGGGGGTGCAATTCATCTGGCGGGAGAAGGGCTCGGGGACCCGTTCCCACATGGTGAGGGTCCTCGCAGATCTGGGGCTGGAGGTATCCGGCGAGGGAGCGCCGCAGTTAGGGAGCACCATGGCGGTGATCCAGGCCGTGGCGGCGGGCGAGGGTATCTCGATCATATCCCTGTGGGCCGCCGAAACCTATATAAAGCAGGGAGAAGTGGCGGCACTCAAGCTGAAGACGAAAGATATGCGCAGGGATTTCCATTACGTCCTGCTGCGCCGGCGTCCGTTCTCAACGGCGGCTGGAGCCCTGCTTAAAACGCTGAAGGAGGAAAGGCCGGGCCTGCAAAAACGCCTGCAATCCATGTCTTATTGACTTTCTTACCCTACAAGCCTCGCGCTCCCAGCCTGTGCGCAACATCTCACCGTGCCGGGCTAGGGGGCGATCCTGTCCAGGAGATCCGAAAGCGTGGGTGCGAGGCCGGGCGTTACGTGTACGATCCCATCCGGGTCCACCATAAGCGCTTCGGAGCCTCCCAGGCTCTCCACCCAGTCCATACCCTCCGCATAACCCATGATGAAGGCGGCGGTGGACATGGCATCCGCCCAGGCCCCGTTCCTCGCCCCCAGCACGGTTACGGCGATGGCCCCCCTCGCCGGGTAACCCGTGCGCGGATCGATTATATGATGGTAGCGTACGCCCCCGTATTCGAAGTAACGCTGATTATCCCCGGAGGTGCTGACATAATTGCTGCCCGAAAAAGAGAAGATCGCCAGGTATTCGTCCCCGCGCGGGTTCGAGATAGCTATCCGCCAGTCCGGTCCACCCGCTGCCTCGGGTTTGTCGCCCAGGGTCAGGCTTGTGCTTATCATGTCTATGATCCCCGACTCGATGCCCCGCTCACGCAGGACCTCGCCTGCCCGGTCCAGGGCATATCCCTTCGCCAGGCCCCCCAGGTCGACGATCATGCCCTCGCGCGAGAATGCGACGCTGCGCGCGGCCTCGTCGAGGACGAGCTTGTCGGACCCGACCAGCTCCCTGGCCCGCTCGATCTCCTCTTGTGCGGGCGGCGGGCCTCCACTCTCGCCGCGTCCCACCACGTCCCAGACGTCCACCAGGGGACCCACCGTGATATCGAACAGCCCACCGCTGGCCTCGTAGAGTTCCATGCCTGCACGGATCATGTCCCACAGGTCTTCCGATACGGCCACGGGCCCCTGCGCGGCCGACGCGTTGAGGCGAGAGACCTCGCTCTGCGGTTCGTACCGGTCCGCCTGTCCCTCTATGCGGAAGAGCTCCTGGAAAGCGGCCTCCACCGCGCCCTCAACCTGGGACTGGTTCTTACCGTAAGCGATGATGGTGACGTAGTCATCGAGGACGTATTCCTGGCGCTCGTAGGGCTCCCTGGAGTACCCGGGGTTTAGCAGGACGGCCACGAGCACGGCGAGGGCCGCCATCACTATCACCACGGCGATGACGATCAGTGAATCCCGCCGGTTCTTCCTGCCCAGGCTCTTTTCGTCTCTTGCATTCTTGCCGTTCACGCCTGCAAGTATAGCATCAGGTATCACATTCCGATATGCGGGTGCGCGCCGCTGTCGCCTTCTTCCCGCAAGGCCTCAGGTCTCGATCGCAACCCCTTCCACGTCTATAAAACGCGATATATACGCGAGGGACAGCTCCAGCATGAGGACGAAGATCGTCGCTATGCCCAGCGACTGCCCCACGATTATGAGACCCGGGATTTCCAGCATAAAGAACTCCCGGAACCAGGGTATGAGCAGCACTCCCACGAAAGACCCGGCCATCAGCGCCACCAGGGCGCCCTTCCAGGACCACAGCGGGCGCGAAAGGTAGGCGAGCACCGCCAGCCCGACGATGGTGAGTACGATGACCGCCACCGTGCGCGATTCCTCCAGGCTGGCCCCGTGCGCCCTGGCCATGGCGTTGGCCGTGAAGGTGGCAAATGCAGCGATAAAGCCGGCTGGAACGGAGAAATACAGTACGCGGCGAAGCAGTCCCGGCCGGTAGCGCCGCTTGCTGGGAGCGAACGACAGTACGAAGGCCGGAATCCCGATGGTCAGGGAACCGACCAGCGATATGTGGCGGGGCAGGAAGGGATACGGCCAGGCAAGGAGGGCTATGCCTACTGCCAGTATGGCTGCATACACGGTCTTGGTGAGAAAGAGGTTGGCGACCCTCTCCATGTTGGCCATGACGCGCCGCCCTTCCGCCACTACCCGCGGCAGGGTAGCGAACCGCCCGTCGAGCAGGATGAGTTGGGATACGGACTTGGTCGAGGGAGCGCCGGAGCCCATGGCTATCCCCATGTCAGCATCCTTGAGGGCCAGGGTGTCGTTCACGCCGTCTCCGGTCATCGCTACAACGTGCCCGCGCGACTGCAGCGCGTGCACCATCGCCCTCTTCTGTTCCGGCACAACGCGGCCGAACACCGTTTTCTCCTCTACGACCTGCGAGAGATCGTCATCGTCATCGGGAAGCGTACGTGCATCTACGGCTTCCTCTGCCTCGGGCAAGCCCACGCGGCCCGCCACCGTCGCCACCGTCTTAGGGTTGTCCCCCGATATCACCTTTATCTCAACGCCCTGGTCCGCGAAATATTCCAGGGTTTCCTCTGCATCGGGCCTTATCTTCTCCTCGAAGACCAGCAGGGCGGTGGGCTCTAGGCGCTCGGGGAGTGTCTCCTCCGTCATGACCTCCCCGGCTCGGGAAAGAAGTAGCACTCGCAGCCCGGAACGGGCCAGTTGGTCCGCCCTCTCCCGCACCTCCCTGTCTGCTGCCTCGTCCAACAGCATGTCGGGCGCGCCAAGCACCCATGAGCCGTGTTCATCGAAGGATACGGCGCTCCACTTGCGTGCCGATGAAAAAGGTACGGTGGCCCCGACCTTCCAGCCCGCAGGGGACGGGAAAGATGACGCGATGGCGGCCAGCGTGGAGTTCTCCGATGGCGATGCCGCGGCGTATGCCCCCAGGACCCGGTCCAGGCCATCCTCACCATCGAGCGGTTCGATGCGGCCGAACTCCAGCGTGCCCTCCGTCAAGGTACCCGTCTTGTCCAGGCAGATGACGTCCACCCTCGCCAGCCCCTCGACTGCCGGGAGTTCCTGCACCAGTACCTTGCGGCGCGCGAGGGCTACGGCGCTTACCGCGAATACCATGCTGGTGAGAAGTACCAGGCCCTGGGGGATCATGCCCACCAGCCCGGCTACGGTTGAGATGACCGAGTCGTCGAAAGTATTGTCGGTCAGGAGCTGGCTGACTGCCAGCAGGATCCCGGCGGGGATCATTATGTAGGTTATGTAGCGCAGGATGGTATTGATGGCGTCGCGCAGGTCCGACTTTACCAGTGCGTAACGCTTGGCTTCCGCCGTCAGCTTCTGCGCGTAAGCTTCCTCCCCCACCGCCGTCGCCCGGAACCGTCCGGAGCCGGCGGATACGAAGCTCCCCGAGAGGAGTCCGTCGCCGGGCCTTTTCACGACGGGTACGGATTCCCCGGTGAGCAGCGATTCGTCGACCTCCAGGCCGCCCGAAACGAGTACCGTTCCATCTACGAGTACCTGGTCGCCAGCCTGCAACTCGAGGAGTTCGTCCAGGACGATATCCTCCCGTGAGACCTCCACGGTCTCGCCATCCCGGACAACACGGGCTCTGGGTGCGCTCAGCAGCGACAGGCGGTCCAGGGTACGCTTGGCGCGCAGTTCCTGTACGATACCGATGAGGGTGTTGAATACCAGTACCAGACCGAAGAGAGCGTCCCTGAGAGGGCCGATTATTATCACTATGACCGCCAGCACTCCCAGGATGGCATTGAAGCGGTTGAACACGTTGGCCCAGATGATGGAGGCAAGTGAGCGGCTTGTCTTGTCCTTTACCTGATTGGTCTTGCCTCTTGCTATACGCTCCCGTACCTCGGCTTCGCTCAGGCCGCGTCCCTCGTAATGGTCATCGAGCCGGGAAAGATCCGAAGCTTGCTCCCCCGTTCCTTCTGTTCTTCCCTCCATGCTCCACCCAGCCATCTACATTCTGATAGGACTTGCCTTATTTTATCCTATGTACACATGCCAGGTCTTTAACGTGAGCGAACCACAGAAATCCCAAACTTCTCCTTCACGCAAAAGACCTGGCACCGTTGTGCCTCACTTCGCTCGGGGGTAAGTGCGCAGACGTACGGGGTTCTACTCCCAGTGTGGCAGCACAGACCACACGTGCCAGGCCCCCACGTTCGGAAACGTGGGGGCGACTGGCACCCTACCCCCTACTTACGATACGTACACGTGCCAGGCCCCCACGTTCGGAAACGTGGAGGCGACTGGCACCCTACCCCCTACTTACGATACGTACACGTGCCAGGCCCCCACG
>CAZGWK010000016.1:58921-60055 GCA_964529285.1 uncultured Actinomycetota bacterium
TTCGGAAACGTGGAGGCGACTGGCACCGCCGCACCGCCCTCCGGGCGGCGCTGTCGCTTACGCGATGCAAACCATCGAGCGGCATTGCACAGACGTATGGGTTTTATGGTGAGTGGGGGTGCGCAGACGTAAAAATGGGCCGGGAAATCCCGGCCCATTTTTTTCTTCCAGTCGCTCTAAGCCGCTACCACCTCACCGAACCTCTTGGGTTTGAACGCCTTGTCCATCAAGGGTACGAAGGCGTTCGCGATGAGGATGGAGAAGGCAACGGCGCCCGTTGTCGCTCCAAATACTCGCATGATAACCACGAGCACTCCGATGATCAACCCGTATACAACCTGTCCCCAGGTGAACACGGGGCTGGAAACCCAGTCCGTGGCATAAAAGAAAGCGCCCAGCATGACGCCTCCGGCCAGGATCTGATAGAGGCCGTCGGAGCCCACGATGTATCCGAGGACGAGCACGGTGGCGAGTATGGTCACCGGGATCACCCAGCTTATCACCTTACGGTAGATGAGATAAGCTCCGCCCAGCAGCACCCAGAAAGAACCGACTTCGGATATAGCCCCGCCGTAGTTGGCGAAGAGCAGTGCCACATAGGAAGGTCCCATGCTCTCCATGCCCTGCTTGATGTAGACCAGGGGCGTAGCGCCCTGCACGCCGTCGAAACCGGCTTCGAGAAAGCCCAGGTTGCCCGACCAGCTTGCCAGCAGGCCGGAGACGAGGATGATGAACGCGTACCCGAACAGGGCCGGGTTGAAGATGTTGCGTCCCAGTCCTCCCATGAGCTGCTTTATGATCACGATGGCGATGAAGGACGCGATGATCATGTTGAACCATTGGATCTGGGCCGGCATGAGCAATGCCAGCAGCAGACCGGTCACCGCCGCGCTTCCGTCGGAGAGGGTGACCTTCTTCTTCATTATCTTCCTCGCCGCCCACTCGAAGAACATGCACGAGCCGACGCATACCGCGATCACGAAAAGGGCGTTGTAGGTGAACGCCACCAGAGCCGCGATAGTGATGGGCGCCAGGGCGATGAGCACGTCTCGCATGGCGACGGCGGTCTGCTGAGAGCTCCTCAGGTGCGGGGGAGGAGTGACGACCAGGTTATCTGTAGCCATATGCCATCGC
>CAZGWK010000017.1:0-19530 GCA_964529285.1 uncultured Actinomycetota bacterium
AATATTTAACTGAATGACAGGAGAAGTGCTTGAAAATCCGAACGGGATGTTCAGGTCTTGTTTTATTACATACTCCGGCATCTCGGCCAAAACACTAGAAATACAAGTGCATTATGCAGTTACTTTGGAAAGCTTCCCATAATATGGTATGCAAAATACAAGACCTGACCCGAACTAGTGATATCATCCATATATGATCAAGGAAATTACCGATGGCCTGTACCTGGTACACGGAGAGAATAGGGGTCGCTTCCCCTGGTCCCATTCCATCCTTGCGGTGGGTGACCGCACCGTCCTCTTTGATACCGGCTGCGGCGCCGATGCCATCGAGGAAGTGAAGGAGAACTTCCGTATCGAACTGGTGATAAACTCCCATACCCACCCCGATCACTTCTCCGGCAACCACCACTTCCAGGGATACGAGCTGTGGGTGCCGGATATGTTCGCCTCTATCCTGCCCGACCTGGAGAGCATGTCCCTGCGCCTCGCCGGAGGCGGGAAGCCCGCGCGGGAATGGCTGCACCTGGTGCGCGAGGTGCTCGGCCACGTAGCGACGGTGCCCACCGGAACCTTCTGGGAGGGAGACGTCATCGACCTGGGGAGCATGCGCTTCCGGGCCGTCTATACCCCTGGGCATACCCTGGACCACTTCTGCTTCGTGGAGGAGAAACGCAGGATAGTCCTCTCCTTCGACATCGACCTTACTCCCTTCGGTCCATGGTACGGGCACGTGGAATGCGATCTCGAACAGTTCTGCGACTCCCTGCACCGCGTCCTGTCCCTGCGGCCTGAGATGATCGTGTCCTCCCACCGCCGCCCCATCAGCGAGGGCGTCGCGGAGGAGATCGCGGCTTTCGAGGACGTCTTCGTACGCCGCAACGAGAAGATCATGTCCATGCTGGACGAGGGTCCGGCCACACCCGAGGAACTGGCGGACACCTCGCCCTTCTACGGCGTGCCCGAAAGCGATTTCGCCCTGGCCCGTTATTTTGAGGCGCGCATGATCGAAAAACACCTGGAGCTGCTGGCTGGGCGGGGCCTGGCTGAGCGCGGGGAGGACGGCAGGTTCATGCGCGCGGGACAAGGCTCGCGCGATGATTGAACAGGCAGGTAGTCCATCCCACGGGAAAGGATGCTGCTCTCGTGGGGGGGAGCGTGGTGGCAGTACGCAAGGGATAAGTGAGCCCCTCACGCCCCAGCGCCCGCGCCGCCAACTACGTATGTCCTCCATGGAGCATTTCCCCCGCTTCTGCCAGGGACCTGACCCCATAGAATTATCCGCCGAACTTACTTTTTCGACTCCTCCCAGATCCTCGTCCACTCCTCCTCGGGGAACTCGGCGAACTGGATGAGCGTGCCCATCCCCTCGCGGGGATGGATATAGCAGTCCTTCCACAGTTCATTCGAGGTGTTGATGTCGAAGGGATTCAGTCCCCGCGAACGCAGGTGTTCGATCATCTCCTCGATATCGCGCACCTTAAAAGTCATGTGGTGAACCCCCTCGCCGCGCTTCTCGATGAAGCGGTTGATGAAGCTCCCGGGGTCATCGGCGTATACCAGCTCCAGCATGCTGCCAGAACCCATGAGAAAAGAGGTGAACCTGAAGCCTCCCCACTCCATGTCGAATACTTCCTTGGCCCCCAGGATATTGGTGAGGTACAGGGCGGCCCTATCCTTGTCCCTCACCGCGAAGGCGACGTGATCAAGCTTCTCCACCAGGTCCATACTCAACCTCCTTAACCGAGACGGGTCGTGCCGATCATGTAAATACTATCATGGAGGGTTGAGGGATAACTGCGCATAATGGGGGCATTAATAAACGGGTTTCACGCACTGCCGTTGAGGCCTGACCCCCAATGTTGATAATGGAGGGCTGACCCCGGGTCAGGTGTAGTCGCGCATGAGCTTGACCCCCGATACCAGGATAACCGGCATCATGGCGAAGAAGCCGATCAGCGCCACCTGGGTCATGCCGTCGTAGGACCAGTTCATCTCCAGCACGATGACCACGACGATGAAAAATATGTAAAAATATACCATAAGCGGTACGATGTCGACGAGCGCCCCGGACACGCGGTTCTTCTTCTGGAACAAGAGCATGAAGATGAGGACCATGAAGAAAGGGGCGACCCACCAGCCCACGAAGTTTCCGATGGGTATCCCGGGCATCCCCATGGAACCCTTGCCGTGCAGCTCCTTTAGATAGGGGCCGCCGTGAAACCAGTACCACCAGGGATTCTGACCGCTTGCGGTTTTCCATACCCCGGAAGCCGCCATGGGGTCCACCATGAGGTCCCAGGCGCAGACCAGGGTGGCCGTGGCCGCCGCCACCAGGGCCGACCACAGGGTCTTACCCCACCAGGAGCGCGCGCGTATCTCTCCCTTGAGTCCCGCCAGCCAGTCGATGAGCATGAACGCGGCATATACGATGAAGGACCAGGTGATGGTGATGAGGATAGGCACCCCCCCGATGGACGGCCCCAGGGTATCCGTGTAGTTGTAGCGGCCGAAGAACCAGCCGTAGTTGTGGCCGATGAACTCGCAGAACCAGCCGATGAGGATACAGATTACAAAAAAGGCGACTGCCTGCTTCGTGCCCTTCACCACCACCGCATGCCAGATGCAGATGGCCAGCATGGTGAGCATGGCGATGGCGACCCAATATATCTGCAGCGGGGCCTCGTGCCTCGCCCAGGCTATGACGTGGACGATGCAGACCGAAAGGATGAACAGCGGCACCAGGGCCACCATGACCTGGTGGGAACGGGGCATCTCTTTCCAGGCGGATTTCAGAGAAACCCTATCGCGCATCTCGACACTTGCCGTTTCCTCCATGGCAATCCCTCCTGGTCTCATGTACCAAACTCGATCCGCGCTCCTCAACATTAATTCAGCCGCAGGAGTGCAAAAACCTCTTTAAGTCCTGCCCGGGATATGACCGTGCGTACCATGGAAGCTGGAGTAACGGCGGATCAGGAACCTTCCGCATCCTGCGGCTGCTGCTCCAGGTACTTCATGAGCTGCATGGTGAGCATGTACGACTGGTTGCGGTTCTCCAGCATCAGGGCTTCGTCCATGCAGGAGGCGTTGAGGCCGGCGTTAAGCACCTCCTTGGTGAGGTGCAGCGCGAAGGGGCTCTTGTAAGCCAGGTTCTGGGCGACGGCAGCCGCCTGGGCCGGGAGCTCTTCCCTCTCGCAGAGGTCGTTTACCAGCCCGATGCGGTAAGCTTCCTCGGCCGGCATGCGGTCGCCGGTATAGCACATCTCGGCCGCCTTTCCGAAACCCACCAGGCGCCAGAGCAGGTAGCTCGACGCCAGGTCCGCCCCACCGACCCCGATGTTGATGTAGGCGGCGCAGAAAACCGCGTCGCGGCTGGCCAGACGGATGTCCGAGGCCATGGCGAAGGACATGCCGGCGCCCATGGCGTAGCCGTGCACGGCGGCGATGATAGGCTGGGGGCAGGCGCGCATGAGCTTGAGAATTACGGAGAACCTGCTCTGCTGGCGGTATACGGTCTCGGGGGTCATCCCCTCCCTGGAGTATCCTCGTGTGGCGTCCTTCATGTCGAAGCCGGCGCAGAAGCCCTTCTCCCCGGCTCCGGTGAGGATGATCACGCTGGTGTCGAAATCGAGCTGCCGCCGCTCCCAGAAATCGATGAGCTCCTCCATCATCTGACGGTTCACCGCATTCACCGACTTGGGACGGTTCATGGTCAGGGTCCCTACCGCCCCCTCTACCTCGTATTCAAGCGTTTCGTATTCCATATGCCCTCCCTTTAATCGAGCGATTCTAAGAACGCCGTGATCATCTGCTTTACCTGCGACTCGGAATAATACTTGGGGTCGACCATGTCCGCCTCCAGGACGATACCGCGCACCCCCGTCTCCGCCGTGATGCGGCGGGCGATCTCATACTCCCCCAGGCAGTATGACTTGCAAGAATGGTTGGAATGGATGACGTAGCCGTCGATGTCGTAATCCCGGATATAGTCCACGTACATAGCCGCACGCAGGGGCAGGCGCAGGTTGGGCATGACAGTCTGGTAACACTCGGCCAGGCTCTCCAGGGGGCGGCCCAGGTCGAACTCCCCCTGCCAGACGTTGGTGTAGGTGTCCACGGCGAAACAGGCGCCCTGCTCGGCGCAGAAGTCGAAGAAATCGCGCAGTGCGTACCAGGGCGGGATGTGGTCCCAGAGCAGGCGGTACCTCTCGTTCTCCACGGCGCCCTCGCCGCGCCCCACCCTCTCCCGTACCTGCGCGAGCATCTCCCGGTAATAATCGTAAGCGGTATCCGTGCCCCGCAGGGTCACGATGAGGGCCATGTGCAGGAACATGTCCGGCGAGTTCAGGGGCGAGGGATGTGCGCGGCGCAGCTCCTGTATCTCCACCCACAACTTGGCGGTATCGCTGGAGATCTGCAGGGTCTCCCACAGCCTGTCGCGGTCCACCTCCTCGCCCAGGATGTCTCCGAGGCCTGAGAGGATGCGCTCGAGCTGGCGTACCAGGTAAGCGCGGTCCCGCGGGGTGGGCTCTCCGTCACAGTAGGGGGTGTCGAAGAAGAGCAGGGGGACGCCGAAGCGCCTGCTAAGCACCTCGAACCACTTGAACATGGTGCCGCAGCCGTTGTTACATGCAAGCAGGAGGTCGGGCGCGGGCAGCGCCCCAAGCGGTCCCTCGCCCCGCTCGGTGGAGGCGATGGTGCTGCGGGCGTAGGAACAGACACAGTCGTCGAATCCCATGTCCCCGGCGGCGGAACAGAGGTCCCCTCCCATGTGGCGCGCCCCGATCATGGCGCCGTAGTTCTCGGGGAAGATGGGGATGACGCCGGCCGCCAGCAGCAGCTCCACGGGGGCCCCCGAGGTCACCCAGGCCTTGGGCCTGTCGGAGGTGAAGGCCTCGCTGTAGTAGGCGGTCATCACCTCTTTCATGGTCTGCTCGCACGGCAGTCTCGATCTCCTGGCCATGGCGCGTCACATCCCTTCGTCCAGCATCTCGGAAAAGGCCTGCAGACGGGTCCGCATCTGTCCCGTGGGCTGGAAAGGGTGCTCCAGGTCCAGGCGGACCGAGGCGATGCCCTCGGCATCCAGGCGTTTCTTCAATCCGGGGTAGTCGAAGGAATGGAACTCGCAGAAAGCCTGCTGTACGAATACCACGCCCTTAGCCCCGCTGGTCTTTATACCCACTATCAGGCTTTCCTCGCGTCGGTTCTCGGGATCCAGCTTGGTGGGGCAGGGCTGCCGGAAGAGGTAGCGCTCGGCCAGGGCGTGAAGGGGGTCGCCGGTCTCGGCAACCAGCCCCGTGGTGAAGCGGGAGGCAGTGCACAGATCGTCCCATGCTACGGAAAGGCCGTACTCCTCGAGGAGGTCGAAGACCTCGAGTTGGGGCACTGGCCCGCCCACCACCGCGATGCGTTTGGCGCCGGCATTTACTTCGCTGGCATCCAGTGACTTGACCATGTCCAGGAAATCTTCGGGACCGGTGAGCTGTAATGCCAGGTAGGCTGCGTAGAGCGGGCGGTTTCCCGGGTTCACCGCGCGCAGGCCTGCCAGGGCGGAGCGGCAGCGGTTGTAGAGGCCGATACTCTTAAGCAGGTCCCAGTCGCTTATTTCGCTGCCCGCCATATCCTCCAATCCTCGCTTGAGGACGGCGAGTTCCTCCACCATGAAGTCCACCGCCTCCGGGGTGTGGGTGATGGTGGGGACCATGAGGCGCATGACGCGCATGCCGGGCGCGGCCGTCTCTACCAGGTCGGAGAGATTGCGGATGGTGTCGCATGTGTGGGGCATGACTACCGCCGATAGGTAGTCATACGTGCCGTCCGCCAATCCCTCCAGGAGGCTGCGGGCGAAGGAACAGCAGAAAGGCTGCATGAAGGCCCCGGCCGCGTCTCCCGGCGGCGGCCCCAGAAGCATACGCACGGGTGTGAAACCGGCAGCGTGGATGAGTTCCACCGGCACGTAGCTGCAGAAGTACCCGACTGCCTCGCCGCTCTTGCCCTGCTTCGCCTGCAGGCGCGTATGCGGATCGCGTACGACCTCTACAAGTTTTTCCGCGGCCTCCAGATGCTCCATCTTACCTCCTGGCCCCCTAATACGTTTCTTCGCAGAGCATGCGCACCAGTTCCTTCTTTACTATCTTGCCGATGGGGTTGCGCGGCAGGCTCTGCATGATCACCACCCGGCGGGGCACCTTGAACCTCGCCAGCTTGTGTGAGAGGAACTCCACCAGCTCTCCCTCGGACAGCGATACGCCGGGCTTGAGGGCCACCACCGCTACCGGGATCTCGCCCAGCTTGGCGTCGGGCTGGGGGACGAGGGCCGCCTCGGCGATGGCGGGGTGGGTATACATGACCTCCTCGACCTCGCGGGGGAAGACCTTCTCGCCCCCCACGTTCACCATCTCTTTTTTACGGTCCACCATGAAGAAATAGCCCTCGTCATCGTAATATCCCATGTCCCCCGTATGCAGCCAGCCTCCCCGCAAGGCCTCATCCGTCTCCTCGGGACGTTTATAATAGCCCTTCATCACCAGGGGCCCCTGGATGACCAGCTCTCCCACCTCGTTTGCCCCCAGGAGGTTGCCGTCATCGTCCATCACTGCTACCTTCACCCCGGGATGAGCGAGGCCGACACTTCCCTCCTTGTAGGGCATGTTCATGCGCTGGATAGTGGCGGAGGCCGAGCACTCCGTGAGGCCCCAGGCTTCCAGGATGGTGATATCAAGGGCCTCAGAGGCATCGTGCATGAGCTGCGCGGGCATGGCCGAGGCACCTGAGATGCCGATGCGCAGGGAGGAGAGGTCGTATTTCTCCCGCTCGGGGTGGTGGTAGACCATGAAATACATGGCCACCACCATGGGCAGGAAGGTCACCTTGTACTTCTCCACCACTCCGAAGACCTCTTCGGCGTTGAACGGGTCCAGCAGCACGAAGGAGGTCCCTACGACGAAGCAGCACAGCATCACCGTGATGCCGTAACCGTGGAACATGGGCACCACCATGAGGGCGCGGTCGTCACCTGCCAGCTCCAGCACGGCGATGATGGCGTCGGCGTGGAAGAAGAGGTTGCCCTGGGTGAGCATGGTGCCCTTGGGTACCCCGGTGGTGCCGGAGGTATAGAGGATCTCCGCCACGTCTTCCTCGCGCACCTCGATGTCCAGCGGCTCACTCGAACCCTTATCTTCCAGTTCCCGGAACAGCAACCCCTCGGGGTAGGGCTCTGTGGTGATCAGCCACTTGAACAGGGGCGGTTTCTCCTCGATCTTCGAGAAGAACTCGGCGAAAGCCGGAGTGGCCACCAGTGCTACGGCGTCGCTGTCGCGCAGCAGGAACTCCAGCTCCCTCTCCTTGTAGAAGATGTTCACGGGCACGGCCACCGCCCCCAGGCAGGAGCAGGCGAAGAAGGCGACGATGAACTCGGGGCAGTTGTTGAGCATGAGCGCCACCTTGTCGCCGCGCCCCACTCCCAGGTCGGCGAGGGCGTTGGCGAAGCGGTTTACCCTGGCCTCCAGCTCCCGGTAGCTGATGGGCTGGTCCTTATAGATCACCGCCGGGCGGTCGCCCATGTCGGCCGCTCGCGACCGCAGCAGTTCCTTCAGGGTCAAGGACACCACCTACCCCATCTTGATCAGGATCTTCAGGTATTTGCGCCGGTTCTCCTCGAAGTGGTCGAAGAAATCGATCATCTGGTCAAAGGGTATGATATTGCTGATGACGTCACCCGGGTGCAGCTCGCCCTTGCCCACCAGGTCCACGACCTCCTTCATCTCCACGTTATAGCCCAGGGTGGCGAAATAGGTATATTCCGAGGCGAAGGCCGCCAGCAGCATGAGGGGATAGGTGGGCGATTCGTAGAACCCGAAGCCCAGGATGCCGATGCGCCCGTTGCGGCGCGTGCTGTAGACGGCGGTGTCCAGGGTCGCCGCCATGCCCACGCAGTCGAAGCTGACGTGCGCGCCCACGCCGTCGCAGATCTCGTGCGTCCTGGTGATGGGGTCCTCCACCTCGGGGTTGAGGACGTGGGTCGCGCCCATCTCCAGCGCCTTCTGACGGCGCGACTCCAGCGGCTCGCTGACCACGATCTTGCCGGCTCCCTTGTACCGGGCCACGTTGGTGAGCAGCAGCCCCACCGGGCCCGCTCCCACGATATGTACGCTCTCTCCCTCCTTCAAGCCGGAGCGCTTGATGGCGCGGTAGACCACGGAGGTCGGTTCTATGGTGGCAGCCTCCTCCAGGCTCACGCCCTCCGGGAGCTTGTAGACCCCCTTGTAATGCAGGGGTACGTACTCTGCGAAGGCGCCGTGGATGTGCATACCGTGGGCCTGCGCGTTCGGGCACAGGTTCCACAGGTCCTGCCGGCAGTAAATGCACTCCCAGCAGGGGTAGTAGGGCAGACCGGTAACCGGGTCGCCCTTGGCCAGACCGGTCACCGCCTCACCGACCTCCTCCACTACGCCCGAGAATTCGTGGCCGAGCGCCAGCGGTGGGTTGAACACCGTCTGCGGCCCGTACAGGTACTCGAAGACGTCGGTATGGCATATACCCGCGTATGCCACCTTGATCTTCACGTCCTCCGGTGCCACCTCGGGTTCCGGGATGTCCTCCAGTCTCATGTCTCGCTGTGCGTGCCAGACCGCCGCTCTCATGATCTCCCCCTTTCTCCATCTCCTCATAATGTTTCAATTAATGAAATATATATATGACCTGGAGCCCTGCTCACCAGGGCCGTTTCAGGTGCTCCAGGTACGATACCCGGTCCTCCAGCGTCTCCACCACCGTTCGCAGCACGTTGAGGAAACCGGCTATGTCCTCCTCGCTCACCTTTTCCCATACCGGAAAGAAAAGGGCCTGGCGGTGGCTGACGATATTGTCTGCGAGTTTCCTGCCCCTGGCGGTGAACCTGAGCAGGGTCTCACGGCGGTCTTTCTCGTTTTTCTCCCGCTTCAACAGGCCTTTTTTTTCGCACCTGTTTGCCACCTGGGTGAGAGTGGAATAGTTGAGCGAGAGCAGCTCGGCCACGTCCTTCATGCGCAGGTCCTCGCGGAAGCGCATGAGGAGCAGCAGGTAGAATTCCACCTTGTCTATATGGTACAAGGACAGTTCCTTGGCTTCCCATAAGGTAGTCGTGTAGTCGAAGAGCGTATAGAGCTTTTCGATCTCGGGAAGATGGGAAAAGATCACTTTACGTTCCATTCAGGCCCCCTGGAATTATTTCACTTTATGAAATATACTGCGATATCCGACATCGGTCAACCCCGAGCTGGCCACGCGTCGAGGAAGCATCAAGGGTCGCATATAACGGCTGTCAATCTTTCCCCCGGTCGGCCCTGAGCGGCGTTATTCCTTCGTCAGGGCCGTATGGGTTAAACTTTTATCCTGGAAGGCAACTTCGGGGTTCTCCCGCGAGAAGTAAGGGCGGACGGGCTTCGGGACCCCTGAGCCCTATCCTTTAGCCCCGTGCGGACGAGAACCATGACGAAAGGGGATAGACATGAAGATCGACGGCCCGGAGGCATATATTGATAGTATGCGCGGCCTGGAGAGGAGGATCTACGTCCTGGGGGAAAGGGTGGAGGACCCCGTAGACCACCCCATGATCCGCCCCTCCATGAATGCGGTCGCGCAGACCTATGCCGTCGGGGACGAGCCAGAAGGGGAAGATCTCCTGTTCACGAAATCCCATCTGAGCGGCGAGCGTATCAGCCGTTTTACGCATATCCATCAGTCCACGGACGATCTGATCAAGAAGGTCCTCATGCAGCGCCTGCTGGGCAATCGTACCTCCACGTGCTACCAGCGTTGCGTGGGCATGGACGGCGTAAACGCCCTCTACTCCGTGACCTACGAATGCGACGAGGATTGTGGGTCGGAGTACCACGAGCGGCTCAAGGAATACCTGCGCTATATCCAGGAGGATAACCTGACCGTGGACGGGGCGATGACCGACGCCAAGGGGGACCGCGGGCTGCGCCCGGCCGATCAGCCCGACCCCGATGTCTTCGTGCACGTAGTGGAGCGCAAAGCGGACGGGATCGTGGTGAGGGGCGCCAAGGCCCACCAGACAGGTTCGCTCAACTCCCACGAGATCCTGGTCATGCCCACCGCCGCCATGCGCGAGAACGAGGCGGATTTCGCGGTATCTTTCGCGCTTCCAGCGGACGCCGAGGGGATGACCTTCGTCCTGGGACGCCAGCCCTCGGACACGCGCAAGCTGGAGGGGAGCCCCCTGGACGTGGGCAATCCCAAGTACGGCAGCCAGGAGTCTCTGGTCATCTTCGACGACGTATTCGTACCCTGGGAGCGAGTGTTCATGTGCGGGGAGCACGGGCACAGCGGCAAGGTGGTGGAGAGGTTCGCTTCCTACCACCGCCAGAGCTACGGCGGCTGCAAGGTGGGCGTGGGAGACGTTTTAGTGGGGGCGGCTCAGCTGGTGGCATTTTACCAGGGCGTGGACAGGGCGAGCCACATCAGGGACAAGATCACCGAGATGGTCCACCTCAACGAGAGTATATTCTCCTGCGGTATCGCCTGCAGTTCCCAGGGCAAGGCCACGTCGTCCGGCTGCTACATGGTCGATACTCTGCTGGCCAACGTGTGCAAACACAACGTGACCCGCTATCCTTTCGAGATAGCGCGTCTCCTGCAGGACATCGCTGGCGGCATAGTGGCGACCATGCCCTCGCAGAAGGACTTCGAGAACCCCGAGATCGCTCCGTACCTGGAGAAGTACCTCAAGGGCTCCGGAGACATCCCCACCTTGGAACGCATCAAGGTACTCAAGTATATCGAGAACATGACCATAGGTGCCGGAGCCGCCGCCTACCTCACCGAGAGCATCCACGGGGCGGGCTCGCCCCAGGCGCAGCGCATCATGATCTACCGTATGGCCGACCTGGACGAGAAAGTAGACTACGTCAAGAAACTCACGGACATAGATTAACGCACGACAGTATGCATCGCGTAAGCGACAGTGCCGAGCGAAGCGAGGTGCGGCGGTGCCAGGTCTTTTGCGTGATGAAGAGACTATGGGATTCCTCTACGGCCCGCTCACGCCGGAGACCTGGCACGTGTTCGTTCGGTAGATTGCCCATGAGATTGTATATGATAGGCTAGGTATAGGGGCAGGAGACAAACCCGAGGCCGCCTTGCGGGGGAAGTCATGGAAGAAGATACGGGGCAGCAGTTTACCTTCAAGGGGCGCTGGAGAGGGCGCAAGCTTTGGATTCTTGCGTGCGCGGCCGCCCTGGCTGCCGCGCTGGTGCTGCTCATGGTGGTGGTCATCCCCTCCTCGCGGAGCGACGACGACCAGGCCGAGGCGGCGGAGCAGGATACCCTGTTGCCCGTCGCCGAGGAGGAGCCGGGATCAGAGCAGCAGCCGCCGGAAGCCGGGCAGCAGCCGGAACCACCGGCACAATCCGGTGCGGAGAGCCTCACCATAACCCCGGGAGCGGGAGGGCGAACGCCCGGCGTGGTAGTGGATTTCCCGGATCCCGTGACGGAAACCCCGGATAACCCGCCGGGCGGCTACGAGGATATCTGCGGCCACTGGGTCCTGGACATGTCGGGATCCGCCTACGGCCTCGCCAACTGTCACATCTTTCTGGAAGAGGACGGCACCGTATCATCGCCACAGGACTATGCCCAGGTGTTCGAGATCGCCGCGAGTTCTTACTCCTGGGAAAAAGGAAACCCCTCCTTCGCCGCGTCGCTGCAGGTGATGCTGAAGATGGCTTCCAGCCAGGTACTGATACCCGTGCGCATAGAGCTCGCCGGGACCGTAGGCGACCGCTTGCTGGAGATAAACGGCGATTTCACCGCCGAGCCGCAAGGCGAGCCGTACGCGCCCTACGCACAGCAGGGTACCTTCGTTATGCACCGCTGAAACTCCGAATCGAGCCAAGCCGGAAAAGCCCGCCCCCGGATGCTGGACTGGGGTATCGGGAGATAAAAACCCCGAAGTCGCGCGAAAGGATAACCGTAACGCGGCAAGAAACATTACATAAGACAAGTTTACTCTATGATTACTTCATCTGTCGGTTGTGGCCGGATTGATTGCGGGATAGCGCATTGGTATACTGATTGCGATAGTGGTTATTAAGAAGCCATAACCTGGGTAGAAAAGGCATCGCTGGCGAATCTTGCGGCGGGGGAGGTGATGCGGGTTTCATTGCAATGGGAGCGCACGAGCGGCACCAAAACACTCTTGCAGCCAGTCGAACCAGTTCAACCCATAATTTTATCCACGCAGATATACCGTCAAAGCGGGTAACATCATAAGCAGCCGGGCACACTTGCCAAGCTCCCTGAGCCAGAGGGTCTACCTTATCCCGTATTTTTTTGGATGAGATGATCACTTGAGGACGGTATGTAGGGTAGGAAGATACTGAAGATAGGGGGGTTGAGGAACATGCGTTTAAAGACGATCATCGCTCTGGTCGTGGCTTTGCTCATGCTGACCCTGGGCTTCGCCTCTTGCGGCGAAGGGGACGGAGGAGAGGACGGCGCCAAGGAGATGAAGAAGATAGGCCTTACCGCTCCTCTCAGCGGGGTCGCGGCGGCCTACGGGCAGGATATCCAGGCCGGGATCCAGATGGCCATCGACGACATAAATGAGGATGGGGGCATAACCATCGGAGACACCACATATGTCTTCGAGTTGCTCGCCGCCGATGACGAGGCGACGCCGGAGCCGGCCCTCTCCAACGCCCAGCGTTTCATTCTCGAGGAAGATATACAGGTGATCTTCGACCCGGTCGCCACCTCTATCCAGCCGCTCATCGGCATCAACGAGACGCCGGGCGAGGAATTCCTGATGATGGCCTACACCAGCGTGCCGCTGTACACGCAGAAGATAAACAAGTACATGGTAACCATGCCGCCGCCGTTTGCTTCCTATGTACCCGAGTGGATAACCCTGGCCATGGGCAATGGATGGATGAGGCTGGGCATGCTGCAGACCACCGGGGCTTACGGAGAGCTGTGGGGGTCCACCTTCGAGGAGGCCTGGACCGGCGCGGGAGGCGAGGTGGTCGCCAAGGCGCCGGCCAGCTACTACACGGAGTCGGACTTCACGCCCTACCTGACCACGGTGCTGGCAGCCAACCCCGACGTCATCTTCTGCGGCGGTCCTTCGGACCCGACAGCACTGGTGATCGACCAGGCAAGGGGCCTCGGTTTCGAGGGCGGCTTCATCGTCATCGACCAGGCAAAGCTGGACTTCATCTCCGATACCACGGGCATGGAGAAGCTGGAGGGTGCCATCGGCGTGCTGCCCGTCGAGGACGCCTACGACCTGTGGCCCGCTCTCGAGGAATTCAACGACGAATACGTTGCCGAGTACGGCGGCGAGAGGACGACCTGGGAGAGCGCCATTGCTTATTCCGGGATGATGATCCTGGCCAGGGCCATGGAGGCGGCGCAGAGCGTGGATGACGTCGCCGCCATCAGGGCCGCCTTCGCCGAGAGCGGGATCGCGGTGCTGGACGGCGCGGAATATCCCGTCGGCTTCGAGGGATTCGACGACACCACGGGGGCCTTGTTGATGCCGGGGACCGCTACCATGGTAGAGGGAGGCGTGTTCGTGGAGATGGAACCCATCGAATGGTGGAAGTAACAGCAGGGACCGCTTAAACCACAAGGATAAGCATAGGAGAATGAGAATAAAGGGAGCCCCCGAATGGGGGCTCCCCGCCTGATCAAGGCTGTCCTCACGCAAAATGGAAGGGGCCGGGACTTGGGTCCAGCGGTGGGCACCGTTTGTTCTACATGCAAGATGCGGGAAACGACCCCGCAGGTTTTCCCTTTTTTCGGGGGAATAACGCTAAATTATTAGCGTTGCGGTGACGAGTCAATAAAAACAAATCACTTCGTAAGGCGGTCGGACCCTAAAGGGAGAGGCAGTTGTCCTTTTTCTTGAACCAGCTGGTCATAGGCATCCAGTTGGGCAGCCAGTACGTCATGGTGGCCCTCGGCCTGACCTTGATCTTCGGTATCCTGGACATCTCGCATTTCGCCCACGGCCATCTCTACATGATCGGTGCCTACCTGCTCTACATCGTCATGGTCCTGGGAGGCATCAATTACTGGATCGCTTTCGTCATCTGCATGGCGGCGCTCGCCGTCGGGGGGGTGGTGGTCGAGAGACTGGTCTACAGGCCCCTGCGCGGGCAGCCGCACATAAACACTTTCATCGCCGCCATCGGTCTCATCCTCATGCTGGAGACCCTGGTCCGCGGCATCCAACCCCAGGCTCTCAGCGTCCCCAAGCCCATCGACACGACCCTGCAGTTCGCGGGCATCAGCATGGAGGCGCAACGCTTTATCGTCATCATCGGAGCCATCGTGCTCATCGTGCTCCTGCAGCTGTTCATCAAGCGCACGCGCCTGGGCACGGCCATCGAGGCAGTGGCCCAGGACCGCGAGGGAGCCTCCCTGGTGGGCATCAACGTAAACCGCATCTCCGCGCTCACCTTCGCCATCGCCACCGCACTGGCCGCCGCCGCCGCGGTGCTCATGGCGCCGCTTGCCTTTATCTCTCCCGAGATGGGGAGCGTGCTCATCCTCAAGGCCTTCGTCATCGTGGTCATAGGCGGCCTGGGCAGCATCAAGGGTGCCATCGTCGGCGGCTATCTCCTGGGGATCATGGAGGCCATGGCCATCGCCTACATCTCTTCCGCTTACAAGGACGTCTTCGCCTTCGCGGTGCTCATCACAATACTGGCGATAAGGCCCACCGGCCTCTTCCGGGGGAGGGAATGACGGTGAAGAAGATCACCAAACCCGCGATATACGTATTGCTCCTGGGGCTGGCAGCCGCATTTCCCTGGCTTAAGGCCATAGGCATAGACAAGTACCAGATGCGCATCATGACCCTGGCCATGGCCTGGGCCATCGCCACGCTCAGCCTCAACCTCATCCTCGGCTACACCGGGCAGGCTTCCCTGGCCCACGGGGCTCTCATGGGCATCGGGGCATACTCTTTCGGCATCCTGGCCCAGCGGGCCGGTCTGAACTTCTGGCTGGCCCTGCCGCTGGCCTGCCTGTTAACGGCGTTCATCGGGCTGCTCATCGGCCTGCCCTCCCTGCGCACCAAAGGCCCTTATTTCGCCATCGTCACCTTGTGTTTCAACGTCATAGTGTACAAGGTCTTCGAGAACTGGAACTGGCTGTCCGGGGGGATACAGGGACAGGTGGTGCCGCGTCCGAGTTTCCTCACCGAGAGATGGGCGCGTTACTATTTCGTGCTCGGCTGTCTTGTCCTGACCCTGATCATCATGCGTTTCATCGTGAAGTCTCTGCTGGGGGTCACCTTCATGTCCATTCGCAGCAACGAGAACCTGGCGGAGGCGGTGGGGATCAACTCCTTCCGCAACAAGCTGGTCTCCTTCGTGGTGAGCTGTTTCTTCGTGGGGCTGGCGGGCTCGATGCTGGCCCTGGAGAACGGCCAGTTGGACCCCACCATTACGACCTACCTGTATTCCTTCTATATCCTCATCTATCTGCTTATCGGGGGGGCGGCTACCCTGTCCGGACCGGTGATCGGGACCGTAGGCCTGTACTGGCTGCTGGACTACATGAAGAAGATAGGCATAGAGGGTATCGAGGAGTTCCGCTACCTCATCTTCGGCTTCATAATGGTCGTCGTAATAATCTATATGCCGCGGGGCATAGTGGGGGGAGTCAAGCAGTTCTGGGAATGGCTCAAGACGAGATACAATAAGAGAAAGACGGAAGAGGTGCTGGAGTGACACTGCTGCGCGTGGAGGGACTGACGAGGTTGTTCGGCGGCCTGGTTGCCGTGAACAAGGTGGACTTCGAGGTGCCGGAGGGCAACATCGTGGGCATCATCGGCCCCAATGGCGCGGGGAAGAGCACCCTCTTCAACCTCATCGGAGGCACCATCCCGCCCACCTCGGGAAAGGTCATCTTCATGGAGAAGGACATAACCGGCTGGACTCCCTACAACGTCGCCCGGGAAGGCATCGCGCGCACCTTCCAGACAACCGCCCTCTTCGAGGAGCTGCCGCTCTACGTCAACCTGGTCATCGGCCGCCGCATGCGCACGCGTTCGGGCCTCTGGGACGCCATTCTGCATACCCCGCGCTCGCGGCGCGAGAAGAAGGAGACCACCGCCAAGGTGATGGAGGTGCTCGAGTTCACGGGGCTGGGAGAATATGCCAATAGTCCGGCGGGCTCCATACCCCAGGAAGCGCAGAAGAGGCTGGCCATAGGCGTGGCCCTGATGGGAGATCCCAGGCTGCTCCTCCTGGACGAGCCCACGGGCGGCGTGGGCATGGGCGAGACGGACAACATCATCGCGCTTATCGACCGCATTCGCTCCAAGGGCATCACGGTCTGCGTCATCGAGCACAAGATGCGCATGATCATGAGCCTTGCCGACCTTATCGTGGCCCTGAACTTCGGGGTGAAGATAGCGGAGGGAGAACCGCAGAGGGTGTGCGACGACCCCGCGGTGGTAGAAGCATATCTGGGTGAGTGCATTGCTTGAGCTACGGGAAGTACATTGCTCCATAGGGAAGCACGAAGTGATAAACAGGGTTTCCCTGGACATCGCCGCGGGCGAGCTCATATGCATGCTGGGCGCCAACGGCGCCGGAAAGTCCACGCTTTTCAAGACCATAAGCGGGTTGATAAGGCCGACACGGGGTACGATCGACTTCGAGGGAGAGACTATCAGCAGGAAAGGCGCGGACAAGATAGTGCGCTTGGGCGTCTCGCTCTGTCCCGAGGGCCGCAAGCTGTTCCCGCGCCTCTCGGTGAGGAAGAACCTCATGATGGGCGCCTATACCCGCTACAGGGAGAAAGCCGATATAGCCGCGGTGCTGAAGGAGGTCTACGAACTCTTCCCCATCCTCAGCGAGCGCAGCGAACAGGATGCGGGCACCCTCTCCGGCGGTGAGCAGCAGATGCTGGCCATCGGCAGGGCCATGATGAACAGGCCCAGGCTGCTCCTCCTGGACGAGCCCTCGCTCGGGCTGGCGCCGCTCATCGTATCCAGGATCATGGAGACCATCCAGGACATCAACAGGCACGGGGTCACCGTTTTCCTGTCGGAACAGAACGCCAGGATGGCCCTGGAGATATCCACGCGGGGTTACGTCATGGAGAACGGGCGTATAGTGCTGGAGGGCAGGTCCGAGGAGCTTGCCGGTAACGAGGAAGTAAAGAAGGCATATATCGGGGCGTGAGGGCAAGGTCCGGGGCCGGATGCGAACACCTCCGGCCAAAGCCGGGTTTTGCGGCGATAATGCGGAGGTTTATAGGGGTAAGCTCGCGCGGTATCGAGTCATGTAGGATCTGATTTGGGGGTATGCGGCCATGAAAGTCACCAGGACCTGCGGGGAATGCGGCGTTCCCCTGGGCATCGCGCGCAACCTGAACTGGAACGCCAACGGGACCATCACCCAGAGGGGCGATCCCAGACACCGTTTGATCTTCTTCGAGTCGGACAACCTGGACAGGCTCTGGAAACGTCTTTCGGAGATCCTCGGCGTCACGACCGAGCACATCTGGGAGGTGGTCATCGACTCCAAGAGCCGCGCCACGCGCGCGTTCCTTCACCGCACCCTGCCCGGGGGGGTGAGCTTCCTGGCCCGTTTCATCGGCTACCGCTCCATGATCAGGACCATCGAGTCGCAGGGCCTGGTCATGGGCTACGGCAAGATAACCGTGGGCGGCCAGTACCCGCGCCACGGGAGGCCCGAGAGGGTCACCGTGTACATAGAGGACCCCTACTCGCTGCCCTTCTTCTGCGGTGACTTCAAGGGTGCCGCCGAGGTCCTGGAAAAGCGCTGGGCGTCCATAACCTGGCAGGCCCTCGATTCCCGGCGCCACCAGGTTGACGTCACCATGCGGGAGGAGCGCCTGGAGGACGAATCCTTCGTCCTCAAGGAGGAGATAGCGGGGAAGCCGGGGGACATGGAGTTCGCGCTCTGCCCGGGTTGCGGCACACCGCTGGAGATGAAGGAGTTCACCTGGGACCTGGTGGCGGGGCTCATACGGGACAACCGCAGCGGCCGCAGGCTGGCCTTCTTCGGGACCGCGGGCATGCTGGCCGTCTTCGACGAGCTCGCACACGAGCTGGGAGACCGCGTGATCGATGCCATCATCGAGGTGGAGCGGGAGAACGCCCTTGCGGCATTGAGCGTGGAGGAAGCGAGCAGCGGCTACGAGGGACTGCGTTATCTTGCCGCCATACGCGGTCTGGGCCTGGTCACCAGCCTGGAGATGGGCGAGGACAGGATGATCATGCGCATGTCCAACCCCTCGATACCGGGGTACATCATCGGACTCGCCCTGGCTGTATTCGAGCTGGTTACCGGAAGGCGCGGCAGGCACGCCTGGAGCATCGAACCCGACGGCGACCTGATCGTCGAGATAGCCGGTTAAGCGACTAGAGACCTTCGCTGGATTGAATCGCATCCATGCATATGCGCAGCCACTTTAACGAATGAGTCATGCGTATCAAGCATTGAGCTTCACGAAATCACAAAGGCGGAATCGTGAACGGGGTCGGGATGAAAACTCGACCCCGTTCCGGTCTCGCCTAAGGCAATTCTCCCCGTACGGACGCCTCCAGCTGTGAGAGCAGAGAGGTGTAACCGGAAACGAGGGAGTCGACGGTCGCCGAGAGCTGCTGCTGCGTGGCGGTTAAGGCGGCGCTCATCTGGTCCGCGAGGGAGCTGAGGCTTTCTCCGCTGCCGCCGGCCATGCCCTGTGCGATCTGCCCGGAAAGCGAATCCAGCTGCTGCGCCAGGGACTGCATCTCGGAGCCGTAAGAGCTCAGCGTGTCCGGGACAGTCGCTTTCTCCAGGTTGGAGACGGCTCTCTGCACGGCCTGGTCGACCTGCTCGACCAGGTCCGCGTTTCTTCCCCCTGCCGGCAGTTGTTCCAGTCTCTCCATCCAGCCGTCCAACTGCTGCAGCTCCTGCATGGTAGGCACGAGGGAGAGGAGATACTCCAACTCGTCCATTGCCTGCCCGGTGATGTCGTATAGATAGTCGTAGTATTCGTAGATGTAAGCGTAGAGCTCCGCGTATTCCTCGCTTACTTCCACTACGGCTTCGGCCGCGTCCTCCAGGTCCGCCAGCAGCTGCTTGTACAGGGTCATCGCCTCCTCGAGTTCCTGCTCGTACACCTCCGGGTCCGTTGCCGCTTCTTGCGATGCGATGTCCTCCATCTCGCTCAAGGCCGCCTCGGCCTCTTCCTTGATCTCCTCGTACGTCTCCACCATCTCCTCTTCGCTGACCGTACCGCTCGCTCCGTCCGTTTCCTCTCCGTCGCCGAGCGCGAGGGTCATGATGACCGCAACCGCCGCGAGTGCCAGGCAGATGGGTATGACCACGGCGAGTATCTTCCCGCTGGTCCAGCCCGCCTTTTTATGCTTCTCTTTCATCCTTTCCTCCTGCTCGAAACATACTCCCCATCGTTTACCTGGCTCTTTTATATGAGAGAGATGTTAACGAGGGGTTTGGGGCCTGTTAATTTTCCGTTAATGTCGCCCCCGGCGGCCTT
>CAZGWK010000017.1:19630-59877 GCA_964529285.1 uncultured Actinomycetota bacterium
CGGCCTTCCCTCCGACCCTCCGGCCATGATACCCAGGATAATGTACATGGAGCACGAGGCCGGTGCCGCGTCCATGGCGGAGTTCTTCCCCGGCATAGACCCAGAGAAGGACCTGCCGGGGGGACTGGGATGGGCGGTGGAGATACTGACCCTGGCCACCCATTCCGGCACCCACCTCGATGCCCCCTGGCATTACCATCCCACCATGGACAGGGGCAGGCCGGCTTTCACCATAGAGGAAGTGCCCCTGGAGTGGTGCATGGGCCCCGGCGTCGTCCTCGATTTCCGCCACTTTCCCGACGGGTACCGCGTCATGGCCGCGGATATGGAGAAAGCCTTCGAGAAGATGGCATACGAGCTCAAGGCCGGGGACATCGTCCTCGTGATGACCGGGGCGGACGAGTACTGGGGCAAGCCGGAATACCTCGTCAAGGGTTGCGGCATGGGCAAGGAGGCCACCATGTGGCTTCTCGAACGCGGGGTCAAGGTGACCGGCACCGACGCCTGGTCGTGGGACCGTCCCCTGCCTTTGATAGCCAGGGACTTCGAGGAGACCGGGGACGCCTCGCTCATCTGGGAGGGGCACTTCGCCTCCATCGAGAAGGGATACTGCCACATCGAGAAACTGACCAACCTGGATAAGCTTCCGCCCTACGGTTTCACCTTCTTCTGCTTTCCCGTCAAGATAAAGAAAGCCAGCGCCGGATGGATACGCGCCGTGGCCCTGCTGGAAGACTGACGGGGGTCAGCCCTCCATTATCAACATTGAGGGTCAGGCCTCAACGTCATACAGGCTCGCGTTTATGGGGGTCAGGCATTGACATCTTGCACCTGCAGGTAAGACTTGGCGATTAAGGGTTGACGCGCGTTTCGCGCGCTGCGCTCAGATGGCGTCAGCGAAATGGGTCAGGCATTGACATCTTGCACCTGCAGGTAAGACTTGGCGATTAAGGGTTGACGCGCGTTTCGCGCGCTGCGCTCAGATGGCGTCAGCGAAATGGGTCAGGCATTGACATCTTGCACCTGGCGGCGCAAGACGTAGAATCAGACCCCATGCAAAGCCAGAACCCCGGGCCGATGACGCCTGGCTGCTATATAATATTCTTTCAGCGATAACTATTCGGGAGCTGGAGGCAGATTGAACTCGGAACAGGAGACAGGCTTAGGATTCATACGGGTTATGGAGAGGGTTACGGAGATACTCGAATCTCATCCCGCAGCTATCTTCCTTCCCTGTTTCTATCGCCTGGCCCCGCCGCGCATCTTCCTCGCGCACGATTCCGTGCAGGTACTCATAAAAGGCCCGAAGATCCTGCACTACGAGGTGGAGCCGTTCGACCTGGAGGAGAATGGTTACGAAGAGGCAGGCTCCGGAAGATACCGCATAGATTATGAGTTCCTTCCCGGCAGGCGTTTCCGATTGGAGCTGAAGGGCGTCCTGATGGAGAAGAAGCTGGCCCCCGGGGGCCTGGCGGAGGAAGTGAACGCGATATGGCAGCGCCTGGGTGTATACGACATCGTGCCATTACTGGAGATGCAGTGCCTGGAGAGTGCACGGGAAGATGGTGCAACCCTGCGCATACGCCGGCTCGACCCCTCCGTATCCGTCCCCACTTACGCTCATCCTGGCGATGCCGGGCTCGATATATGCAGTGCCGAGGATGTGGACCTGGAGCCGGGACAGCGTGCCCTGGTGAGCACCGGCTTCGCCATGGCCCTGCCCGCGGGGCACGCCGCCTTCGTGCAGCCGCGCAGCGGCCTGGCGGTGCGCAGCGGCATCAGCATCGTAAACACCCCGGGGCTTATCGACTGTCACTACCGCGGGGAGGTGAAGGTGATCCTGGTCAACCTGGGCGAAGAGACCTTTCAGGTCAGGAAGGGCGACCGCATCGCCCAGATGGTCATCCAGAAAGTGGAAGAGGCCCGGGTACGAGTGGTCGAGGAACTGGACGATACGGCCAGGGGCGAGGGAGGGTTCGGATCGACCGGCCTGTGACTTGCAGGTGAAGCCATGCGTGCGGGTCTTTCTTTCGTCCTGAGGACAAGGCGGGTCTTTACTAGCGGGGAAATACCAGGCCGGCGAAGGTCACGGCCGACCCCTCGTTCGAGTCGTACCAGTGACCGTGGTCGATAAGCTCGCTGCGGCGGCCGCCCAGGGCCTTGGTCAGGGTATAGATGGGCGGCAGGCCGCAGATATGCCGCGCGTCCTTTTCAGAGGCGATATAGGAATAGAAACCCTCCGCGTCTCCCCCTTTTACCTTATCCAGCATCTCCTTGTCCTTGGCGATGGTGGAGGAGAGCAATACCGCGTCCAGCGGCAGGAGGCTTCCGAAGCGGCGGCCTACGTGGGCGAGGTCGGCGGAGGCCATGAGGAGCACTTTTTCCTCCATGGCGGAGAGCAGCCCCTGCAGGGCGGTGATGAACGAGCTGATCTCCGGCACCTCGCCCGGCGACATGCCGCTCTCTATATAGCCATGATAAGAGTTGCAGGTTACGGGCAGCAGCCGGAAGCGGTCCGGCCCGCCCAGGACCACGCTGAGCAGGGGAAGCTGCACTTCGATGGAGTGCTCGGAACGGTGTGACAGCTCGTCTCCCAGGCCGTCCATGCCCGCCGCCTGTGCGAGGCCCTCCGCCAGCCCGGCGTCGGTCTCCACCAACCCGAAGGGGGTGAGGTAGTTCTTGCGCGTGAGCGCGAACGGGCCTTCCATCTCGCCGTGGCAGGTCCCCAACACCACGACCAGCAGTTCCTGGCCCGGCGTAAAGGTCGGGATGAGAGCGGAATAGAGCTTGCCGTAGCATTCCCGCCCGCGTTCCAGGTCGATATGGGGAGCGACTACGCCCGCCGGCATGCCGGCCAGCGCGTGCGGCTCCCCACCCTCTTCCAGCATCGTCCTTATCTCCTGCACCAGCGCACGCGGGTCGGCCGCATAACCGCTGCCGGCGCTGATCATGGGGCGGTTGGGCAGGGAGAGGTATTCCTCGTCCATGCGCCTCTTGTAGGCGCGGAAGGTGTCGCTGTCCAGGAGGAGCTTGCCGTCGAGTTCGCGCATTATGGCCGCCACCTGGTCGCTGGTTATGATATCGCCGAAGCGCCTCACGTAGGCAGCCTGCAGGTCGCGCAGCGAGCGGGTGCCGTCGCAGAGCGCGGCGATGTAATAGATGGGGGGCGGCAGCCCGACCAGGTTTCTGACGTAGCCCTCAGGGTCCCGCAGGGCTATCACGTCCTGGCCCTGCTGCTTGGCCGGTACGGCTTCCAGGCGCCGCAGTCTGGGGTATTCGGGTCCTTCCATGATATGAGGGTCAGCCTATCTCCAGTCGGTGCGTTTCTTCGACTCGCGTTCTATGCCCACGTCCAGGGCAAGCCAGGCCTTGGCGCGGATGAGGTCGCTGGTGGCCGCGTTAGCGACCAGCGCCATCATGGCCTCTATCCCCCGAGGGTCCCCTATGCGGGTAAGGGCTTCGATGGCCTCGAAGACAACCTTGTCGTCCTCGTCGTAGAGAAACTCGACGATGGCATCGATGTCGCGTTCCCTCTCCAACCTCTTCATGTCGCGCTTGCTCAATCCGAATTTTGGCATACTCATCACCGCCAACAATTGTAACCAGTTTGAGGCGGTAGTGCTACCGGCCGGACGGTTCTCATCCGCTCACGTCTCCCCCGGCATTCCCGTTATCTTCCAGCCGGCTGAGGCGGTACAGGTCGACCAGGGCTTTTCCCGTCTTCTCGGGGGAGCTCCAGGCGACCGCCCCTTCCTTCTGGGCGTCCGCGATGTCCTGCACCAGGGCGCAGGGGGTGATGAGGCAGATGAATACCGGTTTGCCGTGTTTGCGCCCGATCTCGGCATAATCGCGTGACGGGAACATGGGACCGGCTCCACCGCCGGTGACGAAAACGGCGATCGCGCAGTGGACGTCGTCCTGCGCCAGGGCCAGGTCGGTAGCCCTCAGGTAGAGGGACGTATCCGTCCAGGCGAATGCGAACATGTCCAGCGGATTGGCCGCAACGGCATGCTCGGGGATGAACTCCGCTATGGCCCCGGCCGTATCCGCCCGCAGGGGAGGGAAGCGCAGGCCTCCCCTCTCGCAGATGTCGCAGATGGCCACCACCGGCCCGGCGGAATGGGTGGATACGAAGACGCCGTCGCCCTCCAGCCGGGCACCCATGGAGACCGCCTTGGCGGCAGCCGCCAGCTCGGAGCTGGAGTGCACCTGCAGCAGGCCCGCCTGGCGGAAGGCGCCGTGGTAGACGGCCTCTGAGCTGGCAGCGGAACCGGTATGGGAGAGGGCGGTCCTGGAGGAGCTCTCCGTATAGCCGCGCGTATAGACCAGGATGGGCTTGCGGCGCGAAGCCCGCCGCGCCTTCTCGAGGAATGCGGCGCCGTCGTCCAACCCCTCTATGAACAGGCAGATCACGCCGGTATCGGGGTCTGCGGAGAGGTACTCCACCATGTCCGCGAACTCCACGTTGGCGCGGTTTCCGATACTTACGAACTTGGAGATCCCCACCTGCTCGTCCATGATCTCGTTGAGGATGCTGTTGCCCATGCCGCCGCTCTGGCTGACCACGGATACGTTGCCCTCCGGGAACCAGGCCAGGGGGCTTGCGAAGGTGGCGTTCACGCCCGCCTGCTTGTTGACTATCCCTATGCAGTTGGGGCCGATGAGCTTCATCCCGCCCGCATCCGCTATGGCGATGAGCTCTTCCTGCAGCCGCCTGCCCTCCCGACCCGTCTCCCGGAAGCCGCCCGCGAATATCACTCCGGCCCTGCCCCCCATCTCCACCGCCTCGCGCACGGATGGTATCACCTGTCTTTCGGGAATAGCGTAAACGAAGAGGTCGACACCTCGAGGCAGCTCGGATATGGAGCGGTAGGCGCGCAGGCCCTGTATGCTCTCCCCGGCCTTGGGGTTGACGGGGTATACCTCGCCCGCGAAACCGGCGGAGGTAACCGCGGCCAGGGAATGGAAACCCAGTTTGAAGGCGTTGTCCGTCGCTCCGACGACGGCGATGCTCGAGGGGTTGAATAGAGGCCGATAGCTTTCCAGGATATGCGGAGCCATTGCGTCACCTGTCCCGTGTCGATGTCTTATGGTCCTTAAATACTATCACCAATGCGGCAACCTGTTGACCGCGATGGGTCTGCGGGGTCGTGAAGGGGCGGCACGGCTGTATCTCCATGCCGCCCGCTGGATTTCCTGAAGTGGGGCGCTTCGCAGTGGAGCTTTACGCGCCTGCTCCGCCCCGCTAAGCGTCCTCCGTGACCGTGAGGCCGGGACGGTAAGTGGCCTTGCGCATCTTGTTGAAGACCACGTTCACCGAGCGCGAGAAGACGTTGGGGTCAGTGTTCTCGATGAGCTGGGTGACGAAGCGCTGGTTCTTGTTCATGGCCTTGGCGATCGCGGAGGCGTCGAGGCTCCTCATCACTTTGGCCATGAAGTCCGGATTGCTGTTGATGATGCCCGCCAGTATCTCGGGGTCGAGATAGGACATCGTCTTGATCAGAAGGTCCTTGTTGTCGTTGACCGCCTCGGCTACGACCTTGGGATCGACTGCCGACACCATGCCGGAGATAAGGTCCTTGTTGTTGGCCATCTTTCCGGCCATGGCGCCTAGCTTCCGCTGTAGCTCGCCCATTATTACCCCCTTTGGTAACCATTAATGACTATATAGTCAGGAACAGTAACTTACTTACGACTAAAATTGTACTACGAAAGCGGCAGCGGTTTAAACCCCCATTTACAGGAATTTTAAATATAATAACCTATAATATCCATATAGTCATTAACAGTATCCGATATTATTGTGCCAGTACGGCTCTCTCGCAGCGCGGCGGAAAGCACATTATCGCCGCCTTCTGACCTCGACCCCCGCCGGGCCGTCCGCATACTCTCCGCCGGGCCGGTAGGCGGGAAGAAGGCCGTATGGGCATACGGCTTAAGGGCGCTCAGCGGGACGGCGGATAAGATATCGGGCAGCTTGGATGACGATGTTTACACCCTCCTGCTGCGGGAATAATGAGCTGGTGAAGTAAGGGGGTTGGGGAAAGGAGATTGAGATGTACGAGGAATACCTTGAAGTAGTCGAAGGAGAGGACGGAGAGCGGGACCTGATCCTCTTCGCGCTGTCGACGTGCGGATGGTGCCGCAAGGCGCGGACGTTTCTGGACGAGAACAACCTCAATTACCGCTACGTGTACGTGGACTTGCTGGAGGGAGATGCCCAGAAGGAGGTCTTCGAGGAGGTCAAGTCGCGCAACCCGCGCAAGACCTTCCCTACCCTCGTGGTGAACGACGAAGAGATCATCGCCGGCTTCAACGAGGACAAATATAGGGAGACGCTGCTTTGAGCGACGATTACCCTCAGGAGATACTCGACCTGTACGCCCGCCTGGACGAGGAGGCGGAGGCGATGGGGTATCACCTCAACCCCGACCGCGAATCCACGCTTATCCTGGTCGAGGGCCTCAACACCAACCTGAAGAGGTATGGTTACATGCTCTGCCCCTGCCGCATGGGCGAGGGGGAGAGGGAGAAGGACCTGGACATAATCTGCCCCTGCGACTACCGCGATGCCGACCTGGAAGAGTACGACCAGTGCTACTGAGCGCTGTACGTAACCCAGGAGGTCCTGGAAGGCGAGAAAAAGATAGAGGGACAGATACCGGAGAGAAGGCCCGATCCCGAGGAGCTGGAGAGGATAAGGGAGGAAGAGGCCGCGGCGCCGGCCCCCACGGCGCGGGGCAAGAAAGTTCTACCCGTCTGGCGCTGCAAGGTGTGCGGTTACCTGGCCGCGAGGGAAAGCCCGCCCAAGGTGTGTCCCGTATGCAAGGCCGCCCAGGACCGCTTCGAGGAGTTCCCATCGCGAGCGGGGCCGTCCCTTCCCGTCTGGCGCTGCAAGGTGTGCGGTTACCTGGCCGCGAGGGAAAGCCCGCCCAAGGTGTGTCCCGTATGCAAGGCCGCCCAGGACCGCTTCGAGGAATTTCCCCTGTAAGTTCAATCCTCCAGCAATAAGGTGATATCCCCGCTGGATGTGTCCACGTCGATCTGCAGGGTTATCACCGCGCGCCGGAAAGCGCCGTTCACGTAGACGGTGCCCTCGCCGCCCTCTGAGTCCACCTTCATGCCGGGGGCGTTGACTTCCCCGGAGCGGGTCCTGGCCCTCACGCGCACTCCCACGTCCCGCGGTACGTTGATGGTGAGGTCCCCCGAGCTGCTCTTGATGTCCGCGTCCAGGGTGCCCTCCCAGTCTCCGCGCAGGTCGACGTCGATATCGCCGCTGGAGTTATCGATGTCCATCTGGATGTAGGTCTGGTACCTGCCGGTCAGGTCGAGGTCTATGTCGCCGCTGCTCGTATCTATGCCGATGAGCCGCAGATCGGGCAGGTCGCCAGAGAGGTCGGCACGGACGCCGCCCGAACTCGCCTCCACGCTGAAGGTGAGCAGCGCGAGGTCCCCGAGGTCGAAATCCCCTTCCCCGCTGGAAAGCCGGGCCGACAGGTCCAGGGGGACGCTGCCCGAGAAAGAAACGTCCCATTCGTTGCGTATGAACCAGAAGGCCGGGAACCACCAGTCGCCGCCCTGCCTTACGCTGAGCTCGCCTACGCCCTGCCGCACCCCGTAGCTTATCTCGGGTTCCCATCTCTTCACGTTGTAGGTGAAGGTGCCCCTGAACATATCGGCCGCCCCGCCCCCCACCCGCAGGCTGCCCGAGTCGATCTCCAGGGTCGCATTTACGCTTTCCGCCCCCTGCGCGGCCACCGTCCTGGTCACGGTCTCGGTCCTGCCGATGTTGACGATGGTCCAGGGCACCATGAAGGCCGCGAACAGGATCAGGATGGCGAGGTTGACGATGCCCAGCACGATGCCGGCCGTGGCCATCCCCGAGCCGCCCGCCTCGCCCCCGGAACGCTTGATGCCGCCCCTGGCGACGGCGCCGAAGACGATGGCCGCGATCGCCGCGATGAAGGGCAGACACATGAAGGAGAGGATGCCCAGGACGAGGGAGGCCACCGCCCAGGGGTTGGTCCCGGCCGCCCGGCGTGGGGGAGCGGGCGGCGGGGGATAGGGCAGAGGAGGGATTCCGGCCTCCGCGGCGGCCGTCTCCTCCTCGCCAGCTGGCGGGGCTGGCTCCATCTCTGCGCCCAGCCTTGCCCCGCACCCGCGGCAGAAGACGTCCCCCTGCTTGGCCTCTTTACCACAGTTCTCACAAAGCATGTCGCTTACCCCTTCCCGCATGGGTTCCGGCAGACGCAAATGCGTTCAATACACGCTATCAGGGCGCTCATCAAAGGGGCGTTAGCCCCCCGTTTCTTCCTCTGCCCGCTCCTGCGGCTCCTCGCCCGCTTCCCGCCTGCCCCGCAGTTTCTCCATCTCCCTCACGACCATGCGCTCTTTGCTGGATTCGCCGTAGGAGGTCATAAAGTATTGCATGAGGTGGAAGACGATCCCTATGCCCCAGCCGATCATCACCCAGATGAACCAGGGATAACCTGCGCCGGTGACGGCCCAGACGATGACGAGGAAGGCGTTGACGATGACGTAGGAGCCGAGGTGCCACCACAGGTCCACCCTCTGCTTAACCCTGCGCTCCGCTATCTGGCGGGGGGACTCGCCCGCCTGCAGGCCGGGGTACGGCGGGGATGCGGCTTCGGCGGGGGAGATCCCCAGTGCCGCGGGAGCAGCGGGCGGAACGGGGAGAGAGGGAGGCTTGCCGCCGGCAGCGGGCGGACCGGTAGGCTTAACCCCGCCCGGCTTTACCGCGGGGGCGCCGCAGGCGTGGCAGAATGCGTCGCCCTCCCCGAGTTCCTTCCCGCACCTGTTGCAGTAAGCCATCGACTTTCCTCCTGTCTCAGCGGCGGCACGCATGGGGGGAAGCTCCCGCCCGCCCCGCGCGGCGGCGGGACCGCTTCCCGGTCATACGACCGCTCAATCCCCGGACCTGGATACGAAACCCTTCACCCTGCGGTAGAGTTTGCGTGCGGCGTTGATATAGATGAGCGCCGTCGCCGCCAGGGCGATTACGAAGGCCGCGCGGTTCTTCTCCTTGAGGGTGGCGAAGTTGATGGTCCAGCCGGCGCCGAACACGCGCGGCGTGATCACCCGCGGGTCCCCGGGGTTCCACATCCTCTCCTTTATCCTGGCAGGGGTGGGCATCCTGAAATCGTACGGCACGCCCAGTATCTTTCCATACTTCTCCACGCCGTCACCTCCCATGAATATTATTACCATACATCGCGCTCAAGAACCCCTCAATAAGTTCCACCACCAGGTCCGGGTACTCGTAGTTGGGGCAGTGCCCGCAGTCCGGCACCACGTGCAGGCGGGCGTCTTCGAATATATCCTTCAGGCGGTGTGCCTCGGCGGGCTTCACCGAGGGGTCGCGGTCCCCGTGGATGAGAAGCACCGGCGCCTGCAACCCCGCGACCTCCGAGTCCAGGTCCAGGGAGCGCAGGAGGCGCGTGGTCTTCACCAGAGCCTCCTTCTTCACCAGGCAGGCCTGGGCCACCGCAGCGTCCAGGAAATCGGGCGGAAGACTGCGGGGGTGGCGCACCGAGGACTTGATCATGGCGGTGACGATGCCCGGCCCCCACAGGGGGTAGATGAGTGCGAGCAGGCGGTCCAGGACGGGGATCCTGGCCTGCCACATCAGCGCCTTGATGCTGGCGGGAGAGTCGATGAGCACCAGGCTCTTCACCCTGCCCGCATACCTGCTCGCGTAATGCATGCAGATGCTGCCGCCCATGGAGTGGCCCACCAGGTGCAGGGAAGGCAGCTGCAGCGAACCCCGCAGCTCCTCGACGAAACGGCAGAACGCATCCAGGTCGAAGGAGAACCCTTGCGGTATGCCGGAGTCCGCGTGCCCGGGCAGGTCACAGGCGATGACCCGGTAGCGCTCCGAGAGCCAGGGTGCCAGCAGGTCCCACAGCGCCCCCGACCCTATCCAGCCGTGCAGGAGGAGAAGGGGCTGTCCCGCGCCCCTGTCGGAATAGCTTATCAGCGCCCCACCCAGGTCCAGTTCAGGCATCACGTGCCTCCTTTTCCCAGGACGCCTGCGTATGCGCGGACCCCATTCACGATCGTATAGAGGCCACTCTTCTATTTTTCGGCCGCGTAGGCCGACCCCCTCAGGCCTCCAACGGGGTCAGCCCCGGACATGGGACAAAAATGTCCCGGAATGGGGTCAGCCCCGGATATAGGACAAAATACTCGTTAACTAGATGATTCCCCCGTAAGAGAAGATCTCTTTACGCGGGGACATGAAAGTGCTGCGGCTCCATGCAACAAGTTGATAGAGAGGCGGAAGAAAACGGCTTTCAAAACTTACATCTCCCGCTCGAAAACGAAAAAACTTAACAATGGTAACCAAAACAAGTTAAGGGTGTTATAATTTTGGGCACGCTTCGCCCAGTCCCCGGATACTAATATTAAAGTAATATAACTTATTTAAGTTGACAATCTATAAATATTTTATTAGAATACTTGCGCTTGCATTCATCTCATGCTGTGAGCCGGTGGACTGATCAAACGATCGAGGGAATATGGGCGCAGAGATAATCGCTGAGAAATTCGCTTTGATCAAAACGAAGGGCAGCAACGGTGTGTCGTTCACGCACATCGTCGAGGACACGTTGCTGGGACGGAGGGCAGTGGTCAAAGTAAGCGACAAACTGGGAACCCTGGGTCTGGACTACCTCAAAAGCGTCAACCTCGCGCAGGAATCAAATATAAGCGGTATTCTCATGCCCTTCGAGGGAGGCCTGCTGGAGGAGGAATCCGGATACTACCTGGCTTTTCCCGAGCTGGGAGAGCCGTCACTCGAGAACTACCTGCGTATGGGGGCACCAGTAACATGCCGGGAGATCGTGGAGATAAGCGAGCAGATGCTGGGTATACTGGAGGTATTGCACGAAGCAGGTTTTATGCATCTCTTCATCAACACCCGCAACGTGTTCTACCGCCCCAGGCAAGGGATTACCCTTAAGGACCCTGCGCTCAGAGAGGATTACTTCCACTTCCTCCTGGAACTGGTCGCCGCCCCGGACTTCTATTATTTCAGCCCGGAAGTGATGGATGGGATGCCGCCCGGCGCCGCAGCCGATCTTTATGCCCTGGGAAAACTTATATCGCGTTTACTGGAAGAGGCCGTCGACGCGGGGGTCTCCGGCGCGGAAGCTCTTGCCCTCCGTCTGGCGGAGAGGTGCTGTTCTGCCGGCGGGGAAGAAGAAGACCTTTCCGCCGCCGACCTGCGTCGGGAGCTCCTGCAGGCGAAAGAGGCATCAGCCGGGGCCGAGGATTCAACCGGGATGCAAAAGAACTGCGACGCGGCGGGATGCACGCACGGGAACACGCTGCCTGCAAGTTCGCATGGTCCTCTCTTCCCGCATAGCCGGAAGAACATGAAAGCTCGCCGGGCATGGATGACCCTCGTGTTTCTGCTCGCCCTCGTGCTGGCGGTAAGCATCGCTTTCGCATATTACTTCACGGGCGGGGAGGATGGGGCACCGGTCCTGGACGGGTCAGGGGGTTCGGCTGCGGGCGAAGCGAAGGCCGCGGCATCGTTCGCAGACAGGAAAATGGCAGGCGAAGAGGTGGCCGCGGGTGGCTGTGGGGTCTCAGGGGTTGTTGCGGAGACCTCAAAGACGGAAGCTGCAGAGAATGGGGAAGTGGATGCCGCTGGGGGCGAAGAGACGCATAGCGGCGAGTCCGAAGGCGGTGTTTCGCAAGAGAGCGGGCACCAGGATGCATGCGCGGATACCACTACGGCGGACCCCAGCCCGGCACCTCCCGTTGCTTCCCTCTCGCTATCGCCGCCAGAGGGTCAGTCACCGCTGCAGGTCCATCTCGATGCATCCTCCAGCTACGACCCGGACGGCTCCATAGTCTCCTACATATGGAGTTGCGGCGGGAGCGGCAAGAGCCTCTACCGCGTATTCGAGAGCAACGTTATTCCCACCACGATAGCTATAACCTTAACCGTCACGGACGACGGTGGGCATACCGCTTCGACTACAAAATACGTAACCCTCTATTGAGGGGAAGAGCTTGCGTTTCATTTATCTGGTTCGGGAACAGGTTGATGACAAACGGGAAAGGAGAGAAGCCAGAATGAAAGTCGTGGTATTGAACCCGCTGAAGGTCTTTGTAGCAGGTATTATATCCTGCCTGCTCATCGTGGGAAGCGTCCTGGGGGTCCTGACCCTGTGGGGCGTCTTTTCGTCCGAGCCGGCGCAGGCCGTCGAGGCGGCCGCTGCGGGGGAGAAGATATGGTACTTCGCGGAAGGCTACACGGGACCGGGATTCGAGGAGTGGATCCTTCTCTACAACCCCGAATCAGGAATCAATCACATTGAGGTGCAAGTAAGATATTATGGCCCCGGCGGCTTTATAGGGTACTCGGTTCACGGTATAGATCCAGGACAACGTTTATCGATAAATGTGAATGATCTATTGATGAGCAACTATGGATATTCCGGTGATGTGTCTGTTGAAGTAAAAGGCCAATACCCGTTTCTTTGCGAAAGGGCCCTCTATTTCGACTACAAAGGACAGTGGACCGGCGGGAGCCACAGCTCCGGCTACTCCACCAGCTCGCTCTGACGGGCGGTGATGGCGGTGAACGCAAGAAATAGGATGATCACCTGCTCTGTCTTCACGCTCTCGGTAGCCCTGGCCTTGACCCTCCTGGCGGTGCAGACGGGCGCCACCTATCCCGATTCTGGGGGAGGCTACGAGGGATGGACGGCGGAGGAGACGGTGGGGCTTAGCGGCCCCCACCACGTGCAGCTCGCGCACGCGGGAGGCTATCTGTACATGGTGGCCGACCAGGGCTCCAACATGCACTTCTACCGCACCGACAACGTCATGGCCTTGAGCTTCGAGTATATAGGCATGCTCGACCACTACAGCGGCAACGCCGCCCGCAACGCCTATATCGATGCCTCGGACAAGTACGTCGTCGTCTCCTGGACCGAGCAGATAGGAGGCATATGGTCCCTGGTAATCAAGTGCTCCTGGGACCACGGGGCCACCTTCCCCTACGAGTACGTGGATACCGGCGCCGGCTGGGCCAACTACGAGGCCCACGTGGACATAGCCGGAAGCAGGGTCCACGCGGCGTACGTCACCGATTACTCGGGGCGCCTGGAGGTCTACTACAAGCGCTTCGACATGTCTTTGAACCTGCAGGCGGGCAGCTGGGCCTCGGAGAACGCCGCGCCGGGGGGCACCTACCCCTGCATCGAGGCCTCGGATGCCACCCACGCCAGCGTCTATTACGTCCACATGTCCGGGCCTCCCAACCCCATCTACCAGGCCTGTACCTGCGACGGCGGGGCCACCTGGTCGAGGGGCGAGCGTTTACCTACCGGAGGCGGTACAGATTTCACCTATCCTGAGTGCACCGCATTTAACGAGGGCGCAACACGCAGGGTAATAGTAGTAGCGGATGGTAGAAACACGTCCTCTAATTATCATTCTGTCTATTATTCTCGCTGGGATGGTTCATCGTGGAATCCTATTGGCGAAAAATTAGTTGATTGTGATACTAAATGCATATATCCCCAGGTATCAAAGAAAGGAACATCAAACGATATCCTCGTCACATACAGACAGAGCGGCGGGACCTTGGGAAATGAAGGATCAGGATTGTTCAATAATAACTCCGCTGAAACATCTGCCTGGGAATGGATTGACGGTCTGTTCTATAACAATATGCCCTACGACAACGCGGGCTGTATCGACTGCTGCTCGGACGGTACGCGCTTCTTCACCGCCCAGGCCGGCACCGGAACCCGTAACGTGCTCATGGTAAAGCGCGAGGACACCCAGGACCCGAACGTTACCATTAACGACCCCGGCAAGTACCAGAGCGACAGCTTCCACGTGAACGCCGCCATAAGCGACGACTTCGCCCACTCCGGGACCTGGATGCTCGGCCCCGCACCGTACAACCAGCAATACAACTCCGGCATCGTGTACGCGGACTTCGAGTATCGCTACAACAACGGGAGCTGGCAGAGCCTCTATTCCGACCAGTCGTCCCCCTGGGACGCCTACTTCGATCTCTCCGCAAAAAACGACGGCGAATACGACTTCAGGGTCACCGGCTACGATACCTCGGGTCGGCAGAATACGTCCTATTACGGCGGATCGGGAACCTCGGACGGCGTCATAGTGGACCGCGCTCCTCCCACCAGCGTACAACTGCAGATATCGGCGCCGGACGGCGACAACGGATGGTATATCTCCCAGCCCAGCGTGGGGCCCAACGTAACAGCCCAGGATGCCCTCTCGGGCGTTAAGTCCACTTATTACAAGTACGACGATGCCGCGGACTGGACGCTCTACAGCACGCCCTTCGCACTCCTCGAGGGCGAGCATGCCATCCATTATTACGCGCAGGACAATGCGGGCAATGACTCACCCGTCAAAGAATTTTTGTATATGGCCGATTTCACGGACCCCAAGGGCGATATCGTTTCGCCCTCTCCCGGCGGATATTTCCGCGAGGAGATGGAGGTCGAAGCCACATGCGAGGACGGGGTATCGGGCGTGGCCGCGTTGACGTGGTTCGTCGATGGGGCGCCGCTTTACACCGCTCCCGAGCCAAGGGCCTCTCTGGATATCTCGGGCCTCAAGGACGGGCAGCACTCCCTCGAGCTGGAGGTCAAAGACACCGCTGGAAGGATTTACCGTTCATCTCCGGTGCTCTTCTACAAGGACGTCACCCCGCCCGTGGTGGAAGTCGAAGAACCTTCGGGAGAGCATTGGGTGAGGGGCATGGTCACCATCAAGGCAGATATCAGGGACAATCTCAAGGTGGGGAGAGCGGAGTTCTACGTCGACGGCGTCAAGGTCGACGAGCGCACTTCCGCGCCGTGGATCGCGTCCTGGGATACCTCGACGTCTAAAAACGGTTACCACGCTGTTCGGGTCAAGGCCTGGGACGCGGCCGGCAACCAGGGTGAAGTCGCGGTATCCGGCGAGGTGACGGTTTACGTTGGCAACAATATCTCCGAGACAAACCACTTCGCGGAGGGATGTACCCGTTCCGGTTTCGATACCTGGCTCTGCCTGCAGAATCCCGGCGACGAGCCTGCTTCCGTCACCGTCAATTACTACCTGGGCGAGGGGCAGGGATCGGCTTCTGCGCGCACTTATGCTTTGCCGCCTCATTCCCGCAGCACCGTCTACGTAAACGGCGATGTGGGCGCGGACAAGGACGTCTCCATCCAGGTAACCTCGTCCAAGCCCATCGTCTCCGAACGCCCCATGTACTTCGATTACCAGGGGACCGCCGCTCGCCACTGGCAGGGATGCCACACCGCGCAGGGAGCGCACTTTCCGCGTGAGGACTGGTTCTTCGCCGAGGGCTGCACGCGGGACGGTTTCGAGACCTGGCTGTGCCTGCAGAATCCCGAGGGCCGCGAGGCACTGGTCAAGGTGGAATACATGATGGAGGGTGGTGCGTCCCTCGAGCGCACCTACAGGGTACCTCCGTGGAGCCGGGGTACCGTGCTGGTCAATGGCGAGGTGGGACCGGACCACGACGTGTCCATGCACGTAAGCTCCGAGACGCCCATCGTGGCCGAGCGGCCGGTTTACTTCCTCTACCAGGGCATGTGGGACGGCGGCCATAACGTCATGGGAGCCGCACAACCGGAGAACGAGTGGTATTTCGCCGAAGGATGCACCCGCACCGGGTTCAACCAGTGGATATGCCTCCAGAATCCGAACGAGGCGGAGACGAGTGCCAAGATCACCTATATCATGGAGGACGGGGGGCGCATCGAGCGTGAATACTACCTCGCGCCGCGCTCCCGCTTCACGGTCAACGTTAACAACGACGTGGCGCGCCAGCACGACGTATCCGCAACCGTCTCCTCGCGGCTGCCCATCGTGGCGGAGCGCCCCATGTACTTTCTCTACAACTCGACCATCGACGAGGGTTCCAATGCCATGGGGGTATGCAAGCCCGGCTCCTCCTGGTACCTGGCGGAGGGGTGCACGCGGGCGGGGTTCGAGGAGTGGGTCTGCCTCATGAACCCCGGGGACGAGGAGGCCGAGGTCATACTGCGCTTCATGCTCGAGGACGGCTCGCAGCGGGAGCACGTGGTATCCGTGCCGCCGGGAACCCGGGTCACGGTGAAAGTGAACGACGTGGTGGGGCCGGAGCACGACGTCTCCTGCGAGGCGATGAGCGACAGGCCGGTCATCGTGGAGCGCCCCATGTACTCCCTGTACCGGGGTTCCTGCCCCTCGGGCGATACCCTCTCCGGGTACACTTTCAATCCCTGAGCGGATAAACAAATACGGGCGGGGAGAGCGAACCTCCTGCCCGTATTCCTTGCGTTGTTCCCAAATGGTCAGGGTGACATGTGCATATCAACGTGATGTTGCAGACTAATATAAGTAAGAATATAATTTATAAGAAAGGAGAAAATAAAATAATCTAGGAGAATATCAGAATGGCTTACTCAATGGTTACCTCAAAAGGCCAGGTTACCATCCCAAAAACGGTCAGGGACAGGATGGGGATAGAGGAAGGAACCAGGTTGGTGTTCATAGACGATGGAGACCGCATTCTTGTCTATAAAATAGATAACGACCTTGCAAGCGCCTTTGGGGCGGTAAGACATGAAGGCCCGCCCATCGATTTCAAGCGATTGAGAGAAAAGATCGCTGCGGAGATCGCTAAGGATGCAATACGGGATAGTCTTGAGGTGGAGGACAAGCCGGAAAAAACACCGGTAGAGCCAAAAGATACCCGTGCCATTAAAACACGTAAAGCGGCAGCAAAGAAAGCTAAACCACAACAGATCAGAAAGGCAAAGAGGACTTCCTGATTGCCGCAGCATAGTGATTAGTGGATTGAATACAAGGATGTGAGGGGTTGAGATTACTCGATACCAGCGTGTTGATGAGATTCCTCACGCGGGATGACCCGCGCAAGGCCGAGAGGTCAAGAAAGCTCCTGCTGGAATCGCAGGAGGAACTGCTCGTCACCGACGGCGTTTTCATAGAGCTGGTTTTCGCGCTGGAAAAGGTATATGGACTGTCGAAGTCCGAGATATTCGCTCAACTCGGAAAACTGCTGTCTTCGCAGCGCATCGACTTCATCAACAGGGAGCAGCTGCTGGAAGCCCTCGTCCTGTACAGCGAGCACGGCACTTCCTATCTCGATGCATACCAGGTTGCTTTGGGGAGGGTATTGGGCGCTGAGGCCATGTATACGTACGATTCCGATTTCAAGGAGAAGTTGAGGTTCCCGAGCCTGGAACCATGAGCAATGGTGATTGCATCGCAGGCAATAAACCGCCGCATGATACCCGCACGTTGAAACCATGCCGTCTCAGCGTGGATGCGTCTCATGCCCGCTGTTATTGTTAAACCAGCCATGCACGCCTTTAGCTGTGATAAGAAAAGGTTAAGTGGCCATGCGCGTCCTGGTGGTTGCGAGCAACAGGTACAGGGGGAACGTCGCCTCTTTCCCCAACGGCGCGGCCTACATAGCCGGCGCCGCCCGCGAGGGCGGGCACGAGGTGGAGGTCTACGACTGTTTCTTCGCTGCGGACCTGGAGGAGGAACTGCGCCAAGTACTTCCTGAACAAGGTCATCCACGACGAGGTGGTCACCATGGTCCCGTGGACGGGAAACCGCGCCTGACCGGCAGGCGGGTTCACGGCATGATACGGGGGAAGGCATCGACCCCCCGTGATCTCCCTCCCCACCTGGCTTGCGAGGTGCGCTGTAGATATCGCGCAGGCGTGGTCGTTAAGACAAGCGACAGGGAAGTTTCGGATATGCGCTGGAGGGGTAAGAAATCACAGGTGAATGCAATGGGTTGCAAGTGGAAAAACGCGAGGCACTGCAGCAGCCACGTTCATCTACATCTACCTCGCATGCAGCCCTCGAGCGGATGTGCCGGAAGCCGAACAGGCGGAATTATCGGAGGTGGTTTCATGAGACTGCGGAAAAGCGCTCTTCTGTTCGTCCTGGCCCTGGCGGCGGGTTTCCTCCTCGCCGTGCTCCAGCCGGCAGGGCCCGCGCTAGCCGGGACCTTCAGCCAGGAGGCCGCGGGGGGCCTGGGGAACGCGAACAACCAGGATGCCTGGTCCTCGGCGATGTATCAATCCAAGCTGTTCGTGGGGACGGTGAACATGGCCAGCGGCTGCGAGGTCTACAGCTTCGACGGAGAGAACTGGGCCACGGAGGTGGGCGCCGGTGCGCCGGGTACGACCACCGCCCCGGGATTCGGGAACGCCGCCAACGTCCGAGTCGCCTCCATGCTCGTCTACGGCTACGATCTCTACGTGGGCACCGACAATGCGGCGACGGGCTGCGAGGTGTGGCGCTACGATGGTGCCACCTGGACCCAAATCGTGGGCGCCCTGCCCACCGCTATCATCGGATCCGGTTTCGGGAATCCCGCCAACTGGGATGCCTCGGCCATGGCCGTCTACGGAACCGACCTCTACGTTGGGACCTTTTCCTGGGGCGGCTGCGAGGTGTGGAGCTTCGACGGCACTACCTGGACCCAGGTCGTGGGAGCCCTACCCACCGCCATCATCGGCCCCGGTTTCGGTACCGGATGTATCGTCATCAGAACATTGGAGGGTTTCGGCACCGACCTGTTCGCGGGCACGGGCAGCCCCGGCGGCTGCGAGGTGTGGAGCTTAAACGGCATCACCTGGACCGCGCAGGTGAGCGCCGATCCCACCGCCCCGCTAGGGCGAGGTTTCGGGAACGTCGCCAACACCGACGTCATGGACATGGCTGTCTATGGATCAAATATATACGCTGGGACCAGCAACTGGGGCAGCGGCAGCGAGGTGTGGCGCTACGATGGTTTCAACTGGATCCAAGACGTTGGCGCTCAACCCACCGCTCTCATCGGGTCCGGTTTCGGGAACGCCGGCAACACCGAGGCCATACAACTGGAGGTGTACGACTCCCGCCTCTTCGCGGGAACATTAAACAACGTAGGCTGCGAGGTATGGTCGTTCGACGGCACCGCTTGGACACAGGAGGTGGGCGGAGGAGCCCCGGGCACGCCCACCGGCCCCGGTTTCGGGGACGCGAACAACAGCGCTGCCGTCAGCATGGCTGCGCTGAACGACCGCCTCTATATAGGGACCAAAAACAACACCGCGGGCTGCGAGGTGTGGTCGTATAGATCATCTACCACCTGGTACCTGGCGGAGGGAGCCACGGACGGCGGCTTCGAGACCTGGATCCTGGTGCAGAACCCCAACCCGACCCCGGTCAACGTTAACCTCTCGTTCCAGACGGCGGGAGGCCCGGTACCCGGGCCCACGGACACCATCCCGGCGGAATCGCGCCGCTCTTACCTGGTGAACACCTACGTGAGCACTTTCGACGTATCCACCATGGTCAATGCGGACGCGGACGTGGTATGCGAGCGCTCCATGTACTGGACCTCGGAGGGGTCGACTATTCGCAGGGTGGGCCACGACTCCATCGGGGTGATCAACCCCGCCTCCACCTGGTACCTGGCCGAGGGAGCCACGGCGGGCGGCTTCGAGACCTGGGTGCTGGTGCAGAACCCCAACCCCGATCCGGTCAATATAGATGTGAGGTTCCAGACGCAAGCGGGCGAGGAGCAGGGGCCCCAGGAGACCCTGGCTCCTTTCTCCAGGAAGTCATACCCGGTGGACGGCTATGTAGACACCTTCGACGTGTCCACGCGGGTGGATTCCTATATGGGGGACGTGGTGTGCGAGCGGGCCGTCTACTTCACCCCGGAAGGGTTCGCCGCGCGCGAGGTGGGCCACGAATCCATCGGGGTGGTCAGCCCCGCATCCACCTGGTACCTGGCGGAGGGCGCCACGGCCGGCGATTTCGAGACCTGGATCCTGGTGCAGAACCCCAACGCGGACTGGGTGAACATCGACATGAAGTTTCAGACGGGAGGAGGGGAGATACAGGGGCCGGTGGACACCATCCCCGCTCGCTCGCGCAAGTCGTACCTGGTGGACCTGTGGGCCACCTCCTTCGACATCTCCACCAAGGTCACTTCCACGGGCGGCCCCGTTATCTGCGAGCGTGCGATGTACGAGGCACCGGTCGTCCCCACCCGACGCGAGATGGGCCACGATTCCATCGGCACCACCGTGGGCGCCCTGGAGTGGTACCTGGCGGAGGGAGCCACCCTGGGCGGATTCGAGACCTGGGTGCTGGTGCAGAACCCCAACGCGACTCCCGTCGATATCGACATGAAGTTCCAGACCGGCGGGGGCGAGGTGCAGGGACCGGTGGACACCATTGCGGCGCAGTCACGCAAGTCGTACCTGGTGAATTCCTGGGTGAACACTTACGACGTCTCCACCAGGGTGACCTCCACCGCCGGCGGGTTCATCATCTGCGAGAGGGCGGTGTACTGGAAGCCTGCTCCCGACGCCGTACGCTACCTGGGCACCGACTCCATCGGCTACGGCCCCTGAGCGGCGAGAGGACCATCGAGCTTGCATTAAGGGGACGTAGAAGGCAGCAGACCCTATAAAGGGCGAAGAAAAAATGCAGGGCGGCGGGCCGCTCCCCCGCCCGCTGGTTTCAGCTTGCCCCGCCTATACCGCATATGCCATAAACCGTTAAGCATACGGGAGGATTTCCGATAATGAATATATCCGGGTGGGTTTTCTGTTGCTCTGAGAGCGGTGACCATGGAAACGGAACGGACCGACGAAAAGATCTTGAAAGAACTGGAGGAGCTGCGCCGTCGCATTGCGGAGCTGGAGTCCTCCGAGACGACCCCCGACAGCGATGATCCGCTTCCCGAAGACAGCGACTACTTCCGTATGCTGGTCGAGAACGCGCACGATCTCATCCTCGTCCTGAACACGGACGGCACCATGCGCTATGCGAGCCCCGCGGCCAAACGCATCACCGGATACGAGGCGGAGGAACTGAAGAGCAAAAACCCGTTCGATTTCGTCCACCCCGACGATCTGCCCGCGATCGTGGAGAGGTTCAGCGCGGGGCTCGAGTTCCCCGGCCGCGTGGAACACGTCGAATACCGCTCCAGGCGTAAGGACGATACCTGGTTCTTTGCCGAGGCGATAGCCACGAACCTCCTCGACAACCCGTCCATACAGGGCATCGTCATCAATATCCGGGACATAACCGAGTACCGCAAGATCGAGGAAGACCTCAAGGAGTCGGAGGAGAGATACCGCTACCTCGTGGAGAACCTCAACGACGTGGTCTTCACGGTGGACAACCAGGGCACCATTCTCTATATAAGTCCTGCGATCGAGCGGGTCAGCAAGTACCGGGCGGAAGAACTCGTAGGCCAGCCGTTCATGAGGTTCATCCACCCCGACGACCTTCCCGGCCTGATGAAGAGTTTCCAGAGTACATTGGAGGGTACCATCGAGCCTTACGAGTTCAGGATCATCGACAAGGACGGGGACCTCCTCTACGTGCAGACGTCCAGCCGGCCTTACGAGGAGAAAGGGCAGACGGCGGGGCTCATCGGCATCATGACCGAGATAACCCACCGCAAGCAGGCGGACGAAGCGCGCAGGCGTTCCGAGGAAAGCTTCCGCGCCATGATCCGCAAGAACATCCATTACTACCGCGGCTCTTGAGTTGCGGTAACTCCTTTCCCTGCCGTCGCTCCCCTCGAAGGGCAGCCTGCTTTTGGCCGGTCCGGTCCCAGGCAACCGGCATCGCTCGGCGGCAGCGCTTAAACGCCGCCTCTGCGTGGGATAATAGAAATCATGAGAGCTCGAGGGGGGCGTTTAGGCGCGGCGCCTTCTGGGAATGAGTATGGCGACGCTAACGGGAACCCGTATCAAGGGGGTGAGGGGGATTGTATTGCGAGGTTTGCGGCATCCCGCAGGGTATTTCGAAGGGTAACGTCTGGTACTCAGGCGGTACCATCGCCGGCAGGTATCCGCCATATATCAAGGGTACTTTCTTCGACGCGGACGAGCTCAATTACCTCTTCCGGTCCCTGTCGGAGTACCTGGATTACGACATCAGCGATATCGTCGCGAGCGGTAAGTACCACGACGCGAGGGAGTACATGTCCGCTATGGTCGGGAAGATGAAGGAGGCCTCGGGTGGAAAGCTGCCCCCGGACGAGGAACTCTACCGCATGATGCTCACCCCCATATGCATCTGGGGTATCGCCAGGGTGGAGTTCGCGGACATGCAGCCGGATAAGATGGTCATAGACGTCAAGGACCCTTATTCCGTTCCCCTCTTGTGCGGCGACGTCGCCGGGGTGGCCGACGTGGTGACGGGGCGCGAGAACGTGGCCGTCTGGAAAGGCGGCGAGCGGGAGGGCGCGATCGTCGTGACGCCGGACCAGGGCCATGCGGCGGCGGCCGAGCGTGTAGACGAAGCTTCGGGATACGATGTTCAGACCGATTCCGAGGAGCTCGCCTGCGAGCGCTGCGAGGCCTGCGGGGCCCCGCGGGAGGTCTCGCGGCTCTTCGCATGGGAGAGGGAGGTATGCAGGATAGAGGAGAGGTCTTCCGGCAGGCGCTATTGCTTCAACAACACGCGGGGTATAAGCGTCGTGCTCGCGGTGCTCGCGGGCGAGCTCGGGGAGGACATAGAGGAGAAGATGGTGGACATGGCGAGGGAGTACTCCCGGTCCTTGTACGAAGCCATGGGTGATGGCCTGGAGCAGGAATACGAAATGGAAAGCTATCCCTACCGCGGTTGGGGGAAGTTCGAAGAGATCCCCGCCATAGGCGGAAAGCTTTCATTCGGCTTGTTGAACCCATATAACGAGGTACTGGTTGCGGGCAGGATATGGGGCATGCTGGAGGCGGCGGCGGGCGATGCCCTGCGCCTGGCGCACAGGTCGCGCGAGGGCGATACCCTGCGCCTCGCCTTCGAGCGGTCCTGAAGCAGCGCGCGGAGCGCGCGGCATCTTCAACGGCGTGGAGGAGTGGGTAGATTGCGCGTGGCCCTGGTCAACCCCAACCGTTACCTCGAGCCGCCGGTGATCCCCCTGGGGCTGGAGTACGTGGCGCATTACCTCGAGCGCGAGGGCCACGAGGTGAGCGTGGTAGACCTCGCCTTCGCGGAGGACCCCGCAGCCGCCCTCGGCGAGGCAATGCGGTCCTTCTCGCCGGAAGTCGTCGGCTTTTCGCTGCGCAACGTAGATTCCTCGCTGTATTACGATAACGTCTTCTTTCTGCAAGAGGCCGCGGAGCTCGTCGCGTCATGCCGCGAGTCGTGCGGCGCGCGGGTGGTTGCGGGGGGCAGCGCCTTTCTGGCCGGGCCGCGTGAGGTGGCCGAGTACGTGGGATGCGATTTCGCGGTTTACGGGCCGGGCGAGAGGGCTTTCCCCGCTCTGCTCGCTTACCTGGAGAGGGGCGCGGCTCCGCCGCGGCTGTTCGACGGTTGGAGTTATTCTTACGATCGTAACGAGGTGCCCGCAAGGGGGCGCTTTATCGACTACGCGCCTTATCTCGAGCGGAGGGGGGTTGCGGGCTTCGCCACGCAGACGGGATGCACGGCGGCGTGCAGTTTCTGCGTCGAAGCGTGCCTGCCCTGGAGGGCCCGCACTCCCGGCGCCGTCGTAGACGAGCTAGCCGCGCTGAAGGAGATGGGATGCGGCGAACTCCACCTCTGCGACAGCGAGTTCAACCAGGACCTGGATACCGCCAAAGAGCTCCTGATGCACATGGCCCGAGCTGAACTTGGTATATCGTGGTCCCTGTATATGAAGCCGCTCCCCCACGATGAGAAGCTCTTTCACCTGCTGGCCGCGGCCGGCGCCTCATCCCTGACCCTCTCGGTGGACTCGCGCTCCCTCTACGGGGGCGCATACGACCTCCTGGACCTGCAGAGCGCCATCTTCCTGGCGCAGCGGGAGGGCGTAGAGGTCGCCGTCGATCTGCTGGTGGGGTTCCCCGGCGAGACCATGGAGGAACTGCGCGACGTATTCGATTTCTTCCGGGGGGTAAGGCCGGAGACCGTGGGGGTGAACGCCTGGCTCAGGGTCTTCAAATACACGGGGCTGGGCGTGAGCATGCGTGGGCGCCGGCCGCCCGCCGGTATCGTCGCGGGAGACGACCCCGATTACGTGCGGCCGGTCTATTACAGCTGGATGACCCAGGATGACTGCAGGGAATTGATCGCAGGCGACGGGCTCTTTCGCATCGAAGGGCTGGAACGCCGCAGCAATTACGAGCGTCTGCAATAAGAGCTCCGGTAATACCGCGGCCCCTATCGCGTTGAATAAATAGAGGGCATATATATATAATGAGATCCTAACCCTTGGGGGAGCAAAAAGGGGGAAGAAATGAGAGCGCGCCGCAGGTCGGCAAAGGGCGCACTGGCAAGCATAACGGGTGCGTTTTTATTAACGGTAATCGTCATAATGTCGGGGACGTTCGCAGCGGCGGACGCTCCCTGGCCCCAGCATCCCCCCGGACAGGACCCATACAGGTACGAGGACTACTGCTTCAGCCCGCAAACCCCCGACGACTACGATCCCGCCGGCAGAGACTTCTGGAAGTACAGCGGCGATGAGAGCAACACTCTATACCAGGCACTGATCGGCCTCTTCAACCCCGACTTGAACCGCCAGGAGCTGGAAGGCGTCATGGGCGCCAGCGTGGACAAGGCCTGGAGTATCACCACGGGAAGGCCCGACGTGCTCATCGCCGTGCTCGACTCGGGCATCGCGTGGCATGACGCGGCGGCCACGGGGGAACTCGCGCGTAAGTGCCATCTCAACGAGGGTGAACTCCCCCCGCCCGAAGGCGCCGCCGACACCTGGGACAAGAACGGGGACGGGGTGTTCAACGTGGACGATTACATCGGCGATCCCCGCGTTGCGGACCTGAACGGGAACGGCCTGATAGACCCGCAGGATCTCATCTGGACGTTTTCCGACGGCGAGGACGGAGACGGAAACGGCTACGCCGACGATATCTGCGGATGGGATTTCCACGAGGACGACAACGATCCGTGGGACGAGCTGGGTGACGGCCACGGTACCGCCGGTGGCATCTGGTCGGCGGGCGAGGCTAACAGCGGGAGTATCATACCGGGTACGTGCCCCAACGCCATGATCCTGCCGGTGAGGGTGGGCGATTCCTGCTTCGTGGACGCGGGCGACTTCGCCCAGGGGGTGGTGTTCGCGGTCGATTCCGGGGCCTGGCTCGTACAGGGGGCCGTGAACGGCGTTAACAACACCAACTTTGCCCAGGAGGCCATAGATTACGCATATTCGAGCGGCGTGGCGGTGGTCGCGGCCGCCGGGGACCAGAGTTCCGCACGGCGCGTTTTTCCGGCCGGCTGCGAAAACACCATCCAGGTGAACGCCGTACAGAGATATAACGAGGCGGGGTCCGATTCCATGGACCAGTTCCCGCCCTCCTACCTCTACCTGGCTGGCAATACGGATTACGGTGCCCATACCGTCGTCTCCGCCCCGGACGGCCATTCCTCCGGGGCCGCCGGAAGGTTGGCAGGTGTCGCCGCGCTGATCTATTCCGCGGCCGAGAACGACGTGCAGCGGGGCGAGATGTGGCGTTACCCGGGACTGGATACGCCGCTGTCGGCCAACGAGGTCAAGCAGATCATAACCATGACCGCGGACGATATCGATTTCTCCCCCGGCTCCTGCAACGTATCACTGGGAATCGCCGACTTCCTGCTGGGCTCCTCGCAGCGGTTTCCCTCCACCTCCGGATGGGACCCTTACTTCGGCTACGGGAGGGTGAACGCCTACGAAGCCGTGGCGGCAGTGGACCAGGGACGCATCCCGCCCGAGGCCGAGATAAGTTCGCCGCATTGGTTCGAGCTGGTGAACCCGGGACGTGTATCCCTGGATATAACCGGAAAGGTGGCCGCGGTGCGTGCCGGCAGCTATAAATACGTGGTGGAATGGGGGCCGGGCTGGGATCCGGGTGAGGGGGAATGGATCACGGCGAGCGAGGCCGATTACCAGTACGAGCCGGTGGAGGGGGTCCTGGCGACCCTGGACCTCGGCCAGGTCTACCGGGCGGTCATGGACAGCGTGCAGGAACGGGGAGGAGCAGACGACCCCAACCGTTATACCTTCACCGTCAGGATAAGGGTACGCGACGACGCGGGTAACTGGGGAGAGGACCGCAAGGCAGCCTTCTGTTTCGACGACCCCGATGCCTATGCGGGCATGCCGTTGAACGTAGGATCCGGCATCTCGGCGTCGCCTCGCTTCGCGGACCTGGACGACGACGGCGAGAACGAGCTCATCGTGGCCACGGACGAGGGTATGGTCCACGCATACGATTCCGACCTCGGCGAGGTGGCCGGATGGCCGGTGCATGTGACGCCCCTGCCGCTTCACGACGGCTCCGAGGGCTATAAGTCCGGGCGGGTGACCATGGAGGCATACGCCTCCGTCGCCGGGACGCCGGCTGTAGGCGACCTGGACCACGACGGAACCCTGGAAGTTGTGGCTGCTGATATGCAGGGGCGGGTCTATGCCTGGGACCGGGAGGGCGAACTCCTGCCGGGCTATCCCCTGCGCTCCAACCCGCTCTACTCCATACCGGACCGCGCTGACTGGTGGACGGAGGGCGTCCTTCCCGCCGCATGGCAGGCAGAGCGTTTCGTGCCGGATAAAGTACATCGACTCGACAGGTGGAACCGCCTGGACAAGGCTTTTATGCAGGGACCCGTACTGTGCAACCTGGACGGCTCCGCGGACGGCAGCCTGGAGATAGTGGCAGCCTGCATGGACCAGCACCTCTACGCCTGGCATGCCGACGGCAGGCTGGTGGAGGGCTGGCCGGTAAAACTGGTGGATCCCGCCAGGGTGGCTTCGTTCGATCCGCTCACCCATACCTGCGATCTCCACGATAAAGAGAACCAACCCGGGGGAGGCGGGATAGCCGCGGCCCCTTCCGTGGCGGACCTGGACGGCGACGGAGACCTCGAGGTCATCTGCGGTACGGGCGAGCTATACGCGGACGAGGCCCCTAACGTGTCTTCCGGCACCTTCGGCGCCGGCGCCTTCCTGTCAGTGTTGGAAGCCCTGTCCGGCAGACCTGCAGGTGAAGCGCTGCGGCCCGGCAACACCCGCGTTTACGCCTTGCACCACGCCGGAGCCGCGCAAGGCCTCGAGGCAGGGGTGCAATCCCCTTCCGACAAGGTCCCCTCCCAGGCCTACCTGGACGGCTGGCCCGCGAGTATCGCCGTGGCGGTTCCGGGCATGATGCCGGGCGTAACGGAGGGATTGAGCGCCGCCCCCCTCGCCGACGTGGACGGGGACGGCAGCATGGAGATCGGCATCTCCCCGGCTGCCGGGCCCGCCTATCTGCTGAATGCCGACGGCTCTTCCTTCCTGGGGAGTGACGAGAGCGGCCTTCCGCTCGGCCTGGAAAGCAACGAAACGGGCGGTGCCGCCGCGTCCTCCGACGTCCCGTTGATGTGCGTGGCGGGGGGCGCATGTTTTGCGGACCTGGGAGGAGGCCTTTCGTATATCGCGCCCACCGTGGGGCTGGGGAGGTTGGCGGATAAGCTGCTGCCCGCCAGCCAGGCGCACCGCGGCGGCCAGCTCTCGGCCTGGAGCGCGTCGGACGGAGGGCAGCTGGATTCCTTTCCGGCGAGGCTGAACGATGCCGCGTTCTTCATGGCTCCCGCAGCCGCTGATATCGACGGCGACGGCCTTCAGGAGGTGCTCGCCGGCAGTTCTTATTACGATTTTCATGCCTTCAACGGGTCCGGGGAAGAGCCGTGGGGTTGGCCCAAGTTCACCGGGGGGTGGACGGCATCGACACCCGCGGTGGGCGATTTCGGCGGCGACGGCGCCCGCGAGGTGGCGACGGGTACCCGCGAGGGCTGGTTGTTCGTATGGAAGACGGATTCCTCGCCGGCAGACACGGCGGATTGGCCCTCCTGCGGGCACGATTTGTGGGGAACCGGGTGCCTGGAGACGGACGCCGTGAGGCCGGGACGGGTCGGCGATCTCGCGGCCGAGGAGCTGATGCAGGGAGAAGATACCGCGGGCGTGAAGCTCACCTGGACAGCTCCGGGCGACGACGGTTACCGCGGGACGGCGCTCGTATACGAGATACGTTTTTCGCTCAACCCCATCGACGGGGGGAACTGGAAGGATGCCATTCCACTGGAAAGAGGCAAGCCTTTGCCCGGTGAAGCGGGCACCTTGCAGGAATACGCGTGCGAAGGTTTCCCCTTCGCCGGCGCTTCCGCGGGCACCACTTTCTATTTCGCCTTGCAGACCAGGGACGAGGTGGGCAACCTCTCCGCCGTTTCAAACCCGGCATCCGCGTCCCACGAGGATAAAACCGCGCGGTAAGCGTACCGAGACGCCAGGCGATAGCGCACCCTGCTTTACTCCAGCCCGGAGAATAATATGCTTGACTAGTACAGTGTCATCATATAATATAACATATATATCTTGATGAACTCCAAAGGAGAAAAGATGGCAGTAAGGATCATCAGCACGACGGAATTGCGGTCCAAGGCGGCAGACATGGTCCTCGGGCTGCGGCGGGGAGACCGTTTCCTCATCCAGCATTACAACGACATCGTAGGCTACATAACCCCCGAGATACCCTCAGACCTGCTCAAGAAGTTGGGCGGCAAGGGGGGCAAGCGCGAGGAGACCTTCAAGTCTATCGACTAGACCTCCCGCGTCCCGAAGGGTGCCGGTAGCAGGTTCCCCTTCGCGACCCTTACGTCCCGTTTCAGAAGGAGACACCTTGTTTCCCTTTCCTCACTTCCTCCCGGGGCGCCTGAAAAGAAATGAGAGGGCACAGGCCACGGCGGAATTCGCCCTCGTTCTGCCCCTGCTCCTGCTGGTCTTTCTTCTCTTCGTGCAGGCCGTGACGGTTATGAAGGCCCAGATAGCCGTGACCGCGGCGGCAAGGGAAGGTGCGAGGAAGGGCGTGGAGACGGGCAGCCCCGTGCTTATAGAGGGGGCGGCGGTGAGGTCCGCCGCGGGGCTGGACCGCGACAGGCTGAAAGTGGCGGTGGAGAGCGGGCCGCGCCGGCGCGGGGAATGGGTGCGCGTGGAGGTGGAATACGAGGTGCCCGTGGCTGTCCCTGCCGTGGGCAGGTTCCTCCCTCCTGTCACGGTGCGCGGGAGCGCGGAGATGCGCATAGAAAACGACCGGGAGGACCCGTGAGAAGCGGACTGGCAGGCGACGAGCGCGCCGGAACCACCCTGGTGGCGGCGGCGCTGATGGTGGTCATGCTGCTGGTGGGCGTAGTCCTGCACGACGTCACCGCCCTCTACGGCGCCCGCGGCGCGGCGCAGACCGCCGCCGATGCCGCCGCCAAGGCGGCGGGGCTCGAGCTGACCCCATGCTTCGGGGTAGGGAGCGATCCCCGCGGCGCGGCGGAAGAGTATGCCGCCCGCAACGGCTCCGACCTGCTGGAGTGCTCTTTCGGCGCGAGCGAACGCTATCTCTGGGTCACGGTCCGCGTGCGCAGGAACGTGGAGCTGCTGGTGATGGGAAGCGGGAGCGCGGGGGTAAAGGCGACCGCCCGCTGCTACTTCGATACTAAATAAAGAAGGGAAACACGCCTATGAGCCATTCCCTGCCCTCCTGCACCAGGACGACGCGGGAGGTCTCGGATTCCAGGTTACCCCTGCTGCCGAACTCCACCGTGACATCTATTTCGGCGGTGCCGTCCTCTATTTCTATCTCTTCGGCCGCGAAATCGTATGAGCGAGCCGTGCCGAATACGCCGGAGAACTCCGCCGAGGTCCAGGGCTCCTCCAGGCGGTGTTTCTCCTTGTAGCCCGGGCTCAGGTGTTCGAATATATAGGTGGTATCTCCGTCGATACAGGCGATGAGAAAATCGCGCAAGGCCTGCTCGACCCGTACCTCCTCCGCATCTTCTAACACCGGTTTGCGTGACCAGTCCATGGCGGTGAAATCCTCCACCTTCCACTCCCCGTCTTCCAGGCCCAGCACCAGCGTCTCCTCGCGCCTCCCCTTGCCTGCGACCTCGACGTCCACGGTAATCACGGCCCGGTCCTCCTGTATGGCCATGTCCTCCTCGGGAATGAAGCGATAGGAGGAGACGTATCCCAGCGCGGCGACGAGCTGTTCGCTGGTGATAGGGTCGGGGACTCCCTTCTCCTCCAGGTATTCCCGGGACATCAGGGAACGCAACAAGGCAACGTCCTGGTCTCCGAGGGCGTTCAGGAAGGCGGTGGCCGCCTCGGTAGCCGCGCTGACGCCGTCCTGCGGAGCGTCGCCCTCGCCGCATCCTGCCAGGCACAGGGCAAGCACCATGAACGCTGCTACCGCGCACGCGGCAAGCGATCGGGACAGGCCGCTTGCGACTCTCATCTACCGCTCCTTTCGAGCATCATTTCTCCGCCCGGGCCGGCATGCCCTCCCTGACATTATATATAGAGAAGCCGGAAGCGGCGGCAGGGTTCCAATGGCGATAGCGGAGGCGCGTAGATATTTGTTCCACCAGTTCGTTGTAGTGAGCGAGGACGCAAAAAAGCCCACGGAAAGGAAAGAACAGAAAATGAAGCTTGCGTATTGGGGCGAAGGAGCGATCATCGGCCCCCGTTACCGCCGTTCCGCCGTGCTCAGGGCTCTATACGAGGACTTCGCCGGCCGCCGCGAAGGGGAGAGAGCGAGCGCGGGGGAGTCCGCTGCCGGCGGCAGCGCGGAGATCCCTCGCGAGGAGGGGAAAGAGGATGCATGCGCAGGAACGCCGCTTAGCGCCGACGTGCAAAGGAATATATAATCCAAGATATGTTGTCGAGGCCGGCCGGACCGCCGCTCTGGACGGCGGCGCAAGACGGGGGCATATAGGCGATGTTCGGATTACTGGTGCTCCTGGCCATCGAGCGCATGGAGCCCGAGAGGGAGCGGGAACTGGTGGAGAGGGCACGTACCTCCACGCAAGCCTTCTCCGAACTCTACGAGCACTACATGCCCCTTATCTACCGTTATCTGCTGAGGCGAACCGGCAGCGTGGATGCAGCCGAGGACCTCACCGCGACCTGCTTCGAGAAAGCCCTTCGCAACCTGGAGAGATTCCAGTGGAAGGACGTGTCCTTCTCGGCATGGTTGTACCGCATCGCCACCAATACACTGGTGGATTACTACCGCCGCGAGGGCAGGCGCCGCGAGACCTCCATACAGGACCTGGAAGGAGTGCTGCGTTCTCCCATGGGTGCGGGAGAGGAGGATGTGGAACGCGCGGCGGTGCTTATGGACCTGGTGCGCAGATTACCCCAGTCCTACCAGCATATCCTGGCCTTGAAGTTCTATCAGGGATTGAGTCACGACGAGATGTGCGAGGTACTGGGAGTGAACAAGAAGACATTGACCATGAAGATCTACCGCAGCCTGAAGGCCCTGCGCAAACTGGCCGCGGAATCGGGTTTGCTGGAGGAAGGGATGTGAGTTCCCTTGCGGAGCAGTCTTAAGGCGGCGCTCCTCTCGGAGCGCCTTGAGGGCGGGGAAGCGAGCGAGCTCGTCAGGTACGATCCCGAATTGAATGAACTGGACAAGCTCTCTCGCCTGCTCGGCAACGTTCGCAGTTTCGAGCCCATGCCTTCTCACGAGGCGCGGGAACGCATGATGGACCGTGTGATGGAGGCCCACCGCCGGGTCCGCGAGGGAGAGAGGAAAAGGGAGAGAGAACCGGGGAGGCGGGTCTCGGTTCTCGAGCCGCAGAGGCTCTCTTACGCGGCCCTTGCAGCCGCGGCGGTGATCGCGTCCATCCTGGTGGTCTCGTCCGTGCTGTTCACCGGCCCGGGCAAGGTCGTAGTGCCTCCGACCCTGGGTCTGGCGGAGGAGGAGGCCTGGGTTTTCGCCACGGGTACGGTGGAGGTGCGTAAGCCTGGCGGAGAATGGAGGGAGACGAAGACCCCCCTGGTCCTCGGCGAGGGAAGCGCGCTGAGGACCTCGGGTGACGTGAGGGCTGAAGTAGCGTTCGGAGGAGATAACCTGGCGCGGCTCGATTACGCAAGCGAGGCGGATATCCTGGCCGTGAGCGTAAAAGGGATATCCGTCCAGATGCGCTCGGGCGAGGGCTACTTCCGCGCCGAAGAAGGCACTCCCCTGAGAGTGTTCGGGGGGGGCCTCGAGGTAGAGACGGCGGGCACGGTATTCGACATGGACCTGGGAGGAGAGGATCCCGAGGTCCTGGCCCTGCAGGACGGCGTGCGGGTGGGTGCTTTTCAGGGCCAGACGGAGACGGTGAGGCTCGAACAGGGCAGGATGCTGGACCTACCCGGGCAGCTGGACGAGGGCGGCCTGGCTGCCAGGATAACCGACATACCACCCCAGAGGCTGCAGGAAGAGTGGCTGTTGTGGAATAGCGCCATAGACGGCTCGCGCGGTCTGGATACGGGTGTCCTGGCGGGTATCGAGCCGCAGGTAGCGCAGTTCCCCGGGATCGCACCACTGGGGCAGGAGCCCGAGCCCGGGGAGGATGAAGAGAACGGGGAAGATGGCCAGAACGGCGGCACGGTACGAGCGAGCATCTCGCTGCAGGGCTCGCTGCAGCCGGGGGGTGTAGCTCTCGCCTGGGAGCTGCAGGATGTGACCGCCGGCGAGTTCTTCATCCTGCGTGCATCGGGCAGGGAGCCCGCATACCCGCAGGACGAGATAGCCCGGGTAGCCGGCGACGTCCGCGGTTTCCTGGATCGGGGCGCAGAGGCCGGTATGTCCTATACATACGGCGTGGCCTGCAGGCAGGACGGGGTGATGATCTACAGCAACGCGGTTGTCGTCGCCATCCCGCGGGAAAAACCGGCAATAAGCCTTGCTTACAACGTGGTGGACGGCGGCTCCGGGATCCCCGTCATCGATCTTTCCTGGAACGTTACGGGGGATGTGCGGCCCGACTATTTCGCCCTGGTGAGGGCGGAGATGGACCAGCCGCCCCTATATCCGCCTGCCGGCACCATGCTCGAATGGCGTTTCTACCCTCCGGGGCCGGATTTCTATCACCGGGACGACGATCTCCTCATGGGATATACGTATAACTACAAGGTCTTCGCCATTAAGGGCGGCTCCATAATCCTGGAATCCAACACCGTGAACGTCTACGTCGACACCACGGTTATAGGAAAAACGCAACACTAGTTTGTATCGCGTAAGCTAGACTTCTCGCGAAGCGAGAAGTCGTATTGCGAGGAGGCGAAGCCGACGTGGCAAGCTCGATTGAGTATCGCGTTGCGAGAGGAAAGCCCCGAATGCGACGGTGTCCCAGTGCCTGGACAAGTCCGTATAAACATCTAAGCCGGGACCGACTTGCGTGGACTTGTCCAGGCCTGGCACGCGTACGTTCTCAACTATTCATGGTAGCGTGCGCAGCCGAGCGAGACCGTTACCCTTACCGCTGTCGTTGACTATTAACAGGGCTGATACTAATATATTTTAGCGTGATTAAAAACTGGTAAAGGAGGGAAAAAGCATATGCTGGCGCTTTTTCAGAGTTTCGGGCCAACCGAATTGCTCATCATCCTCGGGATCGCACTGGTCATCTTCGGCCCCACACAGCTTCCCAAGCTGGGTCGCTCCGTAGGCAAGGCCATCAAGGAACTGCGGGCTTCCAGCTCCGAGGTCACCAAGGCGATGCAGGAGGGCCTCGAGGGCAAAGATGAAGACGAAAAGGAAGATAAGAAGAAGTCCGAGGAAAAAGAGGAATAGGTCGAGCACCCGTCTCCTGCTGCGGGGTGGCGCACCGGGAGCGATAAGGGCGTGACCGCGGCAGTGACTTTATGCCGGTTCGTTGGTGAGGCGGGATACGGTCCGGGAAACCCGCTGCATAATACCTTTTTTCAGGCTCCAAACCGACTGCGGAGGCTTTTTTGGCCGACCAGAGAATGACCTTTATCGAGCACCTCGAGGAGCTCAGAAGGCGCATCATCGTCATGTTCGTCTCCCTCGTTGTGGCTGTCAGTGTGGGATATATCTTTTCCTGGAACATTTTCGGGTTCCTGAAGGAGCCCGCCGCCAAGGCGGATATCCCGCTGAACCTCTACTACCAGACCGTGCTCGAGCCTTTCATGGTGCGTTTCAAGATCGCCATGTACGCGGCGATCGTACTGGTCCTCCCGGTCATCATCTACGAGATAATCGCCTTCGTCGCCCCCGCCCTGCGCAAACGCGAGAGGCGCTTCATGTTCTACGCGCTGTTCTTCATCATTATTTTCTTCCTGATCGGGGTGGCCTTCTGCTACGTATACATACTCCCGGTAGGCATCAGGTGGTTGATAGACCAGTCGGGCGGGCAGATAACCCCGGTGCTCATGGCCAACCAGTACGTGAGTTTCGTAGCGCTGCTCATGCTTGGAGTGGGGATTTCCTTCGAGACACCCCTGGTGGTATGGCTGGTGGTCAGGCTCGGCATCGTAACCCCCCAAAGGCTGCACAAGAACTGGCGTATCGCGGTCATAATCGTCCTGGCCTTTGCCGCGCTTATAACGCCGGACTGGAACCCCATCACCATGCTGTTGGTGGCCGTGCCCATGTTCCTCCTCTACGAGGGGAGTATTATGTTCGCCATGCTCGGCATGCGCGGGGCACAGAAGAAGAGGGAGGCCCTGGAGGCCGAGCTCGACGAATGATGCCGTTGTTGGCCTCGTAGAGCATGGAATATAATGAAGGATTCTGGTGCCGGGAAAAGGCATAAGGAAAGAAACAGGTGGAAAAAGGAGGTAGATCGATATCGGTGACTTCGGCCTGAAACAGCGCAAGATCAATAAGAGCCTGGTGAACCGCGAGGCGAGAAGATATGTCGATGACAATCCCAGGCTCAAAGGGATAGTGGGCCTTTACCGGGAGGTCTTCTCCGTCCAGAGGAAGCTCTCGCGGGACATCCCCGACCAGCTTCCCCATATCGAGGGGGGACAGGTGTCCCTCCGAATCGAACAGGGCAGGCTGCTCGTAGAGCCCGGCGAGGTCAAGTTGGACATCTCCGTGCTCGCAAAGATGATGCGCGGGCTGGGCGAGGTGATGAAGAAAAAGGGCGAGAAGCCCATGCAAAACATCGATGTATTCATGGCAGAGGAACTCGAGGACGAGAAAAAGCTCGCCGAGCTCGCGGACGCCTTCCTGCAGCGCGAGGAAGAGGAGCTCTCGCGCCTCGCGGAGGGATATTCGCTGGACCCGGCGCTCCTGTATATGCTGCTGCACATCTCCCTGGCGCCTTTCCTGTGGAAAGCGGCGGGAGTGCTTGCCCGCAAAGCCGATCTTGACCAGGTTCCGCAGGGAGAATGCCCGGTCTGCGGGGACCTCCCCATCATGGGCTTCCTGCGCCCGGAGGATGGGTTGCGCGTGCTGGAGTGCTCGCTGTGCGGCTCGCGCTGGGGTTTCCCCCGCATCATGTGTCCCTTCTGTAACAACATCGCACAGAGCGATCTGAAGTATATCTTCGTGGACGGAGATGATTCCCGCCGCGTTTATCTTTGCGAGAAATGTAAAAAACATATCAAGATAAGCACTCCGCCCAGCGAAAAGGACGCGGAGTTCGTGGTGCCCCTGGAGGACCTGGCCACGGCCCATCTGGACCTGGCGGCGGAGGAAAAAGGTTACGAGAGGGGCTGCCGCACGGTTTTTTCCTGAGCCGCGCCGGTCGGGCGTTGTTTGCGTATTGAAGTTGCCTTGAGACGAAGAAGGATAGTATAATCCTTAAGATTATGAATTGAGGACTTTGCTCTTTGAAAACCGCATGAAAAGAGAGTTCCGGACGTTTTACGTGATGGGGAAATCAATTCCCTGTATGGGTTTATATATATACTGCAAGCGGCTGTAAGTTTTGTATTTATGTAGAAAGTAGGATTCGACCTAGGAAAGTGGGGGGAAGTATGGAACTTTCGCGAAGAGGTTTCCTCAAGCTGTCGGGCGCCGGTATCGGCGCGGCGGCCCTCACGCAACTCGGATTCTCCGCCCCCGCCTTCGCGGCTGCAGAACCGCTTCGCATCAGCGAAGCGGCCGAGAGCACCACGGTATGCCCTTATTGCTCCGTGGGCTGCTCGGCGATAGTCAGCGTGATGGACGGGAAGGTGGTGGGTCTCGAGGGTCTCCCCGACAGCCCCATCAGCAGGGCTCGCCTTTGCTCTAAAGGCCAGTCCATCTACCAGGTCGCCAACAACGACAGGCGGCTGACCAAGGTGCGTTACCGCGCACCGGGCGCCACGGAATGGGAGGATAAGACCTGGGATGAGGCCATCCCGGCCATCGCCAGGCTTATCAAGGACACCCGTGACGCTACCTTCGTGGAAACGGAGGACGTAGGCGGCAAACAGGTGACCGTAAGCCGTTGCGAGGGCATCGCCCAACTGGGAGGGGCGGCCCTGGACAACGAGGAGTGTTACCTGGCCAGCAAGTTCGGGCGTGCCCTGGGCATCGTCTACATGGAACACCAGGCACGTATATGACACTCCGCCACAGTCGCCGGTCTCGGCGGCACGTACGGCCGGGGTGCCATGACCAATCACTGGATAGACCTGCGCAACGCCGATGCCTTCATGGTTTGCGGGTCTAACCCGGCGGAGAACCACCCCGTATCATGGGGTTGGGTGGAGCAGGCCAGAGAAGAGCGCGGAGCCAAGGTGGCGGTGGTGGACCCCCGCTTCACCCGCACCGCGTCCAAGGCGGACGCCTTCTCCTTCATCAGGCCGGGTACGGACATCGCCTTCTTCGGCGCACTCGTCAATTACGCCATTCAGAACAACCTGATCAACTGGGAGTACGTGCAGAACTACACCAACGCTCCCATCCTGGTCAACCCGGACTTCAAGGGGCCCGGAGAGCTGGACGGCCTCTTCAGCGGCTACGACGAGACCAAGAGGAGCTACGGCGACAAGAAGACCTGGTCCTACCAGTCGGGCCCCGACGGGCAGCCGCTCAGGGTAGACCTCATACCCATCGCTGCCAGCGCGGACTTCGCCAACCGGGGCACTCCGAGCGGGGCCACGGACTCGAATGGAAACTATGTCCCCACCGAGTGGGAATTCATCAAGGCGGGCAAGTTCAGCGAGATGCAGCCTTCCGTCTACGCCAAGCTGGCGGAACACTACTCCCGTTACACCTACGAGGGTGACGACAGCATGGTCTCCAGGGTCTGCGGCATGGATCCAGCCAAGTTCAAGGAGATAGCGGAACTCTACGTGGGCACGACCCACAAGCGCGACAAGAGCGGCAACCTCATGTACGCCATGGGTCTGACCCAGTTCACCATCGGGACGGAGAAGATCCGCAACTTCGCCCTGCTGCAGCTGCTGCTGGGGAACACGGGCATGCCCGGAGGCGGCATCAACGCGCTGCGCGGGGAGTCTAACGTGCAGGGCTCGACGGACATGGCCCTGCTCTCGCACATCATCCCCGCCTATCTCAGTATGCCCAACAACGGGGATGTCGATTACCAGGCCTACCTGGACCGCATCACCCCCAAGGCCGGCTACTGGGTCAACAGCCCCAAGTTCATGGCCAGCCTGCTCACCGCCTGGTGGGGGGAGTACGCAAACAAGGACCTGGCCAAGGCCTACGAGCTCTTCCCCAAGGTGATCAAGGGCAAGAACTACACCCATATCGCCCTCTTCGAGGACATGTACGCGGGCATCATCAAGGGCATGGTGTCCTGGGGGCAGAACCCCGCGGTAGGAGGGCCCAATGCCAACCTGGAATGCGCGGCCCTGGACAAGCTCGACTGGCTGGTAGCATCTGACCTTTGGGACACGGAGACCATGAACTTCTGGCAGCGCCCCGGGGTCGATCCCAAGGACATCCAGACCGAGGTCTGGGCACTTCCCGCCGCGAGCTGCGTGGAGAAGAGCGGCTCGGTGACCACCTCCGGCCGCTGCGCGCAGTACCGCTGGAAGGCCGTCGAGCCCCCCGGCGACGCCATAAGCGATGCAGGTATGGCTCACAAGATCATAAAAGCCGTCCAGGAGCTCTACCAGAGCGAGGGTGGACCCGGCGCGGACGTGCTCACCAACCTCTTCTGGGATTACGACGAGGTAGAGCACGGCGAGCCGGACATGAACCAGGTGATGCTGGAGATCAACGGGTTCACCTGGCCTGAGGGCGGTTTCTCCTGGGAGGATGCCTACAAGAACGCGGTGGTCAACTTCACCAAGCTGGCCGCCGACGGCACTACCGTATGCGGCAACTGGCTGTACTCGGGCGAGTGGGCAAGCGACGCCGACGTCAAGGGAGCCGCCAAGATGCTGGGCATCAGCGACGTGCCGGACGAGATACCCCGCGGCGGCCAGGCCACGGATTGGCAGGGCATCCCCTTCGACAAGGCCAAGTGGCATTTCGTCAAGACCCAGCTGTACTGGTGGGATGAGTCCGGGAATACCATCTACTGGCCCGACGCTGCCACAGGGAAGGTCAACACCTTCGATTTCGCCAGCGGAGCCTACGCCACGGCGGACAGCGCTCCTTCTTCTGCGCAGCAGGTCAACGTGGGGACCTACCCCCTCTGGGGTTGGGCGTGGCCGGTGAACCGCCGCGTCATCTACAACCGCTGCTCCATGGATTACTCGGGCAAACCCTTCGCGCCGGACAAGGCCCTGTTCCTATTCGACGAGGCCGGGCAGAACCTGGTGATGAAGAACGACGTCAACGACTTCTACGCCATCAACAAGAAGGGCTCGCTGGCCTCGGACTCCGGCGCCGGGCCGTACATCATGAACCGGGAGCCCGGAGCGCAGGTCGGGCGCATCTTCTCCAACTCCCTGGCCGAGGGTCCGTTCCCGGAGCACTACGAGCCAAGGGAGGGCCCGGTGAAAAACGCGCTGTCCGGTACGCAGTGGAACCCCGCTGCCGTCCTGGACTGGCCGTCGGCGCTGGAAGAGCCGGACAAGTACGGCTTCGCGGAGACGGGAGATACCAAGTATCCCTACGTCTGCACGACATACCGCGTCACCGAGCACTGGCAGGCGGGGCAGATGACCCGCAACAACACCTGGCTCGGGGAGGCCATGCCGGAGCAGTTCGTGGAGCTCTCGGTGGAGCTTGCGGATGAGCTGGGCATCAAGAAGGGCGACGTGGTGGAAGTGTCTAGCGTGCGCGGTAAGATGCAGGGCGTGGCCGTGGTCACCACCCGCCTCAAGCCGCTCCAGATATCCGACAACGGCAGCAAGAAAACGGTGCACATCGTGGGTACGACGTGGCATTTCGGGTTCATCGGCTTCGTGCCTGGCGGACCGAAACGCAATACGCTTACCAGCAAGAACTACGCGGCCAACCAGGTCACGGGCCATGTGGGCGACGCCAATACCACCATCCCGGAATACAAAGCATTCCTGGTTAACCTGAGGAAGGTGAATTAAAATGGCTAACCCGACAGACATGGCGATCATGTTCGACGCGAGCTTATGCACCGGGTGCCGGGCCTGCCAGATAGCCTGCAAGAACTGGAACGAGCGCACCTACACGCATACGGACAACAACGGCACCTACGAGAACCCGTTGCAGCTGACCTCGCAATGCTGGAACCGCATCCTCTTCAACGAACCGGAGAAGCGACCCGCCAGCGACGACGACCTCTACTGGTACTTCACCAAGTACCAGTGCATGCACTGCACGGACGCAACCTGCGTGAAGGTCTGCCCCTCAGGCGCCACCAAGAAATACAAGGTGAGCGATGGGGACAGCGAAGCCTACGTGGTCAGGACCGACCCCAAGCAGTGCATCGGCTGCAACTACTGCGTGGCCACCTGCCCCTTCCAGGCCTGTCGCTACGACGAGGCCGAGAAGGGCATCTTCCGCTGCGTGCTCTGCTTCGACCGCATCACAAACAGCGCGGATGCATTCCCCACGCCGGCGCAGGCTTCGCCGGACATGGAGAGTCAGACCGACCCCTACCCCTCCCGCAATATACCCGCTTGCGTGATGACTTGCACCACCGGCGCCCTGCACTTCGGGAAATTCGAGGAGATGGTCGCGCTGGCCGGCGAGAGGGTAGAGGCGCTGAAGAAGCAGGGCGTGGATAATGCGCAGATGTACGGCGCCGAAGAGCTGGGCGGACTGCATTACATCTACGTCCTTGAGGACGTGCCCGAGAAGTACGGCCTGCCCGAGAAGCCGTCGGTGCCGGCGGGCGTGACGATATTCGAGGCCCTGGTCAAACCCGGCGCACCCTGGGGAGGCCTGGCCCTGGTGGGCCTGGTCGCCGCGGCCGGCGTAGGTTACGTCATCAATAAGCGCAACGAGGGGCTCGAGCGCGAGGCGGTAGGAGGGGGTGAGTAGCATGGCGGAACTGAAGACCTTCAAGGGAGGCATACATCCCCCCTACAACAAGGAGCT
>CAZGWK010000018.1:0-55618 GCA_964529285.1 uncultured Actinomycetota bacterium
GCCTTTGTAACGGCGATCATACTGCTGGCCATATGGTTACCTGTCTAGGGTCAGGTCTCGTTTGTTGCGTTTCCATATTCCATTACAAACTGAGAAGAGCTGCACAGAAATGTCAACAAACGAGACCTGACCCCAATATGTTTACCTCAATGCCGTAAGAAGGAAATCCTCCCACGGGACCTGCGCCGTGAAGTGGTCGTTGAAGTCCTTTATCATCACGTACATCCAGTAAATGCCGTAGATGCCGCAGGTGACGAGGGTCAGGAGCAGGAAGGTCACGTACTCCCTCCTGGGCACGTTGGGCACCGCCTGGCCTGCCTCCCCCGCCAGCCCCAGCTTGGCCAGGGCGACGCTCATGGTGGTGAAGAACTGGGCCTCGACCTCATCGTGTTCCACGTAATCCTGCATGAGCAGGTAATAGAGGATGGCATAGCCTACTATGCTGGTGAAAACACATATGATCAGCCAGATCGCCGCTCCCCTCTCCGCGGCCATGGTGGCCATCCTCATGCGGATCTGCTCGAGCTGGGAGAGCTCTGCCGCTATGACGTCCTCCCTGCCCTGTGCCTTTGCCCTGAGCTGCATGACGGAGGAATCCACCACCGCGGACATACGCTGGAAATGCTCGTCCCGTCTCTGCACCAGCTTGTAGATGATGTACAGGCCATAGATGCCGCAGGTGACGATGGATAGCAGGATAGCGATCCCGGGATCCGTTATGAAGTCCGTATTGGCCCTCGCAGCCACGTTGTACTCCAGAGCTGTTCCACCCTGTACGGGGTATTGAGGTGTCTCCATACTCTCTCCTTTCTCTCCCCGGTCCCCCTTTGAACCGGCCTCACACGTTGATCCCGAAAAAAACCAGCCGCGCGATCCAGGCCGCCGTCAGCATCCCCAGCGTACCCCAGGCTATGGATTTCCAGGCCCGTTCGCTCGGGCGTGGCAGGATGCGGCGCGACAATATGAATTCGGCCGCCAGCGCAACGCTTACCACCGACACGATGGCGAAGAAAGGCGGCCCCAGGAGATGCATGCGGAATGCTTCTGCGAGATTCCCGCGGGTCGTTACCGCGAGGCTGCGCGTCATACCGCAGAGAAGGCAGGGCAGGCCGGTGATACGGTGGAAAAGGCATCCAGGCATCAACGTGCCGGCGATCCCCTCGAGATAAGGATAGACGAAGGCTCCGACCAGTATGAGGACGCCCCCTCCCAGAAGCTCGGCTTCACGGGAGATACCGCGTTTACTCTTCAGCCCCGCGGGTGCGGCAGAGATGTCCCCATATCCGGTCCCGCTTTCCGCTACGGCCATGGCAGTAACCCTTCTCTGCATGATATGTATTATACCCGTTTTGACCACTGGTTTTATTCGGCCGCTACGAGCCTCAAGTCTCCCGGCCCGCCCTCAACGTACGCGAAGGGGTCTTCATCTTCATGGGTAAAGAAGAGGAGGTCTCCACGGTCGGCGGCCTCCAGCAGCACTTTTTCCTTGACCTCCATAAGCTCCAGGGGGAAGAGGTCCCAGCCCATATGCCAGTTCACCCGGAAATGGGCCTTTGTGGGGACAAGGTCGCCCAGGAAGACGCAGCGGGATCCCGCGGACTCCAGGTAAGTTATCTGGTGTCCGGGCGTATGCCCACCTGTATGTACCACTTTGACCCCCGGCAAAACCTCTGTCTCCCCGTCCACCGGCGCGAGAAGCCCCTTCAGCTCGAGGGCGGAGAAATCGCGCTCGTCGTAAGAGGCTCGGCTCCTTACGTCCGGGTTTGTGGCCGCATCCCATTCCCGGCTCTGCACGATATACCTGGCGCGCGGAAACGTGGGCTGGAAAGCACCCCCGGATTCCCGCGTCGCCCAGCCGCAGTGATCCAGATGGAGATGTGAGTGGATGACGAAGTCTATATCCTCGGGTTCGCAACCTTCCGCCTCAAGCGCATGCGGGAGGCTGCTGCGCCTTTCCAGGCCGTAGAGGTCTTCCTCCTTAGCAGACATCTTGTCACCGATACCCGACTCCAGAAGCACCAGTGCGCTTGGGGCCTTAACCAACAGGGAGTTTAGTCCCAACCTTATGCGGTTTCTCTCGTCTGCGGGTTTCTTCCGCTCCCACAAAGGCTTGGGGACAACCCCGAACATGGAGCCTCCATCCAGGCGGAAAAGCCCGTCGGAAAGCGCCACGAGTTCCCAATCTCCGAGTTTCGTCCTGTACTCTCCCATTTGTCCTCCCGGCTTATTGTTTCGCGTACGCAGCTGTGCAACAATCAATATGAATGATAGGGCAAGGACGGCTTCCAGGCCAGCACACGCAACAATAATGGCCGACATTGACCGCAATTCGCCTTTTCTCGTCCGCCGGCCATTCCCGATGTCAAGTAAAGGCTGACAATAACCGATTTCCCATTAAGGAAGGCTTTCGACGGCCTAAAAAGGCGGAACAACGATGCTGGATAGGGAAGATGGATTTACTTTCCTGGAGTTGATGCTGGTAGTTATGATCATCGGCATTCTGGTTACCATCGCCGTTCTCTCCTTTGTCGTCTCTATAAGCGCCAGCAAGAAGACGGCCTGCAGTGCGAACATCAGGACTATCCGCGAGCAACTCGAGGTATATTACACTAAAAACGAGGCATATCCACCCTTGCTGCAGGACCTGGTCCCGGATTATATAGACAGCGAAGGGTGCCTGTACTGCCCCGAATCGGGCGAGCCATACGTATACGAAGTGGAAAACGGCAAGTTTGAGCTGAGCTGCCCCTTTCATGCGGGAACCTGAGCGGAGGGACGGGGAGGAGTGACGCGACGATGAAATATGCCAAGTTCGAGCGCATACTCATCCTGGTGATCGCCATAGCCATCGCGGTCATGGCCGCGGCAATGATCGTTCAAAAAACGGACGCCGTGGAGATCTTCGGGCACGTTATCATGATCGTGGTCATCGTGGCCAGCCTGTATTGGGGCAAGCGCGGCGCCCTGATATCTTTCCTGGCCTGCTTCTCCGCATATGCCGCCGCCCGGTTCATATGGATCGGTGATTTCTCTTACGGAACCGCTATCCAGCTCACCGCGGCAAAATTCCTGGTTTACGGCATCCTCGCTCTTCTATGCTCTTACATGCGCGTTCAGTTCAGGTACTTCTTCGTCAAACTGGAACACCAGGATTTCATCGATGACGAAACCCAGATCGGTAACATACGCTTCCTGGCCAAGGAGTTGTCATCCCGCATCGAAGAAAACGACCGTTACGACATTCCCTTTTCGCTGCTCAGTTTCTCTCTCGAGGATGCATTCATCAAGGACATGCGCTCCCAGGGTATAAGCGTTCTACGCGATCTCAGCATCGGCATCCTGAAGGGCGATACCCGTTCCGTGGACGAACTGGCCAGGAACGATAGCGACCTCATTGTCATTCTCCCCAGCGTGGGCAGGAAAGGAGCGCTGGTATGCGGGCAGCGCCTCGAGGCCAAGATACGCAAGTACCTGGAGCAACACCTGCATGACGGAGAGCCCGATAGCGTGCTGGACCTGTCTATCTACGAATATCCGGAGGACAGGTCCGAGGTGGATGCACTGCTCTCCCAGATAAACTACGCCCTCAAAGCAGGTTAGGCTGCGGACATTTCTTCTACGCTCGACAGCATGCAGCACGAAAGCGTGGTTTCACAATACGTACCCTTGTGCGGCGTCGCCGTCCGCATCGCCGGGACCGATCACTCGCGTTATCACCGGCGCAAGCCCTATGCGGTCCGCCAGCTTAACCCCTCCCCAGAACGACACCAGCCCTGCGACGACCGCGGCAACAGTACCGGCCCCCTGGCCGTCACCCGCTCCTATCAGTACCCACAATGCCGCCACGGTGAAAAACGCCGCCGCCATGGCCAGGAGAGGAAGACCGAATACGGCCAGGTAGCTGAGGGACATCCTGCGCGATGGCACCTCGAGGATGACCTCGTCCCCTTCCTCGACGTCCAGGCGGTTCGCGACGCTGAATTCCATGGTGTGCTCGCGGTTGCGCGCCAGCAGGCCGCATCCACCGCATTCGGCGCAGTTAACGCGCGCCACGCGCACCAGCGCCCTTTTCCCTTCCTTCTTTATGACCGTAGCCCTGCATTCCATGCTTCAAGTTTACCTCACAGAGCAGTCGAACTGGACTTCTCGTTTAACAAAGATATAGAGTATGTGTGGTCTTCGATTGCGTAAAAACTGTAGAATATGACGGAGGATAAATCGTCACAGCGAAGGCCTGGAAGTATATGAGAATGAAATTGAAGCACTTCAGAAGGGGTGGCGGCGTTCACCCTCCAGGTTTTAAAGATTACTCCGCCGACGCAGCTATCAGGGAGATCGCCGCGCCCTCCACGGTCATTATCCCCATGCGGCAACATATCGGGGCTCCATGCGTTCCCCGCATCAAGAAGGGGGAAGTTGTTTACGTCGGCACGGTCGTCGGGGATTCGGACTCATACGTTTCGGCGCCGGTACACTCCAGCGTATCTGGAAAGGTTATCCAGATAGCCCCACAGCCACACCCGGCGGGAGGAGAGGTCCTCTCGGTACTTATCGAGAACGACGCGGAGTACCGTCTGGATCCCTCGCTGCCATCGCCGGCTTCATGGACCGATATGGGGGTTGAAGATATACGCAAGGCCGTGCGGGCCGCCGGCATGGTAGGGCTTGGAGGAGCCGCCTTCCCCACCCACGTCAAGCTCAGCCCTCCCGCGGAATACCCTATAGATACGGTCATCCTCAACGGTGCCGAATGCGAGCCCTTCCTTACCTCGGACTACCGCCTCATGCTGGAGCAACCGCAAGCCGTGCTGGAAGGGATGCATATAGTGATGAAGGCGGTGGGAGCCGCCAGGGGCATCGTCGCCATAGAGAGCAACAAGCCACAGGCCCTGAAGGCGATGGCGCTGTCAAACCGGGCTGGAGACATCGAGGTCGTTTCCCTTCCCACGAGATATCCGCAGGGAGCCGAGAAGGTGCTCATAGCCAGCCTCCTGGGGAGGGAGGTGCCCTCGGGAGGTCTGCCCATGCATGTCGGGGTGGTGGTGAACAACGCGGGTACTGTACATGCCATTGCCCGCTATTTGTCCACCGGGATACCCCTGGTGCAGCGGGTGGTAACAGTCACCGGCTCCGTGGTGCGAGAGCCTTCCAGCCTGATGGTGCGGCTGGGGACCAGTTTCGAAGCCGCCATCGCGGCCTGCGGATGGTTCACGGAACCCCCGGGCAAAGTGCTCATGGGCGGCCCCATGATGGGACTGGCGCAGTACACACTGGAGGTACCGGTGATCAAGGGGACCTCGGGAATACTGGCCCTCTCCAGCGAGGAAACAGCGTATTCCGTCCCCTCGGAGCCTCTATGCATCCGCTGCGGACGTTGCGTTGACGCCTGTCCCATGGGCCTCATCCCCACCTATCTGGCATCCTACGCACATAACGAGAAATGGGACGCCCTGGCGCGCCTGGACATCGATGACTGTATCGAATGCGGCTGCTGCGCCTATACATGTCCCACGAAGAACCCCCTTGTGCAACTGATCAAGACGGGTAAGGCAGAACTGGCGCGCCGCAAGAAGCGCATGCAAAGCCGAGCCGCAGCCCTGGGATCCAGCCGCGGGCAAGAAGGTGGCGGCGATGGAGAATAACCTCACCGTCTCTACCTCGCCTCATATCCGCGATCCCATAAACACGCGCAGGATCATGTGCCAGGTGATCGTCGCCCTCGTGCCCGTTACCATCTATGCCCTGGTCATCCACGGCCTCTCGGCGCTGTGGATCCTGCTTTCCTCCATCGCCGGGGCACTGCTGGGCGAGTTCGTTATGCAGAGGGGCCGCCGCATGCCGGTTACCCTGCATGACTGCAGCGCCCTGCTCACCGGGCTCCTGCTGGCCCTCACCCTTCCACCTCTTCTGCCGTGGTGGATCGCGGGACTGGGTGGCCTCATCGCAACCATCCTGGGCAAGCAGATCTTTGGAGGGATCGGGCACAACCTCTTCAACCCGGCCCTGGTGGGACGCGCCGTGATATTCGTCTCCTGGCCCGCCTATTTCGCCACTGCATACGCCAAATCTTCCGCCATCGGCTTCGCCAACACGGCCACGCACAGGTCAATCGAAGCGGCCGTGGACGTAGTTAACGGCGCAAGCCCGCTGGCGGCCATGCAATATGTTTACGAAGGTGCGGCTAAGGCCCCCCAGGGCCTTTTTGGCTCCAGCTATTACCAGCCGCTCCTTTTCTCCAACCCCTGGGGCTGCCTGGGAGAGGTATCCGCCCTGCTGCTGATCCTGGGTGGGGCCTACCTCTTGCTGACGCGGGTGATCGACTGGAGGATACCCGTGATCTACGTGGGTACGGTGGCCGCGCTAACCGCCATTTCCGGACGCGACCCCCTCTTCTATACCCTGGCGGGAGGACTGTTGATAGGCGCCATATACATGGCCACCGACTATACTACCAGCCCCCTGGCACACCGGGGCAAGGTGATCTACGCCCTGGGCCTTGGGATTATGACCTGGCTCTTGCGCGGCTGGTCCAACAACCCCGAGGGCGTGATGTTCGCTATTCTCTTCATGAACGCCATGGTACCTCTCATAGACCGCTATATCCTGCCGCACCGGTACGGTAAGGTCAGGAAAGCCAAGGAGGCCGCACAGACATGATGAAATCGATTTTGAACCTGGGCTGCAAGCTCCTGATCGTATGCCTGACGGCGGCCATCGGCCTTGGGTTCACATATACACTGGTCGAGAAGCGGATCGCGGAGCAGGAGCGCAAGCAGAGAGCGGAGGCAGCGGAGGTAGTGCTGTCCCCCATCGATGCCTCTCCGCAGGAGAACCCGGAACTCGCTGCCGATTTACAGGAGGATTTTCCGGATCTCGTGGGGGTGTTCGAAGGACTGGATGGCGAGGGCAGCGTTATCGCTTACGCCTTCGTCGTCAAAAGCAAGGGCTACAACTTCCTCACCATGGCCGTGGGAGTGGACGAGGGCGGCCGGGTGACGGGCATAAAGGTGGTCACTAACGAGGAGACGCCCGGCCTCGGGGCGGTGGCTGCGGAAAGCCCGGATTTCCTGGGCCAGTTCGCGGGCAAAGGTCCGAATACGCTCACCCTTGGCGAGGACATCGACGGGGTCTCCAGCGCGACTTTCACCTCCCGGGGGATCACCAACGGCGTGAACATGGCCCTGGAGATATGGGATAAAATGGTCGAGGATTCCTAGGAGATGAAGATGGACAAGGAGAAGACGCACTGGGGAGAACTGAAAAAGGGGCTGATCACCAGCAACCCTCTGCTGGTGCTCATGGTGGGGCTGTGCTCCGCGCTCGCCATCTCGACCAAGGTGGAGAACTGTATATTCATGGGCCTGGCGGTGATCTTCGTGCTCTGCTGTTCAAACGTGATCATCTCCCTCATCCGCAACTTCATACCTGACCAGGTACGCATTCCTATTTACATCGTGATCATCGCCTCTTTCGTGACCATCGTGGACCTTACCCTCAAGGGCTACTTCCGGCCGATATACAATCAACTGGGGGTGTGGATACCGCTTATCGTGGTGAACTGCCTTATCCTCGCGCGCGCCGAGGGATACGCCTCGAGCGCAAAGGTCTCCTATGCCTTCATGGACGGGCTGGGCATAGGTCTGGGTTACACGTCCGTCGTGCTCATCATGGGCGTTTTACGAGAGCTTTTCGGGACCGGAAAGATAGAGATGTTCGGTACAACCATCATCACCCTGGGCACGGACAAGATGCCCGTTATCCTGGTCCTTTTTCCGGGAGCCTTTATAACCTTCGCCCTTTTGGCCGCCGTGCTGCAGTGGTACCAGGACCGCAAGAAACCGCAGGCAAAGGAGGGATGACACGATGAACGAAGCCTGGCGATTATTCCTACTCTTCTTCGGCGCCACCCTGGTCGCGAACATCCTCCTTATAAGGTTCATCGCCCTGTGCCCGTTTTTCGGCGTGTCCGGCAGCCTGGAGACCTCGCTGGGCATGAGCGTCTCGGTGGTCTTCGTCATGGTCATGGCTACCTCGGTGAGCTGGGTAGCCTGGAATTACGTGCTCGATCCGCTGGGTGTGGGGGAATTCCTCTATATCCCCGCGTTCATCCTCATCATCGCCAGCCTGGTGCAGTTCGTGGAGATGGTGATCAAGAAGACCAGCCAGCCGCTGTACCGGGCCATGGGAATCTATCTGCCCCTGATAACAACCAACTGCGCGGTTCTGGCAGCGGCAACGGAGAGCGTGAAGCCGGGTTTCTTCACTAAGCTGAACATTGCCTACAACTACGGCTTCGTCGAATCGGTCGTCTACACACTAGGCGTGGCTGTCGGCTTTGCAATAGTCCTGATAGTCTTCGCGGCCATGCGCGAAAGGCTGGACCTGGCCCCCGTGCCCAAGTTCTTCCGGGGGATTCCGATCGCCTTCATCACCGCCGCGTTGTTCTCCCTGGCTTTCATGGGTTTTACCGGCATGTTCGGACTGTAAGGAGCCTGCGATGGATTGGTCCCTGATCTGGAAAGCGGCCGTCGCCCTGGCGGGCCTGGGCGCGCTCCTGGGGGCGGTCCTTGCCATAGCGTCCAAGCGTTTCCACGTGGAGATCGACCCCCGGGTCTCGGAGATCCTGGAGGTCCTTCCCCGCTCCAACTGCGGGGCCTGCGGTCTGCCCGGCTGCGAGCCCGCGGCGGAAGCGATAGTGAATGGCGAGGCGCCCGTCACCCTGTGCAAAGCCGGCGGTCCCGCGGTGGCCGAGAAGGTGGCGGAGATCATGGGGGTGGAAGTGGAATCGACCGTACCCCTGGTGGCCCACATCCATTGCCGCGGGGGCACGTCCCTTTCCCCCAACAGGGCCTATTACCAGGGCGTTAACTCGTGCCGCGCCGCGGAAACGGCCATGGGCGGTGGCAAGGCCTGCCCCTTCGGGTGCCTGTGTCTGGAGGACTGCGCCAGCGTATGCCCGGTTAACGCCATCACCTTCGACGAGGACCACGTCCGCCGCGTCAACGTCAAGAAATGCACCGGCTGCGGGTTGTGTGCGGACGTCTGCCCCCGCGACCTCATCCAGATGGTCCCGGTTACCGCCAGGGTTTTCGTGCGCTGCAAGTGCCAGTATACCGGCAAGAAAGCCCGGAACGTCTGCAAGGTAGCCTGCCTGGGATGCAAGAAATGCGAGAAGATATGTCCCGAGGGGGCCATCAGCGTGGACAACGGCTACGCCACCATAGACTACGACAAGTGCACGGGCTGCGGCGAATGCGCCAGAGCTTGCCCCACTGATTCCATCCAGATCTGGGTACCGGACGATGACCACCCCGAGGGCGGCGAGTTCACCGTCCCGGAAGGGAAGGAAAAGAAGAAAGGTGAAGGCGGCGGTTCCGAGGATGCAAAGGTATGCGTGGAAGCAGGGTCGCCAGATGCGTCTGAATCTGAATGATCAGGCTGTCTCTTCCCCTCCCGCCTCGCCGCACAGCAGAGAGATGGAGATGCGCACCTCCTCCATGAGTTCCTCCTTGCGCTCCATGCAGTAGCCGGATGCCTCTATGGGTGCACCGATATGTATCGTCACCTGCTGGCCGAGCGCGAAATCCAGGCTCTTGGGAGGAAGCACTTTCTCCGATCCGCGTATCCCCACCGGGATGATCGTTGCCCCGGACTCGATGGCCATAACGAACCCGCCCTTCTTGAAGGGTCCCATGCCGCCCGTACGCGAACGCGTCCCCTCGGGCGCTATCCAGAGCACGATGCCTTCCTCCATCTTGGCCCGCGCGGCGGCGAGGTCCTTCTTCGCCTGCTCGAAGTCGTGCCGGTCGATGGCGACGAACTCTCCCGCACTCATCCCTTTACCCCAGAGCGGCACCTTGAAAAGCTCTTTCTTGGTGAGCATGCGGACGCTGCCGGGTATGGCGAGTACGCTCAAGGGTATATCGTAATGACTGCGGTGGTTGCACATGATGATATATCGCTTGCCCGGCTCGATCCTCACCCGGAAGGGATCGCTGATACGGTAATCGATCTTCACGGCGCCGACGAGCCTCTCCGCCCACCATCTCAGCCACTTATCGCCGTACCACCGCGGGTAGCCTCCCCTGAAGTGGACCCTGTAGAGCACGATCAGCGTGATGCGTAGAGTCGCGTAGACGGTAACTGCGATTATGCGCATCTTCTGCAGGATGTTCGCCCGCATTGCCAGCCTCCCTCTCTCGGTACGTACATGCCGCGCATGCCGCCCCGGACCCGCGACACCGCAGGCATCTGGACTATGAAGCTTCACCCCTCAACCATTGCAGCGTAGGGGACAGGAAAGGGTGCTCCTCCACGAGCAGCTCGAATGCCGGCCCCCGTAACGCTCCACCTTCCCTGGCCCAGGGCAGCAGATTATCGTAGGCCGTCTCCACACGCGGAGGCGAGCCGAGAGCGAGCCCTTGCGCCATGGCGGACGAGAACGCGAGGACGAATCCCTCGAAGAGGGATGCTGCCTCCTCCCGCCCTTCCAGCATCTCGCTGGGAAGATAGATGCCCAGCAGGCGCGGCGCCCTGAAGATGACCACCACCGGGTCGTATACGAGAGCGAAAAACCTGCGCCTGAAGCGGGTCACGTGAAATCCACTATGGGGCAGGTAGCATCCCATCTCCTCCCGCTCTCCACGCGGGCAGGGAGGGAAGACCTTTGCGACGATATCCCGTACCTCGTCCTCCAGCAGTGCGGTCACCTTCTCCCAATCCGCCTCCTCCGCGAGCGACAGTTCGGCGAATAACGAGCCGCGCAGAGAGCGTCCCGCATGAAGACTATCAAGTTCCAGTGGCTGCAGGAAATGGGTGAACCCCCGCGCCGAGTAGGCCTCGTAGGAATTGTCTCCCAGCCCGATCAGGCGGTACGCCGTTTCGCGGTCCAGCTGCAGTATGCGGGCGCGAAAGCGCACCGATCCTCTCCCCTCCTCCTGCCCCGCAGGCATGAGGAGGGGAAGGCGCAGGTAATCGCGCGTCAAGACGTCGCGGACGTGCGCGGGGAAATCGGTCCTGTCGAAAGCCGCCTTGTCCGCCTGGTAGAGAAAGGTTATGCGCGAGCCGTCGGGCAGCGGCGGCAGCGAGCTCACCGGCAGGTAGTGCGGCGAGGCGGAGGGCGGGCTCTCTCCCCTGCGCAGGGCGGCCCTCATCTCGCCGAGAAAATATGCGGGGTAATAGGCGCGCGGCCGGTAGATGGCGGCATAGTCGCAGGCGATTGCCTCTCCCTCCACTTCGTCGCCGGCGCGCATCGATTCCCCCAGGATGCCCGCCTTGATGCCCGACACGTCCAGCCCGGAGAAAGACCTTGCCTTCCCCCTGGATTCGACCGCCCGCCGGTGTTCCGAAAGCGCGAAGCAGAATGAGAACTTGGATATCTCATCGGCCAGGGTCTTCCTCTCCCTGCGCCGTGGCAGCCGGTACCTTTCTTCCTCCATATCCTCTCCTCCATGCCGCACTCGTCCGCGGGTCCATTATATCGTCAAGCGGTGCTCCGGGAACCACGGTTTATCACTCACGCCGATTCCTGGCGTTGAAAAGATGGTAATATATTCGCGACACGAAAGCGGGAGCCTGGGAGGGGGCGACCGAAAGGAGGACGACATTGGTTAGACCCAAGGACGCTACCATCTACGGGGCGGGCATGTCCGGCCTCATCGCCGCTATCGACCTGGCCAGGAACGGATACGACGTCGTCGTGCACGACAGGGAGAAGGTGTTCGGCGGGGATTCCATCTACAACCCGTCCACGCATACGACTTCTATAGACGTCGAGCGCACCTCGGAGTACGTGGGTATAGACCTGTCGCAGGCGTTCCGTCCCCTGCAGCGCTGCCCCTTTTACTTCCACGAGACCGTCCTCGAACCCCCCCTTCACGTCATGGATATGTACACCGTGGAGCGCGGTAACCGCCCTTCAAGCCTGGACAGTCTCCTCTACAAGGAGGCCAGCGAGCTGGGAGTACGTTTCGCGTTCGACTCCCCCTTGAAAAAGGAAGACCTGCCGGGTCTTCCCGAGAACACCATCATAGCTTGCGGGTTGACGCCCAGCGCGTACGAGATGCTGGATATCCCCTACCAGCGCTGGTACGGGTGGATCTCGCGCGGGGAGATAGGCTTCAGCAACGTCTCGTGGATATGGATCGACGAGGCCATCACCGAATACGGTTACCTGAGCAGCTGCAACAACTACTACTTCAACCTTCTATTCTCCATACGCCAGATCGAGCGCTCCTCCCTGGAGAAATACCAGGATTTCATGGTGCGGCGCGAAGGCGTCGAGCACGATGAGTGGCAATACGTCTCCGGAGCGGTGCCCCTGGCGAGCGCAGACAACCCGCGCCTCTTCCGCGACGGCCTCATCATGTGCGGTACCATCAGCGGTGCGATGGACCCCTTCTTCTGGTTCGGGATCCTCGGGGCTCTGGTCACCGGCAAGACGGCGGCCATGGCCGTCTACGACCGCGAGCGAGCGGCTGCCGATTTCGCGCGCTTCAACCGTGGCTTCACTAAAGGCCTCTCCTTCAAGCAGAACGTATGGTACAGGATACGGCCTCACGTGGGCCTGATGGAAAGGCAGATAAGGCTTCTAGGTCCCGAGCGTCTCTCGCGGATGATCGAGATCGCCCTGAAGCGGGGAGCGAAGTTCCCGTTCAACCTCCCCGGCTTCAGCAACCTCGGCAACTACTAGACGCAACATCATGGGGTCAGGTCTCAAATGTTGACATCTCCCGCAAGCGGGGCACTGAAAAGAAGCGGGGTATGGAGACGCAACATCATGGGGTCAGGTCTCAAATGTTGACATCTCCCGCAAGCGGGGCACTGAAAAGAAGCGGGGTATGGAGACGCAACATTTGAGGCCTGACCCTTAGGCTATGCGTTCGCCGGCCAGGGGCGGCATCGCATTGTACACCTCGCGCACCTTGAAGAGCAGCGCACCGGAGCTGAGTGGCGCCAGTTCGCCCTTTACCTTGTAGCTCTTGACGTCGAAGGTGAGCACGCACAAGGCTGCCGGGCACGGCACCTCGACCTGCGCCAGCTCGCGGTTGTACCCCGAGATCTGGAGTACGAAACCCGTCTCTCCAGCGGGGGCCGCGGCCATTACCGGGTGGATGCGCGGATAACCGTCGTCTCCCATGACCGCCAGTGCTTTCACCGAGGTCAACTTGACGTATTTCTCCTTGACCATACGGGGAACGGCCACTCCCCCGTTCGTCCCGCTGGCACGGTGTATGCGCGCCTTGAGATAATCCCAGGGCACCGCGATCATAGCCGCCCCTCTTGCCGGGGAAGCCTCGCGTACATCTATGACACCGGCCGCGCGCATCCCGGAATAGGCATTATAGCGCATGAGGCTGGAGGCATCCAGCGCCTCTTTGTAAGGCCCGGTCTTCTCGAAACCCTTAAAATCGCCGGTCAGGGTGGCCATACGCAACTTCGTATTGACTGCTGCCGCGGCTACGCGAGGGTTGTTCTCCAGGTATTCCTTGCTTCTCCACATGAGGAACTCCCCGAAGATGAGCCTGTCTACGCAGCCGTCGGGGGGCGGCTGCAGGGTCACGATAAGGGCTACGTTGGGCTTTCCCTCGAGGTCTACGGTCGCCAGAAATTTGGCGGCCATCTCCTCTGCGAACAGCTCGCGGACCTCCTGCGGAATCTCCATGGCTCTACCTCCCCTGGTAATTATTTCCTCGCGGTAGCTCCAGACCAGCGGGCCACCGGCAGACCCTCCTCCCGCGCTGCCTCCGCAAGCCTTGCCATCTTTTCCTCCGGGAGCAAGCTCTTCCCGACCAGGGGAAATACCATATCCAGGCGGCGGTACTTTGCATCGCAGGTATTATTGAATGCGAGCAAGTCGTATCTCTCCACGCCAGGCAGCTCCTCCCGTATGAAACGTGCTACGGCCCGTATGTTCTCCTCCGTGTCTGTATAACCGGGGATAACGGGCGTACGAACCCACATGGTCTTGCCCTTCGCGGCAACCCGCCTGGCATTGTCCAGGACCTGCTCCAGCGCGACGCCGGTATGCTCCAGGTGAGCACCGGGTTCCATGATCTTCAGGTCGAAGAGCACCAGGTCAGCCAGGTCTATAAGGGGTTCCATCCTCTCCCCGTTGACTCCCCCGCAGGTATCCAGTGCCAGGTGCACCCCTTCCGCCCGGACGGCTTCCATGAGCGCAAGCGAGAAATCGAGTTGCAGCGCGGGTTCACCCCCGGACAGCGTGACTCCTCCACCGGACTTGTCATAGAAGACCCTGTCCCGCAGCGCTTCGGCGGCAACGTCGCCTGCCGTCCTGATTTTTCCGATCACCTCGAGAGCCGCGGCGGGGCATGCCTCTTCGCACCTGCCGCAAGCGTCGCAAAGGTTGCGGTCGATGACCATACCTTCCGGAGTCAGGGTAAGAGCACCCGTCGGACAGGCATCAAGGCAGTCGCGCGCGCCTATACAGCGCACGTCGTACCATACGAGTTCGGGATTCCTTCTCAATCCCTCGGGGTTGTGGCACCAGGGACAACGCATGGTGCAGCCTTTGAGAAAAACGGTTGTGCGGATGCCAGGACCGTCCTCCGTGGAGTAGCGTTGAAGGTTGAAGATCACGCCGGTGCCGCTGTTCTCAGAGTTCATGAGTCTCCCTGGCGATGATCTCGTCCTGCATCTCCTTACCCAGCATAACGAAGTACGCGTTGTAACCGGTCACCCTTACCAGCAGATTACGGTATTCCTCGGGACGGCTCTGTGCTTCGCGCAAGGTCTCCGGGTCGAGTACGTTTATCTGCAGCGCGGTGCCGCCCTTTTCCCCGTAGGCCTGCAGAAAAGCCATGAGCTTGGCTACATGTTCCTCATCGCGCAGGAGGGATGGACTGAAGCTCATGGTATGAGATGTACCGTTAGGCGCCGTCTCCAGGCCCATCTTCCCCACTGAAAGGATCTCCGCCGTAGGACCGTTGCGGTCTGCACCGTCCACCGGACCGATGGCATTGGAGAGGAAGGTGCCTTTCTTCCTGCCGTCCGGGGTCGCCGCGGTGGACGGCGCGAAGGCGATCCAGTAATTCCAGGACAGGTAACCGGCGCGGTAGCGCCTGCCCGTGGCGGGAGAAACGCGTTCCGAAACCATTCTGGTCCAGGCAAGGGACAGATCGCGTGCTACTTCGTCCGCATAGTCGTCGTCGTTTCCGTACTTAGGCGCCTTGTTAATCAAAGTCTGCCGCAGGGACTCGTATCCCTCGTAATCTGCTCTTATAGCCCGCACCAAGTCATCCATCTTGACCTTGCGGTCCTCGTATACCAGTTTCTTCACTGCCGCCAGGGAATCGGCGGCGGTCGCGAAAGCAACGCCCTCTACGGTTATGTAGCTGTGGCGAGCCCCGCCTTGGGTGACGTCCCTTCCTTCCTCGGCACAACCACCTACCAGCGTCGACAGGTACGGTGTGGGCTCGAGATCCGCGCGGATGCTGTCGGCCTCGTCACTTATGGAGAGCATGTGGTCGATAAGGGCTTGCAACTGTGTATTGAAGGCGGTGTGGAACTGCTTCCAGGAGGTGAAGCCCTCTACTTTGCCCGTGTCGGGTCCGATACGCTTTGCGGTGGTCGCATCGCGACCCCGGAAGAATACCAGCTCTACCGCCTTGGCAAGATTGAAATTTACGTCCACCGTACCGGAGCGGTCGTCTCCCTGCAGCGTATTCTCCAGGCAACCCACGGGCGCATAATCCCACAACCTGTCCTCTGGCAATCCCTGCCAGGCCAGACCTCTTATGGAGTTCTCGTCGAAGTTCATGAGGAAGGGAGAACCCTGAGTCGCCGACACCATCTCCGCAACGCGCCGCAAAAGCGGCTCCGGAGTTTTCATGTGGAGCCTTATGTTGGGCTTGGGCTCCAGCATATTCATCTCCTCTATGACATCCAGGATCAGCCAGGTAAGCCGGTTGGATGCATCGTTGCCGTCCGCATCTATCCCTCCGATGGTGAGCAACTGGCCGAAGCCCGAATTTATTCCCTGATTAGTCATAACCCTGCATTGAAAATCGTAAGCGTAGTTGTGCTTGATCCAGTAGCATTCCAGTAACTCCTTGGCCTGTCCCTCGTCGAGCCTTCCGCTCTCGAGATCGGCCTGAAGATAAGGGTGCATGTACTGGTCGAAGCGGCCGTGTGAGAGGCCGGCCCCCGGATACGATTCGGCCGTCATGATCAACATGTGGCTGAACCACAGTGACTGCAGCGCTTCATGCAACGTCTCGGCCGGGTCCCAGGGCACTTTGCGGCATATACGGGCTATCTCTCTCAGCTCGGCGGCTCTCTCCTCGTCTTTTTCCTCCGCAGCTGATCTCTCCGCCTCCGCTGCGTAACGGTCGGCCAGGTCGCGAGCGGCCTCGCAGCAGACCATCAGGGCAGCGAGGAAATCCGCATGTCCGGGATCCGTTGTATTGCGCTTCATGCTCTCGAGATCGGCATAAACGCCCGAGAAACCCCCTCTCAGTATGCGTGGATAATCTGGAATGATATGCCCCGGCACGGCTCCCGCGTTACCTATTCCGAGTTCGTTGATCTCCGTGCCCTTCTTCCACCACTTGTCCACCCGCTTGTGCCACCGTCTGGCCTCCTTGCGGTTATGGCACTTGGAGAGGGCGGTGTTGAACTGTCCGCCTACGATCAGCTCCCCTTCCAGGATGTGCACCGGCAGGTAGCGGACGCATACCTCGCGGAAGAACTGCGCCCGGCGCATGAGAAGTGAGCGGCCCCAGAAACCGGGGGGGATTTCCACCTCGCGCGCCATGACCTTCAAGGACTCGGAAAAGGCGCCCATGAAAGGCACAAGTTCCGGGATGATGCCCCAGTTCACCGGCGACCATACCACGTCCCAGTCCGTGCCGGTGGTGAAGGGCATGACCTCGTTGCGGAAGTAGGGCCGGTCGGCTATGGAGTAATATTCTTCTCGCAGCCTCCGAACGCGTGGCGGCAGCTTGTCCGACGCATGCCATATCTGTTCCGGGATGACTACTTCACTATTCCTCATCCTCTAACCCACCTCCCTGGGCTGGATACAGGCCCGCATAAGTCCGCCTGTATAAGAAGGTTTCACTCTTCAAGGCTATGTCAAACCGGTTGTCAGCGCAATGATCTCCATCACCGGGCCGCCGCTCCTAGAGAAGCACTTTCTGGAACTGCCAGTCCAGCATGGAGCTGCCCACTTCGAGCAGGCGCAGGTCTCTGGTCATGCTGCTCGCGTACTCGTCCATGGGCAGCTTGGCTTCCCCGATGGCACCGCGCATTGAATCCACCCATGCCGGAAGGGCCTTGCCGAAGAAGAGGAGAAGTTCCATGCGTTCCCGACCGTTTTCGCTCTCACCGAAGGTCAACTCCATGAGCTTCCATGCGAGAATGCGGTACGCAGTCAACTCTACCTTTCGCTGGGCCATGAGCACTCGCATGTCCGGAGATATCTCCGCGGGATCGAGGCTCGATACGATGAGGTGATGCCAACGTTCTACGAAGGACACGATGACCGGTATCAGCACCGCTCGTTCCCAGAAAAAAAGCGTGCGTGAGATGCGTTCGTGTCCCCATCCTTCCTTACCGATCATGTGATCCACGGGCACCGTTGCTTCATCGAGGATCACGTTACCGTGGGGTGACGTGGGGAGGAATCCCAGGTCTATCTCCTCCACCCTGACCCCCTCCGACCTCTCTACCAGGAACGCGGAAAGACCGTCCTTGCCCGCATCGGGGTCGGTGGAGGCCAGCAGGACGAATACGTCCGCCACCGGCGCGTTGGTCACCGGTCCCTTGACTCCCTTGATCCTGTACGTGTCGCGTTCCTTTCTGGCCATGGTGATCATGCGCGAGGGATCGCCACCGCTGCCGGGTTCCGATATCGCCGCCGCTCCTATGCGTTCTCCGCGGCAGAGCGGAGGCAGAAAGCGCCCTTTGAGTGAACGCGAGCCGAAGACCTGCAGTGGATACGCACACAACATGACATGGTCCACCAGGCTTAGAGACAACCCCAGGTCCAGGCCTTCCCCCGCCAATAGAGCCACGCTCTCGACGAAATCTCCTATCTCGCCGCCGCCGCCGCCGTATTCCTTGTCTATGATGGCTCCGGTAAGCCCCAGCTCGGCCATCTCCCTCCATAAAGCATCGTCAAACCCATGCTTAGCGGCCCTGCTCTCGAGGCTGCCGAATATCTTGCTGCGCGCGAAACTGCGCAACTCCTTTGTGTTCATCCTGCCTCACCTCTCGGGCACTGTCCTCCCTGCCGTTGGCGATGGGAAAGCCTTAACCAGCCTATTCATATCATATCCTTTTCATGGAAACGACCGCAACGAGACTTATCGCCATGCGGCATGCGAAGCAAGGGACGTTCGATTGCGACGAGCACCAGGCTGGGACAGAAGTGCATTGCTGACATGGTTTTGGAAACAAATACCTTGAAATGCAAAAATAATGACTTGACCCTTAGCCGCTTAGTCGTTTCGGATGGCGTCGTTGAGGTGCTCGGTGTATGCAATGAGGTCCTGCATGGAAGAAAATTCCTCGCTGGCGAAACAGAACTCCTCCGACCAGCGGTTGAGGCGCATTGCTTCCCTCTCCTCCTCGCCATAAGTGTGCAGGAAAGTCTGGTACAGCTCCGTACCCCGGAAGACTACCAGGGGAAAGAAGGTCGCTTCCTTTATTCCCTCAGCGCGCAGGGTTTCCACGGTGCGCTCCAGGGAGGCTCGGCTCTCGCCGGGCAGGCCGGCGATGAAGGTGAGGATAGGGTTAAGCCCGTACGAGCGCGCCGCCCTCACCGCACCCAGGATCTCCTCACGGGTGGTCCTTTTCTTCACCACCTCCTTCAGGATGTGATCGTCCAGGGATTCGGCTCCCAGGGCCACCGTGTCGAAGTTGCTGTCGCGCAGGCCAGCAAGGACCTCCGGGGTCAGGGAGTCGGCGCGGGTCTGGATGTGATAGGTGAACGGCACTTGCTTCACCGTCTCCAGGAGCGTCCGCAAGCGGGGCCGGTTGAGGGCGAAGGTAGCGTCGCCGAAATAAAAGGAGCGTTCCCCTTCCTGGAAGCTGTCCCAGCAATAATCGAGGACCTCGCGTACGTAGGCGGGGGAATGAAAACGCGTCCTTCTCTTCCATACCGCCGGGTCCAGGCAGAAGGTGCACTCCTCCGGGCAACCCCGCGAGGTGAGGAATCCCGATCCGGGGATGTAATCGTCAAGGGGATTGAGTTTTTTGAGCAGCCGGTGTCGCGTCTCTATGGCGAATTCCTCCGAGACGGTATAGATGTGCGGAAAGACGTCAAGGTCTCTCTCTCTATCCCGCTCGCGGTTGTGAACCACTTTACCTTTATCGTCGCGCCAGGTAAGCCCGGATATGGCGGAGTAATCGTTCTCTCCCCTCGCCAGCGCGCGCATAAGTTCCAGGGATGTCCATTCCCCCTCGCCGCGTACCACGAAATCGGCCGCACCGTCTTGCATGATCTCTCCGGGGTGCATGGTCGAATAGACACCGCCCGCCACGAGCCTGACGCCGGGCATCATCTCCTTGATGCGCCGCAGCATCTCGCGTGCATGCAGAGCTACGTAATAGATGGAAATGGGAAACAGTACCACTTCGGGCTGAACGCGCTTGAGGGAGTCCTCCAGGTTCTCGCGCATGCGTCGCAGCGAGTCCTCACTTCCGACCGGCGCGGTTGAAAGGGCGTCCTCCCGCAGGCCTTCCTCCTCCTCGCGGAACATGCTTTCCTCCGTGAAGACGTCGGCCATGAGGTTTATGACATTCACCTCTACGCCGTTGCGCTTGAGAAAAGCCGCTATGTACATGGCGCCGTATTCCGGAACGAGCAGCGCTTTGTTGCGTATGGCCCAGTAGCGCACCTGCCAGAGCGGGTGCGGCTTGGTCTCCATGAGGCCGAAGCCCCAGGCATCGGAGATTATCGCAGTTCTCGGTGAGCGCTCAGCCATACAGTGTCAAACCGCCCCTTCTCTTGTCCGTGTCAGCCCAGGATGCGTTCCACGCAGAGGATGGCGGAACGGGAAGCTCCCTCGATGGCCAGCCCCCTGCCGGCGTAGGTGTCCCCCGCGAAATAAAGTCCATCCACGCCGGGTGCCCGAACGTCCGGCTTGAAGTCGCCCGTCAAGCCGGGCTTGCGAGCCAGTCCGTCACATCCGGTGGTGAAATAAGGAAGGGCGAACTCGACCTCTTCCTCGCCGAAGGAATACATCTCCTTGACATCCTCCCAGTGCTGCCCCATGAGCCGTCCCAGGTTGAACTTGTCCTCCAGCTCCCACGGCTCCGCCACGTTGTCGGTGACCAGGAGGTAGCGGTCTTTCGGCGCGACCCCGGGATCGAAAGAAGTAGGTGTGAAGGCCTGCAGGGGCAGGCCCGTGCGGGGCGAGGAAAGGGCCGACATGAAGACCTGCCGCTCATAGAGCGGTCGCGCAGTGGCTATGATGTAGCCCAACAGGCCCGTTCTCTCACCCCTGATGTCCTCGATACGCTTGAGCCACCAGCCAGGCAGCGGTGAATGTTCGCGGTTGAAATCAAGCACTTTGTCCAGGTGCCATAGGGGAAGAGCCAGGATCACCAGGGGTGCGGTCACCAGGTCAGTGGAGACGAAACGCCATTCCCTGGCTATGGGGTTGGCGCCCTTGTTCGCAACCTTCACGCCTACCGCCTTGCCCCCCTCGAAGACCACCTGCTCCACGCGAGCGCCCAGCTCCATCCTTCCTCCCAGTTCAAGGAAAGCATCGACAAGGGGGTTGATAACCCCCCTCATACCCCCCCTGGGATAAGCGGCGATGAGCACCGCCCTGCCCTTGGTAAGGGCTTCGCGCGCGATGTAAAGGCACTCTCCCGCTGACTGCTCCCGCACGTCGGGTATGGTAGTCATGATCATGCTCATGTTCTCCCACACCTCGCGCAGGCTTCCCTTCATGCCGTTGAAGTCCAGCCACTCGCCGAAGGAACGATTGTCCCATGCCTTGAAATCCGTTTCATCCAGGGCGTTTATTCCCTTCATGAGTTCGATGAAATTCGCCTTCTCCTCGTCGCTCAGCTGTATGAAGTCCTGCATATCGTGCCAGGCGCCGTCCTCGTAGAGATCGAGGGTCACGGAGAAGGCTGCCCACTCGAACTCCTTGCCCACGCGGGTCCCGAGTTCGTGACAGTATCCCTTATTGCCCATCTCTATCAGGTGAAGACCGATATCTACCCCGTAACCCCCGGGCAGGTCGTAGGACTGCATGCGCCCTCCCGCCTTGGGATACATCTCCAGGAGCAGGGTCTTCTTGCCCGCCTGCTGCAGCTGCGAGGCGACGCCCAGCCCTGCGACACCGGCTCCTACCACAATCGCGTCGAAATCGCTCATCCTGCCTCCCTGTTCTTACCCCTCCCTGCTTTTGAAGTTTCGTACACGAGCTGAGCCATGGCGGTAATCGCACCGGCTATCCGCCCGCCATGCGGGATATTATGAATATCTCGTCACCGTCCTGCAGGGGCTCGTCGTCCTCGGCTACGGGTGATCCCCTGCGGGTGGCCTTGATGAGGGGGTGAAAAACCTCTTCATCCCGATCCCACATGACCGCCGGCAGGCGTGAAGCAAACTCTCTCCCGATGCGCAGCATGAGGTCGGAGACCCGCGCGCCGTCCAGCAGTTCGAAATCCTCTTCCCTCACCTTGGCATAATGCCTTAGGATGCCGGTAAAACGCACCTTTATGCGCATATATTCTTCTAGAACTTGCCCATGAGCAGGCGGCTGATGATCATCTTCTGGATCTCGGAGGTGCCGGCGCCGATGGTGCCCAGTTTGGCGTCGCGCAGCGTGCGCTCAACCGGGTACTCGCGTATGTAGCCGTAGCCGCCGAATATCTGCACCGCCTCGTTGGCCACCTTGACGCCGTTCTCGGTGACGCTGAGCTTACAGACGCAGGCCTCCAGCATGGCCGGTATGCCCTGGTCCTTCATCCAGGCCACGCGGTAGACCAGCAGGCGCGAGGCGTCCAGCAGGCATTTCATCTCCGCGAGCTTGAAGGCCACGGCCTGGAACTTGCCGATGGGGCGGCCGAACTGCTTCCTCTCCTTGGCGTACTCGATGCAGCGGTTGATGTTGCACTCCATGCCCCCGACCGCTGGGGCTACCATGATGGCCCGCTCCCACTCCAGGGTGGCCTTGCCCAAGCCGTAGAAGCCGTCGCCCTCGGCGCCGAGCAGCGCCGCAGCCGGCACGCGGCAGTCGTTGAAGGCCAGCTCCGCCGTGGGGGAGGTGCGGTTGCCCATCTTGTCCAGCTCGCGGCTGACCTCGAATCCCGGCGTATCCCGGTCCACGATGAAGGCGCTGATCCCCAGAGGTCCCTTCTCCTTGTCCGTCGACGCGATCACGATGCACAGGTCGCATATGGGACCGTTGGTGATGAACATCTTGGAGCCGTTGATGACGTAGTCGTCGCCGTCGCGCACCGCCGTGGTCTTCACGGAGGCGGCGTCCGAGCCGGCGTCGGGCTCGGTGAGGCCGAAGCAGCTGATCTTCTCGCCGGTGCTCATCTTCGGCAGGTACTTCTTCTTCTGCTCTTCCGTTCCCATCTCCCAGATAGGGACTCCCCCGATAATGGTGTGGGCACCCCAGGAGAGCGACACCCCCGCGTCCCCGCCGCCGGCGCAGAATGCGTCCATGGCGATGGCCGTGTCCAGGGCACCGGCATCCGACCCCCCGTACTCCTCGGGATATGGCAGGCCCAGCAGTCCCATATCGCCCATCTTCTTCCATCCGTCCCAGAAGAACTCGCTCTTGCGGTCGTAATCCTCGGTGAAGGGCTCGATCTCTTTTTGCGCGAAATCCTTCACCTCCTTGAAGAATGCCTTCTGTTCCTGAGAGAGCTCGAAGTCCATTTCCTACCTCCTCTTACCTCATCCGTTTCTTGCGTGAGAACCCTCCCGATCTCACCTGACTCCCGTCCTTTGTCACCGGCCCAGCAGAGCCCGGGCCACTACTATCCTCTGTATCTGGTTCGTTCCGTCCCATATCTGGTTTATCTTCGCATCCCGCATGTATTTCTCCACAGGGTAGTCTCTCATATAACCGTTGCCGCCGAAAACCTGTACGACGTCGGTGGTGACGCGCATGGCCATATCCGAGCATAAAGTCTTGCAGTAAGCGGCCTGGCTGGTGAAAGGCATCCCCTGCGTCTCCATCCATCCCGCCTTCATGTACATCAGCCTCCCGGCCTCGATATCCATGGCCATGTCCGCCAGCATGAACTGGATCGCCTGGTTCTCCACGATCGGCCTGCCGAACTGCACCCTTTCCCTGGCATATGCGATCGCAGCCTCCAGCGCCGCCCGCGCGATGCCCACCGAGTTACAGGCCACGCTGACCCTCGCCTTGTCCAGGGTTATCATGGCTATCTTGAACCCTTTGCCCTCCTCGCCCAGCAGGTCGCCCGCGGGCACACGGCAATCCGAGAGGATGACCTCCGCGGTGTGCGAGGCACGCACTCCCATCTTGCGCTCCTTCTTGCCGCCTTCTATCCCGGGATTGGCGGCTGGGACCAGGAAACAAGACAGCCCGCGCACTCCCCGCGACTGGTCCGTGGAAGCAAAAACCGTGGTGAGATCGGCTATCCCTCCATTGGAGATAAAACACTTGGTGCCGTTCAGCACGTACGCATCGCCGTCACGCGACGCCGTAGTCTTCACGCCGCCCGCATCCGATCCCGCCTCCGGCTCGGTAAGGGCCATCGCGGCCAGGGAAGGGCGCGAGGTAAGTTCGCCGAAATACTTGCTTTTCTGCTCCTCCGTTCCCGCCACCAGGAGGGGCGTAGTGCCCAGGTTGTTGGCGCCGAGGATGGTGGCGAAACCGCAGCAACCCCAGGCGATCTCCTCCCCCACGATGCAGGCGGTGAGAAAATCCATGCCCTGCCCGCCGTACTCCTCCGGCACGTATAGATAAGTCATGCCCGCCCTGAAGGCGGTCGCGATAAAGTCCTGCGGGTACTTCTCTTCCTCGTCGTAGTCCGCCGCCACGGGGCGGATCTCCTTCTCGGCGAATTCATGGGCCACCTTCTGGATGGCCTTCTGCTCGTCGCTCAGCTCAAACGAGATCACTTCTCAACCTCCCTGTTGCGATGTATTGCCGGCGTTTCCTCTCGATCGAAGAAGTCCTGCGTTCATCTGCCCTTGAACTGGGCTTTGCGTTTCTCTTTAAAGGCGGCCATGCCTTCTTTCTGGTCCTCCGTCGAGAAGAGGAGTGAAAAGCACTTGCGCTCGAATGACAGACCCGAATAGAGGTCCGTGTTCATTCCTTCGTTGACGCACGCCTTGGCGCATGCAAGTGCGACCGCTCCGTTGCGGATGCAGCGCCGGGCCAGCTTTTTCGCTTCCCCCAGCAGATCCGCCACCGGCACTACCTTGTTCACCAGCCCCATCTCCCTGCAGGCCTCCACGTCGTAGAAGGAGCCGGAGAAGATGAACTCCTTGGCCCGGTTGGGGCCGATGAGACGCGGGAGCCTCTGGGTACCTCCCGCCCCGGGGATGATACCCAGGGTTATCTCGGGCATCCCGAATACCGCCGTCTCCGAGGCCACGATCATATCGCATACCAGGGCGAGTTCCGTTCCGCCTCCCAGGGCGTAGCCGCTGACGGCGGCAATGACCGGTTTGGGAATACGCTCGATCTTCTCAAAACCCGAGAGGTCGGCTCCATAGGCGGTGAGCATGTCCGGAGCGTATTTACCCGACATCTCCTTGATGTCGCCGCCAGCCGCGAAATCGCCTTCTCCCCCGGTGACGATAACCGCTCTTACTTTTTCGTCTCTGGCCAGCATGTCCGCTGCGTCGCCAAGCTCAGCGATGAGCTCCAGGTTCAAGGCATTCTTTGCTTCGAGACGGTTGAGCCGCAGGACTGCTATCCCTTCCTCATCCGTCTCCACGACCAGGTATTTGAACTCCATACGACCTCCTAGCCTATCTCCTCCCCTCCCAGGGAAAATCCTTTTACGGGTGATCGCTCCGGCAGGTTCCATGCGTAGGGTCCTCGGGGGTCATTCGAAGATGTCGTCTTCGTCTTCTTCCTCTTCCCTCGCCCGCTCTTCTTCCTCCGCTTTCTCTTCCTCCGCTTTCTCTTCCTCGTCCACCTCCGCGGATACGGCCTCTTTCCCGCTTTCCTCACCGGGGGCCTCTTTTTCCCCGGCCTCTGGTTCGCTTTCCTTTTCCACCGCTTCGCCCGCGGGTGACTCCTCTTCCTGCCCGGCAAAACGCCTCATCCCCGCAGCCGGTTCCCCGCTCGCGAAACAAGTAGTAAAGCATTCCGTCTCGTACTCGAGACCCCGGCTGATGTCCATGTCAAGGGAGTGATTAAGACAGCGTTTTGCCTGATAGAGAGCTATCCTGCCTCCCATTGAGATTTTCTCCGCCAGCTCCTCCACTTTTGTGCTGAGTTCCTCTGCCGCAAAGACTTCGTTAACGAGCCCCCATTCAACAGCTTTCTCGGCGCCTATTATCCTTCCCGTGAAGACCATTTCGCGAGCATGGCGCAGTCCGATAAGGCGGGCGAGCCTCTGGGTGCCTCCGCCACATGGGATCATCCCCAGTCTGGCCTCAGGAAAAGCGAAGCGTGCCGTAGTCGATGCTACTGCGAGGTCGCAGGCCAGGCAGATCTCCAGACCGACTCCCATGGCCACGCCGTTCACCGCCGCTATGGTCGGCAGCGTGAGCTCGGCTATCCGCCCGGTCAGCATCTGGATCTCCCGCGAGCGGCGGCGTGCGGCAAGAGGCGTCGCGCGCTCCAGGCCCGCCATATCCATGCCGGCGCAGAACGAATCCCCACGCCCCGAGAATACCAATACCCTTATCTCGGGATCGGCCTCCAGCCTGGACATATGCGACCAGATATCCCGCATGCATGAGGGGGACAGGGCATTCATGCGTTCGGGGCGCGAGAAGAAAAGCCAGCCCGCTCGACCCTTCTTCTCGAAAACGATGGTGTCTTTCTCTTCCTCCATAGCCTCACGTCTCTAGCGCGAAAGGGGGCGCACGGGTGTCGCCCCCTCAATGCAGTCTATAATTTCCAGTAACTTTCCTGCTTACCGTTGGAATAGTCGTAGTAACCCTTACCCGTCTTCCTTCCCAGCAAACCGGCTGCGACCATGCGGCGCATCAACGGTGGAGGATAGAACTTGGGATCACCGGTGTCGTTATATATGGCATTGCATGCGTTCGTGAGCACGTCGATACCCGTCATGTCCGCCAACTCCAGGGGCCCCATGGGCAGGTTGTAGCCCTTGCGCATGGCTTTGTCGATATCCTCAGGTGTGGCCACCCCTGCCTCCAGCATCCTGGCGGCTTCGACCCCCATGGGGAGATAGAGGCGGTTGGCGATGAAACCAGCATGGTCCTTGAGTACCCTCACCGTATCTTTGCCCACGGACTGCGCCCATGCTTCGGCCTCCGCCACGGTCTCTTCCGAGGTCTGAAGTCCGCGTATGATCTCGCAAAGGCGCATGAGCGGGACGGGGCTGAAGAAATGTGTGCCCACTACCCTGTCAGGCCTTGCGGTCGCCGCGGCTATGGACGAGATAGGTATGGCCGAGGTATTCGTAGCCAGGATGGTGTGTGATGGACATATACCGTCGAGCTTCCCGAAGACTTCCTTTTTGACGTCGAGATTCTCGAATACCGCCTCAACTACCAAGTCCGCGTCTGAAGCATCCGCGAGTTCCGTTGTAGTGGCGAGGTTCGCCATTGCTGCATCGTGCTGCTCCTGGCTGATCTTCTCCTTGGAGAGGAATTTCCCCAGAGAACCTTTGATCGCCTCCAACCCCTTTTCCGTGAACTTCTCCTCCACATCGTGCATCTTCACCTTGTACCCGGCCTGGGCGGACACCTGGGCGATGCCTCCCCCCATCAAGCCGGAACCGACTACGAAGACGTTTTTGATCTCCATGCTAACCTCCTCGCCTTCCGACGGCCTGTCGAACAGGCCGAAAGAGCCTGTTATTTAGGGTTTCCGCGCTTCTCGCGAGCCGCCTGCGCAAACGGCGCTAAAAGTATATCACGAAAGCACCCCGTTACCTAAGACCGCGCGTATGAGTGCCCATAAGGTCAAGCCGCCCGTCGGGTGAACGCGTTGCTTGCCTGGCGCGGTGTTCTTGCGGCCCGGGGCTGGGGGTAGGGGGATTATCGTTCCCGAGCCCTGAGGCAGGCCCTCGCTCCTCACTCGCAGGTTGTATATGAACAGCGCAGTCCTCCTCTCGGGTATACTGCTCGCCAATGTCGCTTCGGGCCGGCCCCCGGAGCTCGGGAAGGGGGGTTCTGTACTGGGGGGTGAAGAGGTATGGGGTTAGCCTTCGCATGGAAGCGCGATGCAATTCATAGTGGCCTCGTATAAAATTGCTACTGAAATGGAAACCACGCATGGATATTCCGGCGAGGGCATACCCCTTATCGGCGAAGTGCTCGATACGGTGCGGTCGGCGCGCGGTCAACTTGGCACCCTGTCCCACGTGAGCGAAGACCTCGAGGGCTCCGTCGCGGGACTGCGGGGCTGGCTGGAAAAAGTGTTGCAGTTTTTCTCGTATCGAAGAAACGTAACCGTGGTCGCGGTCTCCATCATCGCCACGGCGGCTCTTCTCAACTACCTGCGCGGCTGGTCATATGCCCGCCTTCTGCGCGACCGGCTCGCCGTCCTCGACCCGGAACTCAGCTCAAGGGGATCCGCCCTTAACAACTTCGCCCGGGATATCGTGAGGGCAAGGCCGCGCTAGAAAACCTCGCTTCGAGCTCTAAGTAAGAACGGCATGGGCGGAAAACCTCAATGTATTTAGGGCGGCATGGATGCAAGGCGGGTACTCCGGGGCAGCCTTGCTTCCCGTCACACGAACAGGGGGACGTGCGAGAAGGCGCTTACGTCGAAGAGGCCCCTGTCCGTCATCTTCAACTCCGGGATCACCGGTAGAGCCATAAAAGAAAGGGTCATGAAGGGATCCGCGAGCTGGCAGCCCAATTCGCGCGCGGCATCATGCAGCCCGTCCACGCGGTCCTTAACCTCCGCGAGCGGCAGGGTAGACATCAGGCCCGCTACGTCAAGGGGTAGCCATGCCAGCGTTTCCCCACCTTTCACAACGACCTGGCCTCCACCCATGCTTTCCACGGCGCGCACGGCGGCGAGGATATCCTCGTCCGATACTCCCACCACCATCAGGTTGTGTGAGTCGTGGGCCACGCTCGATGCCATAGCTCCTTCACGCAGGCCGAATCCGCGCATAAATCCCGTGCCTACGTTTCCGCTACCCCGGTGCCTCTCGAACACGCAGATCTTAAGCAGATCGCGAGCGGGGTCGGATACCACCAGTCCTTCCTCTACGGTGGGTTTCTCCTGGAGCCGGCTGGTGACGATCTGGTCACGTATAACCCCTATTACCAGCATTTCCTGCCCTGCCGGCTTCACCTCTATACCTGGTATCTTCTGCCAATCGATGTTCATGGCTCCGGGAGCGGAAGCACCGCGGCGGACTTCCACGAGTAAGCTGCCTTCCTCGGCCACCTTTATACCGCGCTTATACACCTGGAGGACATCGAAGCCCTTGAGATCCTTTACGACTGCCAGGTCGGCCTGCCATCCGGGCGCGATCCCTCCCTGCCCCTGCAGGCCGAAACGCTGCGCCGTGTTCAGGGAGACCATGCGCAAGGCTGTAATCGGGTCCATGCCCAAGCCGACTGCCTTGCGTAGTATGGAATTCATGTGGCCTTCCTCCAGCAGGTCCCTGGGCTGGCGGTCGTCATCTACGAATATGCAGCGCCGGGCGGTTGCCGGGTTGACGATGGGAACGAGCGCCTCCAGGTTCCTCGCGGTCGAGCCCTCCCGGATATAGATATACATACCCCTGGCCAGTTTTTCCCCGGCTTCGTCCGCGCTTACGCATTCGTGGTCGGACCCGATTCCCGCCGCTATATATGCCTCCAGATCGCGCCCGGAGAGGCCAGGCGCGTGGCCGTCGATGGGCAGGCCCGAGCAGGCCGCGATCTTGGCCATGACCCCAGGGTCACCGTTGATAGCACCGGGGAAATTCATTACCTCTCCCAGCCCGATAACCCTCTCTTCGTTCAGTAGGGGCAGGAGATCCCGCGCCTCCAGTATCGCGCCGGCCGTCTCCATGGGGGTAGCGGGAACACAGGACGGCAGCATCACGAAGACGTCAAGCGGCAGTCCCTCATCCAGACGCATCATGTAGCGAATGCCTTCCACACCAAGGACGTTGGCTATCTCGTGATAATCAGTCACTACCGCTACCGTCCCGGCTGGCACGACGGCACGCGTATACTCGGGAAGGCTTACCATGGATGATTCGATATGCACGTGTCCGTCTATGAAGCCGGGACAGAGATATGTGCCGCTCAGTTCCACCTTCTCCCTGGCGTTGCGCTCTCCGAATCCGGCTATCATGCCGTCGTATATGGCAAGCGAGCCCTCTTCGACCGTTCCCTTGAAGACGTTGACGATCCGGGCTCCCGTCAGCAGCAGGTCGGCTTCCTTCTCGCCCCTGGCCACCGCCAGCAACTCCTCGACTCCCATATCCTTGCTCCCTTCATCGCGCGTTGCGCACCCGGGTCTACAGATGGTTACGGCGGTTTGATCTCAGGCCACTCCGAGCCGTCGCGCCTTCTCCCCCCGCCCGGTTGCTGTGCAAAAGCGCGGTTCACGCATTCTGCCGCGACCGGCGATCCTCCCGCTTACGGTCGTTTGCGCCTATATTACCGGTTTCTCGTGCAGCTCCCCGGGTTCCCTGAGGCCTTCGGCGGGAGAGGTCTTCATCTCCAGGATAACCTTCAGGGACACGTCCCGCATGGCGTATTCGAAAGCCTGCAAACCCATTTCCAGGGGGAACCTGCGGTCGATCAGCTCCTGTACGTTTACCAATCCCCGCAGGAGAGCGCGAATGGCCGGTTCGAACGGGCCGCAGCGCGATCCGATAACGCTTATCTCGTCAACGACCAGGGACGAGATATCTACGTTCAAAGACTCCGTGTAGGTGCTCTTCTGTACGATCGTCCCCGCGGGATCCACGAGCGAGCGCGCCAGGAAGAAACCTTCGGGCCTGCCCGTCGATTCTATGACCACGTCGAAACGCGCATCCCTGTCGAGGTCTTTTTCCATTACGGTCCTTATGCCCAGGCGGTCCAGGATCTTTAGTTTATGCGTATAGCGCCCGACGGCCAGCAGGGCGCATCCGTTCAGGCGCATCACCTGCGCCGCCATCAAGCCCAGCTTGCCGTCACCCAGCACCGCGACCCGGTGGCTGGGGTTAATATGCACCTGCTCCGTCATGCGGAAACACGCCGCCAGGGGTTCCACGAATATGGCAGCATAAAGCGGCAGCGTATCGGGAACGATATGCAGGTTTGAAATGGGCAGGGTCATGTATTCGGCGAAAGCTCCGTCCCGCCCCTTGATGCCGAGGGTGGTGCGGTCGCTGCAGTGGTTGGTCTTTCCGTCCAGGCACAGGGGGCAGACCCTGCAAGGGCAGTTGATCTCTCCCACCACCCTCTTTCCCAGCATGCCGGGATCGTCCACCATCTCCACCACGCCGACGAACTCATGCCCCGGGATTCCCTTGAAGTCCATGTATCCCTCGACGATCTCCTCGTCGGTATGGCATATCCCCGCGGCCATTACCTTGATCAGTGCTTCTCCCGGCCCCGGCTTCGGAGCGGGAAGGTCCTCCCGCAGCTGGAGTTCGCCATCGTAATACAGACCGAGCATTACCCGTGTCTCCTCTCACTCACATAGAACGCCTGAAGCCACGCGACCTCGCAACCGCTCAACAGCCGGTGCTGCCGGAAATTCACGGCGATAACCCGAGGCGGTCCCTACGGACTCCTCAATCTCTCTATCGATACCGTATCGTTCTTTCTTGAACCCATCAACCATAATATCCAGACGCCTGGTGCTTCAAACAAATCCGGCCTTTATCAGGCTGGCCGCTAAGCTTATACTGTCCTTGTCGGCTTACTCGATATGCGAGTTCAAAGGGGGTTCAGACCATGATCATCGACAGTCACGTTCACCTCGTGGGCGATGGATGGGCAATGCGCAGCTTCTTCTTGGGCATGGCTCGTGAAGCCACCGCCATGATGGGAAAAGCCACGGGGGAATATCCAGATGCCGAGGGCCTTATAGATAACCTCATGCCCGTCCTCGCAGACACCACGGGAGAGAAGCTGGTCGCAAGCATGGATGCCGCGGGTGTAGACAAATCCTGCATATTCTCCACCGACTTCGGTCTGGCCACCGGTGAGCCGGAGGTATCCATGGAGGACCAGAACCGCATGATAGCAGAGGCGGCCCAGCGATTTCCGGACCGTCTCATCCCCTTCTTCACCATCGATCCCCGCCGCCCCGAAGGACTGGACCTGTTCCGGCGAGGCATCGAGGAATGGGGGATGAGAGGCCTGAAGCTCCATCCGACAGCCGGTTACTTCCCTTACGATCCCGTCGTCTACCCCTACTACGAGATGTGTGTGGACAACGGTATGCCCGTCCTCCTGCATACCGGATCCATAGCGGCTCCCCTGAAGGCCCGCTATGCCCGGCCCATCAACGTGGACGACGTAGCGGCGGATTTTCCCGACCTGCCCATTATCATGGCGCATATCGGGCACCAGCTCTGGGAGGAGACCATGCTCGTGGCGAGCGTCAAGCCCAACGTGCACGTGGACATCTGCAACTGGCAGTTCGTATACAACAGTCATCCCCAGGAATTCTACCGCACGCTGCGTGCCGTGATCGACGAGATAGGCCCATGGCGGGTATTCTGGTCCACCGACGGTCCTTACGCCAATGTCCTCTGCCCGCTGGAAACCTGGGTGAAAGCTGTCTCAGAACCCGACTTGAGCTCATGCCCGGACGTCTCTTTCTCCCAGGAGGAAATAGACGCCGTCATGGGCAACGCTTTCGCCAAACTCATGCGCCTGGAATAACAACCCACGTTCGTTCTATTCCCCGTAGGGTGGGGTCAGGTCTTGAGTTTCGCCCTTCCCACGTCCTATCCCCTCACGAAGGCGGGGGGCGAAAGCCCAAGACCTGACCCCATTCACCGTTACCTGAGACTAGCGTAAGTTGGACGAAGGGGCGCTAAGCTTCTCCCTCAGCCTCCGCCGTCTTCAGGTCCCCCGCCTTTTCAGCAGCCCCCGCCGTGGCTAGCTGGCGGCGGCGGGCGATAAGGGTGATGATGGAGGGCAGCACCAGCAGGCTGGCCGTCAGGGAGACGGCCAGGGACAAGGCCGTGATTATCCCGAACCTCCTGACGGGCTGCATCTTCGAGGCGGACAGGATCAGGAAGGCTACGGCGGTCGATACCATGCTCGCAAGGAGCGGTTTTCCGACCCGCACCACGGTTATGTTCAGCGCTTCAGCCACGCTTACGCTGCCCGGTTGATATTCCTCGAGGAAGCGGTGGGTTATATGTATACCGTAATCGATACCTATACCTATGATCATAGTGGCGATAAGCACGGTCATCATATCCAGCGTCCACCCCATGAGAGCGAGGAACCCCAGCTCGATGACGATACCGGCTACCAGCACCGAAAGGGTCGCCAGGCCATAGGTCAGCGAACGGAAGATGATGATCAATACCAGGCCCGAAAGGATGAGGGCGAGAATGGCGGTGCGGATCTGGGTGGGAACGAGATTGCCCAGCATCTCGACGGTAAGGGAAGTGATCCCTCCTACCTCGTACGCGATCCCCGTGTCTGCGAAATTTGCGGCTGCCGCTTCGAGCAGCACCTGATTCTTCTCCAGCATCTCCTCGTTGCTATCGGCCCCTTCGCTGAACACCGTTATCAATGCTGCCTGGTGGTCCTCTGAGATCAGTTTGCCCTCCTGTGGTCCGAAGAGCTCCGCGATCTCGGCAAGGTCCGCCTTCGCTTCCTCTCGATCTTCGGGCAGCCCGGCCGCGAAATCACCTTCCGGGCTCGCTTCTCCCATCTCCGCCCTGAAATCGTGGATAAGCTCTCCTAAACTGGAGCTGCCTTCCCTTACGAAGTAGGGAGATTGGGCGATCTGTTCCTGGAAGCCGTTCATGGCCTCGAGTGCTTGCGGTTCGAGGACGTTACCGGTGAGCAGAACCACGTCCTGCTGCACCCCGCCGAAGATAGACTCCTGCAGGTACTGGGCCTGCAGGGACGGGATGTCCTGGGGCGCCAGGGCGCGCAGGTCGGGAGTGGTAGACAGCCGGAAGGTGCCCATTACGCATATGAGGATGATGAAGCCGTAGATCAGGACAACCGCACCCGGGCGGTCCTGCGAGATAGCGTATATCCGTGCGAGGAAGCGGTCGACGCGTGAGTCGCCTTCGACGGCGAAGATCTTCACGCCCCTTGGAGCCCGGGCCGTGTCGCGTTTCTGGCGGCGTTCCTCGCGCAGGATCATCAACGCCGGCAGGAACGTCACGCACAGCAGAAAACATACCGCGATACCTATCGCCGTCATGGACCCGAACTGCTGCAGGACGTCGAAATCCGACCACATGAAGGTGAGAAAGGCGATGATGGTGGTGATGCAGGCGAGGAAGACGGCTACACCCACGGTCACTACGGAGCGGAAAGCGGCGGAGCGTGGTTCGGCCTTGATGCCGTATTCCTCGTAGAAACGCCCCATCATGTATACGATGTTGCCCAGGCTGATGCCCAGCACCAGGGGCGCGATCATCACCGAGACGAGAGTATAGGGGAATCCTATCCAGCCCATGAAGCCGTAGATCCAGACGGCCGAGAGTAGGATGACCGCCAGCGGCAGCAGCACGTCGGTGAGCCTCTGGAAAGTCAGGTAGAGAAGAAGTACGAGTAAGACCACAGCCATTATAAGGAAAAGCCAGGTACTGGACCAGGCGTAGTTCTCCAGGTCCTTGTCGATGGACGGGTCCCCGCTTATGTAAACCGTAGCCGGCACCTCGCCGCCCTCGAAATAGTCGTGGAAAAAAGCCTCTATATCCGTCGCGAAGGCTTTTCTTTCGGCCGAGTCCAAGCCGGGATTGACCTTGACGAGGATCTTGGCATAATCGCCATCCTGCGACAGGAGTGAAGAACCCTTCTTCTCCACCGTCCACTTATAAGCCACCGGGTTCGCGAGGTACAGCTCGACTCCCTCCTCGATTATCTGCTCAAAGGTCTTTATCTCCCCCGGGTTGTTCGGATCCTCCTGCAGCATCCCCTCGCCACGGCCGAACAAGGTCGGTACGTCGGGGAGGATGATCTCCGCTTCCTGCTCGGAAACACCATAGTCATCCATGGCCCTCTGCCTGGCCTGCGCCAGCATGTTGGGGCCAAAGGGACTCAAGTAGTGCTGCACGTAAACGTAATTATCTTCGCCCACGGCTTCCGCCATCTCATCCTCCAGGAGGACGAATTTCTTGATCATGGGATAGGTCAGAAGAGCCTCGCTCTCCACCATGGGGTATTCGTTTGTGGTTCCCCCGAAGAGTTCGTCCACTTCTTCAATGGTCCTGGCGGCCTCGTACTTGCTGGGGATGAGATCCCTCTGCCCCGCCCTGACCTCGAGAAATGTGATGCCGACCGCCACCGGGATAGTGAAAAGCACGCAGACCGCCACCACTGCTTTGGCATGATCGCGGCATAGGCGCGCTAAGAAGGGGAGGATCCCCGCGAAGAAGCGTCCGCAAGGCTCTAAAAGGGGCCTCAACGACTTGAAAGATGACAAGCTTTTCTGCCTCCCAAGTATGCGATTATCTCAGCGGTTCTATATTGTATATTACCTTCGCTTCCCGTAGGTTACTCTCCTTTAGGCCTTGACGCAAACAACCTCCGCAGTTCCTCATGCATCCAGCCATGCCGCAGGATTGGCCGGCCCTTCGCCGGGTTCCCCTCACAGGCGACCTCGGCGACCATGCGCGGCCTAACCACTATTCCTGATAGAATAGGTCTTGGCTTTTTGTAGGTATGGCATCTGCAGGGGGGCCAGGCAAAGTGACTCTGCTTTCTGAGATTATTGATGGTCAGGCGCGGTCTTATCCCGTCTACGAGATGCTGTTCTTCGAAGAACAGAGCTTTACCAATCTCGAGGTTTACGTTCGCATCTGCCGCCTCGGACATGCCCTGAAATCGTTGGGGCTGCGGCGAGGCGACATGCTCATGGCCCACATGGAGAACTGCCCGGATGCTGTTAACCTCTACTCCGCGTGCGCCAAGACCGGTATCGTCTTCTGCCCCTCCATGTTCCTGCTCAGCGCCGAGGAGCTCTCCTGGATCGCTCAGCACTCACAAGCGGAATACATCGTCACCACGCCCGATCTGCTCCCGAAAGTGCGCCAGGCCTGCCCGCAACTGTGCGAGAGGAACCGCGTCATCCTGGCCGGAGCGGAAGGAGAACCGGGTACCATCGCGCTGGAGGAACTGTGCGAGGGGCAACCCGACGAGCTGGACAGCGACCCCGAACTGAGGGACGACGATATTGCCGCCCTCCTGTACACGGCGGGCACTACCGGGCGCCCCAAGGGCGTGCTTCTCACCCACGGCAATATAGGGAGCAACGTGCGCTCGCTGGTCATGTCGACGCGCATTACCCGGGACGAAGTAGCACTGTCGGCGCTGCCCCTGTCGCACTCCTACGGACTGACCACTTCCCTGCTCCCCGCAGCGAGCGGGATCACCTCCATACTCATGCGCTGGTTCGACGCGGGACAGGTCTTCGAATATACGGAACGTTTTCGCGTCCGCTCCATACCGGGCGTGCCGGCCATGTTCATACAGCTCCTCAATCATCCCCGCGCGCCTCACTACGACGTCAAGAGCTGGAAGCGGCTGCAGAGCGGCGCCGCGCCCCTGTCCGAAGAAGTTCTGAAGGCGTTCCGCGAGAAATTCGGCGTATACCTCTACGAGGGGTACGGACTCACGGAGGCTTCGCCGGTGGTCAGTACCCAGAGCCCGCACCTTGCCCTCAAGCCAGGCTCGGTCGGCCCCCCCATCGAGGGCGTGGAGGTGAGGATAAGGGACGATGTCGAGCGCGAGTTGCCGCCCGGCAGTCCGGGCGAGATAACGGTAAGGGGGCCTGGCGTGATGAAGGGTTACTACAAGGACCCCGAGGAGACCGAGCGCGCCCTGCATGGGAGCTGGCTGCATACCGGCGATATAGGATACCTCGATACGGACGGGTACCTGTTTATCGTGGAGCGCAAGAAAGATCTCATAATAAGCGGCGGTTTTAATCTCTATCCATCCGAGGTGGAGAGGGTGTTGGAGAGGCATCCCGCCGTCGCCGAGTCCGCCGTGATCGCAGAGCCCGACCCCATACGAGGCGAGGTGGTCCATGCCTTCGCCGTCCTCGAGGCCGGGAAAGAAGTCGGCGAGAAGGAATTGATAGAGTTCGCGCGCAGATCACTCGTGTACTATAAGTGCCCCAGCCACGTGACCTTCCTGGAGGATCTTCCCCGTACCTTACTGGGAAAACCATCCCGCCGCATGCTGCGCGACAGGCTCGTGTAGCGCTAGCGCTCCCGCTGAGCTAGAGAAGAGACATGCCCCTCTCCTCCCCGATGCGCCTGTTGAGCTCCTTGAGCGCCGGCTCGCCCGGACCGCGGACGCCCGCTTCGATCTCCCTGACCAGGCTGAAAACGGCGCTGTGCACGGGCGCCCGTTTGCCCAGACTGCGGGCTTGCTGCACTATATACCCGCTCATGAAGGCTGCCTCCGTTTTCCTGCCCGCTTCGATATCCCGCAGCATGGGAGGTTTTACGCGGTCCCATACCGCATCCTCCCAGGGAGAAATGGGAGCCGGATCTTCCCGGCGTGCGCCGCAAGAGGCTTGCCTGCATTCGCTGGCCGCTTCTTCGCACAATGCGGATAGGCCTTCTAGTTCTTGCGCCTCTTGCGGGACTGCGCCCGCGATGGCACAGATCCCGCTCACCGCCGCCGCGGCCTCGAGCCTTCTCCACATTTCCACCCCGAGGTCATGCGCCAGGTCTATTCTTCCGGGACAGGCAACTTCCAGCGCGTCGGCCAGGCCCGCTATCTCCGTCTTGCGCTCCGGCACGAAAGATCCCAGGACGAGGGAGCGCAGATCCTCCACCTCCGCCTCGCCCTCCCGGTTCTCGCAAGCGGAGACCCAGCTCAGCATGGCATATGTCCGCTCTTCCCCTACCAGGCCCGCAAGTGCGGAAACGGCGTTCCCGTCCTGCAGGGATACATATATGCTGTCCCGGTGCACGAAGGGGCTGACCGGCCGCAGGGCGGCCCCGGTTTCCATCGCGCTTACTGCCAGTATGATAACGTCGAAGGGCGCTGCGGCCTTTCCCGCCATAACGATCTCGGGAAAAGCCTCCCCTTGCAGGGCGCCGCGCACGCGTATCCCGCTCTCCCTTAACTCCGCCAGCTTCTCCTCCCGCCGTTCGTAGACGGCTACCTCCACTCCCGCTTCATGGAGCAGATGGGCTATCAGGCCCCCCATTGCCCCCACCCCTATCACTGCACATCTCATGCTACTGCTCCTTTCCGTCAAGGTGCTCAGTATATTGTGCCCGCCACTGCCATTCTATTTCAGGCATCCGCGTTTATGCTCTCCGCATAGGGGAAAGATATCTTTAGTGGTTAAGATAACTGAAACGGAAGGGGGAGATGAGAAATGCCTGATAGCGTATACAAGATCATCGAGGTGGTAGGCTCCAGTCCCGATTCCTGGGAGGATGCCGCCAAGAAGGCGGTGGAGATGGCGGGCAAGAGCCTTAAGGACATGCGCATCGCGGAGATCGCGGACCTGGACCTCAAGGTGGAGGAAGGCAAGGTGACGGCCTACCGCGCCCGCGTCAAGGTCTCGTTCAAGTACCACGGAGAATAAGGCTGGGGGCCGGCTCCGCCGGGCCGGCAGCCTTCAGGTAAAGAAAACTCGGGAGGCTATCCGGAGCCGCATGGCAGCTGCCGCTGCATACCTTTATGCGTGCCTTATTTCGTCAATGCAGCGCAAGGGCCGGGTTATTATTCTTAGGTTCTATGTGCCGTTTGTTGGTTGGGGTTCCGCATCTTCCTGTGGCTGGGTCTCACTTTCGCCCAGTCCCGGTTCCTCGGGCCCGATCGGCTCTCCTTCCTCGGGAGGAGGCTCGGGCACGGGCCTGGAGGTCCAGATGAATACCGGGCTGCCCACATTGACGTGATCGAAAAGCTCCAGGACAGCCCAGTTCGCCATGCGGATGCAGCCGTGGGAATAAAGTCCGGGAGTGAGATTTGCCGTGCCGTGGACGAGCACCGTGCCGCCGGCAGCGCTGGTCACGAGTGCCCTTACGCCCAGCGGATTGGACGGTCCCGGCTCGATGCGCGGCGGCATGTCCTTGGACCATTCCACGTTGGGGTTTATCCACACGGGGTTCTCCTCCTTACGGATGATATAGTACTTGCCCAGGGGGGTAGGGTATTTTGGTTCCCCGGTGGCCACGTAATAGGTCTTGACCAGGGTATCCTGGTCGTACCAGCTAAGGGTGTTCCCCATGATATCCACGACCAGCACCGTCTTGACATCATCGCTGGACAGATTGGGCGGAGTAACAGACACCACCGGTTCGATGCGGCGGTCGTCCGAACACAGGGAGGACTGCACCAACTGCAGGGTGGCTTCCACGTCCATCCACTGGCCGTTCCTTGAAGGATTGAAGGTGAGCTCGCCGGTCTGGAAGTCGAAGTTGAGCGAAGCATCCCTCACCTCCTGATTTATCTCCGCAGCGATGGAATCGAGCTTCTGCATGACTGCCTCATTGTTCATAAAGCATTCCAGGCCAATATTTACGTTCTTGGGACGGTCGAAGGCGCGGCGAAAGGCACGCTCGAATACCGAGCCATCCCAACCGCGTTCGTATGCCTGGTCCACGAGCATCCCCACGTCTACATCCAGCCCCAGCTCGGCGGGGTTCAACGTCCATTCGCTCCCGCCGAATGCGAGCGTGAAAGGCTTCATGAGCGGTTCCACCGCGTTCATCGTTACCGCATCCACGGACTCCTCCCTCGTCATGCCGGTGACGTCGACACCCAGGATTACGGTGTTGGGGAACATCTCTCCACGGTGACGCGAATCCGCGTATACCAGCACCGAAGAAGCGAGGATCATGAAGGCCAGTACGCCTCCCAATACGGCCAGGGAAAGCCGTAATATGCCGCTGCGCGGCCTTAGCAGCGATTTGAGCTTGCCCCAGTTGTTCAGCTTCTGCCTGGGCATTTTTACTTCCTTTTCCTTATCGTTAACGCTCTCCGTGTAGCTCTCTGCGCTCTCCGGCATTGAGGCGAAGCGAGCCCGGCTAACGTTCCCGCCATCTCTCTACGAACTGGCGGAAATTTCCCAGGAACGAAAACTCCGACAGTGCCCGTTGCCGCTCCTCGTGCAGCGTCCGCAGGCTCCGCATATCTCTGGCGGCTCCCCTGCCGCTTTCCGCCTCTATCAGGGACAGGATCTCCGCATGGCGTTTCTGCAGTTCCTCCAGGCGCAGCTCGTATCCCGGTATCTTCATGGCCAGCAGTTCCTCGCCCCGGAAACGGGCCAGGGATCTGCAGCGCATGCACACGAACAATCCTGCTTCGCCCGTCGTCTCGATCAAGCCTTTGCACAGGGGGCAGTGGCGCTCCTCCTCGTCCCTTGACTGCAAGCCTTCTCACTCCTCTTGCGAAGATTATCCACGAAACACCGCTTACTGCCAATGATATAAGAGGGGCCCTGAGGGGCCCCTCTGAGCCTTCCGCCCTTCAGCGCAAATGCAGGTCTATTCCTCCGTGAGCTGCGGCGTAGCCTGCCCTCCACCTATAAGCAGGCCGATAATGAGGACCAGCGCTCCCACGATGAGCAATGCCCACGGTATATATACCTTCACCAGGTTTATCTGGCCGGCGCCGTCCTTGGCATCCTCGATCGCAGCCTTTACCGTATCCTCGGTCTGCGCGATGCTGTATTCGAACACCTTGCTCAGTGCCACCTCTTCAACCTGGGTCTGCAGCTCCAGCAGCGGCGCCAAAGCCGGCCCCAGGGTTGGGTCGTTGGAATACTTTAAAAGGACGGTGGCCATCTCGATCAGTCCGGAGGTGTCCAGCTCCATGGACAAGCTCTCCACGTCCTTGTATATGTCCACCGGCACGCCGGTCTTAGGCTCCACGGAGGACTCCACCTCGAAGGCCCAGTAATAGTTTACGGGTATGCTCTGCTGCAGCGCCGCATTGAGTGCCTGCAGGTCTTCGGGGGACATGACCTGCGTAGCCAGGGCTACAAGCCCGTCCACATCCAGCCCCATGGCCTCCAGCTGAGGTTTCAGTTCCTCGAAGGTCACCTCCGAGGGCAATCCCAGGATCTGCACGTAGGCCGGAACGACCTCTTTCCTGTCCTCCAGGGTGATGGACCCCTTGAAGTTGTATACCGTTATCCCTTCCTTGTCGGCTTCTTCGACGAACTCCGATACGACGCCCTCGCCTATCTCCGCCTTCCATACTGGATACGTCTCGTCGCTGGAGGTGTCGAAGGGCAAGAGAGGATAATAGCTGCCCTGTCGGTCTACCTCATTGCCCTCGACGAAATCGTAAGCACGCTCGTCCTCCACGTTCTGCGAGTTCTTGCGGTCCAGCACGAATATGGACTCGAGGCCTCCCGGCGGGCTCTCTATCCCCCCTACCTGCGTGACTACTTCCTCCCTTATGACGGCCCTCGACGAGTCGTACTCTTCGGGGACGGAGGAGATGGTACGCTGCACGGAGATGTCCAGCTTGAGTTCCTCTCCTTCGGGCAGCGGCTCCTGCGTTGCCGGGTCCACGTAATAGGTGAACTCGCCCTCGTATTCGCTGATTGACTCGATGTCGTCCGGCAGTTTTACCAGGGCGTTGACAAAGATCGCCCACCACAGGATAGCGAGCAGTATGAGGACGATTCCCAGCACTATAAGGATCTTGCTGGTGACTCCCTTCATCGTAACCTCCTTTACATGTATCCTCTAAAGCACTTTATATCGCTATCTACGTCTTATTCTATCCGGTAACGGCATTCTCCTGCGAGCGCCGCTCGATCGCGCTCATCATCATTATATATTGTTCCCCTTCAAGCCCGCCTTACCACGCCCTCTGCCCGCTACCCTCCCTTTTACTCCATGCTCATCTGCGAACCGGGAGTTCATCTTCAGGAAATCTTTCATTCCAGCATCACTATCCTCCCCTTGATCTCGTCTCCCACCTCCATGAAGCCCACGGATCTGTAGGGCGCGAACATTCTATCGGTAGGGCTGCCTGGATTCAGGAAATAGATGCCTCCTTCGACACGGTTATACGCTTGATGGGTGTGCCCGAAGACGATCGCGTCAACGTCTTCGAACTCCCCGCGCAGGCGGCTGGTTATCCCTGCCGGGGCCCCGTAACCGTGGATCAGGCCTATGCGCCTGCCGGCGACCTCGAGTACGCGTTTCCCGGGCAGCTCATCTTTCACGTCGCCATGATCCATGTTGCCCGCCACCGCCGTCACCGGGGCTATCCTTGCCAGGTCCTCGAGGACCGCCATCTCCAGGATGTCTCCGGCATGCAGGATGAGGTCGGCTCCCTCCAGGGCTTTCAGGATCCGCGCCGGCAGTGGCCTGCGGTAAAGATGAGTGTCGGATACCACTCCGAGGGCGATGGTGCAGCTCACCGGTCAACCCCCGGGGCATACCCGCTCGAGACATGCCCTCCGGACAGAGAACCGCGGTAAAGGAAATAAATGGGCCTTTCCACGATGATGTTCCCCGAAGCATGTACCGAAAAGGCCATTCCTTCCTGGTAGGGCGACATGTAGTTTGCGTAAACAGTTGTGCGGCTGCGGGGGTTAAGGGCAATGTCCTCCCAGAGGACTTCGCCGCTTTCATGGTGGAACCTTATCTCCGCTACGACGGGCTCATCGCCGGGGTTCTGCAGGCATAACCAGTCCTCAAAACCTTCCCCGGTGTAACCCTCGGCGAAATACCAGTGCCGGGAAGCCTCGCTCACGCCTATCCCAACGTCGCCTCCATGGCACCAGCCGTGGTAATCGTGGTATATGGGGCGTTCGGCCACGAGCGGTTTCTCGCCTTTGACCATGATGGACAGCTGCAGGTTCTCACCGGCGCGCATATTGACATCCACCGTTCTCCTGGAAAACGGCGGCAGCAGCTCTTCGTCGCCGATATTCACACCCTCCAGGGTCTGATAGGTTATATGCACCAGGTTGGGCTCCGGGTTGGGGTTGAGCAGGCACAGCCATTCCTCGAAGCCGTCGCCCGTGAATCCCTCGGCGAAATACCAGGAAGTTGAGGGCTGGTTGGCGCCCGTGGAGACGTGGCCGCCCGCCCAGAGGTCATGATAGAGGAAGTAGATAGGACGCTCCGCCACCACCGGCTGGTCCGAGGTGACATGTATGGAGATCTCTTTATCCGCTCCTACTGCCTGGTTAACGAACACGGTATCACGACGCGAGGGTTGCACCACCCTCTCCTCTTCCTTCAACAGGCCTCCCTGCGACATGTAGGCTATGTTTACCGTGGCCGTTTGCTGGCCGGGATTGAGCAGGCACAGCCATTCCTCGAAGCCGTCGCCCGTGTAGCCCTCGGCGAAATACCAGGAAGTGGAGGGCTGGTTGGCGCCCGTGGAGATGTGGCCGCCCGCCCAGCGTTCCCCGTAGAGAAAATACATGGGCCGTTCGACCATGATGGGCAGGGGCGACTCAACGCTCACGCTGACGTCGCGGTCAGACCCGATCTCGCAGGCAACTTCTATGGAAAGACGGCTCTCCTCCTCCACGAGGTAGTCTTTCTCCACGGCCTCGCTCCCCGGGAAGGCGTAAGTCACGGTGAACTGCACGGGCTCTCTGTTGGGGTTGAGCACGGTAAGCCATTCCTGGAAACCTTCGCGGGTCGTGCCCTCGGCGAAATACCACTGCTTCGCCGCGTTCGCCACGATGAGGTCGCGCGATATGGAGGAGTTTCCTCCCGTCTTGTACCAGGCTACGGCCTGCAGCGTATATGTCCCGTCCTCGAACCCCGCAGTGTCCACCTGGAAGGAGAAAGGCTTGGAGCTCCTGCTCTGGTGCACGCTGCCGTTCATCAAAAGGTCTACTTTGCTGACGCTGTCCTCTCCCAGCATCTGCAGCTCCACGTCCACCGGTCCCCAGGAGACGCGGTTTTCCTGCGGCCGCACGAAGCTGATGCTCGAAGGCATATGGATGCCGCGCATTATCGCCATGGCCTCGCGGTCCAGGTAAGCCGGGTCTCTCAAACGCTGCTCCTCTTCCGGGTTGGAGATGAAGGAGGCCTCGGTGAGTATGGCCGGCATGGTTGTGTTCTTCAGTACACCGAAATCGTTATTTGGATCCGTCTTCTTGACGCCGCGGTTGTAAAGACCAAATTCTCCGACCAGTTCCGCCTGTACGGCATTGGCTAGCTGCATGGCATCTGTGCTCGCACTGTAATGCACCCAAGTTTCGGTTCCGTTGACCTGAGACTGATTGAACATGGCGTTGTGGTGGATGCTGATAAAACGATCGGCGCCCCAGGCGTTGGCCATCTGCCACCTCTCGGTTATGCTCACCGCCGAGTCATCGCTGCGGGTCATGAGCACCTCGGCCCCCTCGGACTCGAGCAGTCCCTTGAGGATATAAGACACCTGCAGATTAACGTCTTTCTCCGTCAGGCCGCTGGGCCCCACGGCTCCAAATTCCGCGCCCCCGTGCCCGGGGTCCACGCAGAACTTCCAGCCGCTGAGCGCGCCCGCCACGGCCTTGTCTTCTTGCGGGCCTGCGAGCATGAACGATAAGGCTAGACACAGCACCAGCAGCATCGCCAGGGCCTTCACGGCAGCGTTCCCGAACGTGTTGAGCATGCCCGCTCCGCCATGTTTGTGCACCGGTCTCACGCGGCAACTTCCCTCTACTCTTCCCTGCACTACAGGTTCTTTTCTATTTCGACAGCTCATCTGCAAACCCTTGAGCCCTGCACAATGCCGATGCGTACTCCTTTGATCCTGGTTCAAATACCCACTATCCGACGGTCAGATTCCATTCCAGGTTCACCATCTCCCTGCGTAAAACCCTATATTTCTTAGCAACGCGCTGGATGTTAAGCATAGCGCACCCGTCTGAGCTGCCCACCTGCCCGGGGACTGCGGGGTCGGTACGAAGCGACCGTCGCGAGCAGTATACGCGAGAGAAGGACCGCGCTCCGGATATGCAACCTGCGAGTGGGGAGCGAGGACCGTTACCCCCAGCCCCGGGCACAATTACCTACCCATCTCGGCTAGAAAACGCAACGCCTCGGGTTCGTCGGGCTGGATGCGCAGCACCTCGGAGAAATCCTCTACCGCGCCCGCGACATCTCCCCTCTTCCTCCTGCCCAGTCCACGCGCCAGGTATGCGGGATAGAGATCGCGGTTGAGGATCAGCGCCCTGTCCCAACTGTCCACAGCATCGTGCCACGCATTGAGCAACGCATAGCAGACGCCTCTCTCGTAATATGCATCCGCCCATCCTGGCTTGAGCCTGATAACCTGGTTGAAATCCCTGATAGCCCGGTTGTATATGGGGTTCTCATCGTAGCTTATCTTGCGCCGCAATGCCTTGCCGCGCAGCATAAATGCCTCGGCGAAATCCGGCCTCAGCTTGATAAGGCGGGTGAGGTCTCGCACCGCCCAGCCATAATAGCCGCCGTCGAGGAGTAGTTTGCCGCGCCGGAAGAGGTCCCCCTCGTCCTGGGGATCGTCCTCCAGGGAGAGCGATAGCTCCTCGAGAAGGGTGTCCTCGCCCTCCTCCACGTAGCTCTCGGAATCGTCCTCCCCCGCCTCCAGCCAACCTGACAGGCTACCCATGAGATTCCTCGAACGCACAATCCCCGTGTGGGTGCAGAACCATCCTATGCGTACGTTTTCGGCTCCTGCAAGGCGGCAGTTTGTCCATGGTATCACCGCAAGATCCTTCGAACTATACAAGGTAATATATGGTAAAGTAACTTTTTCCTCCAGTATACGCCGGTGAGCGGCTGAGAGATCCATCAGGAACGAACTCGCGGGGACCACCTGGCGTGCCGCCTTGAAGATGAATAATGGATAGAAGGAATAAGAACCATGATTGGGCGTCCCCAACATGATAAGCCGGCTCAGGTAGTCCTTCGCTCCCGTCTGCTCCAGCGCAAATCTGGCGATCAGGCCGCCAAGGCCCTGGCCGATAAGGGACAACCTGCGCACGCCCAGGAGCACTCTCAGCTCCTCCATCTTATCCATGAGGATGCGGGCTCCCTTGCGGACATCGCCGGCAGCGAAGTTGGGCAGTCTTATGGTATAGACCTCGAAATCAAGATCTTTCAGTCTGCGTCGGATGGCTGCGGACAGGAAGGAAAAACGGAAAAATCCTGGGACGTAAAGCACCGGGTCGCGGTGGCGCCGCCCCGGCGAAAGCTGTTCCGGAAAGCTCTCCCTTGCAAGGGGCGACTTATCTCTACGCGTTAGTATTCTCTCCTCCAATAGCCCTACCTCTGAGATCTTGCCGTCCCTGCCGCCTTTATCGATCTTTTCCCGGGATTACCTTCCGGTCTGAGCCCGGCGCAGCAAGGCCCCAGCCGTGCACGATGTTCCATCTGCTTGCCGCCTTGCATTATTTCCACTGCTGTACCCGCCATCACCTGGGTATCAGGGGAGTGATACGAGCCGTCGTACGATGCAGTCGCGCGTTTATGAGGAGGCCCAACGACTCCAGGGCGGGTAGCGGTACCATCTTCAAAGGGTTGACGCCCATGAGCGGTGTAAGCCCGGCGAGTACGTCACGCAGGTTATTGCAGCCCCTGGAAACGCGCAGCGCTTTCTTGCCCAGCCTGCGGTTTAGCACGGGGTAGGCTTCTTCGTAGGCGCAGTCACCGACTATGAACACCTTGCCCTCCAGTTTTTCCAGCTCCTCGGGATCCAGGCCTTTACCCATAACAATGGTAAAGCCCCCCTTCCCCTGAAAATCTACGAACAGGTACTGTAGCACCATGCGGGTATTGAGGCTGCAGCCCTCGGGGCAGCAGCGTTCCACGCCCTCGATGATGCGTACGTCATCGGGGAAGACGTCAAGGATCTCGCAGGTATATTCGCGGCGATAAGGCTCGCGGTCCCCCAGGACCTCGATCTCGGCCAGGTCTATGGTCCCCCATCCGTCCTCCGCTGCAAGTCTCAAATGTTCTACTTCGCCCGGGCGGATGCCCATGATATCGCATCCGACGGCGTCTACCGCCAGCGTATCTTCCCCACCGATGAGGACGTTGAGGCGCTCGGCGCATCTGTCCACCAGCCCCTCGGGGTTGTCGTGACCGTGGTTCATCGCATAGACACCCTCGATGAGGGTGAAGTCGGGCCGGATCAGAGCATAGATGTCTGCGAATTTACGATGGAGGTTGTAATTGTGGTCGCGAATGCGATCCCCCTGCATGATCAGGCCGAACTGGTTCTTCACGCCCAGGGTCACCGTGGCCATGGAGTGGGTTTTCAGCTTGGGAAGGCTGACGTAAAGGTTGTCTTTCCTGTTGTCCATGAGGCGTTCCTTTATCCACCGTGACACGTGCACCTTATAACCCAGGGTCGGGAGCATTACCTCTACCTGCTTTCCCTCGTCCAGGTAGATGGGGATGGCACCCGCTTCCTTTGTGGCTCTGTCCAGGCCGGTAATGCGAAAGACCAGGCGCGTGAACGCAGCCTGGGTACAATTCTCCATTACATAGACCTGCCGGGCTCCAGCCTGCTTGAAAAGCCGTGCCGCCGCGGAGACGACAGCCGGGTAAGTATGGCTGTGCGACTTATAGTCCACGGCGTTTACTTTTATGAATACGTCCTTTTTCTTGCCGAGCACGGATCTCATGCCGCCGAAGGGGGCGAAGACTTCCTCCACCGCAGCTTCGATGCTCTCGCCCACCGGGGCAACAGATACTCTGGTCATGATCGAGCCCTTTCTACGCCATAGATTTTTATGGTAACTGACCGGATACACCCGTCAGGACTTGCACGGGGAATCCGTTCTCCTACCTGCATGCCAGCGCGGACAATTCCACTTTGAATCTACCCAACAGGCTTACGCCCACCGCCGATCTCGACGGATATGGCGGCTTGAAGAACTCTTCGTAAACCTCGTTGAAGGCGGACAGCTCGTTTATATCGTCCAGGTAGACCGAAACCGCGAGCACCTTGTCCATGCCGCTGCCGGCGGCCTCCAGCACGCTCCTCAAGTTGCGCAGAACGATCATGGCTTCTTCTCGGACATCACCCGCTACCTCTTTACCGTCGGGGTTGACGGCCAGGAGACCGGATACGAAGAGCGTGTCATGCCAGATTACGGCAGGTGAATAGGGGCCGCGAACAAAAGCCATGTCTTCTCCGGCTACGTATTCTATGGCATCGGCCAAGGCACTCACCCCCTTGCTCACGAGTATATTATAAACAACCCGGTGATTACAGCACGCGGGAGTCATACGCCGTACCACCGGCTTTACTTTCGTCAGCATCCATATTGCCATAGCTACGGCGCGGCGCGTTAATGCGCTGTCATAAGCTTGAAAAACAGGGAAGTTTGACCGGCTTTCGGGGCGGCTCTTCGTACGTAACTCTTTTGCCGCTATGCTCTTTGCTACAACGATATTTCTATTTAAGCACTTTCGTTACGACCGGGCGGTAACGTGATGAAGCACGGGAGCCCGGAGCGTATATGCGAGAGATGAGCACGAACGCGGCCACCAGGAACACGAATGCCGATATCAAGCCGGCGACAACGCTCGCCCCTCCACCGAAGACCGCCGCTCCCACCAGGGAACCCAGCCCCAAGCCGACGAGAAACGCCAGCAGGGGTATACCATAGAGTACGTAAGCGGCCCGGATAGCAACCCCCCTGGGAAGATCAACGATGACGCGGTCGCCCTGCTCGGCGCCCACTCCGTTCTCCGCCTCCACGAGCATGGTCTTATCATCCACAAATACGCAGCATGACCCGCAGCCGTCGCAAAGGCGGCTTCGTGGCAGCAGGACCTTGGCCGTATTTCCATACACCTCCACCACTAAGCCTTCCTCCCGCCGCTCGCGAGTCACCGAGGGGTAGTCGAATAGTTCAGGCAGTTCCCGAGAGCCATCTTCCATATCGAGACCCTTCTTATCCATGCGCTATCACTCTCCCGCGGCCGCTCCGTGGTAATGCATCCCCGGTCGGCCTGCTCTTCTATTTTACCCGTCCATGTACTTTTCTGGTTCCTTTTCGAACTCCTCTTTACACATCCTGTTGCAGAAATATACGGTCTTGCCTTTGTGTTCCGAGGTGGCCGCGGCGTCTTTCTTCTTTATCTTCATACCGCAAACCGGGTCTATCGCCTTCCCCCTCATCTCTGATCCCTCCTCTTTCCTTTTTCTCTTTCCCTCCTCGCCTGCCTGCGCTTGCGGCCATCCCACCTTGCGCTTCCCGGTCCATCTTCCGTATTGCCACGATTCCTTGAAACGCTTTAAGCGCAGTGAGTTGCTGATAACCGATACGGAACTGAAGGCCATGGCCGCGGCTGCGTAGATGGGGTTCAGGAGGACGCCCCAGAAAGGGTAAAGCACTCCGGCAGCCAGGGGGATACCGATGGCATTGTAGATAAAGGCCCTGAAAAGGTTCTGCTTGATAGTGCGCAGGGTCGCTTGCGACAACTCGATGGCTGTCGCCACCTTTCTGAGATCATCTGAGATCAGGGTGATATCGGATGTCTCCAGGGCCACGTCCGTCCCGGTACCTATGGCTATCCCGATATCCGCCTGGGCCAGGGCCGGCGCGTCGTTGATGCCGTCGCCGACCATGGCGACAACCTTGCCGTGCGATTGGATGCGCGCGACCTCCGCCAGGACCCTGTCGACGCCCACCTGCCCGGCGATGGCCTCGGCGGTGGAACGGCGGTCTCCGCTCAGCATGACCACCTCCACTCAGGCCTCCTGCAGAGTCCTGACCGCTTCTTCGGCCATAGGCTTCAGGGTGTCCGCAACGGCCACCAGTCCCCAGAACTCGTTCCCGGCCAGCGCATACACCACGGTTTTACCCTCCCGCGAGAGCTTCTCCGCCTCGACCTCGAGCTCGCCAAGGCTCACGCCCCGCTCGCTCATGAGGGCGGCATTACCCAGAACTACCTCCATACCATGCAATGCGGCGACTACGCCCCTGCCCGGAAGGGCCTGGAAATCCCGCGCCTCAGCAAGCGCCAAGCCCCTCGCTCGCGCCTCATCCACCAGGGTATCAGCCAGGGGGTGTTCGCTGCCGCGCTCCACGCTGGCGGCGAGAGAAAGAAGTTCTTCCTCGTTCCGGCCGTTAAGCGGGACCACTTCGGTCACTACCGGTCTGCCCCAGGTGAGAGTTCCGGTCTTGTCGAAGACCACCACTTCCAGCCTCCCGGCGGTTTCCAGCACCTCGCCGCCCTTGATGAGTATCCCTAACTCGGCGCCCTTGCCCGTTCCCACCATAATGGCGGTCGGCGTAGCCAGGCCGAGGGCGCACGGACATGCGATGACCAGGACCGCCACGAAGTTAATGAGAGCGAAGTTGAAGGAAGGCTCCGGGCCGGAGAGCAACCACACCAGGAAAGTGATCATGGCGATGCCGATGACCACGGGCACGAAGACCGATGCCACCTTGTCCGCCAGTCGCTGGATGGGCGCCTTGCTGCCCTGCGCTTCCTCTACCAGCTTTATTATCTGGGCAAGTACCGTATCGCTTCCTACGCGTGTGACCTGGAAGCGGAAGGAACCCGTGCCGTTTACGGTCGCCCCGGTAACCTCGTCGCCGGGTCCCTTTTCAACGGGAAGGGGTTCGCCCGTGAGCATGGCTTCGTCCACCGCACTGTGCCCTACCGTGACCAGGCCGTCAACGGGTATCCTCTCCCCGGGACGTACCCCTACGATATCCCCCACACGTACCTCCTCCACCGGGAGGTCCAGCTCCTCACCCTCCCTGATCACGCGCGCTGTACGCGCGCGCAGGTCCACCAGGCGACGGATGGCCTCGGAGGTACTTCCCTTCGCCCTCGCTTCCAGGAAGCGTCCCAGGAGGATCAGGGCGATGATCGTTGCCGAGGCATCGTAGTACGCGGCCAGCTCCAAACCTGTCCCGATTATAAAGGAGGGGGAGAAAGTGGCCACTAAGCTGTACGCGTATGCCGCGGTAGTGCCTACGGCGATGAGTGTATTCATATCCGTAGTGCCGTGGCGTGCCGCCTTGAAAGCCGCGCCGTGGCCCTGCTGGAAGACTGACGGGGGTCAGCCCTCCATTTTCAACAACGGGGGTCAGGCCTCAACACCTGGGGTCAGCCCTCCATATTCCACACGATTGCGGACTTATATATATATAGATGAAGCCTATGTGAATCGTGTGGAATGTGGTGGGCAGACCCCTTAGAATGCCGGTATGGATGAAGAGATGATGCCGCAAGGGCAAGGTCCCGTAGATAGAACCAGGCTTAAACGCGGGCTCATAATTGCGGTATCCCTATCGGCGGCCACCCTCATCGTCATCTCGCTGGCCACCCTGGACCGTAAAACATTGGATGCGCTGTCCAACCTCTCCCCCGGTTTCCTCATCCTGGCTTGTGCGCTGTCGCTGGGAAGGTGGCTCTGGTCCGTGATGCGCATGCGCATCCTTGTGGATTCCATCGGCAGTAAGCTGGGGACGAGAAGTATCCTGAAGACGGTATATGCCGGTTATTTTACAGGCCTCATCACTCCCTGGCGGGCGGGCGGGGTAACGGGGGAAATGGCCTTCCTCTATGGATATGGCCTGGGGGCGGGGGAAGCCGTGGCCGTAGTCTCCTTCGGCGCCTGCATATCCACGACGCTGCTCATGCTCTTCTTCCCCTTCGTTATCTGGATCGCCAGCAGCCACATAGACCTGTCAATCTCCATCAGGAGCGTCCTCTTCTCCGCCCTTGCGGTCGGGCTGCTCTACCTGGCCCTGGTAATCTGGGCCATACTGCGTCCACATACCATGGTCGGAGATACGCTCCTCAAGCACTCCCCGTCTTTGCTGCGCAAACGGGATTGGTATTGTCGTTTTCTCGATCGCCTCTCCTCCGAGATCGTGGCCTTCGCCTCATCATTGCGGATAATCGTGAGACTGGGCAAGGTAAAACTGGCTGTCGTGGTCGTACTTACCATGCTCTACTGGTTCACCGGGTTCATGGCCATTCCCATGGCAGTAGTTGGACTGGGGTATGGTTCCTACTTCTGGAAAGCGGTAGTCGCCCAGCTCGTGGTACATGTGCTTATGCCCTTCATCCCCACTCCGGGAGCAAGCGGGATCGGAGAAGTGGGCTTCCTTTTCGTGTACAGGAGCGTGATTCCCGATGCAGGCGTGGCCGGTCTTCTCACCCTGATCTGGCGTTTCATCGATTTTTATCTCGGCCTGCTGGTAGGAGGAATCGCCTTTATGCTCATCATGCGCGACTTCGGGCGCAACCCTCGCAGAGGCATTGTGTTGGGCGATACGGTCGCGGAAGATAGCAGCATCGAGGATAATCGATCCGAGCTGCTGATATAATCTTGTTTGTCCCGCTGCGGCAAAGGCATGTAACTAAAGAAAGAAAGGAGCGGCCATGTTTGGTCCCGACGACCTGACGGTGATCATCGGAGAGAGGATAAACCCCACCGGACGAGCCAGGCTTGCGGAGGAACTGCGGGAAGGAAAAATGGATATGGCATTGTCGGACGCAGCTGCGCAGGCAGAGGCAGGAGCCGATTATATAGATGTCAACGCGGGCGCGGCGGGCGTGGATGAAGTCGGGCTGCTGCCCCGGTTGGTGCGGGCGGTAGCCGCGGAAACGGGACTGCCCGTATGCGTGGACTCGGCCGACCCCGCGGCCCTCGCCGCGGCCCTCAAGGCATACGACAGCGAACAGGCCATAGTCAATTCGGTGACCGCCGACGACGAGAGCATGGACGCTGTGCTGCCTCTGGTCGGTGAATGCGGATGTTACGTCATCGCCATGACCAAGGATAGAGGAGGCATACCGGCCAGCGCCGAAGAGCGTTTGAACAAGGCGGAATGCATAGTCGAGCGTGCTTCTTCCTTCGATATACCGGCTGAGAGGGTGTTGGTTGACTGCCTTACCATGCCCGCCGCCGCCGACAGCGATGCTACCCCGGTAACCTTACGCGCCATCTCAGATATCTCCCTGCAGCTGGGTTGTCCGGTGGTGCTGGGGGCCTCCAACATCAGCTTCGGCATGCCCGAGAGGCCGATTATCAACTCCGCATTCCTGGCCCTGGCAATGCAGGCCGGGCTCTCGGCGGCCATAGTGAACCCCCTTGAAGAGGGCCTGGTCCTCGCGATCCGTGCCGCCGATCTCCTGCTTGGAAAGGACAAGATGGGTAGGGCATATCTGAAGTACTACCGGGCAAATAAAGGGTGAGAAAAGGGCGCAATGGATTACAGAATCGACGTACAGCCCCTGGGAGCGCAGTTCGCCTCGAACGGAGAGGAAGACCTGCTCACCGCACTGCATGCAGCGGGCATAGATGTGGAGAGCATCTGTGGAGGAATAGGTACCTGCGGGAAATGCCGTATCCATATCTTAAAAGGGAAAGCCACCCGTCCCACACCTGAAGAGAGGGATTTCCTGTCTGACGAGCAGATAGCACGGGGGGAGCGGCTCGCATGCCAGACCTATCCCGAGAGCGACCTGTCTATCTATATACCTGCGTCCTCTCTCACCTCCGAACAGAAATTACAGCTGGACAGCGAGCTGGAGGTGAGCGTTCTCGAGCCCGCCGTCATATCACGCGACCTTGACGTCGACATCCCGACAGCTCCCGGCGACCCAGGGTCCGATCTCTACCGCGTGGAGAAAGCCTTGCTCGTTACGGCTCCCGAGACGGAAATCCGCAGGGTTGACCTTGCGGGTCTGAGAGATGTTCCCCGCATGCTGCGGGATAACGACGGAAAGGTGTGCGCCTTGCTGCGCGGAGAAGAGCTGCTCGGTCTTGCCCCGGCAGGAGAGCACCCGCTGGGCCTTGCGGTTGACCTCGGGAGCACCAAGGTAGCCCTCTTCGTCTATGACCTCTCGGACGGGAGCATGCTCGCCAGCCGCGGCTTTCTCAATCCACAGGTCCCGCACGGCGAGGACATCGTCACCCGTATCCAGTATGCCCTGGAAGGCGGCGCGCAGGATCTGATGCGCGTGGTAGTCGATGGTATAAATGCCTCGCTTTCCGAGATGATGAAAGAGACGGGGCGCTCGCGAAGCAGGGTCTACGAGATGGTGCTGGTCGGAAACACCGCCATGCACCATCTGTTCCTGGGCCTGCCGGTGGAACAGCTCGGAAAGAGCCCTTACCTGCCCGCCAGCGACCTCCCGCTGGAGCTCAAGGCGAAGGATCTTGGCCTGGAATTAAACCCTGCCGCAGTCGTATACATGCCACCCCCCATTGCAGGCTACGTGGGGTCCGACCACCTTGCGGCGGTGACCGCCACCCGCTTGTGGGAAAAGGAGGGCTCGTGCCTTCTCCTGGACATCGGCACCAACACCGAGGTTGCCCTGCAGTTGGAAGGGCGCGTGCGTACCTGTTCCTGTGCCTCCGGCCCCGCTTTCGAGGGAGGGGGCCTCAGCCAGGGTATGCGCGCCGGGGAAGGGGCCATCGAGGGAGTGGCCATCGACCCTGCCAGCGGAGAACCGCAGCTCTCGGTGATCGGGGACGTATCACCTGTCGGCATCTGTGGTTCCGGCATACTGAGTGCCCTGCATGCCCTGGTTATGGCGGGGACCATCGACGCCAGCGGTCGCATCAACGCGAATACTCCCGGCGTGAAGAAACGCGGGGACGAGCTCGTATTCTACCTTTCGCCTACTGGAGACGTCGACGGTGAAGGGGTGGCAGTTACCCAGAACGATATTCGCGAGATACAGAAGGCCAAGGGAGCCATCCGGGCGGGCATCGACAGCCTCCTCACGGAGGCCGGGCTTACCTGCGAGGAACTGGACGAGATCGTACTGGCCGGAGCCTTTGGATCCTATATCGATCCCGCCGCCGCTCTCTCCATCTCCCTGCTTCCGCCTGTAAGCCTGGACCGCGTCAAACAGGTGGGAAACGCCGCCGGTGCCGGTGCCCGTTCCATGCTCGTCTCCACCGCCACGCGGCGTGAAGCGGAAAGCGTGGCCGGAAGGCTCGAGTACCTGGAGCTTTCGTCCTATCCTGCCTTGAGCCTTATTTTCGCCGCCGACATGTACCTCTCGGAGGAAGCGGTGAGGGAAGCAAAACGCCGCTTCAGGCTAGCGGATGATGCTTCTGCCTGAAAATATATCCACTCTACGGCAGCTCCGCGGGGGTCCCGGTGCGCGTAAGTCTGTAGAACCCTAATGCTCCATGACGTCGTGCCCGATAAATCAAGCGGCAGGATATTGCTGATAGCGAGGAGCGAGCATGCCGGGTAGAAACGAGCCGGGAGCCTTCACGGGGCAAGACAAACCATGGTTATGGCGTTGGGGCACGGCCAGCTGGCTCTTCCTCGGGATCGTAGGAGCGGTCGTCGTATTCGGGTTGGCCTACTCGAAGACCCATCAGATACTCATCCCCCTGGTCATCGCGATCATTATCGGCATCCTGCTCGAGCCCTTCGTCAATTTCATGGTACGTCACCACATCCCCCGGTGGCTGGCTACCTTGATCATGCTGGTCCTGATAGTCGTCTTGGTGGCAGGTTTTCTCGCGGTGATAGTCTACGGCATCTCCACCGAGGCCGGCGCCATAGGACAGCAGGTGGAAGCCGGGGTCGACAAGATACAGGCCTGGCTGGACAATCTCAAGGTCAGCGGGTCTTTCGCACAATGGGTTCAGCAACAGATAGAAAAAGTCTGGCCTTCCATAACCAGCGGCATATCCAGGGAAATTGCAGGGAGCGTGCACGGCTTGACCTCCTTCCTCATCGGGGCCTTCATCGGCTTTTTCATCCTCATGTTCATCCTCGCCGACGATGGCACTATCAAGGAATGGGTGGCCGGTCATATGGGCGTGTCGAGAAGCACCGGAAACGTCATCATGAACGAGACTTATGCCTCCATCCGGGGCTATTTCAAGGGAACCACGATCATCGCCACCGTAGATACCATCCTGGTGATCATCGTGTCCCTGATCCTGGGCTTGCCGCTTGTGGCAGCCATAGGCCTGGTCAGTTTCATCACCTGTTTCATACCGTCTTTCGGCGGTTACATAGGAGGCGGTTTCGCCGTGCTCATCGCCCTGGCATCAAAGGGTTTGACCGCGGGCATCATCATGCTGGTGCTGATGATCCTCATACACACCGTCATGCAGAACCCGGTGCAGGCCATTGCCTACGGCAAGACCCTGCAGCTGCACCCCCTACTCGCGCTGCTGGTGACCCTGCTGGGAGCGGTATTCGCGGGTATCTTCGGCGCCATTCTCGCCGTCCCCATCACCGCCGTCATCCTCAAGGTATCGAAAGAGCTGAAGAGGGTACGCTCCGGAGAAGATGGTCAACCGCCGTGTGATGATACTGCCGCCCTCGGGAAATAAGTCAATCTTTTGGGGTCAGGTCTCAAATGTTGACTTTTTGGATGGCCAGCAAGACTGCGATGCAGCCTGATGTCAACATTTGAGACCTGAGAGCCTGTCGCATAAACCCCCAATATAATACCGCGG
>CAZGWK010000019.1:0-53694 GCA_964529285.1 uncultured Actinomycetota bacterium
GATAATCCCTCCGATGGCTTTGGAGAAATATTGGCCAAAATGCTTGATGTCGCCGGTTATAAAGTGAGTGGCTTTGGATGATAAAGCTGCCGCAAATACAGGGATATCTTTCTTGTTGAGAGATATGGGACAAGAAAAACTGGCCGGCGGCTCAGGGACGATAATAATACCCTGTATGAGATTCTCCAGGCGTTCTCTGTGCTCGATCACTTCCAGGTTTCGTCTTGCCTCCTCAATAGCATGAGCTGAGGTAATCAGGTGCACTTTCTTGGCTGAGGCCAGGTCCCAGAAACGGTCCATGGAGGGGCTGCCGTAGGCAGCGGAAAAAAGAATGTTGGCGTCAAGGAACAGCCGGTCCATGTCTTACTTGCCGGGTTTCTTATGGGGTATATGCTTGGGATCGAGGCCCATTGCCTCTACCTGCTTCACCGCCCAGGCGTAATCCTCTTTGGTTACGGCGTTATTGAGAAAGAACTCCGCTTTTCTCTCCGGCGTGTATATCTCAATTGGATTTACCATAGCCGGTCTGAGCAAGATCCCATCCTCACATGGCTCGGCAACCAGCATGGAGCCCTCATCCAGGTGATAGGCCTTACGAAGAGAGGCCGGGATGACTACCGTTCCACGCTTCCCCATCTTTAAAGCTTCGTCTTTGTACATTCCTTATCACCTCCGATATTCATAATATCTGAAATACTGATATAATTCAATGCTTAATGGCACTTCCAAAACTCTATTCTATTGCATTATATAGACATTAATGGCATAATAATGATATGAGATATGAGAAACTGCAGGAGATCGTGGGCGATGAGCCACTGTTCGAAACCGGGCTGCTCCTGGCGGGAGATGTAGACCCCGCGAGCGTACGCCGGCAGCTGTCGCGCCTGACCGCTTCCGGTCGCCTGCTGCAGCTGCGGCGTGGTTTATATGCTCTGGCGCCGCCTTATCGGAAGGTCAAGCCGCACCCCTTCCTGGTCGCAAATCATATCGTGCGGCCTTCGTACGTGAGCCTGCAGTCGGCCCTTGCCCACCATGGCATTATCCCTGAACATGTGCCCGTAGTCACCAGTGTCACCACATCGCGGCCGGGCCTGTGGAACACCGCCCTCGGAGACTTCGCATATCGTCATATCAAAAAGGAACTATTCTTTGGATATTATGTGGAGGATCTGGGTGGGGGACAGACAGCCATGGTTGCCACTCCGGAAAAGGCTTTGCTCGATTTGCTCTATCTCCAGCCCGCATCAGATCGAGAAGCATATCTTCAGGAGCTGCGACTCGAGAACCTGGAATCGCTGGACCTCGATTCGCTGCAGGACCTCGCCGAGGACGCCAGCAGCCCCAAGCTGCGCAGAGCGGTAAACAGGCTGGAAAAGATGGCGCACTTGGCTGCGGAGGAGTACGAGACACTATGAAAGACTACCTGGCCGAGCTGGTACGATCTGCACCGTCGCCCCTTCAGGCACGTAACGACGTTCGAGAGTATCTGCAAGCGCGTATCCTGGGCATCCTGCAGCGCCAGGGGGCTATGGTCCCGCTCGCCTTTCATGGGGGCACGGCATTGCGGTTCCTCTTCGCGACCGCTAGATACTCAGAACATCTCGATTTCTCCCTTGACGGGAAGGATAGCGGATATGATTTCCGCTCTTATCTAAGGGCGATCGAGAGGGAGTTCTCTCTGGAGAGGTACGAGGTACAGCTCAAGGTCAACGACAAGAAAACCGTGCACAACGCTTTCATCCGTTTCCCGGGCCTATATTATGAGTTGGGTCTGTCCTCGCACAGCAGGGAGACATTATCCATCAAGGTAGAGGTGGATACACATCCTCCGGAGGGCGCAACCCTTGCCACCACCGTTATTCGTCGCCACGTCGTCCTGCAGCTGCAGCATCACGATAGGGCCACCCTCTTGGCGGGTAAGCTGCACGCTATCCTGCAGCGCCCTTATCTCAAGGGACGCGATCTCTATGATCTCGCCTGGTACTTGAGTGATCCGGAATGGCCCCCGCCTAATCTTGGCTACCTCAACAACGCACTGCAGCAGACGGGATGGGGTGGACGTGCATTGAGCGAAAGGAATTGGCGCAAAGCGGTTCGGGAGAGACTCCAGCTGGCTGCGTGGGAGGAAGCAGTAGACGATTTAACTCCTTTCCTGGGGCCAGGAGCAGACCCTGCCGTTCTCAGCAAAGACAACATCATGCGCCTTCTGCGCTAATCTCTACTAAGGTGACCCCCGGAGGGGCACCCATTACCAGCGCTATTGAGGGGGTTGGATGCGGTATATTACGCCGAGGTAGTCGTCTGATACATAGAGGACAGCCCAACTGAACTGGAATCGTCAGTTTGCCCGCGGGATAGTAGAATGTTGGCAGCGGGAGGTGCATATGGAAAACATCAATCAAAAGGAGTCATGATGTCTCTGCTCTTCAGCCCGATGAAAATCGGGGATCTCGAGGTAAAGAACCGCTTCGTGCATTCCGCCACGTGCGAGAGCATGGCCGAGGAGACGGGGGAAGTAACCGACAGCCTGATCGCAAGGTATCGCGACCTGGCCAGGGGAGAAGTGGGATTGATCATCCCGGGGTACATGTACGTCCATCCCCTGGGCCGCACCAATGGATTGCAGACGGGCATACACAGCGACGAGATGATACCGGGGCTCGCCAGGCTGGCGGATGCGGTGCATTCCGAGGGCGGCGCCATAGCCTTTCAGCTCGTGCACGGCGGGAGGCAGACCACCAGGGCGGTGATCGGGCAGAGGCCCATGGCCCCCTCCGCAAAGTGGAGGGACCCCCTCTATTTCGTAAAACCGCGGGAGATGAGCGAGGATGAGATCCTGGGGACGATCGAGGATTTCGGGAGAGCCGCCGGCCGTGCAGTGGAGGCCGGGGCGGACGGAATCCAACTACACTGCGCCCACGGCTATCTTATCAACCAGTTCCTCTCGCCCTTCCTCAACCTCAGGGAGGACAGCTGGGGAGGCTCGGCGGAAAAGAGGTTCCGCTTGCTCAGGGAAGTGGTACTGGCCGCGCGGCGGGCTATGCCGGAGGGAATGCCCCTCTTCGTCAAGCTGTCGAGCAACGACTTCACGCCCTCCGCAGGCATAACCCCTCCCCTGGCATGCGAGTACGCGCGGTGGCTCGCAGATATGGGCATCGATGCCGTCGAGGTTTCGAGCGGAGGCTGGTTTTCCTTCATGAACACCCTCAGGGGCGGCGTGCCGGTAAAGGAGCTCATGAAGAACGTGGCCTGGTACAAGAAACCCGCCGGACGCGTGGTCATCGGCAGGATGGTGGGCGAATACGACCTGGAGGAAGGCTATCACCTCGAGGCCGCCAGGATGATGAAGCCCGTCCTCGGGGACGTGCCGCTCATCCTGGTCGGGGGATTGCGCACCCTGCCCTTCATGGAGGAGGTCCTGCAAAAGGGAGATGCGGACTTCCTGTCGCTTTCACGCCCTTTCATACGGGAGCCGGACCTGGTCAGAAAGATAAGGGAGGGGCGGGCGGATCATGCCTCCTGCACATCCTGCAACAGGTGCATAGCGGCCATCTTCTACGGACTGCCCTTACGCTGCTATTCCAAGGGTTTTTGAAAAGCCGGAGGCTCACCCATAAAGACCCAGGCAAAGGGCCCGCTTCCTCTAGACTCATCCTCTACTTAAACTTGAGGGATAAGGAGGCAGGCCAGGGCAAAGCTGCATTCAGCCCCCACGATGATCTATAAGAAAGCTATGCCAGGCCTCTCTCCACCTCTATGCGTCCCAGGGTCTCCTCCCAGTCGTAGGGCGGCACAGCGGCATCCTCTCTACGCTCAAAAGAGATGGCCTCTCGCGGGCAGGTCGAGACGCAGACCCCGCAGCCTATGCACCTGTCCGGGTTTATCTCCATGAACTCATCGCCCTCTATGACCGCGTCCATGGGACAGCGGTCGGCGCATATCCCGCAAGCTTCGCACTTCTCCGCATCTATGCGCGCCCGGTAATTGGAGTGCATGTACTTGGCCGGCTTGGGCAGCACCTTTATCAGCCTCAGCTGGGGGCAGCAGCAGCTGCAGCACGAGCATACGACCCTGATATCCTGGACGTTGTCGGTCGTGAGCACCAGCCCCAGTTCCTCCGACTTATCCAGGAAACTCAACGCCTCTTCTACGTCGATCTTTCTGCCCGGGAAACCGTTCTCCAGGTAGAAATCCATCTCCATGAGCACGAGGCATTTCTCCAGCGGATAGCGGCATTCGTTACCGAGCAAGCGTTGTTGCTTGCTGCAGATGCATTCGAAGAGCCCCAGGTTCTCCTTGGTCTTCACCATCTCCTTAACGCGGTCGTAGGTGGCGACGTCATGAGCGGCGTCCACCATCGAGGCCACCGGCACGATGCGCAGCTGGTCGGTCTTGTTCCTCGCCCAGGAAAGGCCCAGGTGGGGAAAATACTCCTCCGCCAGCTCCGCGAATTCCCGGTCCATGGCCTTCATCTGCAGCTCGTAGAAGCCCACGGCGAACTGCTCCGCCTGGTAGCGCGCCTGACCCTCTTCCGTCGTGCGGCCGATCAAGCCCCGCGCGGCCATGTCGTCGAGCAGCTCCACCGCTTCCGCTTCCGGCATCCCGCGGCGCTTTGCTATTGCGGCAGCAGGTTCCGCATGCCTGGTCATGCACAGGACCATCTCCGCATCCTCGGGAGAGAACAGCTTGCGCAGGATCTTCATCTCCACGCCGCTGTGCGTGGACGGGAACCCCCCCGGCAGCGTGTCCATGAACTCGCGCAGTCTTACGTATATCTCTTCTGCAACCTCAACTTCAGCCATGACCATCCTTTCTCTTGCAGCGTCGCCGCTCGCTACAGCTGCTGACAATCATATACTATCCCATGACATAGACAGATAGACCACGGGCGGGTCGCCGGGGCACCCCTCGTCTGCGGCCTTACGCAGTTCTTCCACCATGGGTATGGCGAAGGCGTCCCCCACGATCACCGCGCTGTGCACTTTCTCCCTCTCCACCGCCTCCCAGAACTCGCGGGCCCTGAAGGGATGGGGCGTGGGCAGGAGAACGGTCGCCGCCGATGAACTCGCTGACGATCCCGTGCAGCGCGTGCCTGTCCAGCTCGGAGAGGCCTTCCAGCACCGGCAGCAGGCCGTTGACCAGCATCAGCTCGAGCCCGCGCAGGCGCTGCTCCCCGTCCCACACCGTCCCCTTGGGATAGCCGGTGGTGCCGCCGGTGTACATGAGGAAGCAGAAGTCGTCGTTGTACACCTTCACCCCGGGGTTGCTCTCGTCGGTGGTGAGCACATCGTCATATATCAGGGCCCCCTCCGGCACCTGCGCGGGGCGCCTGCCCATGCCGTAGACGACGAGCTGCCTGAGCCCGGGCAGCTCCCCCCGCACGGAATCCACCACCTCCGCGCCGTCCTCTTCGCAGAAGACCACTACGGCGCCTGAGTCCTCGAGCACGTACTTTACCTTTCCGGCCACGAAGCGGGGGTTGATGTTGACGGGGACGGCCCCTATCTTCGACGCCGCGAAATATATCTCCATCCACTCGATGGAGTTGAAGCCCGATATGGCCACGCGGTCCTCTTTCCTCACCCCCAATCGCGTGAGTCCGTGCGCGAGGCGGTTGCAGCGGCGGTTGAGCTCGCCCCAGTCGAGGTGGCGGTCTCCCTGCACCACGGCGTTCATCCTGGGAAAGAAGCGCGCGTAGTTCTCTACCTTGTGTTTCCAGGTGCGGTTGCGCTTGCGCCTGCCCGGATAGCTCTGCCTGAAGTTCGCGAAATCGTCCTCTTCCACTTCCCGGGCGCCGAGTAACCTCTCTTCAGGCATATTGCCCTCCCCCTCGAGCCGGTGTGCCTGTCACAGCGGACGGACGGTGCAATCTATTATATAACTACACGCACCAGCTCGATTACTTTTGTACACTCTTGCTAAACTAACTAGGGTTATAATAGTGATAAACCCTCAATTCAGGCTGTGGCTGTGATAAAAAAAGGCAAAGGGGTACGAGGTTTTCGAGGAGAGGGCGGTGAGCGAGGATGATGGAGAAGGAACGGAGCCTGGGCGATGCATCGGTGTTGGTCCCCGAACCGGAGGAGAATTATTTCCTGCCGCGGGACGTGATCGACCACATGGAGCGCATCGACGAGCTCTCCCGGAAGCATCCGGTCAACGTGCTGGTGGCCGGAAAGCAGGGGTGCGGGAAATCCACCCTGGTCAGGCAGTTCGCCGCCCGCAACAGGAGGCCGCTTGCCACCTTCCAGGTGGGGATCCTCTCCGAGCCGGGGCAGCTGTTCGGGGACATGCGGCTCAAGGAAGGGGAGACCTACTACCAGCAGTTCCTCTTCCCCCAGGCCATCCAGACTCCCGGCTGCGTGATACATCTGGAGGAGATCAACCGCCCGGAGCACCCCAAGGCGTTGAACATGCTTTTCTCCGTGCTCGCCGAGGACCGCCAGGTATGGACGGACGAACTGGGGCTGATAAAGGTAGCCCCCGAGGTAGTCTTTTTCGCCACCCTCAACGAGGGCGAGGAGTTCATCGGCGTGGAGATGCTGGACGCTGCGTTGAGGGACAGGTTCTACGTCACCCTGATGGAATACCTGCCCGCCGACGTGGAGCTGAGGGTGCTGCAGAGCAAAACGGGAGTAGATGAAGCTCAAGCGCAAAGCATCGTCAGCATCGCCAACCAGCTGCGGGGGAATGCGCAGGAGCCGGTGATGGTCTCGACCCGCCATACCCTGATGATCGCGGAGCTGGTGGCCATAGGGTCATCCATAAGGGAGGCGTTCATCTACAGCCTGCAGGTTAGCAGGGATATACTGGAATCCACGCTCCTCTCCATGCACCTGGAGATGGGTCTGACCAGGAGCGACGATGGCAGAGAGTACAGGGCCTACTGACGCGGAATCACTCGCCGGCGAGATCGACGGTGCTGCGAGCCTGTCCGAGTATTGGCGCGTAAACACCTCCAATCTCGAGGCGACCGAGCTGGCCAACCTCCTGCGCGCCCTGCGCAAAGTGACGGGAACCCTGGGGGAGAATGTCGGCGACGTCATCTACGCCGGCATGACGACCTCCCCCGGCGATATCGTCATCGACCCCGACTATGTCATCGGCAGATATCCCGTCAGCCCCTGGAAGGTCGATTATCTGGTGGGGCTGGTGGTACACGAGGCGCTGCACAGGACCGAGTGGAGCGACCTGGTCTGGAGCGGGGTCAAGCAGGAAAGGCCCGATCTGAACGTGCGCGAAAAGGTCATCCTCAGCAAGATCATCCACATTGGCGAGGATATCTACGTCGACTCCATCTGCGAGCGCTCGATCCTGGGCCGGTACAACCGCAAGGCAAGGGAAGCGGCCATGGCCGAGATGAAGCGCGGCCTGGACGCCGCGGCCGTTTCCGTCGATGAGCTCCTATATCTGTGGTGGTTGAGCGCCTGGGAAAAGGAGCCGCCGGACATCTCCGGCTATGAGGGAGAGCTCGCAGTACTCAAGAGCATCACGCCCGGGCTGAGGGCGGTTGCGGGCAGCGAAAAGGGGGTCGTCGAGCGCTGTGAGCTGCGTCGGGAGATCTATCTCGAAGCCCTGGACGGCATCAGGGGTACGGTCGCCTCCTGGAGGATAATAGACAAGGTCGTTCCCGTGAGTTTTCTGAGCGTCGGGGGGCCTTCCGCAAAGAAGGCGGGCGGCGGCAAGAGAACGGAAATGGACTCGGATGCAGTCCAGGAGATAGAGGCAAGGCTGGCGCCGGACTCGGGGAACGTAACGCCCGTCATCGCGTCCATCGTCGACGATGCGGGGCAGGAGATCCTTCCCACTCGCCTGCGGGACCTGAATATGCCGGCGCTCAGCGTGGTGGACCGGCGCCAGGCGGAGCGGCTCAAAGCGATCATTCAGAGCTACGCGGAGCGAAAAGTACTCATCAGCCGCGGACTCACCAGCGGCAAAGTGGACGCAAAGCGCCTCTACCGTGCCCCTATCACCGGGGCGTGTTTCCTGGAGAAACAGAGACTTCCCGACGAGAGCTGGAGCATCTGCCTGCTCATCGACGCCTCGGGCTCCATGGGGGGAGGGCCGAGCTGGAGGCTGGTGGAGACGACCGTGGCGACCCTGCATGAGGCTTTCAGGGGGTCGGCCAACCGGCTGCGGGCGTGGGCATATTACGAGTCGCACGGCATCTGCGTGCTGACCAGCCTGCTCAAGGGAAACGAGCTGATGTCAGTATCCCCCATGGGAGAGACACCTTCAGGGCAGGCTCTTATCGCCGCTGCATATCTGCTGCCCAGGGACAGGAAGCGAAAGCTGATCATCCATATCACGGACGGCGCGTCAAACGCGGGTTGTGATGTCCGCTACGGCATCGACTACTGCAGAAAACAGCACGTTCAATTGATCACGTTGGGCTGCGGTATGGAGGACCGCCAGGCGATGCTGGAACAGTACGGCAGGTCGGTGCAGTTCATCGACCATTTCGCACAGCTGCCCTCGGCTCTCGAAAAGCTGTTGAAGTGGACGTTCCACTACGGCTACAGCGGGAAACCCGGCCTGCAGAAGGGCATAGAAAAGGTGCTGAAACCCGGATAGAAGTGACCCGGTATCTTTGCCGGGATGAACACCTCACACTTTATGGTGCGCTGACTGATGAAGTACCGCTGGATGCACTTGATGCCGGCGGATATGCGCAGGTGCCCTTGTAAAGCGTAGCCCGCTGACGATGTACGCTAGTGGCCGACCCAGCCTTCGAACATCGCGTTCAACCCCAGTATCTTTCCCAGGAAGTAGCGGACGGGTTCCGGGATGGTCGCCGCCATGAGCGGGGTCGACTTGACCACCAAGGGCTCCATGACCGTGCTCTTGTTTTTATGGTAGCCCTCGTAGATCTTGTCCGCCATCTTCTCGGGCTCCATGAACGGTGAAAGGATGGGGGGCTTGCAGCCGTCGAACATGCCGGTCTTGACTATCGAGGGGCAGATGGAGGTGAACTTGACGCCGTCCTTCCCCCTCTCTTTGAACTCCCAGCGCAGCGTGTCCATCCAGTGGCGCACCGCGGCCTTGCTCGCCGCGTAGGCGGACGCGCCGGGGGTCGGGGTTATGGCCGCGGCCGAGGCGAGTGCAATCACGTGGCCGTCGTTCCGCGCCGCCATGTCGGGAAGGAACGCCTTGCACGTCCACATCTGGGATATGAAGTTGATGTTGAGCGTGTTGAAGTTATCGTCGTCGTCGGTTTCGAGGAAGTGGCCGCCCCTGACTATCCCCGCGTTGTTCATGAGCACGTCAACCGGGCCGACATCGGCTTTGACTTTGTCGGCAGCCGCGTAGACCGCCTCGCGGTCCGCTACATCGACGATGTCGGTGGTGACATCGTAGCCCTTGGCCTCGAACTCGGCTGCGGTCTTCTCGAGCGCATCCTTGTTCACGTCCCAGATGACCACCCTGGCCCCATCGCTGGCGAACCGCTCAGCGACCAGCTTACCCATGCCCATCGCGCCGCCGGTCACCAGGAATACCTTGCCCCTGACGTTCTTTTCCATATCCTCCTCCTTGTCGACACCCTTCCCTCCTGCGCGTCAATACCCAACGACAAGAATATACTCCGTTCTTCTCCTTTTCTTCCAGGCCGGGGGGTCAGGCCCGGCTTTCGGCCTGAAGCAGCTTAAAGAGATTGCTTCGCTTCACTCCCACAAAGGATGACTGCAGTGAAACGTTACGCACGCCTGCTTCACATCACTCGTCCTTGGGGCGCATGTCTATGACCCTGTAGGCTTTGAGGGAAACGGTTGGATCGAAGATCTCCTCCATGGGCACGAATTCCACCCTGGGCCTCATCTCCACCGCGGTTATGAGTCTGGTCTGTACTTCCTGCTCCAGTTTCTCCTTGGCGAAGCCTTCCTCCGGGGAGATCTTGACCACCAGTTCGTCCAGGGAGTAAGGATCGTCGGGGTCCTTCTTGGTGAAGATGATCTGGTATTCCTTGACGCCGGCCGTGTTGGCTATCTCGTCCCTGAGTATCTCCGGGTTGATCAAGGTCCCCTTGAGGTTCACTAACTCCGAGGTACGGGTGGCATAGGTGCTGCCCACCGCGATGACGGTTCTCACCCCGTTACGGCCGCAGTGGGGACAGGTCTCGTGGGTTATAGCGCCCAGGTCGCCCACCACGTAACGCAACAGCACGGTCCCGCGGCGGTTTATATGCGTGATGCAGATGAGGCCGCGTTCGCCGTCCGGGAGGCGCTTGCCGGTCTCCTCGTCCACTATCTCGAAGAAGTACAGGTCCGGCGCCGGGTTGTGACAGCCGCTGAAATCGTCGCATTCCGGCATGGCGCCCTGCATTTCGGTGAAACCGTAGGAGTTGCTCACGAAGGGGTCCTCCGCCCCCATGTTCTGCAGCCTCCTCTTCATGTCCTCGCGCATGGCCTGGGGGCAGGCCTCCCCCAGGGCTTGTATGTGCAGGGTGCTGGAGAAATCCCGTCCCTCGGCTTCCGCCTTCATGATCAGGCGGCGCATGAAGCTGGCTATGCCCAGCCATATCTGGGCCTTGTTGTTCTCGATGACGTCCATGGCGTAGTCCATGGAACGATGTACCGGGAACTCCGGGTAGGTCATACCAGTGGCGCCGTAGCAGGACGTGAAGCCCACGCCCATGATGCCGATGTCCCGGGCCCGGAAGAAACCGATATGCGGCACCGGACCGAGGGGGAAGAGGTTCATCACCCGGGCATAAGGCGGAAGGCCGCCTATCTTTATCCCCCGGGAGAGCAGCTGCCATACGCCGTGGACGTCATGGATGGTGCTCCAGAAGGGGGTGGGCATGCCTGTTGTCGAGCCCGTGGTGTAGGCGATCTCGAAGTCCCAGTCGTACAGGGTGGGCTCGCTGGGTTTCAGCTTGAAGGAGCCGGGCTCCGCCATGTAGTCCTTCTTGTTGGTAAGGGGTATTTTCTCCAGGTCATCCAGGCTCTGGATGTCTCCCGGCTCGATGCCCTTCTCGGCAAAAACGCGCCTGTAGTAATCGTGCCCGTCCCAGACCCATTCCATCTGCCGCTTGAAGTTGCGGTTCTGCATCTCCCGGATCTTCTCCTGCGACCAGAAGAGCGGGTCGTCGTCATCACGATAGAGTGGGATGCTCTCTATGTACTTTCTCGTGTTCTCGGGGGTTACCGGCAGCTTCTCGTAGGTGCCGTCTGATTTCGGTACGAACAGGATGCTCACTTGAATACCTCCTTGCTGTCGAACTGTACGGTCCCTTGTGTTTCCAAGCGACCCTCCCGGCAGCCACGGTCAAATATCCCTATTGCTCCCTCCCGCGTGACTGCCTGGGGGCTCACGGCGGTGCGGCCGTTTACTTCCCTGTTAATCGTCCTCCAGTTCGAGCTCTGCGGTGCCCTTGTCCGTCACCCTGGTCCCGTCCTGCTTCTCGGACCACACATCGCAGGTGACGCGCAGCACGCCGCCCTCCTTCACGACGTCCCTGACCCTTCCCCTGGCGGTGACGACTTCGTCGGGATAGACGGGGGCTCCGAAATCGATCTCGAGTTTCTTGATCCTTTCCGGGTGTCCGGCGAAATCGCACAGCATCTGGGTCACGTAATTGAGATGCATGACGCCGTGGGCGAAGATCTCGCCATAACCCACGTCCTGTGCGAAATCGTCCTCTTCGTGCTCGGGGTTGAAGGCACCGACCATACTGCCGTAGCGGAGTATGTTCACCTTGGTGACCAGGTGCGATACCGGGGGCAGTTCCAGGCCAGGCTTTATATCCGATGCTTTCATCGCGGATCACCGCTATCCGATCTTCAGGGTCGAACGGGCCACCACCACCTGTTCGCCATCCTGGTCTACGATGTCCCCCTCGAAGGTGATGGTCTCGTAATCCTCAAACGACCGGATGTCCGCTATCCTGCCCCGGATAGTCAGCACGTCCCCCGCCACGGCCTGCCTCTTGTACTCGTGCATCTGGTGGGTATGGATAACGCTCTTACTCACGTCCATGTCCAGCTCCTCGTCCATCATGATGTGGGGCGCCAGGAGCAGCGTGTAGGCGCCGACCATGGTATGAGGAGCGTAGAGGACATCGGCCTCCGGATCGTTGAAGTAGGGGTTGGGGTCTTCTACTACCTCCGAGTACTTGAGTATCATCTTCCGGGTCAGCTCGTAGGTCACGTGGGGATACTCCTTGCCTATGACGCTTTTGTTCATCACAGCCCTCCTATCCTGTGAATGACGCCTTCCACCGCCTCATCTGAGGTAACGGAAGGCCTTGAGACCGCCGGCGGCGCTGAAGCGCGCGATGGTCCAGCTCGCCGCCCTTTTTAATACGTGGGGAACCGCGGGGGTGCCGGGTCCGGGAAGCCTTGTAAAGCCCTGGTCCTCGTGTATCTCCTTCAGGGCCGCTAGGGCCGCCAGGTCTCCTTTCTTCTCGATCTCCTTCCATACGCAGGAGCGCTGCGGGTCCACGCTGCATGTCGTTCCACGGCGGGGATAGTGTTCGCAGGGACCGTAATGCTGCCCGGAAGGGCAGCCGCTCAAGGGGCATATCCCGCCGGTGTAAGATATCACGCAGTGACCGCACGCCGAGCAGAGGCTGTGCGCGAGGGCGGATTCCTCCCGGGCGGTTATCATGATCCCGCCTGCTATTTCCAAAGGGCAGTACAGCGGCAAGGCGGGCTCACACAGCGATGCCGCCTTTAACCCGCTCGGGCAGCTCAAGATAACCAGCGTATCTGCCCTGGACAGGGGCCTGGCGTAGAAGGAAAAGGCCCTGGACATCACGGATTCGGAGCAGCCCGGGATGACGCTCTTTGCAAACACCACTTCCTTTCCCCATCCCTCCAGGACCTGGGTGAAATAGCTGGTTCCCCTCGTGCCTCCGGTATCGAACAGATTGGCGCAGAAGTCACAGCTGATTATGGCGACCTTCTGCGCATCCCGCAGGGAGTACCTGATCTCCTCGGCGCTCTTCCAGCGCGTTTTCAGCAAGGTCCCTTTCCTTTCAGCGCACCCGGACCCGGACGCAAGGGTAAGTATGGTTATATTTACCAGGCATTACCGCCGCTACACACATCTTGGTCTTCACCTGATCCAGCCAAAAAACGTACCCAGGCGGGCCCCGCTAAGGCGCACGGCCGTCCACCCCAGCATCTTCCTTGCGAACGGCGGGGCGGTCCTGGAAGGCGGGCTGTGCAGCTGTGTGCAGTTGCCCTCCTCGCGCAGGCGTTTGACCGCCCGCAGGCCCGCCCCGTCCCACCTGGTCTCTATCTCTTTCCAGATGCACTTGAGGGTCGGATCGAGCACGCACGTCCCCTCCGCATCGTCGTATGCGTCACAGGGACCGTAGAGCCGGCCCTCGGGACATCCGTAGACGGGGCAGATGCCGCCGGTGTAGGCCAGCACGCACTGCCCGCAGAAGGAGCAGATGCTCGATGCCTCGTGACGGTCGCGCCTCCCGGTTATCACCGCGGTTCCCAACGTATCCAGGGCACCGGCGACCTTCATCCCAGGTGCGCAGACCATGACGTTCTGGACGCCGGCAGAGCAGCTGAGGACCACCAGCGCCTCGCAGCCCTCCAGGTGCTTGCGGTATATCCGCAAGGCCTCCCTGATTATCTCCTCCGAACAGCACCCGAGGACGCACTTGTGCATGACCACCGTCTTACCCCACTCCTCCAGCAGGCCTTTCATGTATCGCATACCCCTGGCCCCGCCGGTATCGAAGAAGTTCGCGCAGATATCGCAGGAGATTATCCCCACCCTGCCGGCATCCTTCAACGCGAATTGGATCTCCTCGGCGGATTTCCATCTGGTGATAAGTGCCATCCAGCCCCCTTTGCTACTAACAAACCTAGCAATACAGGCGTGAATATGCAAGCTGTCAAAAGGGGTCATATATCGAATATCGAGATAATAACCATAATCTACCAGATTATTCGATTTTCGAGACCTGACCCCTGTGATAGAATTACGATACCTGAACATTGACCATTAAGAGAGGTGACGCAAGCCATGCATAAATCGACCTCGTACCGCAAGTTTTTATTCCCGCTCTTGACCGCCGTGCTGCTCTGCGCCCATCTCCTCGTGGGTCTGCCCGCCGCAGCGGCCGCTCCCAGCGTAATCGCCACCATATCGGTGGGAGGCTACCCTATCGACGCGGGCGTCAATCCCACTACCAATCTCATATACGTCGCCAGGACCAGCGACGATGCCGTTTCCGTCATCGACGGCGCGACCAACACGGTGACGACGGCCATTGCGGTGGGCGATCTACCCTATGGTGTTGACGTAAACCCCACTACGAACACGATCTACGTGGCGAACAAGAACGACAACACCGTCTCCGTGATAGACGGCGCGACCAACACGGTGACAGCCACCATCCCGGTTGGAAGCGGACCGGAGGGGATCGACGTCAACCCCGCCACCAACCGTATCTATGTGGTGAACGAGAACTCGAATTCCACTTCCGTCATCGACGGCGCGACCAACACGGTTACCGCCACCGTGGCAGTGGGCAGCAATCCCACCGGCGTCGCCGCCAACCCCGACACCAACCTCATCTACGTGGCCAACAGAAACAGCGACAACGTCTCAGTAATAGACGGCGCGACCAACACGGTGACGGCCACCATCCCGGTGGGAAGCGGTCCGGAGGGCATCGACGTCAACCCCGCCACCAACCGCATCTACGTGGCCAACCAGTGGCAATATACAGTCTCGGTCATCGACGGCTATGCCGGTTCCGTGGTGGATACCATCACGCTGGCGAACATGAACAACCAGGGCGTCGGCGTCAACCCCTTCACCAACCGCATCTACGTGTCGAGTTTTTACAACGGCAGGGTGAACGTCATCGACGGCTACAGCGATACGGTGATAGCGAACCTGGGAACCGTAAGCGGTGCATGGAAGATAGGGGTCAACCCTGCCACCAGCCGTATCTACGTGGGCAATTCCCCCAGTAATTCCGTGTCCGTGATATACGACCCCTTCACCATCACCGCTACTGCAGGGCCTGGAGGCAGCATCGATCCGTCGGGGCAGGTAGGCGTGAACCCCGGTGCGGACCAGGCCTTCTCCATCACCCCTAATACCGGCTACCACATCGACCAGGTCTTCGCGGACGGTTCCTACCAGGGGACCCCGACCAGTTATACGTTCTCCGACGTATACGCCGACCACACCATCAGCGCCCATTTCGCCGTCAACACCTATACCATAAACACCTCGGTATCGGGCGGAGGAGGCAGCATCCAGGGGGCGCAGACCGTCGACTACGACGAGAGCGCCAGCGTCGCCATCGCTCCCGATGCCGGCTATCATATCGCGACCATAACCGACAACGGCGTGCCGCAGAGCATTGCCAACCCCCATATCATCGACAACGTGAGGGAGAACCACAACGTGGTGGTGTCTTTCGCCATAAACACCTATGAAGTCGATGCCTCGGTCTACTACACGGGGCACGGTGCGGTGGACCCCGGGTCCCAGACGGTCGACTGGGGCAGCGATGCCTCCATCGACCTCGTCCCCGACACCGGCTACCATCCCTCCTACATCATGGACAACGGCGCGCCGGCCGCCGTGACCGATCCCTACGTCATCTCCAATGTTACCGGGGACCACGAGGTCATCGTCTTCTTCTCCCCGGATACCCATAACATCACCGCCGCGGCGGACGGCTCCGGCAGCGTGAGCGGTGACGGCACCTACGCATACGGGACCACCGCGGACCTCACCGCCGCACCCGACGCCGGCTGGCACTTCGTGAACTGGACCGAGGGCGGGTTGGAGGTATCCACCGCTGCCTCATATTCCTTTAACGTGACCGGCGACCGGGACCTCACCGCCCACTTCGCCATCAACACCTATGGCGTCGATGCCTCGGTCGGCGGAGGTAAAGGTACCGTGGCTCCCGCCACGCAGCAGGTAGACTGGGACGCCGACGCGGCTATAGGCATCACGCCTGCAGCTAACCACCATGTAGCCTCTATCACCGATAACGGGCAGGACGTGCCCGTGGCCAACCCATACGTGGTCTCCGGTGTCACCGAGGACCACGAGGTGGTGGTGACCTTCGCCCCCGACACCGATACCTGGTACCTTGCCGAGGGCTGCACTGCCGGGGGAGTGGAGACCTGGATACTGGTGGAGAACCCCGGCCCGGACCCGGTCACCCTGGGCGTATCCTTCGCCGCCGCCGAGGGATTTTTCTCTCCCTCGGCCCTGCAGGGTTTCGAGCTGGGCGGCAATACCCGGGCCTCTTTCAACGCGGGTGAATATATGACCTCCTTCGACCTCTCCACCATCGTTTCGGCCACCGGAGGAGAGGTGGTGGTGGAGCGAGCCGTGTACGGGCCGGACCTCACCTGGGCCACGGAGTCCATAGGCACGCGGGCGCCGGCCACCACCTGGTACCTGGCCGAGGGCTCCACCGGTCCCGGATTCGAGACCTGGGTGCTGGTGCAGAACCCGGGGGATGCCGCGGTCACCGTGGACCTTACTCTGATGACGGGAAGCGGCGAGCTGCAGCCCGTACCGGCGCAGGACATGCTCGTCCCGGCAAAATCCCGCCGCTCCTTCAACCTGGGCCTCTATGTCACCGACTACGACGTCTCTACCCTGGTGACGGCGAGCGGGGACGTGGTGGTAGAGCGGGCCATGTACGGGACCCTGCAGGGGCAGGAATCCCGCGCCTGGGGCACCTGCTCCATCGGCACATCCGCGCCCGCCACCACCTGGTACCTGGCCGAGGGCTCCACCGGTCCCGGATTCGAAACCTGGGTGCTGGTGCAGAACCCGGGGGATGCGGAAGTCAGCGTCGATCTGACCCTAATGACCGCGTCCGGCGAACAGGCTCCCGAGGAGCTGCAGGGCGTGAAAGTCCCGGCCAGGACGCGCCGGAGCTTCAACCTGGGTCTCTACGCCACCGACTATGACGTCTCTACCCTGGTGACGGCGAGCGGGGGTGTGGTGGTGGAGAGGGCCATGTACGACCCAGCCCGCACCTGGGCCACTGAGTCCATCGGGGCCGTCTCTCCCGCCACCATCTGGTACCTGGCCGAGGGTTCGACCGGGGAAGGCTTCGAAACCTGGGTGCTGGTGCAGAACCCGAATGCCGCTGCGGTCAGCGTGGACCTCAACTTCATGACCCCCGCGGGCGAGCAGGCCGGACCCCAGGACGTCAACATACCCGGCGGATCGCGCCTCTCCTTCAACCTGTGCGGCTACCTCAGCGACTATAACGTCAGCACCGAGGTGACCTCCAGCGGCGGGGGAGTGGTGGTGGAGAGGGCCATGTACGGGGCAGGCCGCACCTGGGCAACCGACTCTGTGGGCTACGCGCCATAGGCCCAGGGGTCAGGCACAGCCTTGGGCTAAGGACACAAACAAGGTTTGACCCCAAGTGTGTCTGGGACACGCCGCCCGGCTTCGCTACTGCAGTTCGGCGTAGTCCTCCTGCATCGCGCTGTGGATGCTGTCCCACGAGCCGGTGTCGTAGAACCACTGCCAGAAGGTGAAGGTCACCGTCCCCCCCGGAGCGACCGCATCGAAGACCTTGTCGAAGAAGGTGTTCTCCGCATAGGCGCCGCTGCCCGTGTCGTCTGGCCGGTACTCGTCGCCGTGGTTTATCCATTCGCAGGAAGTCGAGGCAAGCGCGGGGTCAGAGAGGAGATTGATGCCATTATCCTATCACCCTGCGTTCTTTAGGGCAGACGAGATGTGAGTGCACTTGCCGGTTGACCGTCAAGCCACCTGCCAGGCGAACTATGCTTGCGATGGCCCAGCCCTGCTGTGGCGAAATACGGGGTAGGCCGAAAGCCGGGCCTGACCCCCAGGCCTCAGGCTTGAACGGACCAGGCGGCGAAGAAGTCCCTCAGCACCCGCTCGTACCAGTTTTTGTCGACGGTCTTGAAGGCGCAGTGGCCGCCGCGTTTCAGTATCCACACGTCGAAATTGGGGTTGCCCGCGGCTTTCTCTCCGTTCTCCTCCGCGTGCTGTACCGGCACGATAGGGTCGTCCTCGGCATGGATGTGCACGGTGGGGATGCTGATGCCCGCCACGTAGCTGCCGGGTGAGGCCTTGGGGTAGGTCTCGTCCTCGTCCACGCAGTAGTCCCTGCATGCGTGCGAGAACATGGTGGGGAAATCATCGCTGGCGGAATACCCTTCCCAGCCGCGGAGCTTGAGGGACAGGCAGGCTTTGAACACGGGATACATGAGGAAGAAGGGCTGCCACGGCATGGGAAACCTGGAGATGTGGCCGATGATGCTGCGGGCATCGGAAGTGCCGTTCCATGCCAGCACGCCGCCGGTCATGAACTCGCCCCCGTCGATGCCCGCGCCGATCATGGCGGCAGCGGCACCCATGCTGTAGCCGGACACGCCAACCGTGGTCACCTGTGAGAAGCCGCTCAAGAAACGCGCGGCCGCGACCACGTCCTCGCCCTCTTTCCAGCCTCCCGTGACCATGGCATCGCTCAGGTAGCGGCTCTCCCCGAAGCCTCGCGTATCCAGCGTAAGCACGTTGTATTGCCAGTCCCGGAAAGCCTTTACGGCTATGCTGCGGATGTAGTTATGGTTCTTGCTGCCGAAGACGCCGTGGCAGAATATGAGCCCAGGCCTTTCCCTGCCGTCCGTGTGCAGGGCAAGCCTGCCCGCGAGGGGAGTGCCGTCCAGGGAGGGAAAGGTGACGGAGCGGAAACAGCCCGGATAAGGGTAGAGCTTGCAGGCGGTACGCGGCTGGGTGTCGAGCAGCATCGGTAAGACATCCGCGGTAAAACCTACGGAGGTACTGGTGCGGCCGCCCAGCGGTTTCGGCCTGAAGGGTATGTCCCGCAGGCTCCGCATCACCTCGCAAAGCGACTTCCCGCTGCCAGCTCGCTCCATGGCGCACCTCCCGCCGTTCGTTGACGCTGCCGGACGAAGAGATTCTATCACGAGTCGGGACAAATATGGTCTGCCGTGGCGATCTCATGCCCGGCCCAGCGGCGTACATTATATTACCAGGCGGTAACCATTTTCCACCACCTGGTTACCGCCGGTGGCCGGAAACCATCCGTTCACCAGATTTTTATTCCCCGCGGGCAATTAAAGCCCAACAATATCGATAGAAGGTCTATGCTGCAAAAAAAGGAGCTCACCAGGTGAAGACGATAGCTTATATCGAAGACGACTCGGACATGATCGACCTCGTGTCCCTGGTGCTGACTAAACACGGCTACCAGGTGGCGGGCTTCACCGAGAGCCGGGAGATATTGCCGCGCCTGGAGTCGGTAAAGCCCGAGCTCATCCTCCTCGATCTGATGATGCCGCACGTGGACGGCATCGAGGTGTACGAGGAGATCAAGAGCCGGGAGGGCATGGACGAGGTACCCATAATCATCATCTCGGCCATGAAGAGAGCGCTGGACGAGATAGAGAAGGAAGGCAAACTCAAGGTCGAGGCCTGCCTGGCCAAACCATTCAATATCAGCGAACTGGTAGGAACGGTGGACCGTATAATCGGAGACGACTGAAGGCCCGGTCTGGTGGTCAATCCATAGATATCCTGCAGCATTGCAGGACGGCACCGTTTCCGTACTACTACAGGAAAACCTCCGGGCAAAGTCGAGCCGCAATACGGGCCACAGGTATGCGAGCGGTGGTACCCGGCCTTTGCACGCGGTATCCCCAAGCCCTTTAGCGGTCCATGAATAAGGTGAATTGGCGGCCGATCTCGCGTATCTATCGCTCTAGAGGTGCCCGACCGGCTGAAGCTCCACGAACGCCGTACCCGTAACCTCCTCGCCTCCCAGGGTCCCCTCGACCGCCGCCAGGCCCTCGTACTTGACCGTGTCCCCGACCGCGATCTCCTGGTTTTCCCGCACCATCTGGATGGTCAGGTCCGCCGGCATCGTATCCGAAGCGAGCTGGATGCGGTGCTGCTGGGCGTACTGCAGGCCGGTGTTGGGGCTGGTCCAAGTCGAGCCGTTAACTGCTGCGATATCTATCCCGTCGAGAGGCCAGGAATACGCGGCTTGCAGTGCGCCGTTTTGCGTCGTGCCGCTGCCTTCGCGGAAAAGCGAGGCCACGTGGAGTGTGCCGTTGGCGCTGGTTATCTGGATGACCATGAGCGCGGCGCTTTCCTCCGGGAGCATGATGGAGAAGAACTCCCAGGAGGCATCTCCGTCGATGAGCACCTCTTTAGCTTGCTCGTCGTAGGACTGGACGACGTTGTCCATCCACATCGTCCCGGACGTGCCGCCGCTCACTCGAGCGCCGTCGCGCGTGATCGTGAACTCCTCGACGTCCATAAGCGGCAACGAATAGTAGAACGAGCCCTGGCAGGCCATGGGATCTCCGGTGGCCTCGAGATAGTCGCGTACCGAGTTATCGTATGTTCCTGCGATCTGTTCCTCTTGCGTATCCGTCACGAACTGCGGGAAGAACGACGCCGTCCCGTACCCCTGGTTCACCACGCCCAGGCGGTCGCTCAGCCGGACCTCCGCCTGTAGCCTGCCGCCCAGCTGGTCCGGGACATCGGCGGCGAGGCGGTACTCGGCGCCGGGCTCTCCCATGTTTCCGGACAAGAGTTCCATGCTCAGCAGCGGTTCCTCCTGGTCCATCGATTTGACTTCCACCTTCCAGGGGTCGCTTAGTACGTTCACCAGCGGTTCCATGTCCACCGTGTACCCGCCTCCATATACGTACTGTCCCAGGGATGCATTGCCATAGGCGACGACGGCGGGAACGAGCGGCATGGTGGGCCCGTTTTCCGACACGTCGATGCGCTGCATCGAGATGAAAAACACGCCGGGGTCCTGCGGCGCCTCGCTGTCCAGCAGGCTCCCGAAGAAGAACCAGCCGTCGAGGTCGTATTCCATGTGCTCGCTGGCCAGGTATCTCGACAGTTGCTGTGCGCTCTCGGTCCGCAGCGTGTCGTAGTCCTGCGTGAAGTATGCGCACCCCGGAGCGGGCTCGGGCCATACCTGCGTATCCCCACTGTCCTGCGAGCCGCCGCAAGCCGCCATGGCGATAACGCAATACGCCAGCAGGGCAACAACACAGATACTCATCAGCCTTTTAGACATGACCGCCTCCTATACATCGATATTCACTTACCGAAAGACTTCCTAGAGCTTGTACCTCTCCACCAGTCCCTTCATGTTGTCGGCGAGTTTGGTGAGCTGCATGCTGGTGGCGGAGAGCTCCTGCATGGACGCCGACTGTTCCTGCGAAGAGGCGGATACCTCCTCGCTGTTGGACGCGTTCGTGTCGGCGATGCCGCGTATATCCTCCATGGCCTCCATGATGCGGCTGCCCAGTTCCAGGTGGTGCTTGCTGGTCTCAGCTATGTCGCGGGACAGCTCCGCCGACTGCCTGACGAACTCGTCTATCTTTTCCAGGCTGCCGCCCGCCACCTGTACGGCCTCCATGCCCTCGGATACCTCATGCGATGCGCGCTCCGCCTTTTCCACCGCTGCCGTGGTGTTTTTCTGGATCTCCCGTACCAGGTTGGCTATGCGGGCGGTGGACTTGTTGGACTCCTCGGCCAGCTTGCGCACCTCCTCGGCCACCACCGAGAAACCGCGCCCCTGCTCCTGCGCCCTGGCAGCCTCGATGGCCGCGTTGAGTGCCAGGAGATTGGTCTGATCGGCTATGTTGTCTATGATATCCCCGACTATGCCTATCTCCTGCGACTGCTCGCCAAGGGTCTTGATGATATCGACCGCCTCCAGGATGCTCTCCCTCACGCTGTCCATCCTGGCAACGGCGGCAGCGGCGTCCTTGCGGCCCTCCTCCGCCAGGCTGGAAGAGGTCATGCTGGTCTTCGCGCCCTCGACCGCCTGTTCGAAGCTCTGCTGCAGGGCACGGTGAATCTCCGCACTCAGGGTATGGACGTCCTCGGCCATCTTGGACTCCCTGGTAGCGTTGTCAGCCAGTTGCTGGATGATACTGGTAAGCTGATCGAGGGAAGCCTGTATCTGCTGGGCGGTGGAGGCCACGCCCAACGCCCCCCCGCTGGTGGCCTCTGCGGCGTGCAGTGTCTGCTCGCTGATGGAATGCAGGCTTGCGATCATCTCAGAGATGGCTGCAGTGAGTCGGCCTATATCATCGAAGGAGGACACCTCCAACTGCATGGTGAGATCGCCCTCGGAGACGGCGGCCGCGACCTCCCGTATCATTCTCAGGGGAGCGGTTATACTCTGCGTGGTCAGGCGGGAGAGAAAGAATGCCACCAGCAAGACTATGACCGTTATGACCAGGTAGATGAGCGCCAGAGTCGCCATAGTTCCCATCAGGGATCTCGGGGGATAGAAGAGGACCAGGGAATAGCCGGAATCTCCCACCGGGGCGCTCGCGGCGAAAAGGGTCAGGGCGTTGTTGAACGTGTAACCATTTTCGCCTTGCGGCAGATCGGTCAGAAGATCGGCCGCATCCTCCTTGTTCACCCCTTGACCCAGCTTCGCCTCGCCGGCCAACTCGCCCTCGTCGTTGATCAGGTAGAGCAGTCCGTTGTCGGTGATCTCATAGTATTTCAGCGCGCCTCCGAACGCTTTCTCCGCCCTCCAGTCGTCGCTTTCCGCTGTTAGCCTTGCCATGAGGTAAACCTGGCCTCGCCCCCGCTCGAGTTCCATGTCCCGCGCGGCGAAGATGGAGGTTGTGGACGCGAGGGACCACCCGAGTATAAGGAGTATCAAGGTCAATATCATGCCGAGGTTGGCGATGCGCACCGTCAGGCCCAGGCGGCCCTGGTAGCCGGGATGGTAGTAACGGGATAATACCTCCCTCCGCATCGGCTCCATCATGTTGTAGAGTACGTAGAACTCCAGGTAGCCGCCGAAGAGCCCGATACCGATCCCGGTGATGATTATGATCACGCAAAGCCAGCCGTTGTAGTGCGCCATATAGTAGAAGAGGATCGCCTCCAGGGAAATCGCCAGGATGGTACAGAGCATGATCGTCAACCCCATGACCAGGGGGAAGCTATCGATGGCCTTCAATTTCGCTGCAGCGTTGGTGCCCGCACCGCCTTCGCTCCCTCCCCGATCATGTTCGATGGCGGCGAATGCTCTCCTTGACCCGTAGTAAAGCACTATCATTCCCACGGGCAGGAGAGCGGCGACGGCGATGAGGGTGGCGTAGAGTGCGTTGAGCATCATGGACCAGCTGAAGCGGAAAATCGTGATATATACTACGATGCTCCCGCCAATAGCCGCCGAAACGATGACGTCGATTCCCAGTGTCCAGAACTTCCTCTTTAGATTCTGCAAAGTCCCTCCATCCCAAAGAAGACTTTCACACTACTTCAGTTTTAAAGATAACCAGGTTGTTTTCCTGCCCGCCGGCCTGCGATCTACGATGCGATGCCATACCTTTCGCTTGAAGATGCTGCTTTGAGATGCATTTTTATCCTCCCGCCGCAGCTGAAAAGGACCTCTTATTCCCAGGCAGGGATGTCCCGGGGCGTGAGCGGTACGTCGCCCAGGGCTTCTAACTCCTCCACGCCCAGGTAATGGATCACCGGGTGGTAGGGGCCCATGACCCCAGGCTGGTTCAAGCCCACCAGGGTCTCGTCGTACCTGGTTCCTGACTTGGCCGTCTCGGCCCAGGGCATGTTGTATTCGTCCGGGGCGCATGAGGGCAGGTGCCATTCGGGCATGACGCTCATCCAGCGGATGGTCAGGGTCTGTCGCGCTCGCGGTCCCCAGTCCACCCAGGTCACCCCGTTCTCCGGCGTGGCGTTTGCGGGCCGGTCCTCCGCGGTGGAGTAGACGATGACGTACTCGTGGTCCCCGTTCAGCACCACCTCGTCGTCCATGAGGGAGTTGTAGTTGACGGCGGTCTCGTAGGCATCATCCTCGCCGCGGCCGTACTGGTTGATGGACCAGTAGCGCACCTCGCCCCCGGCCATGACGGCCTCGCCGTCCCGGGTCGCGGGGAAGGTGGGCATCTTTCCCGTGACGACGTACACCTTGTCCGGACCCAGCTGGAATATGCGATTGAGATAATGGTTGTTCTTGCAGGTGGTGGAGGAGCCCTCGATATCTCCTGGCGGCTCGGCGTCCTCACCGCGGTTGAAGAGCAGCAGGAACTCGCGGCGGATCTTTGCGTATGCCGCCTCGGGCGGGAAATCGCCGTAGGGCTGCGAGTAGAAGTAGGTGGCGTTCTCTACCCTGTTCTGGGACAGTCCGAAGATCTTGAACCAGCCCAGTTGGGGCCCGATGGCGGGGAAGGGTTCCCGGGGCGCGTCCCCTCCGGCGGCCACCCGGGTGGTCTGGCGTTCCTCGGCCAGGGAGAAGTCGCAGCGCAGCCAGAACTCCTCGCCCGTGTCCAGGCGCAGTGTCGCCTTGGGAAGCGAGACGCCGCCCAGGACCCCGCTCTGTTTATCCGGCGCGTAGATGCGCATCCACAGCACGGAGGGGGTGAACTCGTTACCGCCCCAAGCGCCGGTGAAGCCGAAGGGTCCGCCGTTGCGGGTGTTGCCGGGCGCGCGGTATTCCGGCGACTGCATGGCCACAGGATTGAGGTCAACGGCATTGCCGAACTGCAGGTCGAACTCGAGGTTATAGTGGCGCTCGGAGGCGTTGCGCTCCGCGCCCAGCCGGTAGGGATTCGTGCTGCCGGGGTCGGGCTCGATGTCCGCGTCGACAATGGGCACCTCGGGGTTCTCGCCCATGGTGCCGGATGCCGGATGCTCGGGGTCTAGGGGCGGCAGTATCTCGTAGGCGAAGTAACGGGCGTGGGGAAAGTCGCCCTCGATGAGCAGCTCGCTCCCGGCGGGCGCGGCGAAGAGCAGCTTGCCGTAGGTGGCGTGGGCGTCTGTGCCCAGCATGTAGCATTCCTCGAAGTCTGGGTCGATGGAATGGGAGGGGATGACGTACCATTGCTCCTCCGGCGTGACCTCGTCCGGCCGCACCAGGGTCCAGTCCTTCGTCTTCGGCGTGTCGATATATTCGGGGAGCAGTCCCTCGGGCAGCTGCGCCGGGACCTCGCCTGCAAGCCAGCGGCGGATGTAGTCCTCCAGGGCGTCCGAAAGCTCCCGGGCCCTGGCGTTGGTCTCCTCCACGAACTCCTCGCCCCCGGCGCTGTTCTCGGCGGCAAGCTCAAGCCTCTCTGCATTGGTCATCTGCGGCAGCTCGGTGTGGGACCAGTAGTTGGTGTACCCGGGGAGGATCTGCGACTCTTTCTCGGGATGAGCTTCGATGGCCTCGTTGTCCGGGCCGGCTGCCTCCTCGCTGCAGCCGCCGGCGGGAAGGAGAGACAAGCACATCAGGACAGCCACCATGAGCACAGCATTCCTCCACGGGTTCTGGCGCCTTGCGCTGGTCCCGCCCCGTTTCTTTTCCATCTTCACCACCCCGAAATCGCCCGCCTCGCTGCCGCCTCTATATATGAGTTCCTGTGAGTTCCATTTATGAGTATCGCCCATGGTTGTTATCATTCTGTTAAGCTCTGGCGGAGATCCCAGGCATTGGGGTCAAGCCTCGCCTTGTGCCCGGGAGAGCGATATCCGGCCTCCGTCCTGAGCGCAAAGGTCAACATTTTAGCTCTGACCCCAAAAGGTTGACTATGTCCCGATCATGAGGCATCGGGGCAGGCCCTGCCGGATCCCAAGCGCAAAGAAGCAAAGCCGTACCTCGGCCAGTTGGGGACGGGCGGTATGTCAGCAGCCTGCAATAGAATCGTTTTGGGATGTTCGGGTGGGTGATCCCGCCGAATGAGCCCGATCGTCCGCGAGTTGTCAATCGATCCCGGGAGAATGCGCATATGAACAAGGACTACAAGACCCTGACTATTACGCTCGAGACCAGTCTGACCGAGGCAGAGCGCGAGCTTATCTCCGAACTGTCGAGTACATTTCCGAGCGATGACATCATGCTGGAATGCGACGAAGAAAGGCTGCTCGTCCATGTGCGAGAGCTCGACCTTGCCGCGTTCGGCAAGACCGTCAAGGAACTGGTTAAAAGGCATGAGCTCGAGGGCAGGACCCCCCTGGAGCACCGGCTGACGGAGAGCATCGAGGGCATAAGAAGCTACGGCATCCAGGGCCGCAAGAGGAACTTCGTCGACTACAACAAGGAGAGGAAGGTCAAGAAGAGGCGCGAGAAGCAGCAGGCGAGAGGGGCTTATTACTACGCAAAGGACAGCGCTTTTTCCAAGAAGGATAATCACCTTCCCGCGGAATTCACGAACACGATCATCTGCGGGGACAGTGCGTTGGTACTCGAGGAACTGCCCGAAAACTGCATAGACCTCGTATTCACATCGCCCCCTTACAACTTCGGCCTCGAATATCGCTCCTCGAGCGATGGCGTGGATTGGTCCAGCTACTTCGAGAGGCTGTTCGAGGTCTTCGACGAATGCATCAGGGTGCTGAAGTACGGCGGCAGGATCATCGTCGATATCCAGCCGCTCTACTCCGACTACATCCCCAGCCACCATATCATCAGCGACTTCTTCATGCGGCGCGGGCTCATCTGGAAGGGCGAGATCTGCTGGGAAAAGAACAACTACAACTGCAAGTACACCGCCTGGGGCAGCTGGAAGAGCCCCAGCAGCCCTTACCTCAAGTACACCTGGGAATTCCTGGAGATCTTCTGCAAGGGGAGCCTCAAGAAGCAGGGCAGCGCCGACAACATCGATATCAGCGCCGAGGAGTTCAAGAAGTGGGTAGTGGCTAAATGGTCCATCGCTCCCGAGAGGAAGATGGAACAGTTCGGACACCCCGCCATGTTTCCCGAGGAACTCGCCGAGCGCGCCATAAAACTCTTCAGCTTCCAGGGCGATGCGGTGCTCGATCCTTTCTGCGGGGTGGGGACGGCGCCCGCCGTGGCCGGACGCCTGCAACGCAGATACCTGGGCATCGATATATCGCAGGAGTATTGCGAGAAGGCCCGGCAGCGCATCGGGCAGCCCCTCTCCAGCTAGGAGTGCGCATCGCCCCTGCACGGCAACCCCCGCTCAGAGACAGCCGTTTGCGAGTTGATCATGATGCCAGGTATAAACCCGCATGGCGGTAGCATGAGGGCAGATCGGCAGCACTCGGAACCGGCGCGGGCTCTAACCCGCGCGTTTCTCGAACTCCTCTCGGTAGCCCGCCAGGAGTTGCACGAGACGCTTATGCGGTGCGACCTCGTGCAGGTGGTACCCCAGGCCCGCCACATCTATCTCCTGCGCGGGAACCCCGCCGTTGTGCTCGAGCGCGAGGAGGAAACCGCCGTCCGAGGTGGTCTCGGTCGCAGCGCGGCCGCGGTCGTCGGCCACGAAGTACACCTCCCTGGAGGGGTTCAGGCTCGCTATAAGGAGCCTGAACAGTGGGTCCGCTGCCGCCCCTGCCGAGATGACGACGGGCATGCTCTCGTCGTCACCCGACGCCAGTTCGATGGACGCGGTCGACATTATGGCCGTCTCCAGGTTGAGCGCTATATAGGCCAGTTCCCCGCTTCTGTCCGCACGGATCTTCTGCATGCCGTAGACCTCTGATGTGGACAGGGGATATGGGCCTACTCCCGCCGCCACGCCGGGAGTAATGAAGATCTCCCGTTGCGCAAGGACCTGCTCCAGGGCAGCGGGATCGAAATCGCCCACATTCAGGCTGTCCAGCTCCAGCTCCTGCAGAAGCACGCTTTTTCCCGCCGGGCCGTCGCCGGCATAATGCTGGAACTCGATGCCCGTGGGGGCCGATGCGGTGAGCACGGGGTTGCCGTCGAGGTCGCCCTGGTACATGACGTTCTTCCCAAACCCGTCTTCGGGCAGGGCGCGTGCGGCCGCTCTCCCTGTCAGCCTGGCCATCCCCCAGCTTCCCGCCTGGAAATGGATGAAATCACGCTCTGCAAAGATATGCCGGAAAGCGGCGGCGACGGGGAGGTCCGCGACGGTGGAATCGTGTCCGCCGTTGAGCACCGCGGCGCTCATGTCCAGCCCGTATTCCTCTGCCGCCCTCCCGCCGGCGGTATCGAAAACATCGCTGCTCCTGCCCGGTGTCTCGGGCACGAGCCCGCCGATGAGCCGTTTCCCCGTTCTCTCGGCGACGAAACCATCTATGGCACGCGCAAGCTGCGACCACCCGCCGTCTCTCCATAACCCCGTATGGCACATCACATAGGAGAGCTCGTGTCCCTTACGCTCTGGAGATGAAGCGCCGGCACAGGCAAGCCTGGCCATTATCTCGGGGCCGAAGATGAACGAACCAGCCAGGCGGAGCTGTTCGGGATATTCGTTGGCCAGGGAGACCAGGGTCCTTCCCGGGACGGTACAACCGGTAAAATTGGGCGGCAGTCCGTAAGCCCGGTAGCGTTCCAGCGGCGAGGCGTATCCGTCGAAGATGGCATCCGTCTCGGCGCTGGTCGCATTGATATATGAGATGACGCCGCCGCGCCGCACCTCGACCGCCATGTCCTCGACCTCGCTTGGCAGCAATGCTCCCCGGTCATCGAGCAGGGCGCAGGTGCCTCCCCTCGCCACCGGCACGATGATGGAGATATCCCCCGCGTGCTCGTAATCCCGCAAGCGCCGCATGAAGTGCTCGACGGCATCGGGGATGTCGAACCACAGCCTTCCGTCCTTCCCCACGACCAGCTGGCTGGGCCAGCTCCAGCCCTCGCGCCTCTCCAACCTGCGCATGGTTTCCAGCTCGTAGAGGTCGAGACGTGAGTTGGTGAAACCATCAGTGATCACCGCGGCCAGTTTCCTCTGCCGTCCACGCTCGGCGGAGCTGCGATCAACGGCCTCGTTCATGCGGTGTTCCCCCGTTTCGTCAAGCTGCCCCTCTTTGCGCCCGTTCTTTCGCTTTCACTGATTATTGGTTGATTTTTCATTCCCGTTTAAGACACAGCCTCTATCCTAACATAACGTAAGGCCGCAACCAGGGCTTTCCGGGATTGCGGAAGTTGCTCGAGAAAGGAGGTGCAGGATGTACGGCGTGGACATGGGCCTTTTTCCGAAGAGCGGATACGAGGTCAACTGGGCCGTGCCCCTGGTGCAGTTCTTCACGGGCGTGTTCATGTCCATCGGAGCCATGATGAAATTCGACTGACCGTTGCACGCACTTCTTGGGGTCAGGCCTTGTGCGTGTCTGGCCCCTTTACCATGCCCCTCACGCGCGATTCATAACTGGATAGTGCCTGCAGTATATGGCTGTCTGTCAAAAACCGCCGACCCTTTTGAGCGGCTATTTCGGCGATACCGGTTTATGGGATCTCGGTGCGATGGTAAGATGCCTTTGCGAGCTTACCTCTATGTTATCGATGGCTTGAAGGCGATCTATATATATGGGGGTCTATGTAGGGTTCATATGCGGGGGGATCGCGAAGGAGAGGCATGCATGAGGCTCGAGCCGCAGGTCATCAGGCGTATTAAACAGGAGAAGGGCAAGGCCCGGCGGCAGAGGTTCCTTATCAGGGTGCCCCTTCTACTGGGGATAGCGGCTTGCGTTGCGCTCATCGTCCTCGAGCTCACGTTGTGGTCGAAGCCGGGGCAAGCCCTTGACGCATCGAACCGCGTACTGCTGTGGATAGCCGTTTCGCTCTTCGCCCTTTCACTGGCGGTCTTTATAGCCTGGTTCGCGAGGCTGCGTGCGCATGCTAAAAGGATCACGGAGGAGATGACCGAGCCCGCGGAGGAGAGGGGCGGCTTCGCCGTCAAGACCTTCCGCGACGCCCTGGATGCCGTTGCTATCGGAGCGGGCATCCCCGCACCACGCCTTATGGTGGCAAGACTTCCCACGGCGAACGCGCTGCCTGTCTATAGGGAAGGGAAGCCCCAGGCGGCGGTCAGCGAAGAGGCGCTGCAGGCGGGCCTGTCATATCGGGACGCCGAGGCCATGCTGGCGCAGGTCCTGGCGCGCATCATGCTGGGCCATGTCTGGGGGACCCCGGTAATCTTTCGCTCGGGGCTGGTGCCCTTCTTCCTCCTGGGCGTGTTCGCCTTCCTCTTAATCATGACCCTGCTGGTCTTCCTCCCGGGAGAGGCCGATTACCTCGCCATCGCAGCCCTGGCGGTTGTCGCGATGTTCTGGGTCGCCGGTCCCTTCGGAAGGTATCTTTTCAGACACGGCGACACAGCGCGTGCCCATGCCGACGCACTGGCCGATTCCATAGCGGCGAAGATAACCGGCGATCCGCAGGGCATAAAGTCCCTGATCGAAAGGCTGGCCGCGGGGATGGAGGAAGTGGACTTCACCCTGCAGCTGCAGTACGTATCGCGCTATCTCTTCGTGTGTCCGACGGGTGCGGCCGCACCGGAGAGTGAATCCCAGGGCAGTGACGTTGATTCGGCCAAGGCGGCCGCCTTCAGCAAGGTAATCGAGAAAACGCTCGCCTATGCCAACATTTCCCTGGAGCTGCGACTGGAAAACCTCGAGGCCATCGCAGGCGGACGCTGGAAGGCGTTTGAGGGCTAAACAAAGCGACCGCTTTGCTCGATTCGCCCCAACCGATCCCGGGAACATTTTGGGAGGAGTCAGGTCATGCCCCCGCTAGAATCTATAGCGGTGCGTAGAAAAGCAATAACCCAGCGGCCCATATAGGGCTGCCGGGTCATTTTAACGTATGGAAATCCTAGTAGCGGTACGAACCCCGCGACGCGTTGTTATTGCGAGGCCTCGCCTCACTGACGTTAAGGGCGCGTCCGTCGTGCTCCTTGCCGTTCAATGAACTGATGGCGGATTTAGCTTCCTCGTCGTTGGTCATCTCTACAAAACCAAAGCCTTTTGACCTGTTGGTATTGCGATCCATGATCACGTCGGCCGATTCCACGTTGCCGTACTCCTCGAAGGTTTTCCACAGGTCATCAGAACTCATTGAGTAACTCAAGTTTCCTGCGTATATCTTCATATTCTCTTCACCTCCTTTTTTCTTTACAAAAAAATCCCGAGGCTACTGTCTCCTCGGGACAAGTTCCGAACCTACCTAGAAAAAACTGTATGCTCCGCAAGCATAACAGATGCCTGACTTAATAGCAATGAAGGATGTCCCTTAAAGCGGAAACCTTTTGGGGATAGACCTTGAGTGGTGCTGAAGCCTTATCCCTCGGGATTGTCGCTCGTAAGCGTCGCGGCCGGGTACCCTATTCGCTCAGCACCTCGGCCGACATGCTCCAGTAGTCACCGAGGACCAGGACCGGGATCTCCTCCATGCCGTCGCAGTTGTAGGCGGGCTGCTGCAGTGCGGCCGTGATGAGTATGGGCTGCGTCGCCGGGGGAATCAAGGGCACGTCTACGTCTCTTTGAACCACGCAGCGCAGGTGGTCCTGGTTGCCGAAGAAGAAGTCCTTGAAGCTCTGTCTCTCGGCGTCGCTCAAGCTAGGGATGTAATCGGCTATCTCCGCCGCCGTGGGGTCGACGGGCACCCAGCCGTAATCGGGCAGGTAGAACTCGGCCCAGAAGTGGCCGGCGAAGTTGCCGCTGAAGAGCTGCCAGCCCCCGGTGGTACGGGCCGGGATGCCGACCGCACGGCAGAGTGACGAGAAGTACATGGATTGGGCCCCGCAGTCGCCGCGGCGGTTCTCGTGCACGTAGACCGATTCCGCCTCTCCGCGGGGCCAGAGGGCGGAATGGGGCACGAAGCTGTAGGTGATGTTGTCGACGACGTAGTTGTTCAGCTTCATGGCGGCCAGGTAGGGGTTGGTCTCGCCGCCCACTACCTCGCGGGCCGTCTCCTCTATGTCCTCCGTGACCAGGATGTTTCCCTTGCTGGCGGTGTATTCCTCGTACAGGGCGCTCTCGGTATCGTATTCTCCCACGTTCGCGGGGTCGATGACGAAGTGCTGCTCGTAATGGTCGAACTCGAACTGCACCTCGACATCCAGGTCTTCCTGCAGCCCGTCCAGGGGGACCTCCATGTACACCACGCCGATGTCCTGGTCGATGGACGGGGGCCCTGCGACGTAAGCGTCGGGGGTGATGGACGTGACCCTGACCGCGGGCTGGGGTCCGGTGATGATAGGGATGGGGAACCATATTTTGAGCAAGCCGCTCGCCGGGAGCACGTCCCTGGGGACTTCCAGGGTATGGGTCCCCTGGTAGGTGATGGGCCTGGTGTACGGCTGCCAGGTAGCGCCGCGCGCCTCACCCATGATCGCCACGAGCTCGTTGTATCCCTGCTCGTAGTGGGAGAGAAGCTGTTCGTCCTGCTGGAAGAGGTCCACGTTACGGTACCTGATATTGGAGACGACGTCGTAAAAATAATGGGGCTCGCCGTCGATGACCATGTGCTCCAGTTCGCCCGAGGTGATCCAGCCTTCGCGCTCTTCCTCCGGCACGTCTGGGAAGGCCTGCGCGAGCTGCTCGCGCATCTCTTGTTCGGATAGGGGATATGCGACTTCTATCATGGAGATGTCCTGGATATGGTCGAGGCACTCCCGCGCGCCCTGCTCGTCCCCCTCTTTCTGGAAGTCCTCCCTTGCCTGCCCGTAGAGTTCGGTCGCCCTGGTGAGGTTGCCCTGCTGCATCTCCATGGTTGCCTGCTGGGTCGTGTTCCCTTCCCCGCAGCCGATACATAGAGAGAGCAGGAGGGCGACCGCAAACGATAGCAAGGCTGACGCTTTTCTGTTCATGTTTTATCTCCCGCGGTCGCTTATCCTACATGTATTCTGCAAGCGTATGACTATAAGGTTATCGGGATAAGCCACCCCTCCCTGAAATTCAACCTTATGGGGTCAGGTCTCAAATGTTGACTTTTTTGTCAGGCGAGGAATTAATGATCCTGCAAATTGTCGAATAGTGAAAATGGAGGTGGTCCGCTATCTCCCTTTGCGTGTATCCGTGATCGCAATATGCTTCTACAATTCTGCCGTTGCGTTCATGCTTGCAAGTGACATTGTTACAAAAGATAGTCGATAGGTCCGGACGGCCCGCGAAGCGCTCCTTCTTTCTGATGCCCTTGCATATTTCGATATCACCTATACGTTCCTGCAGCCGCATAGCGAACTGCTCATTCCCCAGGATCAGGCGACCCCGCAAGTTCGACCATAAATCTATTTCCAGGCCTGCCAACACAAAACTCCTGTATTCGTCAACGCCGCTTCTGCCTGGCTGGGAAAAAAGAGACAAAACATAGGAAACATCCAAAAATGGCGCCGCTTTTCTCTTTCCTGTGATGTCCCGGTAACTGCTCCATCTGCATTGTGCGGGATCCTCGACCATGCCTGCCCTTACAGGGTTTAGGACTATATAGCGACATACCTCCAAGAGATACTCTTCCTTGTCTACGATCACCGAAAAAAATCTGCCTTGCAGAAGGTGTCCAACCCTTTCATGCCGCTCGTTATGCTTTTGAGCATAGATACAGTTCAGCATGTGCATACCGCGAGATAGATTTGCCTTCGGTGTTTCCACCAGAAAGTGATAATGGTTGCTCATGAGGCAATATGAGTAGCATTTCCACTCATGTTCTCTAACGACCTTGGTCAAGATCCTTAGGAACATCTTTCTATCTTCGACATCCAGGAAAATATCCTGTTTCGCATTTCCCCGACTGGTGATGTGGTATAAAGCACCCGGGTATTCGATTCTGAGTGGTCGTGCCATTTGTCTGGTGAAACAATACTCCTTCCGTATAAATAAATATATTATATATATAAGCTATATATAACAAGTCATATAATATATATAATGTATTGATAATGCAAGAGCTACCTGCGCTTGATAAAACAGCATCGTTTTATGTCATCGTTGTAGAGGGATGAAAAAGAGCAACATTTGAGACCTGACCCCAAAGTGTTGATGTATAATTGGTGTGCGGTTGAGAGGAATTGCCGGCAAAACAAAGGAGTGATGGGGGATGCGCTTTCGGGGGAGAGCGGGCCGCAAGCCCGCCGCTTTGTCTTCTGGTAACGTTTTCAGGTCGCTGTGCGTACTTGCCTGCATCCTGGCCCTGCTGTTGGGGACTTTGGAAGTTCAGGCGCAGGACCTCGATACCGCGGGGTCTCTGCCCGAGGTGGGCAAGAGGGTAAACCAGCTCATCTATCCCACCTTCGGATACCCGGCCATCCAGGTGCGCGGGACAGAGCTCATCATAGAGTGGGACTGGCGCAAGAGCGCGGCGGTAGCTGCCCGCCCTGCGCTCGAGCAGGTGGACGAGGCGGCCGACTGGGAGGTATGGGTCACCACCTCCGTGGCAGCCAACGTGCAGAACTACGACAGCTCGGTGGCGGGGACGTCTGACGACCCGCCGGCATCCTGGTACAGATACGGCGGCCCCTCCTACGGCACATATGCCAACCCGGTGCACAGCGTGGTCAATACACGCGCCCTGCCGCTGATCGAAGTCACCCGCGAACCCAGCCTGCGCTGGCCCGAGATCTTCGGGCAGGCCGGCTTCGAGGTCGACCACCTAAGGGTGGAGGTTCCACAAAACGTTCCCCTGGACCTCTACGACCTGCACGTGCGCTGCACCTCTCCCGAGGCAGCTCCGGAGTTTCTCGTCGAGGACATGCAGCCCCACGCCCTGCAGGTCATCGAATCCTACGATGAAGATATAAAGATCCTGCAGATAACCGACACACATATCTACGGGCCTGAGACCAGGAACGGCCTCAACCTGGACTACAACTCCTTCGAGCTGCGGGAGCCCCGGCCCGGCATGCCCGATCGCATCGACCTCTCCTTCGTGGGCTACCCCGGTTTCCCCATGGACCAGGACAAGGACGGCAAGAGCAACGAGGGTGCCATCTACCTGCAGGAGGAGCTGCAGGCCATCAACCTCATCGACCCCGACTTCGTGGTCTTCACCGGCGACTGCGTATTCGCGCAGAAGAACTTCAGCACCTACCCCAAGGACACCTGGATCTGGGGAGACGTAAGCGGCGAGCTGGGCACGGAGTACCGCTTCGAGTACACGTGGTGGTATGACGAGCTCCTGGCCCTGAACGTGCCTGTCTTCTGCCTGCCCGGCAACCACGACAGCTACTGCTGGGACGGCCACGCGGTAGCCCGCGACGACGGCGCGGAGATATGGCAGGACCTCTTCGGCCCGCTCTATTTCTCCTGGGATTACGGCGACGCGACCTTCCTCGCCCTCAACAGCATGGACTGGGACAAGGAGGACGCTGACGGGCCCGAGCCTTTCGAGCCCGAGGACGCAAACCCGCTCGTGTGGGGCATCGCCACCGGCCTCTTCCCGGAGATCGCCCAGGACTACGACGACCGCAACGGATTCCTGGTGGACCTGCACAAGATCTTCCTGCCGCTGAAGGTGATCTTCCCGCATAAATGGCACGGCCAGCTGCGGGGCGGGGGAGATACCTGGGAGTGGCAGCCCTGGCCTTGGGGCCCTGACCCGGGGGAAGACGGTTTCACGGGGCAGCTCGCATGGATAGAAAGCGAGCTGGCGCGCGCGGACGAGCAAGATAAGGCCCTCAAGGGCGCCTTCATACACCACGACCCTCTGCGGCCCCTGGGCTCGCCGCCGGGATCCTATGACAACGCAGACCAGTTCGGGCTGCTGCCTATGCCGGCAGGACAGGGAGAGGGGTCGCAGGCACTCATGTACCTGCTGCGCAAATACGAGGCTGCCTTCGTGGCCTCGGGGCATGCCCACAGCGACGCCATCAACAGGATAGACTGGGCGCCCTACGGGGATTCCCCCGGCCAGGTCGTCTCCATAAACACCTGTGCCTCGGAGCCGCCGGTGGACGGCAAGTCGTTGCTCATGGACAGGACGTCCGAGGGATACGGCGGCTACCGCCTCCTCGATATCGAGGACGGAGAGCTGAAAGGTTGGGGTTTCCCAGGCGCCGACGGAGATCCCGACAGCAAGTGGTCCATCCCGGGATGGTGCGGCCTGCAGGTGGGAGCCGGAGCCGTGAACGAATATACGCTGTACCGCACCAATCGTCCCGTGCTGCAGTGGATGGAGCAGGACACCTCCGGAGACCCCGCTTACCAGCGGCCTCCCATAGTTGACGGGGAGGGAGCTTTCAATCAGGCCTTGCCCCTCAACGAGACCGGCCCCTTCAGCGATGTCACCTGCAAGGTGGTGAACACCTTGAACCAACCGGGAGCCGTGTTCGATCTCTATGGATGCCGCCTCGAGTTCCCCATGCAGAAGCTGACGGGCAGGCGCTATTACGCCATACAGAACGGCTCCATACTGGAGCAGTACGACAGCGACTCGGGCGAGCGCATGGTGGTAGTCCTCGCCGACGTGGCCGGCGGTACCATCCTGCCGGTACGCGTGTACGTTGCGGGGACGGACAGGGTTAAGCCGGTTATAGACGAGGCCCGTATTAACGGTGGCGAGAGAGTTAGCGCGAGCCTGGACGTGACCCTCACCCTCATGGCCCACGACGACGGGGCCGGCCTCATGGACTTCCGCGTCTCGAACACGAACGATTTCGCGGGCGCAGAATGGCTTCCCTGCAGGGATGGTCAACCCATCACCCTGCCGTGGAAACTTAGCGAGGGGGACGCCGGCAAGCGCCAGGTTTTCGTGCAGTTCCGCGACGCCGCCATGCCGGGCAACATGAGAAGGGTGAGGCTCAACATCAGATACAGCCCGTGATGGGGTCACATCTTTATTTTTGAATTCGTTACCAAATAATGGTTGTATAATCAAGATTAAAGATACGGCCCCATGGGCCCCACCATATATCAGTGTTGTCAATGACGCTTGCTGATCAATGCGAACCGCCGATTTCCGATACTTAATAAGAAGTAGCCGGTTTCTCTACTTAAATAATGGCAGGGAGAGGCAGATGCGTTTCGTAGTTCGCGGTCCCGGTGATTCCAGTTGCGCAGAAAATGCCCGTCTTGAGCAGGCAGATGAACGACGCGAGGCAGAAAGCGGATGCGGGCGCGAGAACCAGAAGGACAGGCCCGCCCGCGCAAGGCTGAAGAAACTCCTTATAGTCAACGTCTATGTCATCGGCATCGTATCCCTGGTGTGGCTGCTCATCCGCTCCGGGCGCAAGCCCTCGCGCATCGTCTATCCCTGCCAGCAGGCGGCGCTGGCCAACACCACCGTGCTCTTCGGCGGCAGCGTGATGCCGTTCGCGGTGCGCCTGGGCCGCTCCGCGCATGCCAGAGTGGCGGGAAGGGCGATGCCCAGGCCGGCGCGTTTCGTACGCATTGCGGAGACGGCGGTCCTGCTGCTGCTGGCAGGCCTGCTTGCGTTTTCCCTCTTCGGCGGGATGGGCGGGGCATCAGTGACTCCCGAGATGCGAGCGGCGGCGGCGGCGCTCACCCTGCCCGAACTGCGTTCCCCGGCGACGGACGCCTCCGACATCTACGTGGCAGAGAATATCCCGACCAGCTCGGAGCGAGGCGTGGACACCCTCATCGACGTGATGTCCTCGAACGGCCTCGATTTCTTCAAGAGCGGCGGTCCCCACAAGGCGGCGGGGCCCAACGGCATCATAGGCTCCAACGACATCGTGCTCATCAAGGTCAACGGCGAGTGGCGCTACCGCGGCGGCACTAATACCGACGTGGTCAAGGGGCTGGTCAACGCCATCGTGCACCATCCGGAGGGATTCACCGGCGAGGTGGTCATCGTGGAGAACGGGCAGTGGGACTCCTACATGGACAACCGGCCCGACAACCAGAACCCGTCGGCCTGCAACGCAGAGGACCGCGGCCAGTCCTTCAACGACGCGGCCATGATGTTCGCCGGGAGTCACCGCGTCTCGGTGTACGACTGGACCGCCATCCAGACCCAGACGGTTTACGAGTTCAGCGCGGGCGATGCGCGCGACGGATACGTCTACGTGCCCGAGATACAGCTGGGATACCCAAAGTTCACCACCGTGTACGGCACCCAGATATCCCTGCGCCACGGACAGTGGACGGGCTCCGGCTACGACAACGACTGCGTCAAGTTAATCAACGTGCCCGTGCTCAAGGACCACAGCGGTCCCGGGGTCACCAACGCCCTGAAGCATTTTATGGGGGTGCAGGACCTCTACCAGGGTACGCAGAATCCACCCCACGGTCCCATGGTCAGCGAGGGCATCCTGGCCAAGCTCATGCTGGTGGCCCGCTACCCCGACCTCAATATCTCGGACGCCATCTGGATATGCCCCGCGGGCGGACCCAACTCGCCCTACGAGAGCGCAGTGAGGGTGGACCGCCTCCTGGCCAGCAGGGACCCGGTCGCGCTGGATTACTACTGCGGCAAGTACGTGCTCATGCCCATATCCGGCAGTACCCGCCACGACCCCAACGGGGCCAACCAGTTCCACCAGATGCTCGCTTCCAGTCTGAACGTGCTCTGGGGAGGAGGCAAGCAGGCTACCATGGACGAGAACATGATGAACGTTTACAAGGGCGCGGCGTCGGACGTCCCTCCCGCCACCCCCTTCGAGAGCCTGCTGGCCGAGGGGTGCACCGATTACGGTTTCGAGACCTGGGTGCTGGTAACGAATCCCAACGACGGGGACGCCCGAGTGACCGTCTCCTACTACACCGAGGAAGGCCCCCGCAACGCTGACCCGGTGACGGTGCCGGCGCACTCCCGCATGACCGTGAACGCCAGCGCCACCATCTGGGCAAAGAGCTCCGGCGTGCGGGTGGGCTCGGACGTCCCGGTGTTCGTGGAGAGGGCCATGTACTGGGGCGACAGGTATGAAGGCCATACCTCCACCGCCACCGCAACGGGTGCGCGCGATTGGTACCTGGCGGAGGGGTGCACCGGTTACGGCTTCGAGACCTGGATCACCATCCTCAATCCCGGGGACGCGGACACCGTGGCCGAATTTCGCTTTCTCAGTGAGGGCGGCCAGGAGCAGGGGGGTGCGGTTGCGGTGCCCGCGCTCTCCCGCGTCAACGTCAAAGTGAATGACTGGGTCTCGGCCGCCAACGTATCCACCCTTGTAAGCGCGCAGGAGCCGGTGGTGGCCGAGGTATCTCTGTACGGCGAAGGGCGCCGTTCCGGCACATGCTCCATGGGTGTGAAGACCCCCGAGCGCAGGTGGTACCTGGCGGAGGGAGCGACCCATTCCGGGTTCGATACCTGGCTCCTGCTTTTAAACCCCCAGCAGGACAAGGCGAACGTGACGGTGATGGTGGATTCGCAGGGCACCGGACTCGCGCCCATCGATATGGTGATGGAACCCATGAGCCGTACCACCCTGCATCTCAACGAAGTGTTGCCGGGGCGCGACCTCTCCATGCTCGTCGACTCCGATATACCTGTGGTAGCCTCGCGCTCCATGTACTGGGAGGCGGCGGGAGGGAGGGCCGGACACGAGTGCCACGGACTGACCGCGCCTGCAACCGAATCCTTCCTTCCCGAGGGGTGCACGACCTATGGCTTCGACACCTGGCTGCTGCTGTACAACCCCGGCGGCGAGGATACCACGGCGACGGTTTACGCCATAACCGACCAGGGCGAGCAGGAGATAGGAAAGATAGACGTGCCCGCCCATGCGCGCTCGACCATGAAAGTGAACGACTTTTACGAAGGCTCACTGTCGCTGCGGGTCACCGCTGGCGAACCCGTCTGCTGCGAGCGCGCCACCTACTGGGCGAACCGTTCCGGAGGTACCTGCTCCACCGGCTACGGCCGCTAGGGCAATGGTCGAACCAGCAAAACGTCAACATTTTGGGGTCAGGTCTCAAATGTTGATGTTTTGATTACAGCTTTGACAAAACCTCTTTTGCGAAGTCGCGGGCGCGTTGCAGGCGCGACTCATCGGGCTGCCCCACGGTCTCGGGGCGGCGCTCCCCGAAAGACCTCATCGTGGGGTCGTCGTTCTTCATGAGGAAATCGGCGATAGGCTGCGAAAGTTCGCCCATGCAGTTGAAGAGGCCAACGAGCTCGGCACTGGAGGCCGCATCCTTACAATTGTCCAGCCATGCATCCAGGCCTTCCTGGCCCTCGGAGGCGGCGTGGGTGACGAACAGGGCCACCTTCTTGCCGGCGGCCTTCTCCTCCAGGAACTCCTTTCCTTCCTTGGCCGGGCCAAAGGCGTGGATGGGGAAGCCGATGAAGGAGAGGTCGTAACCCTCCAGGCTGTCTACCTCGCTCAGTTCCTTCAACTCCTTGTCGCCCCCGATGCCGTCGTAGATTGCATCTGCGACCTTCTTCGTCTTTCCGGTCTGGCTGAAATAAGCTACCAGGGTCCTCATGTAGCACACCTCCTAATAAACGGAAATAGATGATCCATGCGTTAAGATTTTATCACGCCGCGATACGAGACAGCACATGCATAAGCTCCGTGCTTACGTCGACCGAAGGCAGGCATCGCAATGCCGCACCGCATGTAGAGAAAAGTGAATAATCTACCACTCCGGGCAGCTTCTAACCTATCCGTTGTGGCAGCAAGGATAAGGGTCTGGTATAAAGCGTTGAGTAGTATTCCCGCATGCGATCAAGGGTGTAAGGATGTAGGGCTTGATGAAATGTCAACATTTGAGACCTGACCCCAAAATGTTGACGTTTGGGTTATTCGAGGACGTCGAGCAGTTGCGTGAAGGTGGCGTAGCCGGCGAAGTCTATATCATTGGGGTTCTTGTTCAGCATAAGGATGATGGTCGCGCCGCTCTCCGGGTTGTACATCATGGCGTTGGAATAACCCGGCAGGTCACCGGGATGGCCCCAGAAACCCTCGTATTCGGCTATCCCCAGCCCGTAATCGCTGCCTTGCCAGGCCTCGACGGTGGTCAGCCGCTCGCTCTGCAGTTCCTCGCCGAGCAGGTCTCCCTCCACGAGTGCCTTTACCCACACCTTGAGGTCGCTTAAGTCAGAGACCATCGCGCCGGCGGCCCACGCCCAGGAGGGATCGAAGGCTGCGGTGACGTCGGCCAGCTCTTTTCCTCCTTCGGCCCCTTCGTCTCCCAGGTCCCGGGCGTAAAGGTAACCGTGGCTGTATTCACCTCTCAACTCCGGCTGCGTGGGCAACTCCGTCTCCGGCAGCCCCAGCTCCGCGGTGATGCGTGACGCGATCTCCTGCGCGAGAGAATTGCCGGTCACCTGCTCGACGATAATCCCCTGCAGGATGAAGTTGGTGTTGGAATACTCCCATCCCTCGCCCGGGGGGAAGTAGGGTTCGTGTTCCGCGGCGAAGGCGATCAGCTCCTCGGGGGCCCATTTGCGCAGCATATCTTCCTGTGACAGCTCCCCGAAACGCTCGTCCGCGGTGTATTCGAAAAGGCCGCTGGTATGGTTGAGCAGCATGCGCATGGTGATCTCGCCGCAGCCGGGCATGGCCGGCTCTATGGCGAAGGAGGCCAGGGTGTCGTCCAGCGAGATGGCGCCTTCATCGACCAGTTGCAGGACGACAGTGGCCGTGAAGGTCTTGCTTATACTCCCGACGCGGTAACTGTAGCCCGGGTCCATGGCCGCCTGCGCAGCGATGTCCGCGAGCCCCAGCACCGCCTCCCACTTACCCTCTCCGGGGACCTCTACGTAGACGATGGCGCCCGGGATGCCGTTGTCCGCCATGATCTCGATTACGGTATCCTCCAGCCGGCGCTGCAGCTCCGGCTCGAAGGCCGCGGCCTCCGCATCCCCGTCGCCCTGCTGCGTCTCGCTGCCGCAGGACGCCACGAAAAATCCGCTCGCCACCAGCAGCAGGACGGTGATGATAGAAACGAATCGTGCCGCTCTCATATGGACCTCCCCGCTATGACAGCTCCCTCGCAAGAGCATCGTAGAACGCTTTGCGTGCGTGTTTTTCGTACCAGGGATGGTGCCCGCACTTCTCGAGCATCAGGAACCTGAAATCGTGCAGCACTTCATCGAGGGGTATCCTGATACCTTCCCAGGGGTGGGGGTCGAAATCCCCGTGTATGGCCACCACCGGGCAGGTTATTCGCTTTCCCAGCTCCAGGAGCTCGCCGCTGGCGCGCATGGCCTCCGCATCTCTCCAGACCGCCGTGAAGATATGGTGCTGAAAGGCGACGACATCGTCTTCGCGGGGCAGCGGATCGTAGGCGTCCGCCCTGGCGATGAGCTCTCCCAGCGCGCCGAACGGCGCGTCCTTGTCCTCTACGCCCGGGTCGTTTATAGCCGCGAGCAACTCCTCCATGTGCGCCCTTTCACGCTCGGAGAGGCGCCTTTCGCGGTTCCTCTTTATCCTCTCGACGAAATCTTGCGAGAAGACGCCGCTGCTCACCAGGACCAGCTTCTTCACAGCGTCGGGGTTCTCCGCGGTGAAGATGAAGGACAGTATGGCTCCCCAGGAATAACCGATGAGGGTGATGGGCAACACTGCGCTGGTTTGCAGCAGCGCTTTGAGCTCGGCCACCTGGCCCGCGAGGCTCGCCTGCGTCTGCAGTGGCTCCAGGACCCCGCGCTCCTGCGAGAGTTCGCGGGCGACGGGGGCCATCTCCCCGGGCGCGCCCGGTCCGCCGTGCACCACGGCAACTTCGTAGGGAGCCTCGCCGTATGTCCTCACATTCTCCACGTTTACCTCGCAGACCTCATGCGCATGGTACCATCTCCTCCTCATGCCGGATACATCGGGCAGGCATGTCCGGCGGTCGCATAGATTATCGGGATTACGGGGGGTCTTATTGAGGGCGATGCCCCGATCCACAGGAAACCGTCATATCGGCCCGGGTACGAGCGGAGAACGACCGGGAGGCGCGGAGGCGCGATCCCGAGCCTTAAAGTGGTACCGGGCGCCGTATATAATGAGACGAGCGAGACGAGCAGAGCGTAACCGCATAACGTTCCCGGGGAGGGAGATGAAGGAAAAGGCGATGGACGGCGAAGGATCCATGCAGTCGCAACCGGGAGGGCCGCCGCCACCCGGACCACCACCAGCTCCGCGGCCGCCGCTACAGCCCCCGCAAGAGCCGCGGGCACAGGAGAAGACGGGCGGAAGAAAAAAGATCGTCCTGGTGATGTCGATCGCGCTCGTTGCGCTCCTGGTCATAGCCGGAACGATCGGTGGACTCTATGCCTGGCGCTTCCTCAAGGCCGCCGGTGCCCTGACCGTCGGCGACGTCGACGTCTCGCAGGTACCCGACGGAACCTACTCGGGTTCCTACGACGTGTTCCACGTCAAGGCCTCCGTTGAGGTCAGGGTGGAGGGCGGCCGCATCACCGCCATCCAGCTTGTCGACAGCGGCAGGATGGCGAACGAGACCCAGCAGGAGGTGCAGGAGATATTCGACGAGGTCTTGGGGGAGCAGTCCCTTGACGTGGACATCAGCAGCGGCGCCTCGGTGAGCAAGAAGGTCTCCCTCAAGGCGGTGGAGGAGGCGCTCGGCGGCGATTAAGGAGCGGGGCAGCGAAGAACGCCCTCCGCCCCGTGATATAATCTAGGCACTGCATCGGGCATGTGGGCCCTGAACGGGATTCTCTTTATATGTATGGCCTCTCAGCGAAGCAAGCGATCGGCGCGAGGTAATGGAGGTGTCGGCATGCGTACCAGGTTCATCTTTCCTCTCTGCATATTGCTAGGGTTTCTGCTCTGCTCGGCCGGGGCATTTACCTTTGCGGGTGAGGGCCGGCAGGAGCGCTCCGGGGAAGGGCAGCAGGCGGAACTCGATGACTTGAGGCAGGACATACTCGAGGCCGCCCACGCGAGCGCCGTGGCCGAGAAGAAGGAATTAAAGCAGGAAGAGGGCGAGAGAGAGACGGCCCGGTTCCGGCCGGGAAGCGTCATCGTCGGCTTCGAAGGAGACGTGCAGGTTCTGGAGGATTTACTGGGCCAGGTACGGGCCGTGGTGGAAGAATACATCCAAGGCCTCGACATGGCGGTGCTCAACATCCCTGCAGAGATCTCCCTGGAGGACGCCCTGGAGGCGATACAGGCACTGCCGGGGGTGAGGTGGGCAGAGCCGGATTACATACGACAGAGCTTGGACACCGTTCCTGACGATCACTACGTCGGGACCGGCGACCAGTGGTACCTGGAGACCATCAACGCCTACGCGGCATGGGACGTGACCACCGGAAGCGCGGGGACCACCATAGCCGTGTTGGATTCCGGCATCCGGCCTACTCACGAAGAATTCACAGGGGGAAGGCTCCTGGATGGATACAACACCTACAACGGCGGGGCGGTGACCGACGACAGCGACGTCCAGAGCCACGGAACCAAGGTGGCCGGTGTGGCCGCGGCAAACACCGACAACAGCGTGGGGTTGGCCGGGATCGACTGGAGCGCGAAGATCATGCCCATCAAGGTCGACAGCGGCGGCGTACCGGTAACCAGGTCGGTGCAGGGCATAAAGTACGCCGCGGACAACGGGGCCGATGTCATCAACCTGAGCTACGGCGGCACCAACTATTCACAGGCCGAGAGGGAGGCCGTCGACTATGCGCGCGAGAAGGGCTGCGTCATAGTTGCGGCGCGCGGCAACGAAGGCGACGGCGCGCTTTTCTACCCGGCTTGCTGCCCCAACGTCATCGGGGTAGGGGCCAGCGATAAGACAAACGGGCGATTGCCCTTCTCCAGCTACGGCTACGGCCTGGACGTCATGGCCCCGGGAGAGGATATCGTAGGGCCGACTCGCAACGGCGATGACCAGTACTATCTGATGAGTGACGGCACGTCTTTCGCCGCGCCGCTGGTGAGCGGCGAAGCGGCGCTGATCCTTGCCGACCATGACGGCATCTCCCCCTCGGAGCTGGAATGGAGGATAGAGGAGAGCGCACAGGGGAGCGGCACCTGGAGCGAGGACATGGGGTTCGGAATCGTCGACATGGACGCCGCCCTCACCATGTCCGGGGACGGCTACCAGGACACCATGGAGCCCAACAACACTGAGAAACAGGCGCAGAGCCTGGATACCGGCGCCTACGAGTCCTACGTATCCTGCAACAGCGACATCGACGTCTACCGCATCCAGCCGGACATGTCGGGGTACGCCTCCTTCGTGCTCGCGAACGTCCCCTCGGGATGCGACTACGACCTGTGGCTCTACCAAGGGAAGATCTACGACGATCCGGTCAACGGCAGCCTGGTCGCCTACAGCCTCAACAGCGGCAACTCCCCCGAGGCCATCGAGTATTCCGTAGAGGAGGGGGAGACCTATTTTCTCGTTGTGGACAGCTACGGCGGCTACTCCACCCAGGATAATTACGACCTCCTGGTGCTCAACCCCTACATCTCCAGTTTCTGGTTCTTCGCCGAGGGATACACGGGAGACGGCTTCGCGGAGTGGTTGTGCGTCCAGAATCCCGGCGATCTGCCGGCTAACGTCGAGATCGCCTACATGTTCGAGGACGGCCAGGATTTCCGCGAGTATCCCGTCGCGCCCCACTCCCGCTACACCATAAACGTCAACAACGAGGTGGGCCAGGGCAGGAACGTCTCCGCGGAGTTGTATTCAAACGTCCCGGTGGTGGCCGAGCGGCCCATCTACTTCGACTACAAGGCGAAATGGCGGGGGGGACACGACGTGGTGGGCGCAACCCTGCCCTTTAACCGCTGGTACTTCGCCGAGGGATACACGGGAGACGGCTTCGAGGAGTGGCTGTGCCTGCAGAACCCCAACGACTTCGCCGTCGATGCCAACGTCACCTACATGTTTCAGGGCGGAGGCACAGAGGCGAAGACCTACGGCCTCCCGCCCCTGTCGCGCTTCACGGTCAACGTCAACGACGCCGTGGGGCCGGGAAGAAACGTATCCATCATGGTGGAGTCCGCCGACATGCTGGTAGCGGAACGCCCCATGTACTTCGACTACAAGGGCATGTACCGCGGCGGCCACAACGTGGTGGGAGTGAACATCCCCTCCTACTCGTGGTTCTTCGCCGAGGGCTGCACCAGGCAGGGCTTCGAGCAGTGGCTGTGCCTGCAGAATCCCGGTTCCGAGGCTGCAGCGGTCGAGATCTACTACCTCACCAGCGGAGGAGATGTCTATTTGGATGAGCTGAGTATCCCCGCCCATTCGCGCGATACGGTATTCGTGAACGAGAGCCTGGGGCCGGATTACGACGTGTCCGTGGCGATCTTCTGCGATGCGCCCATCGTCGCGGAGCGCCCCATGTACTTCGCGTACCAGGGCTCCTGGGACGGTGGCCATAACTCCCAGGGATGTACCATGCCCTCCACGAACTGGTATTTCGCCGAAGGCTGCACGCGCCCTGGCCTGGATACCTGGCTGTGCCTGCAGAACCCCAACGATGAAGCCTCGCAGGTGAGCGTCGATTACATGCTGGGCACCGGCCTGACGGTGGAGCGCACCTACAACGTGGCGCCCCTCAGCCGTTACACCGTCAACGTGGCGGAGGACATAGGGGGCGACCAGGACGTGGCCATCCACTTGGAGTCGAGCGAAGCCATAGTGGCCGAGCGCCCCATGTACTTCGCGTACCAGGGTGCCTGGCCGGGCGGCCATGACGCCATGGGCTACGTCCCCGGCCAGTAGGGTCTGGCGTCGCTTGGGGGCTGGCTCTGCGTTTTGCGCCCCAGGCTTCGAAATGCCAATGCCCGACCCCTAGGAAGCGAGGCCAGCTCCCCGGCCTGACTCCTTACCTTCTCATCAAGTATGTTGAGGCCTGACCCCCGATGTTGAAAATGGAGGGCTGACCCCAGGTCTTCGAGGGCATAGAATATTGCTATGCTGACATAGACATTGAAGCAAGGGAGGAACCATGCACCCTTTGAAGCAGCTGATGAACCCGTCTTCCATCGCCATATTCGGCGCCTCCAACAATCCTATGAAGATGGGCTCCATCCAGCTCGCCAACATCCTGGAGACCGGGTATAAGGGCGAGGTCTATCCCATCCACCGCAGCGAGGAGACGGTGATGGGCATACCGGCCTACAAGAGCATCGCGGAGGTGGGGAAGTCGGTGGAACTGGCGCAACTGGTCCTGCCCACCGAGGTGGTGCCGGAGATACTGGAGGAATGTGGGAAAGCCGGGGTGCGCAGGGCCATCGTCATCTCGGGCGGCTTCAAGGAGGTCCCGGGCGGGTCGGGCGCCGAGCGCGAGCGGCAGCTCGAGGAGGTGGCGTCAAAGTACGGTATCCGCTTCCTCGGGCCCAACTGCGTGGGCATTATGAACAGCTTGTGTTCGCTGAACACCACTACTATCGTGGAGCCTCCCATGGGCGGGCACATCGGGTTCGCCTCGCAATCGGGAGCATATACCGCCATGATCAACCCTTACCTGAGGGCGCAGGGCATAAAGATGTGCCAGACCTTGAGCGTTGGTAACGAGGCGGACATGGACCTTGCGGACTGCCTCGAATACCTCAGGGATGAAAATGAGGTCAGGGCCATCGGGCTTTACGTCGAGGCCATCCGCCGCCCCCGGGAGTTCATCGCCGCTGCGCGCGAGACGTCGCGCGTAAAACCGATCGTTGCCATATACGTGGGCGGGACGGAAGCGGGCTCGCGTTCCTCGCTCTCCCATACCGGGGCCATATCGGGACCCGACGGGCTCTATGACGGCCTGTTCAGCCAGGCGGGCGTGATGCGGGCCGAGGACCTGGACCAGATGTTCGATCTCCTGTGGATACTGTCCATGCAGCCGCTGCCGGAGGGAAAGCGCATGGCAGTGATCACCAATTCAGGCGGGCCCGGCTCCTCCCTCGCCTACCACCTCGAGAAGGCGGGACTGCAGGCGCCCGCCTTTTCGCCGCGGCTGCGCGAAAAGCTGGACGCGGTTACCGGGCCCCTGACCTTTACGGGAAACCCCATCGACCTCACCTTCGAGACCAATATGTTCATCTTCAAGCAACTGCTGGAGCTGGTGTACGAATCGGGAGAGGTTGACGGCGCTTTCATCTACGGTGTCTTCGGGGCGCCGGATTTCATGATCAATCTCAAGAAGCGTTTCCCCGACCTCGCGGCCATGGAGGACCCCTGGGATGAAAGCTATCAGGCATTCCTGGGGGAGTTGGCAGCTGTACCGGCGGCGCACGGCAAACCCCTGGTGGTGATGTCCTTTCTGGGTACGCACAGCAGCTCGATACGCAGCCTCATCGCAGGCGGGGTGCCGGTATATCCCTCGGCCGTGCGTTGCTCTCGCGCCATGCGCGCGCTTATCGACTACAGCCGCCACCGTTCCGGGACTACCGGGCCGGAAGGGCGATAGGGATGAGGTGCGGAGACGGGGATCGTATCACACCGGGCCACAGAAAAAGACTATCCCGCGGGCGGGATAGTCTTCGTTTCAGTCGAGCGTATTGCCGTTCTACTGGGTAGGCTCGAATTCCTGCATCAACTCGTCGAGCGCCTTTTCCGCCTCCGCGTTGGTATCGCTCAGCGATATCTTCCAGGACCCGTTCTCCATAATAAGGACGGTGTTAAATTCGAGTCCGCCGTCCATTCCCTGCAGTTGGTAATTCACCGGCACCATCGCCTTATCTCCGGTGATGGTAGCATCGCCCACTTCGTAAGAGCTGACGCTGTCCGAGAACCCCGCGACCAGGTTCTCTTTGTCTCCGACCTCGGTCTTGCTGTCCTCTGAGATGAGTTCGAACGCCGTATCCGCATCCCCTTCTACGGCCGCGGCCAGGAACTCACCCACAACCTGCTCAGGTGTATTGGAGCTTGTCCCATCACCGCCGCATCCGGCAAACGCGAGGGTAGCGGCCGCCAGGGCCAGCACGAACAGAACGATAACGGCTCTTCTCATTACTTCCTCCTCACATCGATTCAATCGCAACACGATACCTATTATACCTGTATTTACATTCCGGTAATGGTCGAGCCGTGCGGCTTGCCGTGCAAGGGCGCCGGATAAGAGGCCGTTCAGCGGCGGGGCCATTCGTGCCGAATAGATAGTCAGGCCGCTTCTCGCTGTTGGAAAGGGGACGCCGATGAAGGGGATCCGCATTGCGCTTTTTGCTGTTCTGATCGCAGTTTCGATGCTGTTTATCGCCGGCTGTAGTAGTGGGGACGACTCCTCACAAGGGGACGGCCGGGAGGGGCAGGACCAGGCACCGGTCCTGGTGTTCTCCGACCCCGAGCTGCAGTTCCAGCTCACGCGGGCCCTGGGGGATACCGCCTACGGAGGAGCGGACGTCGGCGAATGTCTGTCCACGGCGGAGCGCATCACGGAAGGCGACGTGGACAGCTGGTATGCGGAATGGTACGGGACGGCGGAACGCATCCGGGGCATCGCCGACGATAGCCTGGCCGCGGGCCACGAGGTCAGCGCGCGCGAGGCATACCTCAGGGCGACAACCTACTACGCCATGGCCGAGTTCTACCTGCACGGGGACCCATCGGACCCTCGCATCCGGGAGAGCTCCGCAAAGAGCAGGGATTGTTTCGCCCGGGCTGCCGCGCTGTCAACGCCTGCCATCGAGCCGGTGCTCATCCCCTACGAGGATACCACCCTGCCTGGTTACTTCTATCATGCGGAAGGCTCGGGTACACCGCGCCCCACCCTTATCCTGCAGACGGGATTCGACGGCACCCAGGAGGAGCTCTACAACCAGGGGGCCATCGCGGCGGTACGCCGCGGATACAACTGCCTCACCTTCGAGGGCCCGGGGCAGGGGGAGGTCATCCGGGAGCAGGGGCTGACCTTCCGCCCTGACTGGGAGAAGGTGATCGTCCCGGTGGTCGACTACGCCATGTCCCGCCCGGAGGTCGACCCGGAAATGGTAGCGCTCTTCGGCATCAGCATGGGTGGTTATCTCGCGCCGCGCGGCGCGGCCTTCGAGCCGCGGCTGGCCGCTCTCATCGCCGACGGCGGCGTTTTCGAGCCCTGGTATCCGGCATGCACCAGCATCGCGCCTTACTACCCCCCGTCGGGAGGGACCGCCGAGGGGCTGATAGACGCCATCCGCGCAGACCCCGGCGATTTTGACGAGGCCATGCAGGAGGTTATGAGCGAGAGCATCGAGCTCAACTGGTTTTTAGGAAACGGCATGTTCACCTTCGGGGTGGATACGCCCAGCGCGTTTCTGCTGGCTTTCTCCGAATACAGCATGGCCGGAGTCGCGGACAGGATCAGCTGCCCCACCCTGGTCATCGATTCCGACAACGACACCAGCATGAAGGGCGAGGCCCAGAGGCTCTACGATGCCCTCACCTGCCCCAAGGATTTCATACTATTCACCAAGGAGGAGGGCGCCGGCCTGCACTGCCAGATGGGGGCCATGCTCCTGGCGCACCAGCGTATCTTCGACTGGCTTAACGAGACCCTCTCCCGCTAAAGCCGAGGGGTCAGGCCCGGCTTTCGGCCTGAGGTATCGCTGGCGTCGCAGGCGGTGAGGCGATCCGCTAATGATCGCGACCTGGCGCGTTCTTTCAGGGGCGCTTTCGTTGCGCTCGCGATGACCGACCTTCGCTAAAGCTTTGGTGTGCAAGCTTAACTAAGAGCCAGGCATGGCTCCTTGTCTTCAATGCGATGACATCCTGAAGCCCAGGCCGAAAGCCGGGCCTGACCCCTCGGCCGGGGATTACCAGGATCCGCGTCGTCGGCTTGCGTGCTGTCAGCCGTCACGTGAAACGTCGGGCGCGGGGGGCGGTGGTGACGTATGCCGGGGCAGGATCACAATAAAAGGCTTGGAAATCGGCGCACTTCTGTTATAATGCAAGCGTATTGGTTTTTTCAGTTAGATCTTTCGTCTTCCCGAGGAGACCGTATCCTCGGGATTTTTTCTGGCGAAGGAGGTGAGAGATAGTGAAGATATACGTGGGAAACCTGAGTTACTCAACGAGTTCTGAAGATCTGCGTACGTTGTTCGAGGAGTTCGGTTCGGTCGATTCCGCCGAGGTGGTCATGGATCGCAATACCAACCGGTCCAGGGGCTTCGGTTTCGTGGAGATGTCCAGCGGGGAAGAGGCGCAAGCCGCCATTTCCGCCGTGAACGGCAAGGACGTAGACGGTCGGCCGCTAAACGTTAGCGAGGCCAGGCCCAAGAGGAACGAGTCCAAGGGATCGTACCGCTATTGAGCGCATTGCTCCGGCATGCATGAATGGCGGAGAGCTCGAGGCAAAAACACAAGCGGAGGCAGTTGCCTCCGCTTGTTCTCATTGCGCCGGAAGATGGTGTCGAAGATGTGTTTCGGAGGCGCTTTACGGTCCCTTTCCCCCGCTATCCTCCAAGCAGAGGCAAGGGCAACCACGTTATTGAAGGGGATTTCTCTAGGGCCTAGAAGGATATCCCAAAAGGCAGTGATTAATCCGTTTCCAGGAGAGGAGATGGCGATGGTTTCAGGGGACACGGTATCGGGAGAGGGCGGTAAGCTGGACGCGATTCTGGCGGCACTGCGGAAATCCGCGGACAAGACCCGCAAATATTTCATAGGCACCTTGGTCTTCTACGTCGTGCTCATCACGGCCTTTATCGTCCTGGTGGTGATCACCGAGGAGCCGAAGGCCAGGGGAGCAAACACGGGGATACTGATCCTCGTGTCCCTGGGATTCCTGGGCATGTGGATATCGGCACTGCGGGGATTGCGCGGCACGAAGATCACCATCGGCAGGTTCTTCAACCTCTTTCGGCTCCCACTGGTTGAACAGCTGCAGGAGCTGGAAGACGTCGGCAGGTGGGAGAACGGAGAAGCACGGCTGAAGAAGGCCATGGAGCTCCTGGAGCACCAGGCGGCGGCGGAAAAGGAACACCGCGCATGGCCGAACCGCATGCTCAGCCTGTCGGTGATAACCGTGATCGACCTCATTATATGGCTGGTATGGGACAACTGGATCATGGCCCTGGTCAACCAGGGTATCGCGATGTTCATAAGCCAGGTCCACATATCCATGGGGCCGACATCTTCCATCGAGGCCCTCGAGGCCTTGAAGGAGGAGGCGTGACCCTTATCTCTGGGCGAAGCGGATAAAGGGGTTAAGGGATATGGCGTGCTCGGGGCAGAGTTCGTAACAGCAGTAGCAGTTGATGCACTTGCCGGCGTCGAAGTGCGGCACCCCGTCTACCTTTATCGCACCGGCCGGGCACCCCTTCTCGCAGGTGCGGCATGCAGTGCAGCGTTTGGGATCGGCGCGCAGGGCATGGCGTGAGACCAGGGCGAAGATAAGCCGCTGGACGGGCGCGGTCCAGGTCATGCGCGGCACCGTGGAGGGCCGCTTGAACCCCTCGATCCGCTCCATGGATCCTCTTACCTCGATGTCCTCCAGGTTTACCGGTCCCAGGCCGCGCTCTCCCGCCGTCACCAGCATGGGCACCTTGCCGGGGGAGATGCCCATCATGCAGGCCATCACCGTGTCCAGGGCAATGCCGTTGCGCGAAGCGAGGATCTTTCCCAGGTCCCGTATGTCCTCGCACGAAGGGCCGTTGCCCTGCATGGCCGTCACCGCGTCCATGACGACCAGGTCCGGTATGCGCAGCTGGTAGATGTCCACCATCAGCTCGCCGAAATCGCGGAAGCGGGGGGCTACGGCGTGCATGCGCGCCTTTTCGCCGCCCACGAGGAAACCGAAGCTGTTCTTGATGGCGCCGGTGATGATGGTGCTCACGTGGGTCTTGAACTTGGGCATGGAGATCAGGATATCGCAGTCCAGTACCTGGGAGGATATGGAAGTCTCCTGGATGAAACGCGACTCGACGGGCACGCGCACGGGCGACCTGGTGATGTTAATGAAGGCTTCGCCGACGGCAGTCCCCACGCCGGTCGCCTTGCCCAATTCCCCCGCGCGGCCGTATCCGCGCACGCCGGGGTTGTCGCCTACCTGCACCCGGGCGCCTCTTTCCTCGAGCACGTCCGCCAGCGCCTTGACCGCGGTATGATGGGTGACGATGCCGCTCTCTCCGCTCCAGGGGCCCAGGAGATTCGGCTTTAGCAGGACGCTCTTGCCCTGCACCGCGATGGGAAACTCTTCCAGCACCTCCCGCATGCGCCGCTCCAGCAGGTCCGCGTCGTAGCGAGCCTCCAGGATCAGTACGCTCTCTTTTGCAGCCAAATTCCTACCGCCTCACTTTCCGCCGAGTGGTTTCTTCGTACACAACACGAAGCGGTGCCCGGTCACAATAGAACGGTGGGCATAACGTGGCACCATTTCTTAGCGTTTTCCTCTTGCTCATCTTCCTTCAGAGCTGGGGCAGCTTGCAAGTATTTTCCTTGCCGACTGCGAGAAACGTCACCGCACATTCCCGCGCCGCGCTCATGATGGAACCGAGCAGCCTTTGCTCTACAGCGAGCTATAGCTCATTTTACGATGGGGATGAAGTGCCGGAACCTGTAGGACAGCTCGTCTATGCGTGCCATCTCACGCTCGGACAGCCTGAGCTCCAGGGCTTGTATGTTCTGTTCTACCTGGCTCACCTTGGTGGCGCCCGGGATGGCGACGACGGTCTCTCCGTAGAAGTTCACGAGCCAGCTCAGAGCCACTACGGCGGGAGTCACCCCGTTGGCGGCTGCTATCTCCTCAAGGGCTCCGATGAGGTTGCGGCTTCTGTGCAGTTGGACGTGCATGACCATCCTCCGCCCGATGGGGCGGCTTTTCAACAGGCCCGGATCCTTATGGAACTTGCCGGTGAGCACGCCCATCTCCAGGGGACTCCAGGCGATGATGGTCACCCCCAGCTCCTTCGCGGCCTTCAGAACGCCGAACGTCTCTATACGACGGTTGAGCAAGCTCACCTTGACCTGGTTGGAGGCGAGAGGGATGCCATGGTTCGCGAGGGCGGCATGGGCTCTGCGCATCATGGGAGCAGGGAAGTTGCTTATGCCAGCGGCACGTATCTGTCCCGATTCTACCAGGTCGGCCAGGGCGTCCATCTGGGCCCTGATCGAGGAAAGCGCAGTGGGCTGATGGATCTGGAAGAGCCCGACCGGATACGGCTGCAGGTGTTGCCTGCGCGTAGTTATACTCGTTCTCAGAGACTCGGCCGTCCTGAAGAGGGGCATCCACTTGGTGGCGATGAACGCGTCCTCCGGGCTGGCGCCGGCTGCCTGCAG
>CAZGWK010000020.1:0-53024 GCA_964529285.1 uncultured Actinomycetota bacterium
TCAGTGTCCATCTTGAATAATTTTGGATGTCCAGCTTCCGTAATGCCGCTCACCTGTAGATGACCTTCACCGCCTCGCTCAGTATGTCCATGTGGGACACCTTCCACCTGCTGATCGCATCCATGAAGCGATTCATCTTATCCACGGGGGTAAGACCTTCCATGCGCGGGATGCCCTCAATCTCGAATGCCATTTCGTCGACCATGCGGCCCACCACCGCATCCAGGACTTCTTCCTTGCCTTTGAAGTAGTAATAGAAGGCCCCCTTGGAGAGGCCTACCGCGTCTATTATGGCCTCCACCGGCGTAGCATCGTAACCCTCCGTGGAAAAAAGTCGCCAGGCTGCCCCTATCAGTTCTCCCCTGGTATCCTCCCTAGCATCGGTCTTCCGGGGTCTCGCCATGCGGTAATCACCTTTTCGTGTCCTTGAAGACCAGCCTCCGGAAGGTGCCGGCCCTCTGCCTTTAACATACCGACCGTCGGTATTTATTATATATTATATCGTAATAACGCCGAGGGGTCAGTCCAAGCCGGGGGGTCCGGAATTCGGCTTGAGAGAGAATGTCTGCGATAAACAAGCCTAGAAGATCGCAAGCAGAGGGGCCAGGCCGAAAGCCGGGCCTGACCCCCCGGCTTGTGGCTTGTTACTTCGAGCCGTGGTAGATACCGTAGCCTCCGACCGCCCATACGTCGCCGGTGCCGGCTGCCGATACGGAGAAATCGCGGGTCAACCTCTCTTCCGCCTGATACATCAGCTGCCAGGAAGCGCCGTCTAACAGGTAGACGTTGCCGTCGTTCGAAGCGGCCCACACGCGATCGGGTTCGTATGCCGATATATCGCTAAGTGGTTCTTGCACGCCCTCTTGTTCGGTCCACAGCGAGCCGTCGTAGAAATATATCCTAGCGTCCGAGCTGAACGACCATACGTGGTTCGGGTCCGCCGCCGATATGCCCAGCAGGATGCCGTTTGGCGCGAGGTCGCCGGCCTGCTTCGACCACGCGGAACCGTCGTAGAAATAGACGGACTGGACCCAGGATTCCCACACGTGGCTCTCATCCGCGGAAGTGATCGACCGGAACCCCGTATCGCTCGAATAACTCTCGAAATCGATTACGCTCTTTTCCCACTCTTCGCCGTCGAAAAAGTAACGCGCCGCGTAAAGCTCCAGCGTCTCCGCGTCCTCATAGCTGTAATTGCCCACCGCCCACGCGCTGTCCTCGGCGGCGACCGTTATATCGATGAGCATCTCTTCGGTCTCCAGCTCCACTTCCCACTCTTCGCCGTCGAAGAAATAGATCCGCCCCCCGCTTGAGGTCGAGCTCTCTTCCCACCACGACACTGCCCAGACGTGGGTGCTGTCACAGGCCGCCAGCCTCCAGAAACGCTGGTCTCCCGGGCTCATGATGGCGGGGTCGCCCTCGGAGTACTGCAGTTCCCAGCCGGAGCCGTCGTAGAAGTAGATACCGCCGTTGCCCACCGCCCATACGTGCTCGGCATCGAGGGCGAGCACATCGTTGAGATCTAGCTTTACCTCGTACTCTTTCTGCCAGTAATACCCGCCGGGCCCGGCCTCCCCTGTTTCGACCGTGCCTGAGTCCCCCTCGCCTTCACCTGGTCCCGCGGCGTCACCGCCGCACGAACAGACGAGAAGTGAGACCAGCAGCAAAATGACAGCGATCAGGCAGATACTTTTACGGTGCATGATTACCTCCAAAGGCCTAGCTTTTCAAGGCTTCCTTTCGAGCTTGTTTTCGACGTATGATCTGGCGTCCTTTAATCATGCACTCGCCAACCCTGCGGGCCGTACAGGCATTTTAACCGACCAGCTCCGGCTTCTTAACTCAGGGAAAACCGATGGAGTCCGAGGCCGCCTGGCGATACGTGCCGGTGCTCCAGTACATGGACCTCTCCGCCACCACCGGGTGGTTCGATTCCACCAACGTCGACACGCTCCACTCATTGGAAACCGTCGCGCTCACGGGAAGGGAGATCCGCGATTGAGCCGGAAGGTTGAAATCGGGTCCGGAAACCGGCCCCGCGGGCGTCATATAAGTGATGTTCACGTCCGCGGCGTCAGTAAAGGGGTTCTGCACCAGCACCCAGGTCTCGAACGAACCTCTTTCGTCTCCGCCGGTGGAGCCCTCGGCGAGTTTCCAGGTCGTCGAGGCCGAGGTGACCCCGATGGAATCGGTTGCGGACATGCGCGGCTGGCCCCCGGAGGTCCAGTAAACGGACCTCTCGCTCACCACCGGGTTGTTAGCCCTGACCAACGTGGACACGGAGAACTGCGCCGGGACGAAAAGAGAGGTGTCCCAGGACGCCCTCGTATGGGGCAGCAGCTCGAAGGAGGGACCCGGAAACTGCCCGTCCGGCGTCTGGTAGACGATGTCCACCGACGCCGCGTAATCGTTGGGGTTCTCCACCAGCACCCAGGTCTCGAAGGAACCCTGCTCGCCTGAGCCCGTGGAGCCCTCGGCAAGATACCACTCCATCGCTGGATGGGCCGCCCCTATGGATGTGTGTGCCGAGAGGCGCCCGGTCGCGGCCGTGTTCCAGTACATCGCCCGCTCGGCGACGATGGGCCGGTTGCTCTCCACCAGGGTGGAGACGTGCCACTCGTCGGGCACGTCTTCGGCGGCGTTAACAGACAGCCTCACGCCCGGCGGGACGTCAAGGCTGGGACCCGGTACGGACCCCTGAGGCGTCATGTACGTGAGGTCCACCGCGGCCGTCTCTCCGCCGGGGTTTCCCAGCAGCACCCAGGTCTCGAAGGAGCCCCGGTCGTCTGCACCCGTGGAGCCCTCGGCCAGGAACCAGTTGCGGGAAAGGAAGGGTGAGCCGATGGATTCACCGCAAGCCTGGCGGTAAGGGCCGCCCTGCACGTTCCAGTACACAGACCTCTCCACGATTATGGGCAGGTCCGAGTCCACCACCGCGGATACGCTCCACTCATCGGAAACGTTTCCTGCAACGTTGATGGTCGCACGGCTCTCGGGATCGAGGGGTACGGTAGGTCCCTCTATCTCCCCGCTCCCGCTCAGATAGGTGATCATGGCCATCGCCTGCTGGTCGTTGGGGTTCTGCAGCAGCACCCAGGTCTCGAAGCCGCCCTGGTCGTCGGAGCCCGTGGACCCCTCCGCAAGATACCAGTGGGTGGCCGAGATGACGTGAAAGGACTCTATACAGGTGTGCGACAGGCCGTTGGAGTTGGTCGCCGTCACGTCCCACACCCCCTCGGCAGCGCCGCGCAGGTCGAACTCGCACATAGCTTTTTCGGGGCTGACCACTTTAACGTTGGAGGCGGCGATATTCCCCTCCCCCGCCCTTTCCAGCTCGACGGCCATGCCCGCCTGGAAGCCCGTTCCGCGCAGTTCCAGGGGCGTCGAGGCGCTGGTGTTCATACCGCGGTCGGGGGAGACGGCATAGATGACCGGGCTGGTGGTGCGGAGGACATTCCCTCCCCAGCCCGCGATCCATGCCGTGTTGTCGTCCACCGCAACTGCGGCGTTGAGCACGGTGTCGGTCATGGATTCCTGCTGGTCCCAGGTGCCTCCGCCGTCCACCGTCTTGAGCACCAGCCCGAAGAGGCCGCACGCCCAGGCGGTATCGTCGTCGGAGGCGGCCACGCCGAAAAGGTCGAAGGTGCCGGTGCCGGGAGCGAAGGTGTTCTGCCAGTGGTTGCCCCCGTCAGTGGTATTGAAGACGACGCTGAAGTCGCCTACCTTGTCCTTCGCCACGGCGATCACCGTGGCATATGCGTTGTCTCCGTCCGCGGCCGACATGGCGGTTATGTTATCGACGCGGTACTGCGTGCCCATGGACATCTCCTGTACATTCCAGGTCTTGCCCGCGTCGTCCGTCCTGGCCACGTAGCCGTCCTGGCCGTAAACCCAGGCGGTGCTGGCATCCGCGGCTTCGACTTTCATCTCGCCCGTGAACCCCGTATCCACTTTCTGCCAGCTGGCGCCGCCGTCACCCGTCCTCAGCAACGCGCCTGGACCCGCCGCCCAAACGGTGGCGTCGTCCGCCGCCGCCACACTCCAGAGCGTGGTCGAGACGCCCGAGCTCTGGGCGGTCCAACTCGCGCCCCCGTCGGTGGTGTTGACGATGGCGCCGCCTTCTCCCACCGCCCACGCCGTCCTGGCGCTGCCTGCGTCCACGCCGTAGTAGGTGGCGATGCCGGGAACCGCCTGGCGGACCCACCGGTTGCCGCCGTCGCTGGTCTTGAGGACGCCGGCGTCGCCGCCCACCGCCCACAGGGTACGTTCCCCGACAGCGCAGATATCGAAGAGGACGTCGGTATCTCCCGTGCTCAAGCGGTTCCAGTCAGCCCCGCCGTCATACGTGCGCAGCAGTACTCCGAACCGGCCGCTCACCCACGCCTGGTCCGCGCCGCTTGCGCATACCCCCAGCAGGGACTCCTGTGCCTGGGAATGCTGGTAGTCCCAGTTGGCGCCGCCGTCTCCCGTACTGGCCACCAGGCCTTTCTCCCCCACTACCCAACCCGACTGGTCGCCGGTGAAAGAGAGGTCATTCAGCTGGAGGCTGTGTTCGATATCCACCTGGTTCCAGTTGGTGCCGCCGTCTTCGGTCCTCAATACCGTACCGGCATATCCAACTACCATGGCCTTGTTGGCATCGAATACCTGGATAGCAATGAAATAGGTCTCCACGGGCAGGGCCTCCGTGTCCCAGTTCGCGCCGCCGTCGGTGGTCTTGGATATAACACCTGGCCCGCACAGCCAGGCGAAGTCCGCCGACAGGGCATCGATGTCGCTCAAGATGGGGAAGGTGCCCGGGGTCTTATTTTCCCAGGTTGCACCTCCATTGGTGGTGCGCAGCACGATTCCTCCGTCGGCGGCGTTGCCCTCCGAGGCCGCCCAGGCCACGTTGGCGCTGACCGCGTCCACGCCGTAGATCATGTTCGCGGCAGGCTCGTAATGCTGCGACCAGCTCGCCCCGCCGTCTGCGGTCTTCAATATTATGCCGTCATCACCGGTGACGTAGATGACGTTCTGGTTCGCCGCGGAGACTGCGGCGAGGTCCAGGTCCGTGCCGGATGGCAGGGATACCCAGCTCGCTCCGCCGTCGGTGGTCTTGAGTATGGTACCGTGATCGCCTACGGCCACGGCGGTCACAGCGTCTATCACCTCTATGTCGTTGAGTGAATTTCCCTGGGGCAGGGGGTTTTGCCAGTAGAAATCGGGACAGGCCGCCGGCGCCGCGGGCGCGGGAGTCTGCAGGGGGATCATCATCGCAAGCAATACTATGGCGGCTAGGCTCGCGTATACCCATCGGCAGGTAGTTCCTCTCATCGCCAGCCTCCTTTCCGCGCCTATTTCTGCATGCGCGGCAGCGGGACGTCTTTCTTCATCGGCACCAGGGGCATCCTCATGGTGAAGGACTTCAAGACGCGGGGGATGAGCTTGCTGATGGGCACGCTGACGTCGTCTCCGAAGGCCCGCAGCAGCTCGTCCGGCATGTAGTGCAGCTTGATGCCCTGCAGCCAGGCGCTGGTGATCATGCTCAAATAGCACCCCGGGCAGTTTAAGGCCACCTCTTTTACCCCGGTGTCTTTGACCTCCCGGTACTTGCGGTTCTGCACCTTGATGAGGTCAGGTATGCTCCAATTGCGCGCCGCAGTGGCGAAACCGCAGGAGAGACCCTTCTCGCGGTTGTGCTCCAGCTCCACCACCTCGGCTCCTGCGATACGGTATATCTCCCGCAGGTCGTCGCAGAAGCTCTGGTCCACGACGCTTGCATAGCACGACTCGTGTACTGCCAATTTACCTTCGAGGGGGCGCTTGACCTCGAGTTCGCCGGCCTTCACCTTCTCCAGCATCCACTGGTACATGGATATAAGCTCAAAGGGCAGTTTCTCGCCGTAGACCTCGGGCAGGACGTTGGAGAGGAAGTAGTAGCAGGAGCCGCAGTAGCAGACCATCCTCTCGATGTCCAGCTGGGAGAACCTGTCCAGGGTCCTCTCGATGATGTCCACGTATGCGTCCCACATGCCGGAGCGGTAGTGCAGCTCGCCGCAGCAGACGTCCGTGGGGCCGTACTTGGGCAGGGACTTCAGCACCTCCGAGTTATCGATGCTGTAGCACAGGTTCTTCCCGATGCACCCCACGAAGAGGATGTCACCTGAGGGGGGCGGCGGCTCGCTCCAGCGCCGCAGTATCTCCTTCTCGCCGAAGCTGAGAGCGGCATACAGGTCCTGGAAGAAGGTGGGTGCGGGCATGCCGTTGAGCATGTAGGGGACCATGGCGGGGACGCTGCCGCGGTGGTCTTCTCTCTCCGAAACGCGCTGCATGATGAGCTCGTACGGCCGCAAGCCCTCCGGGCACAGGGAATTGCACCTGTAGCACAGGGTGCACTCGTCCAGCACCCGCTTGGTGGGTTCGCCGTCCAGGAGACGCTGGAACTCTACCTTGGCCTCCTCCTCATCCATCTGAAGCACCGGGCACTTCATCAGGCATTCCCCGCACACCGTACACTTGCTCCAATCGCAGCAATCCATGTAAGACATTGCTTTCTCCCTTCATGCCCTGCCGGATACATAAAGAACCTTGCAGAATTTACATAGTTATGCAAACTCTTTCAATTCTGAATACTATCACAGGAGGACTGAAGGACGTCGTTTTGCTCTATCTTCCCCGTGATCAGGTTTACGACAGCCGCCGCAGCGAGAGATACGGCGTGGGGTCGTGTCGGTCGTTCCTTCCTCAGGGCTAATGGATAAGCGTATGATGGGAGTTGGCGCGCCCGGCAGGATAGATGCCGCCGAGTGCGCGAGGAAAAGCGATGTCGAAGAAGGCAGGAAGCGAAAAATCGCCTAGAGATCGGGGGTATCATGACGCAGCAGCCGGAGATCTCGCAGCAAGAACAGGACCTCAGGAAACTGAAGGTGTTATTGCCTTACTGGGCAAGCCACAACGCCCAACATATCCAGGACGAGGAGAAGTGGCTGGAGAAGATAGCGGATCTGGGGCTCGGCGAAATAGCGCGCGAGCTGGCAGAGGCCATCGAGATAGCGCGCGAAGCGAACAGGCACATCGAATCGGCGAACGTGAAACTGCAGGGGGCAAGCACGCCGCAGGCGGGAGGGGCACCCCAGGAAGGCAAGCCCCGGAAAGCGACGCGGGCGCTGGACCTCGGTGAGGAGTCCGAGGTTTTCGAGTTTAAACAGATAGGGGTAATACGTACTCCTTATACGGATAACGCACCATATCAGCCACTTGAGGAAGACGAGGGGGATTTCCGCATAGTGCTCGACCCTCGCTACGAGAGCGGGCTCAACAGGCTCGGCGACTTCAAATACATATACGTTATCTACTACGTGCACAGGGTGGAGCGAGAACCCTCGATGGCCGTTTCTCCGCCCTGGACCGGCGGCATGGAGGTAGGGGTATTCGCCAGCCGTTCGCCCGCTCGTCCCAATCGCATCGGGATCAGCGTGGTCCAGGTGAAGCGCATAGAGGGGAACGAGATAATCACGTCGGGCCTCGACGCATTCGACGGAACCCCGGTGCTGGATATAAAGCCGTACATAAAGGACCTGGACACCAAGGAAGAAGCCAACTACGGCTGGATAGAGGATATGCACGACTACGAGCATCTGCTTCTGCATATCAAGGGTATCCCCCACGAATACTAGAATCTCACCCACCCCTGCCTACCCCGGGATAAGGGTTAACGTAATCTCCCGCAGGGCAACGGCTTCTCTATCGTCAACCGCTTCCAGCCAGTTCGTCCAGCCCGAGACGACTTGGTGGAAAGACCTGACATCGAGGCCGGTGTCGCGCATGTCGTAAAAGCAGAGCGCCCCTTTTTCCAGGCCCATGAACATCTCCAGGTCCAGCCCCTGCAGGTGCTCGGAAAGCGCCAGCCAGCCTTCCGCCGCCGCTTCACCTATGCCCCTGCGTTCGCAGATGAGGCGCAGAAGGTCTGCGTATTTTTCCTCCTCCCCAGCGAAATCCAGACCCGGCGTTTCATCTTCGCCCACCAGCCCCAGGCTGTCAGCTACCGAGATGAGGAAGGTTGAGCCGAGACCCGCCAGCGCGCAGATCCCTTCCCGGTTGCACCTGTCCATAAGCCAGGCCATCTTGGGCCATTCCCTGATGTCCAGGTATTGGGCAAGGCAGGCCACGTCCAGGAAGTGGCCGGTCTGCATCCTCTGTCCCTTCCTCTCGCCCTCTTTTACCTAGAATTTCTGCTTGCAGCCGAGGAAACATCCCGTGCAGGCGCTGGATCCTGCCTTGCCCTCCCCTACCACTTCCGGCCCGTAATAGCGGGTCCATTCCTCCCCCGACCAGAGACCGGGATTGATCAGTTGCAGCCACATATCCCAGGCCGCGTGGATACCCAGTTCGGGGAATTTCTCGGCATAGGGATTGCCCCTGGCCGCCCTGGCGACCTCCTACTGAAAAGCGTCGGTGTAAGTGGTGCTGTTGATGATATTGGTGCGCAGGAAGAAAGGGCAGACCACGGTGACGCCGATATCATGCGGGGCCAGCTCAATGCGCAAGGTCTCGGAGAGCGAGATCACGCCGGCCTTGGCGGTGTTATAGGGCGGCATCTCCAGGATGGGCGCCATGCCTGCGACCGAGGCGACGTTGACTATGTATCCTTTACCCTGCTCCTTCATGCGGGGCAAGAAGGAGTGGCAGCCGAAGACCGCTCCCCAGAAATTCGTGCCCACGACACGCTCCCATTCGCTCATATATGCGTCACCCACCGGCCCCGCCGCGGCCAACAACACTTACAGCATTCCCGTTTTCCAGCATATCACTTATGGCTGCGATTACAATGCAGCGGCCGTGAGATCCATCAAAATCATCATTCCGTCGATTTCTTCATCTTCCTTACTGCGGTCGGGCGTGTCGGATACGGGTGAAAACACTACTTCGGACAGGTTTCGTCCGCCGCTGAACGGACGGAGCACCAGATCGGCTATACGGAATCGTCAAGTGTTCGCTTTCTGGTAAGATATCAGCGCAAGGATAGTGTAGCGGGTTCATATGAGTAACATCGGGTCAATATCGCTGAATGCAAGAGAAGAAAGCCGAGATTCCATGTACGCTAAGATGGCGTATCGGCGGCGCGGATAAATACGTTGACGTACGGGAAGGAGGATGCGTGGTAGGGCGCGAGGACAGATTGTTTGAGGCGGCCTGTGATGGGGACTTAAAGGAGGCCCGCATGCTCCTTGAAGAGGGGGCAGACGTGAACGCACGGGATAAGCGCGGCGGGACCCCGCTGCACCGGGCTGCACAAGATGGCAACACCGGAGTTGCGGAAGTCCTCATAAACGCGGGAGCGGAAGTGAACGCGCGGGATAAGCAAGGCGAGACCCCGCTGCATGGGGCAGCACTAATAGGTTACGCAGAGGTGGCGGCCCTCCTCATCAGTGCGGGGGCGCAAGTGAACGCGAGGGACGAGAATGGCCTTACCCCTCTTCACCTTGCCATATATCTCGGCTCCACCAAGACGGCGGAACTCCTCCTTGGGGCGGGGGCGGATGTGAACGCACGGACCGAACAAGGCTGGACCCCACTGCACTGGGCCGCACTTAAGGTCCACACCGGGGTTGCGAAGCTCCTCCTTGCAGCGGGGGCGGAAGTGAACGCGCGTGATAAGCGCGGCGGGACTCCGCTGCACCGGGCTGCACATAAGCTCCACTCCGGGGTTGCGAAAGTCCTCCTTGCGGCGGGAGCGGATGTAAATGCGCGGGATAAATGGGGCGAGACCCCGCTGCACCGGGCTGTGCTTTATGGCAACGCCGGGGTTGCGAAAGTCCTCCTTGCGGCGGGAGCGGACGTAAATGCGCGGGATAAGGACGGCGGGACCCCGCTGCACCGGGCTGTGCTTTATGGCAACGCCGGGGTTGCGAAAGTCCTCCTTGCGGCGGGAGCGGACGTAAATGCGCGGGACGAGTGGGGCGAGACCCCGCTGCATCTGGCTGCACATAAGATCCACGCCGGGGTTGCGAAAGTCCTCCTTGCGGCGGGAGCGGACGTAAATGCGCGGAGTGAACAAGGTTTAACCCCGTTGCAGCTGGCAGAATTCAATTCCCTCCCAAACGATACCGCGGTGCTTCTCAGAAAGCACGGAGGTGTTAAATAGCAGCAAGTCAATAACGCCTTGCCTCAGCCGTTGATATCTTAGCAATATTTTCGAAGATATTCTTCGCCTTCGTAAATATCTGAATAGATTTCCAATACTCTTATAATCGGCGACATTTTTCAATCTATCCCAACAAGAAATATTACTATCTATGTTGCGTATAGCTTTTATCCAACTTCATACAAACCGATAAGAAACGCGTTCACTGGAGAAAAGAAGTAACCGCCCGTCGGCGCTTCGATTGCCGTGAGCGGGTCCACCTGCAACCATTCGTTATCCCTTGAGGTTCGCATAAAACCATACAGTTCGGTAAACGGCATGGTGCCGTCCACCGCATAATTGATGGTTCTGCTGTTCACCCATAATCTCCTGATAGGCATAGTTATTACCATAACTCCGTCAGGCGCGAGGAGTCCTGCGAGGTGTTGAAAAGCGAGCAAACCTTTCTCGGGATCCCTGTGCACACCCTCCCAACCCACGTGCTCGAGCGTGGATACGGATACTATCAAATCGTATCTCCGCCCGGGACGGAAATCGACCACGTCCTGATTGATTATTCCTGGGCCTCTTTCGTACTTATCCACCACATCATGATCGACCGGGTAATAGTGGGAAAGCACGTTTCCGACCTCGAGAATTGAACGTCCATGCCATTCACGCACGATCTCCCAGACAATCGGCACCTCCACCGCCCGCTCGTTCCTCCACGTATGATTGTAGCGATGATGAAGATACGCGTATTCCTTTCCCTGGAATGTGAAATAGCGCCTGGGTGCGAACGGCTTGCTGTGGTCAGGCCTAAGCAATAACATCAGGCGTTCTTTCAGCAACCGTACCGTGTGCCTCATTCTTACCATGGCTCTTTCCGGCAGAAGAGATTCTATGCGGAAAGCCATGTGTTGAAGAGTCAACCAGTGTGCTCTTAGGTACGTTTCCTGTCTCAGCAGCCCACCCTTCATATAGAACTCCCGCGGCATAAATATCCATAATCCTCTAAGGGAAGCTCGGAGTTGGCACCATACGGCCTCTCCCCTGCCCTTACGGTACTAACAGATGTAAGATTTTTCGTATCCGGTTCACAATGTCAGTATTCTACCATTCCGTGGGCTTGCCGGCATCCGAGCAACCAGTTTCTTCTTTCCCGTGAACATCACCCCGGTTCTGGTGTTGGAAGCCCCTGCGGAGCGATATCCGGGGAAGCTTGACCACTCGAGGTGTGCTATATCAGGGCGCCGCCTTGACGGTCATGCGCAAGAAGGAGTTTACTGGAATTCGCGCTACGAATAGCGGAGACGGTGCGGATAACGCCTGCCTCCGTTGATTTGCGGCGATCCGCTCGAAGGAACCCGAGCGCCTCCCGTTCAAACGGCCCCTTCCCGATGCGGGGAGGCCTTGAACGATCTTACCGCAAGCCAACCGCCGTCAAGCGGATGGCTGCGGGTGAGAAGCGGCGGGAAGTCCTTCGGGCAGGGACAGAGAATCTCAGTGAGAGGCAGGAGCGATAGATTTGCGAGAAAGAGCAAGCGTGAAGGAAGAGACCAAACGCCGCCGCACCTTCGCCATCATCAGCCATCCCGACGCGGGGAAGACCACCCTCACCGAAAAACTCCTGCTGTGCGGCGGGGCGATCAATGCGGCCGGGGCCGTCAAGGCTCGCAAGGCCGGCCGCTACGCCACCAGCGATTGGATGGCCATCGAGAAGGAGCGGGGCATCTCGGTCACCAGCTCGGTGATGCGCTTCGGCTACCGCGGTTACGAGATGAACCTGCTCGACACCCCCGGGCACCAGGATTTCTCCGAGGACACCTACCGCGTGTTGACCGCCGTGGACAGCGTGGTGATGGTGATAGACAGCGTCAAGGGGGTGGAGGCGCAGACACGCAAGCTGATGGAGGTATGCCGGATGCGCAGCACCCCGGTGCTCACCTTTATCAACAAGCTCGATCGGGAGGGCATGCAGCCCCTCGATATCCTGGCGGACATCGAGAAGAACCTGCGCATCGAGTGCACGCCCCTTTCCTGGCCCATCGGCATGGGCGGTAGCTTCAAGGGCACCTACGACCTCTTCCGCCAGCGCCTTCAACTCTACCAGCCCGGCCGGGAACGCATCAGCGGGGAGAAAGCTGTAATAGACGACATGGCCGACCCCCGGCTGGACCAGTTGTTGGGGTGCCAGGCCACCGAACTGCGTGAAGACGTGGAGCTTCTGCGGGTCGCGGCGGAACCCTTCTCCCTGGAGAGCTACCTGGAGGGAATTCAGACCCCGGTTTTCTTCGGCAGCGCGCTCAACGACTTCGGGGTGCGGGAAATGCTGGACACCTTCGTCGAACTCGCTCCCGCTCCACTGCCCCGCCCGACCACGACCCGCCTGGTGCGCCCGGACGAGGAGGACTTTTCCGGGTTCGTCTTCAAGATCCAGGCCAACATGGACCCGGCCCACCGCGACCGCATCGCCTTCCTGCGCGTCTGCTCGGGCCGCTTCGCGCGGGGAATGCGCGTGCGCCACCACCGCATCGGCAAAGACATCCTCATCTCCAACCCGATCATCTTCATGGCCCAGGAACGCTCCGGAGCGGACGAGGCCTGGCCTGGGGACATTATCGGTATCCACAACCACGGCACCATAAAGATCGGCGATACCTTTTCCGAGAAGGAACCGCTCAAATACACCGGTATCCCCAACTTCGCACCCGAGCATTTCCGCCGCGTACGCCTGAAGTCGCCGCTCAAGGCCAAGCAGCTCCGCAAGGGCCTCTCCCAGCTTTCCGAAGAGGGAGCAGTGCAGCTGTTCTTTCCGTTACTGGATGGGGATACCATCCTGGGAGCTGTGGGGGTCCTGCAGTTCGACGTGACCATGGCCCGGCTGAAGGACGAATACGGCGTTGACGCCGCCTACGAAACCGTCAATTACAACACCGCCCGCTGGATCGATTGTGACGACAGGGAGAGGATGGCCGCCTTCGTCGCGGCGAACCGGCCGCACATGGCAAGAGACGCGTTCGGGGACCTGGTTTACATGGCCCCAAGCGAGTTCCGCCTCGAGATGATGGTGGAGGATTGGCCGGACATAATTTTCGCCAGGACCCGGGAGCATGCATGAAAAGCGGGTCAGGTCTCGACAGAGGCGTTCCTTCTGGCTGTGGCCCGTTCAAGCCTCCTGCCGCAGATTACTTATGCCGTTCATAACCACATCCATGAAAAAGAAGAGCAACTCTTCCGGAGTGTGTTTGTCATCAAGATCTCGCCGCTGAAAAAGCGCTTCCGCGACAGATATAAGAAAATATGTGAGCAGATCATCGTCCATCTCGCGCAGTATGCCGAGATCCATAGCGGATCTATAAGAGGCTTTCAATATAACCGCCATTTTTCCATATATGTTTTTTATCTTGCCTTTCGCCCACTCATCCCCTATGACTACCCCTGCCCTTAACTGGAACATGATCTCGCCCAGCCGCGGGTAATAATCTCCGTACACCTGCAAGGAGGATGTGAAAGAATGCACCGGATCTTGGGCCCTAGCCAGCACTTCCCCTACCTCCATATTGAGTCTTTCGATCGTCTGGTCGATTACCGCAGCGAAGAGTTCTCGCTTATCGGGAAAATAGAGGTATATAGAAGACGCGGAGATCCCCGCTTTCCGGGCGATATCCCTTAGGGTGGTATGGTAATAGCCGTTTTCCGTATAGAGTGCTGCGGCGGTATCGATAATAACCTGCTTCCTCCCGGCTGAGTATTCGTGCTCCGGCTCTCGCGCGGATCGCTCTTCTTTGCTGCCGTCCTCTTGGGGCAGACCATATTCGTCGAGCCTGGCCTTGAGCAGGGATACCGGCATGCGATATTTCCCGCTTTCCTTAAGGTAATCCATCTTTATCCTCTCGAGTAATCTCAGTCTCTCGACATGTCTCTGGTCGTAATAGGACATGGTCTGGCCGGTCTTTAATGGTGAATGCAGCAGTCCGTTTCGCAGGTAGTAATTGATCCTCGTACGCGGGACTCCGGCTTCCAGCTCCAGGTCACTTATCCTCATTCTCCCCTTATCCATCGTTTTTCCGCTTCTCCCTTATTAACCACTGCAAATAGACCAATCTTGCTATTTGCATATTATACTATAGATTAAAACTTATTTGTCAAGGCATGACATGGCAAAATAATCCGAACACTGTTTTATGTACCATATTACTCTTTTTAGTGCATTTATAATTAAAGGTACAGGCGCTTGACAACAAAATATTTCATAATATAATCGAGAATACTAAATATTTAGCTATTGTTATAGATGCAGTATAACGTGTGGGCAGGAATCAAGAAAGAGGTTGAGCATATGGTTACGGCACTCAGCGAGGACCTTATCATATCCGGGATGACCATGGACGAGATAAGGCAGAGGGCCCTCAGACTTGTCGAGAAATTGAGGGAGGGTGAAGTAAACCGCGATGAGCTTGTAAGGGACTTCTTGCGCATGGGGTTTAAGGCCACTCTGCAGTTGATGGTTGACGAGGATATTAGAGCCGCAATGCTGGAGCTTTCTATGCAGCAGGCGGAGTTTGCAGGCAGACTTAAGGGCAATAAGCTCTACTTCGAAACCTCTATAACGGAGCCGGTGATAGTCGAGTTCAAATCCTTCGCGCCCGTCAGGCTGGCGTCGCGCGTGCTGCTCTTAGGCGGGCGCATCGCCACCCTGCGCCGTTTTTCCACGCGGGCTATTACCAGAATGGCCTCGTCGCGGGTTGAATACGGCCAAGAAACGGCTGGAGGCCTGAAGCGGCTTTTCGTCTCGGGGCTCTCCCGGTTGCGCAACGTTCTCTCCGCCGTGAAGGTCACCAGGGCAAGCCGCATGGACATAATGACGATAGATATTCCCGGGTTCTGGATCGACATCGAGGCGCTAGCCATCATCTTCGAGGAGGCCTTTCCCGCCAGGCGAGGACCAAGGCTGATAGGGGAAGGGATAGTGCCAATGCTGGCGGTTATTGACCAGGGGGGCCTGATAAAGGCAAAAAATGTGCCTCTCTTAGTACGCTGGCTGGGTGGCTGGGAGCAACTAACATTCTTTACCAGTAAAACGGGTGTAACCCTGGATGAGCTTATTTTCACAAAGCAGTTGTTAGTAAGGCTGGGTGAAATCCTGCCGCCTCTACTGGAACCGCTGCTTGCCAGGCATGGGTGTTAGGGCGGATCTGCGTTACGCAGGGGAAGGGAGACGATCATGAGCACGGGGAAACCCGATAAAGGTACGGAAGTAGCGGTCCGCGGGGGGCACCGGAGCAGGCTGAACGGCCCTGGCGGAGGAGACGGGATGACAGACGATCGCGCCACCCTGGAGGAGTACTCGAACGACCATTCCGCGGCCAGCACCCGCTGCCCGCTTATGATCACGAGGCCGAAGAACCGGAAGGAACTGCAGGAGATAATGATTAATGCCAACGCGGAAGGCCTTTCGCTGATCCCGGTCAGCTCGGGGCCTCCCAGGTTTCGTGGAGATACCGTCCCGCTGGCGGACGGTGCCGTGATAGTTGATATGAGGGAAATGAACGCTATCGAGTGGATCGATCGCAGGAACAGGGTGGCGGCCATAGAGCCCGGAGTGACTTTCGACCAGTTGGAGCCGGAGCTGGAGAAGGAGGGGATGAGGCTATCGATGCCCCTCTGTCCCAAGTCCACCAAGTCGGCCATTGCCGCCTATTGGGAAAGGGAGCCGCTGACTAACCCCCGCTTTCAATGGGACGTCACCGACCCGCTGGCCTGCTCGGAATTCCTGGCCGGAACGGGAGAAGTCCTCTACACGGGAGAGATGGGGGCGAATCCCGGTACCCCGGAGGAACAGAAAGCAAGGGGATATACCTTCAAGGCGCCCTTTGGCATCTGCAACACCAACCTGGAGAAGCTGGGCGGTGCATCCCAGGGAAGCCTGGGGATATGTCAGTGGGCCAGTGTGAGGTGCGAGTTGCTGCCCGAATACGAGAAGATATTTGCCTTCGCAGCCGAGACCCCGCGGGATCTTTCCAGCCAGGCGTTCAGGCTTTTGTACGATAGGCTCGCGGACGACATCTATATACTCAACGCGGTTAATCTGGCCTGCCTGTTGCGGGCTCATAGCGGCGATATTCGCAGGTTAACAGGAGAGCTGCCACCCTGGATGCTCGTGTTCACGGTGACCGGGTACGGCGTGAAGGCCAAAAGCATGTTCTCCTATAAGCTGGCGCAGCTCGAAGAGCTGGGGCGAAGGTTGAAGGAAACAGCAAAAGAAGTGAACAGCGAGGAGTTGGAGGGACTACTGAGGCGGCCGTCCGCCGAACCTTACTGGAAGCTGCGGCTGGCGGGTGACGTGCGTGAGCTCTTCTTTCTCACTTCGGTTTCCAGGGCGCCCTTCCTGGTGATTATGGTGCAGGAGATGGCAGTCGAGAACGGCTTTCCCCTCTGCGACATGGGTGTGTACGTGCAGCCCCAGCGTCAGGGATGCCACTGCCACCTGGAGTTCGACTTCTACTTCGCCCGTGAAGACACCGAGGGGAGGGAGAGGGTTGAGGCACTGGTGGCGGAGGCAGCGCGCAAGGCCCTGGAAGCTGGGGGGTTCTTCTCCCGCCCCTACGGAGGCTGGTCGGACATGGTCTTTGCACTCAATTATGCCGTTACGGCGCGCTACCTTAACGTCGTCAAGGGCGTCCTGGATCCTAACGGGGTGATGTCGCCCGGCAGGCTCTGTTTCACGGGGGGTGAGGCGAGATGAGCCTGGAGAAGTATGAATACGAAATGACCAACTGCTTCCGCTGCTCCCACTGCAAATTCGTCCCCTGGACGGTGCTCAAGAGCCACCGCTTCTCCCAGGTGTGCCCGGCCGTCACCCGCTACAACTTCCACGCCTACTCCGGCTCCGGGCGCATAGAGATGGCCCTCGCCCTGCACCTGGGGAGGATCAAGGAGTGGACGGACGAGATGACCGACATCCTCTACCGCTGCCAGATGTGCGGGGCCTGCGAGGTATCGTGCCGCACCAACAACTTCCTCTGCGACGTGGGCAGGATCATAGACGAGCTGCGCTTCCGCGCCGTCGAGGACGGACAGATGCTGCCCGAGCACATGCTCCTGGTGGAGGGGATGAAGCGGGAGGACAACCCCTTCGGTCTTCCCAAGTCGCAGCGGGGAAGCTGGGCCGAAGGGCTGGGGATCAAGGACCTCAACTCCGAGGGGGCGGAGGTCGTTTTCCACGCCGGTTGCCGCTACTCCTACGACGAGGACCTACGGAAGACGGCGAGGGCCTCGGCGCAGCTCTTGCTGGACGCCGGAGTAGACTTCGGAATCTACGGCGGGGGCGAGGCATGTTGCGGCGGGCGCGCCTACGAGATCGGCTTCCAGGGGGAGATGATCAACTTCGCTGACGACATGGCCTCGCGCCTCAAGGCCTCCGGCGCCTCCGTCCTCGTGACTCCCTGCTCCGACTGCTACGGCACCTTCAAACAGCTCTACCCCCTGGCCGGCAAGAAGCTGGAGGGGGTGGAGATACTGCATATCACCGAGATGCTGGAGCGGCTGATCTCGGAGGGTAAACTGAAACCCGCCCGCAAGCTGGATCTAAAGGTCACCTACCACGACCCGTGCCACCTGGGACGCAAGGGCGAGCCGGCCGAACCGTGGGACGGGGAATGGAAGCTCACGGGCCCCCACATCTACGAGCCGGTGCCGGCCAAGCCGCTGAAGGCGGGAGTCTGGGGCTGTTACGACCCCCCGCGCAACGTCATCTCCTCTATCCCCGGCGTGGAACTGGTGGAGATGGAGCGCATACGCTCCTACGCCTGGTGCTGCGGCGCGGGCGGCGGGGTGATGGAGGCCTACCCGGATTTTTCCCACTGGGCGGCTATGGAGAGGATAGCAGAAGCGCGCTCCACGGGCGCCGATGCTCTGGTAACCTCCTGCCCCTGGTGCGTAAGGAACTTCCGCGATGCGCTGGAGGAGGCCGACGAGCACTTTCCCGTCTGCGACATTATCGATCTTCTGACTGGGGAGGTGTGAGAGATGGCCATATCCAGGGAAGCCTATAGGGAGATAGAGGGGATAGTGGGGCCGGAGAACTTAAGCGAGGACCCCGCGGTGCTTGACTCCTACGCCTGCCACGCCACATTCGTCGGCATCCCCTCACAGGGTTTTACCAGGAGCGTGTGGTGGAGACGCGCGGACGCAGTGGTGCTGCCCGGCTCCACTGCGGAAGTACAGGAGATATTGAGAATCTGTAACCGCCACCTCATAAAGTTCAAGGCACATTCTACCGGTCAGGCGCCCTTCGCCTTTCCCTGGGCAAGGAATTCCATAACCCTGGACCTGCGGCGTATGAACCGCATAATAGAGATTAACGAGGAACACATGTACGCTCTTATCGAGCCTTACGTGACCCAGGCCGAGCTCTTCGTAGAGACCATAAAGAAAGGCCTGGCGCCCCACATGATCGACGCCGGGGCGAGCATATCCCCGCTGGCCTCGGTGACCAGCGTGCACGGCGAGGGCGACAGCTCCATCACCCGATCTTTCAACGAGCGCAATCCCATGGCCGTCGAGTGGGTCCTTCCCGACGGCGAGCTGCTGCGCATCGGCTCCCCGGACACCCCCGAAGCCGGCTGGTTCTCGGGTGACGGCCCCGGCCCCAGCCTGCTGGGCATGATGAGAGGCGTGATGGGACACGCGGGAGAGATGGGCGTATTCACCAAGGCCGCCATAAAGCTTTACCCCTGGCACGGTCCCCGCCGCATCGAGAGCGGCGGGGCGGCCCCATGGTTCGATCTGCGGCTGTGGCCGCTATCGGATTTGCTTATACTGAGATGGAAGGATTACGCGGGTGAGGCCGAGGCCCTCTATCTCATCGGAGAAGCCGATATCTTCGAGTCCTTCGGGAGGCTCTCCACCACCAAGATAGAAGCGGTGATCGCCGAATCCAAAAGTGAATGGGCAAAGATAAGACGATCAAACGTAATGGGAGAGCTTCTTCCCCGCGGCGGTTGGTTCGGGTTGATCGTGGCAAGATCCCAGGAACAGATGGATTACTGTTTCGAGGCCCTGGATGAGATCCTGGCACGCACCGGCGGCGAACTGTTGAGACCGGAGGATACGCCGGTCCCCACTGGCATAAACGAACCCGAACGATTCGGTTGGAGGATAAAGAACGCGATGCTGCAGTTCACGATTCTCAAGAATCTCACGCTCAAGGCCTGCGAGATGCCCATGGCCGGGACCAACGGACCACAACCCGCCATGTCCTCCACCTCTATCGACAAGACATTCGAGATCATCGCGATGCAGCTGCCCATCAAGAGCAGGCTGGCCGCGGAAGGCAAGATTCTGGACGATGGCCCGGACGGATGCTGGTGCACGCTGGATGAGGGCGGACACTATATGAAAGCGATGAACTTCACGCGCGTGGAGCCCATGGATCCCGCGGCCATAGGGCCCAAAGGGTTTCTGGGTGACGCAGGCCTGGCCCTCCGGTTGGGGCTGCAGTCGTCCGACGTGAAGCCGAACCTCGATTACGCGGAGGTCATCAATCCCTACCAGCAGAAGATTCAGGATGCCGTCGACCCACGGCAGCTCTCGTCCGGCCTCTTCCACAATATCTTCAGGCTGATCTACGGCAAAGAGTAAAAGGCGTGCAAGGACCTGCGTGGCCTTTTCCGAGCCATATGGCGAGGAAAAGAATAGCTCACCCATAGCCATAAACTATACCATATTATTCCATCTAGCTTCGCGACAACACCGGCGGGATCAGGGCTCTCCTCTAACTACACGATAACAGGCTCGCCATGGATGGCGGCGGGACCACCGCCCAGGGCGCTCGCCTCGCTAAAACCGAAACGAATATGGAATATCGGTTAATACTCGGTCTGGCAGTATCAAACCACTGGGCGTATGGATCGACGTCAAATCCGCCGCTTTTCAAATCCGGCGAGCTATCAACCGACTCTTCTCTTACTCGCGTCCACTCCCAGCAGGCCGGCGAGGTTGAGCCCGAAGATCTTGGCGCGGTCCTCGTCGCTGAGGGCCGGGTAGCCGTATCCCTCCTGCATGTCCTCGGGGAACTGGAACTCCCTGAAACCCTGCACGGCCCCTTTCAGTTGCGCCCCGAAACCGGCGTAGTCCGTGCCCCAGATGATGCGGTCCGTCCCCACGAAGCGCATGGCCTCCCCCAGGATCCTGGCGAACTTGCGCGGGGCGCCTATCGCCCAGGAGACGAGCAGCGAGAGGCATGGATAGACGTTGGGGTGACCCATGGCCACCATGTTGAGGTCGTCGCAGTAGGGGTAGCCCATGTGGAAGGCGACTATCTTGAGCTCGGGGAAGTCACGCGCCACGTCGTCGAGCTGGATGGGGAGGGCGTACTTGCTCTTGCCCGGGGGGACCCAGCAGAAGCCGGTGTGGATGTCCAGGACGATGCCCAGCTCCTCGGCCTTGGCGTAGAAGGGCCACAGGTCGGGGTCGTTGATATATGTGTCCTCGGGTGGGTAGAATTTGAAGATCTTCGCCCCTCTTTCCTTCACCCAGTACTCCAGCTCCCAGATGGTGTTTGAGACTCCCTTGAACTTGATGGGGGAGATGTTGGGCTGGTACATGAAGCGGTCGGGGTTTGAGTCTGCCACCCTGGCCATCTCCCCGTTGGATACCCAGCGGCTGGTGTAGCCGGTGGTGTCCATCATGGACTCCGGCAGCAGGCAGGCTACGTCCACACCGTACTTGTCCATGTACGCGAGCAGGGCCTCGGGGTCGGCCTGCTTGGTGAACTCCTCGGGCTCCATGCCCTCGAATATCTCCGGTTTCATCCCCAACATCAGGGGCATGCGGATGTTGTCAATAGCCCGCCACCACATCTGTACCCCGGGGAAGTGGTTGATGGGCTCCATATCCCCGATGAGGTGCGGCTCGGGGTCGATCTTGAAGAAATCGTCCTTCTCGAACCCTTCGCTCATGACTTCCTCCTTACCTCAGTCTTCCTGGATGAGCTCCAGCAGCTCATCCAGGCCCTGCGTCTTCTTATATGCGGGTTTCTCGGCCAGGATCTCCTCGTAACCCAGCACCTCTCCCGTGCGCTCGTAGTGGTCGAGCACCTCGCGGGGACCGAAGCGGTGCAGGGGACAGGAATTGATGCACACCGCGCAGGTGTGCCAGGCGGTGAAGAAGGCCCAGCACTTGAGGTCGTTGATCTTACGCTTGTACACGCCGCGCCACCACACGGGTTTCTCGGGTATGGCCTTCGCGGGACATTTCTTCACACATAGGAGGCAGTTCTCGCAGAACTCCGCCAGGCCGAAGTCCCCGGGTTCGTCCAGGGGGAGCTCTGCGTCCACGGTGATCATGCAGAAGCGCTGCCGGGGGCCGAATTCGGGGGTGACGACCCCGCCGAAGGCGCCCAGCTCTCCCAGGCCGGCGGTGATGGCGTGTACGGGATAGATGGCGGCGCCGTTGAAGGCCACCCGCGCGGAGCATGACACCCCCTGTCCGCGGTATTCCCTCAAGCGCATCCGTCTCACCCTCTTTCTAGCCGAATGACTTATGCCTGCAGCTGTTCTCTTACCTGGCGCCGCAGCACCTTGCCGATGGCGGATGTCGGGATGTTCTCCATGAATACCACCCTCTTCGGGCACTTGTAACCGGCGATCTTCTCCCGGCACAGGGCGATGAGCTCCTGCTCGTCGGCCTCGGCACCCTGCTTGAGGGCGACGGCTGCGGTAACCTCCTCGCCCCACTTCTCGCTCTTCATGCCCACCACCGCCGCCGTCAGCACCGCGGGGTGCTCGTAGAGGACCTGCTCCACCTCGAAGGGGTATACGTTCTCTCCCCCGGTGATGATCATATCGTTCTTGCGGTCCACGATATAGATGAAACCGTACTCGTCGATCTCGGCCAGGTCTCCTGTGTGCAGCCAGCCGCCGCGCAAGGCCTTAGCGGTCATCTCGGGGTCCTTCCAGTAACCCAGCATGACGTTCTTGCCGCGGATGACGATCTCCCCGATCTCGCCTGCGGGTACATCCCGGTCCTCCTCGTCCACCACCCTCACCTCGGTGACCAGGGTCTCGCGCCCGCACGAGTTTATGCGCCTGACCATCTCCGGCGGCCCCTCCAGGCGGCACTGGTCCTCCTCTGAGAGCGAGGTGCCCAAGGGCGAGGCCTCGGTGAGGCCGTAGCCCTGCTGGAAGATGGGGCCGAACCTGGCGATGCAGCGCCTGAGCACCTCCTCCGGCATGGGGGCGCCTGCGTATGAGAAATACCTGATGCTGGAGAGGTCGTATTTACCCGCGTCGGGGAAGTCGAGCAGCCAGGAGAAGAGCACCGGCACCATGTTGATGTGGGTGACCCTCTCCCTCTCCGCCGTGGCCAGGATCTCGGTGAAGTCGAAGCGCCGGGCGATGACCGCCCGGCAACCGGCGAAATGGTGTAGCAGCACCGGCCACCACGCGGTGTGGAATATGGGCAGCACCTGCAGGGTTGAATAGTGCGGCTCCATCGCAATATTCAGGCCCATACCCATGGCCGTGGTCATGTAGTTGCGGTGGGTGATCATCACGCCCTTGGGCAGTCCCGTGGTTCCGCCGGTGTATTGCAAGTGGCAGAGGTCGTCCTCGGATACATCCACCCCTGGCTCGGCGTCTGACGCCCCCGCGAGCAGCTCCTCGTAGTCCCGCCATCCCTCGGCCTCGGCGCCGAAGACGATGCGTTCCCGTATGTTCTCCAGCCTGGGTAGTATCTCCTTTGCAATCTCCAACGTGTTGTGATCGACGACGAGCACCACGGCATCGGAATGGTTGATGACGTAGACCAGCTCTTCCGGCGCCAGGCGGAAATTGAGTGGCACGGTCACCGCCCCCAGCTTGGAGGTTGCATAGTATATCTCCACCAGGCGGTGGCAGTTCAGCGCCAGGGTCGCCACCTTGGTGCCCTTTTCAACCCCCAGCCCGGCCAGGGCGCCCGCCAGGCGGTTGACCCGCTGGTTCAGCTCTCTCCAGGTGAGCCTGACGTCGTCGCAGACCACGCACTCCTTGTCCGGGTCAAGGCGGGCGTGTTTCCTGGGGATGTCGCCGATTGTTATCATGCTATCCCGCTCCCTCGCTCACTCAAACACCCGCATCTCGGGAAGATGCGGGGGGATCCTCATCTTGCTTACCGCGGCGCTCTTCACGGGCGGCCGCTGGTATTCGGCCATGTATTTCTCCCTTCCGGTGTTGGGGTTGCGCACGCAGCGCACCGGCATGCCCAGGGATGTACGCATGAGGCACTCGTTGCAGCGCAGGCAGCGGGTGATGTCGTCCGCTCTCCCCTCGGCCACCTTGTTCCCCCATTCCGGATCGGCGAACATCTGCCTGCCCAGGGAAATGATGTCGCATTTTCCTCCGGCGATGGCTTCCTCTGCCATCACGGGATCGTGGACGGAGGGACACATCACGGGAACACTGACCGCCTTCTTGAAGTTAGCGGACTCCTCGAGCATGGTGCCGTCCTCCTCGGGGAAGAAATATTTAAGCGCCTCGTAGGAGCCGTCGGAGAGGTGGACATAATCCGCACCCATGGCTACCAGAGTCTTTGCCGTTTCCAGGGCCTCCTCGTGGGTGAAGCCCCCCGGCAGGTGTTCGTCGGCAGATAGGCGAAACCCCAGGATGAATTCTTGTCCTACCGCCTCCCTCGTCTTGACGTAAGTCTCGATGAGGAAGCGCATGCGGTTCTCGAGGCTGCCCCCATAGAGGTCGGTGCGCCGGTTACTGATGGGCGAGAGGAACTGGTGCTCCAGGTAGCCGTGGGGTGCGTGCAGCTCGATGCCGTCGAATTGCGCCACGACTATATAGCGGCAGGAGTTGGCGAACTCGTCCTGCTCGCGGCCTATCTCCTCCACGCTCATCTCGTACGGGAGTGAACCGGAGGCCAGCTCGAAGGTCTGGGGGAACTTGAGCATCGTATTGAGGTTGGTCTGCGGAAGGTTATCTGGAGTGATGGTCATGGGGATGACCGAGGGTGCCGGGGGGCGCTCCCCGGTATGGGAATGACCCTGGCGTCCGAAACCGATGGACATCTGCGCGAAGACCGCCGAGCCGAAGGCGTGTACGGTCTCCGCCAGCTCCGCCAGTCCCGGCAGGAAGGACGGGTCGTAACCGTGCAGATTGCTGGTGAAGGGGAAACGGCTGGCCAGACGCGTGCCCAGTATACATTCGGTGATTATCAGCCCGCATCCCCCTTTTGCTCGCGCCGCATAGTATGCGAGCACCTGCTCGTTTACGTACCCCCGGTTGTCCATGGACATAAGGGTGTTCATGGGAGCCAGGGCTATGCGGTTGCGGATCTCCACCCCCTTGATCTCCATGGGGGAGAGCAGGTTTTTAAACTCTTCTTTATCGCCTCTTCTTTCGGTCATCATATGAACCTCCTGGATGATGCATTATAATTCGATACACGGCATTTACATTCTCCATATAACCTGCAATATGAAGACGACATCTACTCTTAAGCTCGAACAAACGGGTTAACTACTGCATCTCAAGTCGTACCATATATCGCCTCCCCCAAGGTATGGCGCGCCCGTCAAGGGCTGCCCCGTTTTTCAAGATTATTCAAGTTCTTTGGTTGACTGACCACATATAATACTTTAATATAACATACGATTACGATCTGTATGTTATTATATAGTTTATCGTATTTCTCATGTCAAGCGTTTTCAATCGCATTCATCCGCTCTAGTGAAAGGAGGCTCTTATGAGCAGAGGCGAGTTCGCCATCATCGGCACCGGAGAGGTGCCCTGCGGCAACTACCCGGAGCGCACCGAGTTCGAGATAGCCTACACCGTGGCCCGGGAGGCCATCCGGGACGCGGGTATAGACAAGGACGAGATCGGCGCCATCCTCTGCGCGCAGCACATCATGTCCAACCCGGAGAACGACTACAACACGGAGATGGTGTTCGGGCGCCTGCCGGAGGCCATCGGAGCCAGGGGGTGCAAGATAACCTGCATGACCTCCTCGGGAGGAGCCTCCAGTTTCTCCCTGCGCAAGACCGCCGAGGGCATCCTGCGCTCCGGGGAGACGGATACCGTGCTGGTGGTGCACGCCCAGCGTTTCAGCCAGTTCACCCCCAACGAGCAGGCCAGGTATTTCTCCATCGCCGGCTCGGACGTGGAGTGGGAGGTTCCCTACGGCATGACCTACAACGCGCTGGCGGCCATGGTCACCCAGGGGTATATGGCCTATACCGGAACCACAATCGAGCAGGTGGCCGCGGTGTGCGTAGCCAACCGCCGCTGGGCCATACTGCAGCCCAACGCCATGTTCAACCACAAGGAGATCACGGTGGAGAAGGTTCTCGCAAGCCGCATGGTCTCCTACCCCCTCACCTCGCTCATGTGCAACGTGCTGGCCGACGGCGGCAGCGCCTTCGTCATGACCACGGCGGAGAAGGCCAGGAAGGTCACTGGCAGGCCAGTCTACGTCCTGGGAGACGCCTCGAACTACTCCCACCGCACCATCACCAGGGCCAAATCAAGGGATCTGGCCAAGATGGGAGAGTTCATGACCCCTCTCGCGAACGAGGCATATGAACGAGCCGGCCTGGGGCCCGATGACATGGACATATACCAGGTCTACGGCTCCTATCCCGGCATGCAGCTGGTTGTCATGGACGCCCTGGGCATCTGCGAGCCGGGGAAGTCGGGAGCCCTGGTCGAATCGGGCGAGACCTCTCCGGGAGGGAAGTACCCCGTGACCACCAACGGGGAGGCGCTGTCCTTCGGGCACACCGGCACCGGTGTGGGAATCGCACTCTTCGTGGAATCTGTACGCCAGCTGCAGGGCAAGGCGGGCGCGGCCCAGGTGGAGGGAGCGAAGTTCCTCATCGAGAACACCGGCGGCGGTGCCTTCATGGACTGCCATTTCACCGTACTCGGAAGCGAGATCCCGGGCTAGGAGAGCCGCCCGGCAAGATCGTCGCATTATCGAACCAAAGGGGAATACGAGATGAATGAAGAGAAAGTCAGCATCAAGGACCTTCTGGGGCTTTCGGATGAAGATATCATGAAACCCCTGCCACTTCCAACCAAGTGGTCCCAGCCCTTCTGGGACGCAGCAAAGGAGCACCGCCTGGTGCTCAGGAAATGCTCGGCGTGCGGAAACATCGACCACCCACCCTACCTCTACTGCACCGCCTGCCACGCGGACGAACACGAGTGGGTAGACGCCTCGGGAAAAGGGGCCCTCTACGCTTACGCCGTTAACCACTTCGGCGTTCCCTTCCCTTTCTGGGACGATATGCCATACGTGCTTGCCATGATCGATCTCGAGGAGGGCGTGCGCATGATCTCCAACCTCGTGGAGTGCGACGACTTCGAGAAGCTCGAGAACGGCATGGAGCTGGAGGTGGTCTTCGACGACGTCACGGACGAGGTCACCCTGCCTAAGTGGAGACCCGTAAGCGGGTAGGCTTCTTATAGCCTGCCGCTTGGAGTTCCAGTGATGATCCAGAAAATCGCATCCGTACATGAAAGGAGCCGGCCATGGCTGACTACCAGTACCTCATCTACGAGATAGAAGAGAATATCGGGAAGATAACCCTCAACCGCCCCGAGAAGCGCAACGCCTTAAACGCCGAGCTGATCGCCGAGCTCAAGGAGGCCGTTCCGCGCATGAACTCGGAGCCCGAGGTACGCTGTGCGATCCTCACCGGCGCAGGGGAGAAATCGTTCTGCGCCGGAGCCGACTTGCCGATCTTCGAGACCCTGCAGGAGGTGAAGGACTCCTATTCCTACCTGCGCAACGACGGGGGGACCATCACGCGTGCCCTGGAGACTGCCGAGTTTCCCTGGATCGCGGCCGTGAAGGGTGCATGCGTGGCTGGAGGGCTGGAGCTGGCCCTGTGCTGCGACCTGATCGTTGCTGGAGAGAACTCCATGTTCGGCGTGTTGGAGATAAACATAGGGCTGCTTCCCGGGTGGGGAGGCACGGTGCGCCTGCCACGTGCCATTCCGGTGCGCAAGGCCAAGGAGCTTCTCCTGACGGGTGCGATGATCGATGCCCGGGAGGCATTGCGCCTGGGACTGGTGAACGAGGTGGTGCCCGTGGACCAGGTGGAGGATGGGGCTATGAGCATGGCGCGAAACATCGCTTCCAAGTCAAAGGCCGCTGTCCGTGCCGGGATGAACATCATAGACAACTCGCTCACCTGCGACTCAATCGACGCCGCCCTGGCCATCGAGCGAGGCACCATCATGACCCTGGTGGGTTCGGAGGAGACGCGCAAGTACCTGGAACCGGTCCTCCGCATGATGCAGGATATGGAGAAGAAAGGTTAAGAGGGGGGCACATATGGATTTCATGCTGACGCAGGAGCAGAAGATGCTCCGGGACACCTTCCGTGAGTTCTGCACAAAGGAACTCACGAAGGAATACGTGCGGTGGCTGGACGAGAACCGCGACTTCCCCCCGCACGATATCTTTGAAAAGCTCGTCGATCTTGGATACTTCGGCATCACCGTCCCCGAGGAATATGGGGGAGGCGGGGGGGGTATGGTGGACGGCTGCGTGGTTACGGAGGAGCTGGCAACCGCCAGCGTCGCCGTGGCCATCTCCGTGGGGCTCACGCCCGCCTTCGGTGGAAGGCCCCTTTCCGAGCTGGGCACGGAAAAGCAGAAGCAGGAGCATCTGCCAAGGATCGCCCAAGGGAAGGAGAAGTGGTGCATGGCCCTGACGGAGCCCGCCGGGGGAACCGACATCCTGGGCGCCATCGCCACCACCGCCGAGAGGGACGGGGACGAATACGTCGTGAACGGCTCGAAGATGTTCATATCCGGGGCCCACGTGGCGGACTGGATACTGCTGGTCGCCATCACCGACAAGGAGGTCAAGCGTTCGAAAGGCCTCTCCATCTTCATCGTCGATGCCCGCAGTCCGGGAATCACCATCAACCTCATAGAGAAAGTCGGCATCCACGCCTGCGGCACCACCGAGATATTCTTCGAGGACGTAAGAGTCCCGGCGGCCAACCTCCTGGGTGAGGAGAACATGGGCTGGTACCACATACTGGGGACCCTCAATCCCGAACGTATAGGCACCTCCATGCTCTCGCTGGGAATCGCCAGAGCGGCCTTCGACGACTCCCTGCAGTACGCCAGGGAACGCAACGCCTTCGGCAAACCCATAGGGCAGTTCCAGATAATCCAGCATTACCTCGCGGATATCGCCATCGAGATCGAGAACGCCCGCAACCTCATCTACAAGTGCGCGTGGCTCTGCGATGCGGGGCAGCGTTACGACGTGGAGGCCACCATGGCCAAGATCGTGGCCTGCCGGGCTTCGGAGAAGGCGGCCCTGCACGGCATGGAGATACTGGGCGGGTACGGCTTCACCATGGAATACGACATGCAGCGCCACTTCCGCGATTACAAGCAGATGATGTTCAGCCCCATCTCCGACGAGATGAGCATGAACTACATCGCCCAGAGCTACGGCCTGCCCAAGTCATATTGATATATGCTTTATCAGAGCTTCCATTGATTCACGCGCAAAGTTGAACCGGCAGCTCGCGGTGAGCTTCAAACGGCACTGCGTGAGTTTGCCATCCTTCTTAACGGCTGGATTGCGGCATGGCGGATCGGGCCGGATCATGTGATCCTCTCCCGTACGTAGCCGCAACCCGACTGCCATCCTATCTCGGGCCCAAACCTTTATACATTAAATCCAGGATTGCTTCGGCGATATCCTCGAACTCGTATTTGTCGTCGAAGCTCACCCGCTGATATGTAGCTTCAGCCAGGTTGATGATGATATAAGCGAGCAACTCCTCGTCGAATTCCCGCATGAAACCGCCATGGATCGCCTTGCGGATATAGAGGGGGAAGTCCGCGGTCAGGTCGGCGTAGATCTTCCTTAATCTCTCCTTGGCCCAGGGATCGTTCGCAGCAACACCTGCCCGCAGTTGGTTAAGAACCTCACCGATAAGAGGATAATTGTCGTGAAACGATTCGATCAGGATATTGGCCATCATGAACCAATCTTCCGTTCCCTCCAGTGCCTCGCGGTATTCTTTGCGGAACTTGTCTATAACGTATTCGATGACCGCCACGAAAAGGTCACGCTTGTTCGTGAAGTGCTTATAAAAAGTAGGTACGGAAATGCCTGTCTCACGGGCGATATCCCGGACGCTCGTGCGATAGTAACCTCTTTCCGTATACAGCATAAGCGCAGCCACGATGATCTCCGTCCTGCGCCTGCTCTCAGCGTCAAGCCCCGAAAGATCGATGTCGAGAGCCTTGGAGATTATCGATCGCTTCAGGGGATCTTCCCTCTCTATCAAGGCTCTGAGCATTTCCATGGGCATGCGGGATTTGCCCGTCACCCTGGTGAACTCGCCTTTAAACCTTTGTATTGACTTCAACCTCTTGAGGTGCCTCTGATCGTAGTAGGCCGAGGTTCTGCCGGTCATGTGGGGTTTGGGAAGGATCCCCTCATGGACATAATAATGTATAGTGCTGCGGTTCACACCGGAGAGCCTCTCCAGATCGCTTATCTTAAAGCGTACCTCATCCGCGGAAGCAACCATGCGATGCAATCACCCTTCTACTCTCTAGTAACTAAACAATAGTATAGTCATTTTATATATTAGTTGCACTTGATTTCAACGGCTTTTTACCAGAGATGTTCCCTTTTTTTACGCTGTAACATGGGATACTTCTGATAATTACCAGGCTATAGAGATTACCCCGAACAGTTTGACAAAATATAATTGCACAGTATAAAGTTTATACTATGCAGCAAGTAACCTTACTCCTTTGCTGCAGTCCTATTACGGGGTAATTACTGAAACGAGCCGGCGAGATGCGAAAGGGGAGAAGAAATGGCTGACAAGTCCAGGCCCAGGGTGTATACGGCTTTCTACAAGACTCCCATGACCCTCTTTTTCGGGGTGCCGGATACGGAGGAATGGGTGTCTGTACTCCTGAACCGCCTGCGCGGTGAGTTCCCCGACATCGAGTTCGTGGGCGGAGAACTTTACAATTTCGACGCCATGGAGCCCGTCTTAAAGGCGGAGGAGAACGAGGATATTGACGGCATCCTCTCCTACGTCATAGACCTCTGCCCCAGCGGCACCCGCTGGTACAACCGCGACGAATCCTTCATCGCACCGCTGCGCAATAAGCCGTTCATCTGGGCCACTCCTCCATCCCTTCTATATCCCATGGGGTACGTGGGCATGGATATCCTCAACACCGCCATGCGGGAGAACCTGCCCATGATCTCCGTACAGTCCAGCCGCTTCGGCGACGTGAGCGGAGGCCTGAAACTGATCAAGGCGCTGCACGATATGAAGGAGTCCAAGATACTGGCCATCGGCTGCCTCGACAACATGGACCTGGTGAGGATGTTCTCACAGGAACAGGACGGCGCATGGAGGCTCAATCCCGAGGAGAACATAAAAAGGCTCGAGCAGCGTTTCGGCACCGAGATCATCTTCATGACCGCCACCGAGTTCAAGGAGAAGTATTACGATGCCGTCGGGGCCAAGGAAGCCGAGGCGGAGGCGGACAGGGTGACCGAGGGGGCGATAAACGTTACCGGCCCCACGCGGCAGGAGATCGTGGACCACGCCAGGTGGATACCGGCAGCGAGGAACGCGCTGCAGGACGTGGGTGCGGACGGCGCCGTGGTGTATGAGATGCTGACCGAGATAACAACCGGGATGGCCAAGCCGTGCATGGCCATGTGCGAGCTGAAGGACGAAGGCATACCTATGGCCGCCATGGGGTGCCTGGACTCCATCGTCACCCAGATGCTCATGGGGTACGTAACCGGCCGGGCCGGCTTCACCAACGACACCCTCATCGACACCTCGCGCGGGGCCGCACTGGCCTGCTATTGCTGCGGACCGCGGAGGTGGGAAGGGCCCGAGAGCACCCTCATGCCATACGAGATAAGGCACTGCTGCGCCGGCGGATCGACCTACGCCAATGACATCCACGAGCACCAGGGCAAGATCTTCACTTCGGTGAGGATAGGCATAGAGGGAGGGCTTATCGTCACCTACCAGGGAAAGCTTGCGGGAAGGATACACCGCGAGGTGTCGCCTACGGAATGGGGGGACTGGAAAGAGGAGGTCATCCCCAACTGGCAGCAGCACGCCAGTTTCAGCGAGGAGCAGATGGGCTGCCAGAACCGCTATGTCATGGAGACCGATGCCGACAGGGTATGGAAGAACTTCATCAAATACTGGGACAGGGCAGGCCATCACCGCACCCTTTACCTGGGCGACTGGCGTAACGAAATTCAGGACCTGGCGGCATTCACCGGCCTTCCACTGGTGGAAGAGGACAGGGACTGAGATCTGAAAGCGTGGAGTAGAAGGAGGACGACAATGCCTGAAAAGCAGACGGGCATTTCACCACAGGATCTTTTCGAGAACATGCTTCCTGGTATGTTCAAGATGCTTTCGGAGGTGAATCCCATCCCCGACATGGAGGGGACGGAGTTCACAATGCAGGTCAAACTGGGGGGCGAAGGGGGCGCCACATACGGCGTTACCATCATGGACGCCAGGGAGATGGAGGTTCACGCGGGAACCCTGGAGCGACCTAAGGTGGCCCTGGAAATACCGGAGGCAGGCTGGAAAAAGGCCTTGGCGGCCCTGGGCGGAGGAGCGCTGCCCGCGATGCCGGAGGGGTTCGACCCCGCCATGCTTGCCCCGAACAGGGGCGTCTACGATGCCATGCAGGACATCTCCGGTACCCTGGTCTTCGAGGTTCTCTCCCCTGATGGGGACCCCGTAAACATCAAGTTGACCCTCAACGGAGAGGAGAAACCCTGCGTCACCATGAGCGCAACCGCCGCGGCGTTCAAAGAGCTGGCGATGGGAGACCCTGCCCAGCTGCCGCGGGCCTTCATGGCCGGAAGGATCAAGATCGACGGGGATATGAGCCTGATGATGAGACTGGGCGCCGTGATGGCCCAGAACCTGTCGCGTTGATCCCCCGCGCCTTTTTATCTTTAACATAATAGTCGAGGAGCGCGATACGGACAGGGGGGTGGTTTCCGGCATGATGTCGTTCTTAAACCAGACGCTTTACCGGGTTTTTTGTATCCTTATGCTCAACTCGCCGTCGGGTTCAACCGACCACTGATGACTTGACCCTCCTCCGGATACCAGGTGTCCGAAAATGCCCTCGACAGTGCCTACCAGCAAAGGGTACAGGCACGGGTTCTGGATGGAAGCGTTCACATAATCGTCGCCGATCTCGAGATCCGACAAGTACCCCAAGCCCCGCAGGGCGAACATGCGACGGAAGTCCTCGATGCCTTTCCCCTCCTCCAGGATAATCATCCTGCTTATATATCTCCTCTGTGCCTCGATGATCGCCTCGGGGACTTCCTCGCCAAGCTCCGCTTCCAGATCCTTGAACACCGCCTCGATCGGAGTCGGGCTGTAGATGCTGACCCTGTTGCCTGAATCGGGCCAGAAAATCGTACCCCGTTCATAATTCCAACGGCACGCCGCGATATCAAGCGGCGTGCCGCACCTGGCGCATCTCTTCCATATAATATCCCCCCGTTTTTCGGGATGTGATTCCTTGACCAGATAGTCCTGCAGCTCCAAGGGATGTTCGCCGGTGCGAACCGTCAGCAGGAAAGTGTATTCGTCGGCTCTTTCGTATTCAACGGCCCCGTCTTGCTGCGTTATCGCTTCAAAGGCCGCAAGTATCTCGCCGGCGAACATAGTGATGGAGCGCGGGAACCTTATTGTTTCCTTGATGTAGTCTTCACCATCAAGACGGAGGCGCTTCTCGGAGATCTGGATAGACCCTATCCCCATGCCTACTGCGATATCAATCGATCTATTGATGATCATATTCAGGGCGATGCGTCGGCCAAGCTTGCTTGACGGTAAGGGAAGCTCGCTCTCCAGGTACTTTCTTGCTTCCCTGCGTATGCTCTCTATGATCAAGTGCTCTATGGGCAGACCGATGATCTCCTCGATGCCAATAAGAAGGCCTTCCATGTTTTCGGTTTCCATGAAGATCATGCGATTATCGCTGTTGCGCCGCTGGACGATTATGCCATTACTCCTCCATTCGTGGGCCTTTCCCGCAACAAGGGGCACTCCGCATTTCCCGCAGGTACGCATAGCAATCACTCCCCGACATCTAAAGCCAACGCCATCTCCCGCTCTGTTCGGCTCGTCTTAACGATCGCAACTATCTGGAACGATTGAAGAATCACCCTAACGCTCAATGGTTCTCAGGGAAGCTGTGGGAGCCAACGTAGTATGCACCTGGCTGCTCCATTTTTCCCCATCCTTAAGTTCATTCAGCCTGTCCGTAAGTGATAAATGAAATAGATTGAGGAATCCGCCGATCCCTACCTTGGAAGCTTTCAGCCCTCTCAAAGGAGACGTCCACAAGCTTACAAATGCAAGGCCGAGCAGGATGAGAATACCGATGTTGGCTCCCCTTACCTCGGGTTCATCCGGCATGACAACCAAGAAGATAAAGAACGAGATCAGTATCAAGTAAAAAACCCAGCTACCAGTAAAATATCCGATGGTCTTGTCGGCCGACTTCTGAAGAGCGGTTATGGTTTTGGCAAGCTTCTCTTCTTCTCCCGATACAACAACCTGATCAGCCATGCCTGTCCCCCTTTGAGGTACGAGCAATGTCCTTCATTTTCTTTATTGACGAAATACAATTATGGCTATAATATTACATACAACAAGGTCCTGTATGTTATCTTATAGTATTTTGCGCCTCTCGTGTCAACAGTTATCCGCCGAGGAAGCATTCAGGATGGTGAAAAGAAAAAACAGGTGCAATAATGAAAGAGGGATATCGACAAAGGATCACCGTGAAGAAGAACATATACATAAAGATATCTGAGCTTGCGCAACAGGCGGGTGTTCCCGCTTCTACGATCCGTTTCTATGTGAGGGAAGGGCTGCTCCCTCCCCCTGTCAAGGTGGCAAAAACCAGGGCTTATTATTGCGACGAGCATCTCGAGAGGCTCCATTTCGTGAGGAATCTGATCTCGGAGGAAAACAAATCACTTCGAGAGATAAAAGAAATCGTCGAGGAGAAGTTCAAGGATCAGGACGCCGCGGTGGTTGTGCCGGAGCGTTTGAATACGGACCGCAGGGAGCTCATCATCAATTCCGCGATCAAGTTGTTCAGGCAAAAAGGGCTGAGCGACACGAGCATCGGCGACATCGTCAACCTCAGCGGCATAGGAAAAGACACTTTCTATAATAATTTCGACAGCAAGGAACACCTCTTCATCGAGTGCGCGGACAGGATATTCTACGATATGTATGATGACATCTACCAGGAGATCAGGGGAGAAAAGGATATCATCAAGAGGCTGGCAAAGAGGCGGGAAGCCTTTTTGGCCCATTATCCGCAGTGGGTGGACATGATGAACCTTATCCGGGGCAACTCGGTCAGCAAGAACCCGATATTCCTGCAGAAGCTACACCAGGTGATGAAGCAGATAACCGAGCCAATAATCCGGGATATCGAGATCGGCAAGAAGCAGGGCGTATTCCGTAAAGACGTCAACAGCCTCCTTGCCGGCTATATGCTCATGGCCACGGCTGAATACTTCGCTTACCTGGAAAGCAACGGCATCTGCAGCGGAGATGAATTATCCGCCTTCGCGGATGATTCCTTTGCGCAGATCCTGCTCAACCCCAAAGCTCAATAGGAGCCGTGGAATCCGATCAGAAGTTAATGGCGAGCGTGCGCTCATCAATCGTTCTCGAACAGAAGAGCTCACTCTCGGCAGCATGCCGTTAAACCAGCATACCGTCCATATTTGATCTGTATGCAATCAGCCCAGGGAAGAGTGCCGATGATTGCATGCACCCTGGCAGAGTACGTCCGCCCCCGCTTCGCTATATTGAATGTAGTATCGTGAGCAATACATCCTTTATATAGGTCATGGATCGTGGGCTTATTAGTGGATCGGCATAACAGAAATTGAGAAAGAGCCGTCCTCTCAGTGTCGAGCAGTGCAGCAAGGTCATCCAGTCCCCCCATCTCCGGCATGTTCCGAAGTGAAACGCCTCAAGCTGCAGGGTCCCGAAATCGACATTATACGGTAGGCGGCCGATGTTGGTTACGCCAACCCCGTATTGGAATACGTCCTTGAACATCCCTTTCTCCATGGCATGCAGCATCAGGTCCACGGTCTTGCGGGAATAGCGTTTTGGTGGCAGTATTCCCCGGCGATTGAACCTCTGCAATTCCCGGTTGAATAAACGCGCTAGCCTCCACACATCAGTCTCGGCATCGAAACTGTGTGTGGTCTGGGCGAAACCGACATAGCAACCCAGTTGGTGCAGCCCTACCTCTGGCGCGCACCTATTGCGCAGGCTGACCGGGGTCATGGTTATGTGCTTGCATTTCCTGGCATTACCCGATTTATCCATAACCCTGCAAACGGAGATCATGAGAGAGGCAGTCAGCAGGCCCGTAAGGGTCGTGCCTTTATGTCGGCACATGAATAAGAGCCTCTCGAGTTGCTCGGGGTCGAGTTCGCAGGGAAGTATGCGCGACCTCCTGTGCTTCAAGGGGACGCTTTCCTCGTATCGGTAGAGGTGCTTCCTCAATGTAAGCGTCTGTTTACGCGAAAGGGCGAGCTTCCTTGCCAAAAAGGCAGACCAACCCATCTTCTTGGCCAGCATGTCCTCCAGGGCGGGAAGCGGCTGGGCTTTAGCTATCCCCGGCTCTCTTCCTTGGCCTATCAGGCAGCAGCATTGCAGCAGGCAGCCGAAAAAGGTTGCCAGTGAGATGCCATCGCTGAGCGAGTGATGGAAGGAAGCGACGATCTCCTTTGCGCCTTCCTGCCTTACACCGCCCTGCAGCAGGGTCACGCGCCACGGCAGCTCTTGCCGTTTGAAGGGCGCTTGCATGTCATTCTCGAAGCATGTGATCCAGTCTTCTGCGCTATCCCGGTCTCTGACGACAAACGGTGTATAAAGAAGACGATCCTCCACTTCGATCATGGCATCACCCTGCGGGGACTCGTTCAGCGACGATCTCAAGGAGGGATGGCATTCGCCAATGATGCCGAGGGCCCTGTTCAGGACCTCCCTGTCGAGAGGGCCTGTTACCCTGGTCATGCCCACGAGATTTGTGGTCCCACCGGCCTTGTCGTGGCAGAACTTGGAGTAATACTCGGTGAAACCCATTGCTCTCGATAGCGGCATTTCTTTCCCTTTCCTGCTTATGTATTGCGCGTCAACGGGCTCAGTATTAACAATACGGGATCGGACTCCCCGGCCTGCAAGTAGAAATGCGGCGAAAACTGGCCCCCGTCTCTCAAGCTCCCTCCTAGTCCTCCTGAACCCGTCCATATTTTGCAGCCCAAGTTCGTTGGAGGGCTTGAGCGGCGAAATCGCTGATCAGATCCTTCAATTGACCCTATTCATCCGTTTGCCTCCATTTCCGGATCGTGTATCAACGTCTATTGAAAAATCTGGTTGGGCGATCTGATCACATCTGGTTATCATAGCTATATCTATAGTTATAACGTTATTATAATATAGAACCGATTGGTGTCAAGTCGTTATTTTAATACATCTGCTCATAAATACCCGGTTAAAAGACCATGATAATATTTGTATTGGCAGAACGTTGTTCTCATTAATCTGTTCGTATCATGCCTTGACAAATGAATTTATAGCTATAGTATTAAGTGTAGTATTTACAAGTTAAGTATTCTTACAGGAGAGAATAGCAATGAAAGATAAAGGCAAGATGAAGATGAGCGAGTTAGAGCTGGAATCGGGGGTTCCGCGCACGCGGATCAATTACTACCTCAGGGAGGGATTGCTGCATCCACCCGAAAAGACCGGGCTGACCATGGCCTATTACGACCATACCCACCTCGAGAGATTGAGATCCATAGAGAAGATAAAGATGGATTACCTTAAAGAAAACGGAAAATTCCGTATGCCTGTTTCTCTGCTCAGAAAAAAACTTGGCGAACATATGCTGACCACAGAAGACAAGTACGAGAAATATACCCAGGCGCGGGAATCGGACTACGAATTCTCAATGCAAAGGAAGCAGGATATAATCGATGCCGCAGCGATGCTCTATACTAAGAATGGTTATTATCATACCAGCCTCAGGGATATCGCTAGCAAGGTTGGAATCTCGCCATCTTCGATATACCTCTATTTCCCCGATAAGCGCGAACTCTTTGCAGCGGTTATCGATCAGACTATCAACATGCTAAACGATGAGGTGGAGAGAGAAGTTGCGACCGGCGGCGATGCCAGGCAGATCTTCAGGTCTTCTTTCCAGATATACAGCGATTACTATCCCAAACTGGGGGAGATCGTGTATCAATTAAGAGCGGGTGTGGTCGTCGGCGACGAGTGGGCGAAAGAGAGGATAAAGGAGATTTACAGCAAGATGGCTGCCTTATTGAAGATCACCTACCGATATGCCATGGATCTCGGCATCTTGCGCGAACTGGATCTGGACCTGCTTACCTACTATGTGATCTCAGTCGTAGAAGCTCTCTTTCAGCGCCGCGATCTCGACGACAGGCACACCCCCGATGAGATACTCTCTTTTTTTATGGACGTGGTTCTGAATGGTATAGGTTCTTCGCAGCAGATAGCTTGACGTGGCTCAGCTCCATAGAGGCTTTTTTCACGAGCCCATGCCCCCTTAAGATGCTCTACTCTTGCGCTTCAATTCTGATATTGAGATCTCCATCGCGGTCAGCTGTCCAATAATGCGCAGGTCCACCATGGGAAATCAAGGGCTCGAACATCCCTTTGACCGTCCCTGCCAGTAAAGGATGCAGGCATGGGTTTTGAATGGTTACGGCCCGCAATCTCTTCCGGCCTCGAGTCTTGATATATATGCCAGGCCTCGCAGGGCAAACATGTAACGATAATCCTCGAGGCCTTTCCCTTTTTCCAATAATATCGATCTCGGAGGCGCTTCCCGGATGTCTCGATCTTCCCTATCCCCATCCCCGAAGTCATATCCATAGATCTCCTGATGATCATGTTTAAAGCCAAACGGCGGCCATGCCTGCGGAGAAAAAGATATCATCAAGAGGCTGGCAAAGAGGCGTAAGGCATTTTTGGCCCATGTCAAGTCTCGCCCCCGTTCCGCCTCCCCGGTATCCCTTTTATACCCGTACCTCCCCTCACTCTCCGGCGAGGGGAGGTACGGTACGTATTCTCCTCTCCTGGGGCCGCCCGCTTAGATCGTGCCGATTCCGCTCATTCCCGTTCAGTGCTGCCGCGCCTGAGCAGGAGCAGGATGGATATAGCCAGTGTGAGGATGCCGACGATGAGCACGATAAGCGGTATCCACGTCTTAGCAAGACCTATCATCGATTTTCCGCTCTTCGCCTTGTCCGCCGTCTCTCTGACCGATTCCAGGGTCTGGCGGTAGGAGTATTCCATGATCTTCTGTGGCTCTGCCTCCTGCATTTGAGCCTGCAAGGCCGCCATCTGCTGCAGGGCAGGACCCAGGACTGGGTCCTGCTGGTACTTCATGAGGATTGAGAAGACATCGGCGAGCCCGGTATAGTCCGGCTCCATGCTCAAGCTCTCCACGTTGTTGTAGAGGTCTACGATTGCGCCGGTCACCGGTTCCACGGACATCTCCACGGCCTGGCTGTAATAATAATAGATGGGTATCGGTTGCTGAGTCGCCTGCTGCAGGGACTGCAGGTCCTCCGGCATCATCACGGCAGCAGCAAGGGACAGGAGCCCTTCCATGTCCACCCCCAGCGCCGAGAGCTGGGCCGCGAGTTGATCGAAGGTAACCTCCGAGGGCATGCCCATGAACCCGAGGAAGGCGTCCCAGGCGGGCTCTTCCTCGAAAGTGGTCCCGAAGTTGTAGACCTCCAGGCCTTCCTTTTCGCCTCTGCCAAGATATACCATGTCAAAGGCCGCATTGCATTCGTTCTTCCAGAAGGGGAAGACTTCTTCCTCGGACACGTTCAGCGGGAAGAGGACGTATGAACCCTCACGGTTGACGGCGATATCTTCCCGGTACGCATATGCCCGGTCATCTTCCACGTTTATCTGGCTTTTGCGATCGATCGTGTACACGTTGGAGATGGGAGCCATCCCTACGATATTCGCCTCTACCGTCTCTCTAATAACCGCGGTAGACGAATCGTACTCTTCGTCAATGGACTCGATGTGCCGAGTCGCCTCGTAAGGCTGCACGATCTCTTGCCCCTCGGGAAGGGGCTGGTATGTCGCCGGGTTGACATACATGGTGACATTCCCTTCAAAGTACAGGACTTCATCGACACCCTTGGGTATCTTCAGCACCATGCCCAGACCCACCGTCCACCATAATATGGCAGCTAGAACGAGTATGATCCCCAGGACGATCATAGCTTTGCCCGCAAAACCCTTCATGATCTCCCCCTTTCTTTAATAAGAACTCACGTGATAGGAAAACCTTTCATCTGCCGGATATATATACCGTGTATCCGTTGAGCCCCATGAATACACGAATCGAAGAGGTGTTCGGCGGGCAAGCAGTATCCAGCCTTGAGCCTCCCCGCCGAACTTGCCATAATACCGCTTCCTCTCGCTGCAGCCTTACGGGTTGTAGTGCAGAAACAGCTCCAGCAAAGCGATAATGGCATCAGGGGCATCTTCCGTGATCCAGTGCCCCGCGTCCACTTCGATAACGGGTGCGCCAGGGAACTGCTTTTTAAATACGTTCATGAACGGCCCGGGCTCAACCGCGCGGTCGCGCTGCCCGAAAGCCATCATGGCCGGCTTCTGCCTCAGCTTTTCGGCGGCTCCCTCGGGGGGGTTGGAGAACTGTAACCAGTTCGACAACGGCTCGTCTCCATCGTATGCCGCCTGCGCCTTCGCGGCCGATCCCAGAGCGATGTGCAGCCTCCAATACCCCTGTGCCCCCAGGTGATCTTCCCTGGTCTGGAATGCAGCTGTGTAAGCCCTCAAGGCTGTGGGGTCGAGGTTATGCTGGAGGAGCGTATTCATCAGATAGGGAATCGTTATATCCAGGTTGCGATAGATCTCCTCGAACCTCTCCTGATCGTCGATCTTCCTGATCCAGTTGATATAGGGCACGACCTCGTAATTCTCCAGCACACCCTTCATCTCTTCCTCGGGCACGAGGCCCATGAGCATGGTGTCCATGGCGAATATGCGCTTAATCCTGTCAGGGTTTCTCAGGGCGAAACCCGATCCTATGGGAGCTCCGATGTCATGTACGACCAGGGTGATGTCGTGTAGATCCAGATCGTCAACGAGCAGCTTCTCGAGGTTATCGCTGTGGTCGAAGAAGTGGTAGGTCCGATCGGCGGGAGTCTCACTCTTGCCGTAGCCCATGTGGTCCGGGACGATGACCCGGTTATACCGCGAGAGCGGCGGGATGAGCTTGCGGAACAGGTACCCCCATGAGGGAAAACCGTGCAGGCAGACGATTGGCTCGCCTTGACCCTCATCGACGTAGTGCATACGGAACCCGGGCTCCTCGCTGAAGTTTGGCTTGAACGGGTAAGTTCCATCGAATGTCTCATCTGCTGGAATATTTCCCATCTTTTCCTCCTTTTGTTTCTGTGTCAGACCGCTTCAAGACGTGTAAAGCCAAGCTGGTTTTCCCGATCCCCTATCACCCCCCTGTATTTGTTTGGCTCGAAGCCATCGCCTGCAATTTTGGTGCGTCATCCATGCGACCTGCGCTTAACTGCCTTGCATACACTCCCATTACAAAAAGAGAGAGGATGCAACGATTATAATATATTATTTGTTATATATAAGTGCATTAATTGCAAATATTATTTATGTTATAATCCGGGTGCCGTGAAAAGTCAAGGACCTCATTGGCGCGATTCCCGGCGATAACCATGGCGATCGAGCAGGAGGATTGGCGGAAAAGATGGCGAGAGGAAGGCCCAACGCGGGTTCGGAGAGGCTGCTCGATGCCGCCCTGCAGGTATTTTCGGAATACGGCTTCAGGAAGGCCACACTGGATGACATCACCACCCGGGCCGGCGTTTCTTTGAGCACCCTTTATAACTATTTTCGCAACAAGGAGGACCTGTACGACCAGGCCTGCGAGTACGCGATGTTCAGACTCCAGGATTGGACCAGGGAGAGGATCCAGGATCGGGATTCCGTGGAGGAGAAGTTCCTGGCCCTGGCTCAGGAGCCCTTCCAGTACCTTAACCGCAATCCGTACCTGATCGGCCTTCTCAAGAAGGACCCGGAGTTGCTGCCGCTTTACGGAGAGAGTAAGGTAGAGGGGCTCGAGGAGGAAGCGCGGCAGATGGTTGTCTCCATCCTCAAAGAGGGGGTGGAGAATAAAGTATTCCGGCAGATCGACTATGATCGTTACGAAAGGATATTCAAGCTTATCTTCAAGATGCTCGTCATATTCAGTTATTACGAGCCGCCGGACCTCGACAGCGCCCAGCTTTACGAAGAGGCGTTCAACCTGCTCCTGCAGGGGCTTCTGCGAGGACAGGATTGAGGCTTAAGAAAAACATGCGCTATTCCGAGGTCATTGAAGTGAGACATGCGCAATACGGATATCAGGCAACGCGTTTAGAGAAAGGGACGGGAAATGAAGGCAAAGAGCAGGGGAGCTAGCGTGTCCGGGGACTTCAAGCGCAAGCGGTCCAGGGTCCTCTACCAGATCACGGCGATGATAATCGTGGTCTTCGTGGCCACCGGGCTGGCATCCTTTTTCTTCTTCCGCAGCTCTCAGAACCGGTTGGTGGAGAAGAGCGTAAACAAGCTGATCGAGACGGAGGCGGAGAGCTTCGCCGGCACCTTCGAGGTGGTGAACGGGTTCGTCTCCCCGGAATATAAGGCGAGGATGGCCGAACCCGGGGCGGTCGACGAATTCGTGGCGGCCATGATGAGCAAGTCGCTGACCCAGGTACAGACCGAGGCGTCTCAGCTGTATCGGGAGATGGTCGACGACGGACTCCTGGGAATGGAGCTCATGGTCTCGCTGCTGCCGCCGGGAGAGCTGAACACCGCACCCATGGTCATCGTCTCCAGCGACAAAAGCCTGATATATGAGTGGCAGGTACCCGATTACATCGTGGAGGCGCTGGAGGCGGGAGACTCGTATATCTACAGCGAGGACGGCATACCGGAGCTGGGCCTTGAGGGAGAGCAGCTGATACTGCTCAGCGTATCCCCGGGCTCCACCCCGTTGTGGTTCATGGCCGTGAGGCCGATGGCCGGGGACGTGGCGGAGATCAACGCTTTCTTCGAGGACGAGAAGAACAGGGCGAACCTCGTGCTGGCCCTGGTGATCGGCATCTCGGTGATCGTTATCATCATCATCACCTTCTTCGTGCTCAGCTACCTCATACGCAAGCAGATCACCGATCCCATCGACGAGCTCTCTGCCGCAGCGGAGCAGGTAATGGAAGGCGACCTCGAGGTGGAGATAGCGGTGCGCGAGGGCGAGGAGTTCGAGGGGCTCAAGCGCGTCTTCCGCGACATGGTCGACAGCATCAAGCGCATGATAGAGAGGTCGATGGAAGGATAATAGTTTTTCGTTTGCGGTGGAGGTGATCTCCACCCATCCCATTATGGAGTAAACGCGGGCGTCCTCGAGGGAATAGCCGTCCTCCACGAGGTTCCGGATGACGATATCGTCGTTGTAGAAGGCCGCGCCCGCTGTGAAACGGTTCGTCTCTATGGCCCGCGGCCCGAAGCATACCCTCAGCGCCTGTTCCATCACGGGTGACAAGAAAGAGTTTAAGCCGGCACTCCAAGCGATCGATATTACTACATGGCAAGTTGCAAGCCATGGACTAAAAGGATGGCAAAAGGAGGCTATAATGAATCAGGAAGCTTCAAAGAATGAAGTAGCATCGGGCTTCAGGAAGAAGAAATCGAAGATCCTCTACCAGATCACCATTCTTATGCTGATCGTTTTCGTCGCATCGGGGCTGACTAGCTTTTTCATCTTCAGGGGATCCCAGAACCGGCTGGCACAGGAGAGTATCGATAAGCTCATCGATACCGAGGCGATGAGCTTTGCGTCCCGCTTCAGCCTGGCCCTGGAGGAGATTTTCATTCCCATTCTCGCTGAGGCGAAGGACAAAATCTCCTTTGAGGAGACGATGAGCGCCTTCCAGGAAAAGAGGATCACCGAGGCCCAGGTATATGTCGTGGATGAGCTAATCAGGCTGGTTGACGGCGGGATGCTTGGGGTCGACGCATTGATCGCGTTCTCGATGCCCGCCACGCTTGTCCCGGAGCCCACGGTCACGGGGGCCAACGATGCCAGCCTGATCTATAACTGGGAGGTTCCTGGCTACGTCATCGACGCCCTGGATAATGAAGAACCCTACATATATCTCGCGGAAGGCATGCCCGAACTGGGTCTCGATGGAGAGCAGCTGGTATTGATCGAAAAGGTGAAGGGTCCGGGACACGGCATAGAGTACGGAGTCCTGGCCGTGAGGGACATGCGGGAAGACGTAGGCGAGATAATGTCCTTCTATGACGAGGAGAAGAGCAATGCCACGTTGATGATGGCTATCGTCATAGCGGTCTCCGCTGTCATGCTGATCCTGATCACCTTTTTCATCCTCAGCTACCTTATACGCAAGCAGATCACCGATCCCATCGACGAGCTCTCTGCCGCAGCGGAGCAGGTAATGGACGGAGACCTCGATGTTGAGATAGCGGTGCGCGAGGGCGAGGAGTTCGAGGGGCTGAAGCACGTCTTCAAGGAGATGGTCGACAGCATCAAGCGGATGATAGAGAGGTCGATGGAAGGATAATAACCTCAAGCCGGGCCAGAGACTAATGGCTTGCATATCCTTGCCTGATGCAGATATTACGGGGGCCTGTTTCGCGGGCCCCCTTCTTTTTCGAGAAATGTTGCCGATGATGCGAGTTTAAAGCCTAAACCGGGACGGCCCGGGTTAATCCCGTTAGATCACCTGGCGTCGCACAGCATCTTTATGAATTCCCACGTCGTGCGATATTCCCCCTGGGGCGCCCAGTCACCTACGAAGTTCGAGGCCTTCAACTCCTCCACCAGCGGGCCGGGGGGCTCGTACAGGTACAGCTTGGATATTCTCAGGAACGAGCCCTCGAAGTCAGCCTGGGGCAGCATCTGCCGGAAGACGAGGATGGGTTGGGCGAGCCGCCTGGTGGGAATGAAATTCCAGCCCCGCGATCTCGCCAACGGAGCGAGTATCCGAGGGCAGCCTATCACCAGGTTAACGTAACCCTCTTCGTCTATCACGAGCTCGCTGTCGTTTATGGTGCGGCTCGTCATGGTGGTCAGAAGACTTCCCACGGACACGCTGAAATAGCGGACATCTTCCTGTCCGCTGAAAGTCCCGCCGCCTCCACTGGTGTCGGTGAAGGAGGGCGCGCGGAACCGCACCAGGGCGACCCTGCCGGGCCCGGGATGGGCGAGGGGCATCCAGATATAGGGGTTCTCGTACTGGGGAAAAGCGTTAGGTATCTCGATACGCCAACTCTCCACCTGCGTGCTGATGGCGGCGTAATACTCCTGCGTTCTCAACGCCAGCTGAAGCGTACCCGTGAGGTCTCCAGTCAGGTAGTTCTCGACGCGGAGTTTCGCCGGCCCGTCAGCCGGCTCTCCCTTCGCATCGTCGAAGACGCTCGTGTCCGGCATCCCCACGCCGCCATCCAGGGGCTGGCCGTCGTCGGGAAGATAGACGCGCAAGAGCAGGCACGCGATCTCGACGTCGGCCGGGATCACCAGGGTGTTGGGCTCGCCTTCGTGGGCGCTGCACTGCGGGACCATCTGCACCGTGTAGCTCCTGTCGGCCGCCGCGCGATCCGTGCCCGGTACGAACGGATTCAGGTTTCCCGGATCCGGCACGATCTCGAAGTCGTTGAGCACTCCCACCGGCAACTGGTTTTTCACGTTGTAGAGCGTGAAACTCATGTACCGCGAGTGAGGGAATTCCCCGGAGAACTCGAACCTCAACGTATCGTTCTCGGCCGCGTTGAACAGGTAGTAGTAGTATGCGGCGTTCAGGTCTATGAACCCGACGCTCGGGTAGTCCCAGTAGGCCCAGTCCGCTGTCTCACCGCCTCCGACACCATCGCACAAGACGGCTTGCGCGGATGGAGCCAGGATCAAGACGGCGATGAGCAGCGTCAGTATAACCGCCGAGACATATCTGACCATGGTCATTTCCCCCTTCGATCGCACTTTTTCGATTCCTCCGCCCCTCTCTCCCCCTCGCAACGCGCTGCTTCGCGGGCCGGCTAGATCTGCCGGAAGCAGGTGCGGGCGATGATGTCCTCCTGCAGCGACCTGGAGATATCGACGAAACGGGCGGAATAGCCCGATACCTTGACCGTGAGGTCGCGATACTTCTCCGGGTGGGCTTGCGCGTCCCTCAGCGTCTCCGTGTCGAGGGGGATGAACTGCACGTGCCTGCCCTCCAGCACGAAGTACGCCTCTATGAGCGACGCCAGCTTGTCCACGCTCTCGTCCGAGGCCAGCATGCCTGGAGAGAGGTTCATATTCAGCGCCGTGCCGTTGCTGAAGATGAAATTTCCCGCCGCGGCCACGGAGTGGAAGACGGCCGTAGTGCCCACCCTCTCCATGCCGTTGGCGGGCGAGATGCCGTTGGATACCGGCTCTCCCGCGAGCCTGCCGTCCGGGGTCGCACCACAGAGCGAGCCCTCCATGTCCTGGGTACCGGCGGAGAACATGCTGGGCCGGTAGCGCCCTCCCCGCCAGCAGGGGTGTTTCCTCACCTCGCGGACGAAAACTTCCGATACCCACTCGGCCAGGTCATCGACCCTGGGGTCGTCGTTTCCGAACCTGGGCGCCTTGCTCCGAAGCTCCTGGCGGAGGGACTCGTAGCCCACGAAGTTGCTGCGCAATGCCTTGACCATCTCGCGCATGGATACCTTGCCCTGGTCGAAGACGGCCCAGCGTATGGCGGCCAGCGAATCGGCCACCGTGGCCAGGCCCTGGCCGTTGACGTGGCCGTGGTTGTAGCGTGCTCCGCCCCAGGTGAGGTCGAGTCCGGACTCCAGGCAGCCCTCCACGGTGGATGAGAGAAGGGGATTGGGGAATTCCTCGAACACCCTGTCCTTGACCTCCACCATGCGCACCAGCCTGTCGACCGTGTAGGCGACCTGTTTCTCGAAGGCGTCCTTGACGTCCTCGAAGGAGCGGAACCGGCGGGGATCGCGGGTGCGCGCCCCCACCCGGCGGAAGCCGGTCATCAGCCGGCGGCCGCGGTTGAGGGCCATCTCCAGCGCCCCCACCAGGAAGATGGCGTTGCCGGCGGTGTAGGAGTTGTCGTTGCCCGTGGAGTTAGTCTCCACGCACCCCACGATGGTATAGTCCCGGGCGTCCTCGAGGGAATAGCCGTCCTCCACGAGGTCCCGGATTACGATGTCGTCGTTGTAGAAGGCCGCGCCCGCGGTGAAACGGTTGGTCTCTATGGCGCGCAGCAGGAACTCGCGCGGTGTCGCGTGTGAGATGCGCACCGCCAGGCCGTCCCCCATGCCCCGCACGTTCTCCAGGGCCTCGATGAACATGTAGGATACCTCGTTGGTGGCGTCCTCTCCCTCGCGGGTCAACCCGCCAATGGTGACGTTGTTCGGCCCGAACACCACGTTCCCCGCCGCCTTGACCATGAACTCCTCGAGCGTCTCGACCGCCTGATCCCGCGTGATGCGGCCGGCCTCCAGGTCCGCCTTGTAGAAGGGGTGGAGGTGCTGGTCGAGGCGGCCCACCGCGAAGACGTTGTCCAGGCCGTAGCTGAGAGTCGTGGCGATCTGCGTCATCCATATCGACTGCATGGCCTCCATGAAGGTGCGCGGCGGCCCGGCCGGCACCCCGCGGCAGCGCTCCGCCATGGCCAGGAGTTCCTCTTTCCTCATCCCCTCGGCCCTCGCGGCCATCTCCTCGGCCCTGTCGGCGTAGCGATTGGAGAAATCGCACACCGCCCGCGAGGATATGCGCACCGCCTCCAGGAAATCCTTCCTCCGCTTGTAGTCCCTGCCGCCTTTCCTCCGCTTGACGTCCTTGCCGCCTTCCTCCAGTTCCTCCAGGCTTTTCTCGGCCCAATCCGAGATACCCCGGAAGCCCAGTTGGAGCACGCGCTGGTAGCCGGGGTTGATATGCCCCTGCATGTCCAGGATGAGATAGTTGAGGTCGGGAAGTATCTCGTTGGCCAGGCGCAGCGCGCGTGGCGCTATGGCGAGGGACTTCCAGGTCATCTGGCCGACGTTGCCGCCGACGTTAGTTGACAGCACCCTCATCGCGTTCTTCGGCCCACCCAGGCCCTTGATCATGCGGTAAAGGGACATGGGGTCCATGTGGGCGGGGCCGCGGTAGAGGCCCTCCAGCGTCAGCTCCTTCACCTTCCTGTCGTGGAAAGTCTTGCCCTTCCAGAACGGCAGCATGTCCCGCTTGAGTTCCTGGCGCGTCCGCTTGTCGACGCCGTCTATGACCTCCCTGGAGCGCTCCTGGCTCACCCCTCCCACGGCCACGGCCATGTTCTGGTCGGCGAAAGGGCCTAGAACGATTTCTATGGCCCCGTTGAAGGAACCCCTCTCTATCCCCAGGGGCTCGGCGAGCATGGTGTCGCCCTTCATGCCCGCGAACTGTTCGTCATCGCCTATTCTGATCTCCATGTCGCTCAGGGCCTCCGAGAAGGCCAGAGCGGCCCGCCGGCATGGCTCCCTGTCCCCGGCGCTTCCCATGCGCTTCCATACCTTGGTGTAGGAACGCGCTCTGTCCACGTTGAGGGCGAAGGGGTTCGAAAAGAAGGCCTTCTTGAGATTGAGCGTCCTTGGAGACGGGACCCCTCGAGACTCTTTCCTCGTTTCGACCTTATGCATGATCATACCTCCCGTTCTTAATTCCCGACCGATATTTCCGCTGCACCATCCCTTGATGCGCGTTATTGCCGCCTCTACTCCACCTTCCAGTTTATATATGCCTGTTTATCTCGAATAAAGAATGAATATATTGGGTACGAATATAAAGAGGGTAGAACACGGAAGAGTAGGGGGCGGTAGAGGGCGCGGTTTCCCGCTCCCTCTACCGCCCTTATCGCGAAAAGCCTGCTCAATAGGGCAGAGGAGCCCCATCCACGCAGTCCGGGACCTCCCAGCCCAGTATCCCGTAGATGGTGGGAGCGATGTCGCCGACCTCCACCTCCTCCTCGATAACGGTTCCGGGCGCATAGCTAGATCCCACCGGAGCCTTGAAGATGAGGGGAATATAAGCCGTTTGCAGGCCGCCGTGGGCCGCCGGTAAGCCTATCTGCAGGTTATCCGGCACGTTGCCCATGGACGCACCCACCGGGTTGACGGCGGTCGTAAGCACGGCGCCGTGCATGGCTACGTTGTAATTGTACAGCGGGAAGACGAAGAGTTCGGGCCAGAGGTGGCCGCCCTGCTCGCCCGGATGGTTTATCCAGTACTCCGAGTAGAGCTCCATGGGCCGTACGTGCCCGTGCTCCCCGTAATCCACCCCGCTGGCCATCTCCTCGCGGTTGATGACGATGAGGGGCTGCACCGGCCCCAGCTCGGGGTCGTCAACTGTATACCCCTCGAGGATCTCCTCGATGGCCTGGAGCCTGTCGGCGTCATCGCACCAGAGAAAGTTGATCTCCGTGCCGCCGGCCTCGCGGTAGTCCTCGTTGAACACCAGCCCGTGCCGGCGCAGGATTTCGCGCAGGTCGAGCAACTCGTAGCCACTTTCCTGGTCCTTCATGTTCTCCATGCCGTGGTCGGAGAGAAAAACGATAACGCTGTTGTCGTAGGCCCCGCGATCCTTGAGGAGCTGGATGAAGTCCGCGAAGAGCACGTCCGCTTCCCGGCAGATATCCAGGCACTCGTCCCGCCGCATCCAGGGGCTGAAGACGCTCTCGTCGTCCAGCGGGCTCGGGGTGCCCTTGGTATCCCATTCGTCATACGACCACGAGCTGCCGGTGAAATGGCCGGTGTTGTCGAGGTCGGCCGCGTTGATGTAGCAGACGTCCGGATCCTCCTCCAGGATGGAGCGGAGAAAGGAATCGACCAGGTAGCGGTCCTCGCAGTGGGTGCCGGGCATCGTGCCCGTCATGAGGCTCAAGGGCACGGTGTTTATGCCCACGGTAAGGCCCAGGCTGAGGTTCAGGCCGAGGATGAGGTTGAACTGGCCTATGAGGGCGGGAACCAGTATCTCCGAGGTGTTTTCCGTGTAGATGAGCATGGAGAAAGGCCCCGAGAGGGGGTCGGCGGGATTCTCGTCCGTCTGGGGGTCTCCCGCCGCGACGTACTTGTAGGGCGGAGGGAAGAAGAGGGGGAAGCGCTCGCTGTGTCCAACGATCTCCACCGTCCTCTCGCCCTCGACGTCGGCCAGCCAGTTCTTGTTGGACCAGAAGCCCGCAAGGGCCTTCCCCTCCGTCTCCTCCTCGGCCACCTCGTATATGCGCTCGATGGGCTTGCCTTCAGGGCCGTGAAGCATGAGGTCCATGGAGTTCGGCGCGGTGATCAACTCATCGTACTCGGTATAGCCGACGACGGTCCCTCCAACGCTGAACAGGCCCTGGGTCCCCGTGTAGGAGCCCGCGAGCGCGTTGGTGTGGTCCATATCCGTTGCCGATGGCAGGTAGACGCGGGCGTCGGAGTAGGTTACCCCGTCGCCCATGAAGGACCGCACGTTGGGCATGAGCCAGTCGCCCTCGCTTCCCGGGCCGGTCCCCGCCCGGTTGAGGTGGAGGTACTCGGGGTCCATGGAATCGATGGCGAAAAAGTAGACGTTGCGCACGTCGGTGACCTCCGCCGCTATGGCCGATTCCTCTGCCGCGCCGAGGCTGCTATTAGCGGTCACCGCCAGGTCGATTCGGTCACCCACTCCGGCCGAAGCCGGGGGCGTGACGGCAAGGATCGCCTGCTCGGTGTGCCCGGGTTCGAGTCCCGCGATCATATCGCGGTCCAGTGCGACCGACCAGCCTCCCTCGTCTTCTGACTGCGACAGCCCGATATCGGCGGCGCTCGCTCCCAGGTTGGTCACGTGGAACATGAAGCTGGTCGTCTCGCCGGCCATCACCTGGTGGGCGTGGGGGCGCATGCCGTCGAGATCGTTCGCGCAGTAAAGCATGCCGGGGTTGACCACCTGCACCGTGACCTCCGAGGTCGAAGCGGTCAGGTTACCCGGCCCCAGCCTTACGGTGACGTCCATGGGATGGTTCTTCGGCAGGTTCTCCGTGGGCACGACTTCAACGTTGAAGTAGGCGGGAGTCGCGAATATGTAGTTGCGCGCGAGCCCGCCCACGGTCACCTCGCTTATCTCGTTTGCTCCCATGGTGAACCTCACCTGGCAGGCAAAGTCCGCCTCCCACGAGAGGTCGTAGGTATCCTGGGCTCCTCCGTTGTTGGAGGCCTCGAACTCCCACGTCAGGGGCTCGCCCGTATAGGCCTGTAGGTCTGGATCGTGATAACCCTTGCCTAAAAGAGCGACACCGGCGGACTTGGAGAGTGCCGGCTGCGAGGACAGGGCGACCACCTTCAACCATACGCGGTGTTGCTCTCCCCCGCGTATGCCTGTCACCTTGATGTAACCGGTCGTCCCCTCGGGCGTAGAGGGAGAGCAGGTGACCAGAACCCAGCACTTCGCCCTCCCCTGGGCGCCGGACGGCCTTACCAGGGGGGGCAACGCCAGGGCGTTGAAATATGGAGACTCGCTCCGGGCTGACAGCCAGATCCACCCGGAAACGTCGGCGATATTCCGCGTCTCGACCGGCATCCAGGTCAGGGTCCTTCCCGTGGATGGGGAGAGATGTTGCAGCGGGAACATGCTGAACATGTCGAAGGTGGCGGGAGTGAAGGCCGGTTCCGCGGCCCCCGCCGCTTCACCCCCCGGCCCCGGGGGCAGCAACCCCAGGAGCAACGCCGCCGCCGAGACAATAACCAGAAGGATGATGGCACGGCGGGTCAGGTAAACGCCTTTCCCTGTTTTCATTACAATCCCCCTCTTTTTCATATGCCCGTATTTTTCCATGAGTTTACCGGTCTGGATCCAATCGACGGAGAAAGGGCCGGCATCGCGCTCTCCTAAGCCCTGCGCCTTTGAAGCCCCCTTTCTATCATCCTCCGCGTGAAGTCGCGGTTATTGTGCGTGAAGCACGCGAACGGCATGCCGGGGTTGTATTCCTTACCGGTCTTGAAGAGGTTCTCGAGCACGTGGAAGACCACGGGTCCCGGAATCCCTATGGCCATCTCGTTATCGCTGGCCCCGGACAGGCTCCTGTCCCCGACACCCGGCAGAACCGCCTGCGGCCGGTTGGTCAGGAAGGTCTTGAGGCCCCCGATGCCGCAGGATTCCGCGAAGCCCACGCTCGATCCGGAACCGAGTGGATACTTGAGATCGTAGCTCAGGGCGAGGATCGCGTGGAGCAGCTGGCCGGGGGTGCCGTAGACGAGGACGACGTCGGGGATGAAATCGACCTCGGCCAGAGGGGAGACGATGAACCCCACGTGCTTCCTGACCTGGAGCATCCTGTGGAACTTGACCTCGGGAGCGGTCTTCAGCATCGTCAACGCCAGCCTGAACAGGGCAAGGTTGTTCTTGTACCACTTGTTTAGCACCTGGCTCCGCATGGCGTCTCTCGGCGAGACGTCGACCCATGTGTGCGTGAACGAGGAGGGGACGCACATGTTGTCGTCGCCGGTCATAACGACCTTCATGCCCCAGCGCCGGGCGTGTCCGAAGGCCTGGCAGAGGGTCCATTTCTCGCCAGCGCCTGTGGGCCTGAAGTAGCCCTCGGGCGCCTGGGAGAGATCGGAGATGTATTTTATGGCCACGGGGTAGGTCCTGCACCTGAGCTTGTCGTAGAGCTCGGCGCCCGCCTCCCTGTAATCGCCTACGGCCATCTCTTTCCCCATCATCGGCCGCCACCTCCCCCGCCTCTCTTGCCGTCTATGACCCTTCTCAGGTAGGCCCATCCCGGTGTTATCTCCTCGTCCATGCTCCTGGTGATCATCACCTTGACGGGCTGGCCGGGGTTGCGGTCCCCGCCGGATTTAAAGAGGTTGCCCACCGTTTCCGCAAGAAGCGGACCGGGCAGTCCCAGGATGGCTTCGTCCTCGCCGGTGCACGCCCGCACCAGGTCGCCGGTCCCGGGCAGGGCCATCTGGGGCTCCCCGCTCAGCCAGGAGAGAAGGGCCGCCTTTACGCAGGATTCCGCGATGCCCGTGAACGATGACCTTACCCGCCTTCCCCCGAAGCCGAGGGAGTGGACGGCGTGCGTGAGCTGCCCGGGGTTGCCGTAGACGAGTACCGCGTCCGGGACGAACGTGGCCTCGGTGAGGGGCGAGACGATCAGGCCCGCGATTTTTGCGCATCTCTCGGCCTGCTTGTCCTCGAAAAGCTCGGGGTAGTTCTCTTTCAAGTGCCTCTCGACGTCCACGTCCGCGCCGAAGAGCCCGTTCAGGGCATCCCGGAGTGTCTTCCCGGACGGCCCGCCGGACCAGCGGTGAAAGGCGGAGAACACGGCGCACCCGCAGTCCTCCCGGGTCACCGCGATACTATCGCCCCACCGCCGCGCGTAATGAAAGGCGGTGCAGGGATACAGCCGCTCCCCATCGTCGCCGGGCCTGGCGAAACCATCCGGGATCTCGGCGGTATCCCCCACGTACCTTACGGCTACCGGATAAGTGTACAGCTGCAGCCTGTCGTACAGCTCCCGTCCCATCCCGCGGAATCCCTCAACTCGCTCCTTCACATCGTTCAACTCGTTTCACCCTCCTTCCATCGAAACCGTCCGTCCGGCACGTTGCCCGTCCGTGTTCCCCACCGGCTGCGAGCCGGTTCGGGGTTTCTTTCGCCGGATCCCGCGGTATGTCTTGGTAGCGCGCCGGTGCGCCCGCACTGGTTATCAATCGATCACGTTGCGGGCGAATATGAGCTCGGCC